>NZ_JACLBZ010000033.1 GCF_019748715.1 Sporosarcina aquimarina | reverse complement strand
TATAAAACTCTAACTTTTAGGGGTCACTACATCACCGAGTACTGCTGTTTTTTTATTTTAATTGCCAGCCATATGTTCCTGGTTCTATATACGACTGGTTTTCGACCGATTGATGATTTTTTTGTGTTGGATTGTTTTTGAAGGTTGCTTGTACCATAAAATACACAGCCCCCACTACCACAATAACAAAAATAATTAGACCGATTGCAACTGTTTTACCTTTCATTTGATTTCACTCCTAGTGCCCTCATTTCGTTTTGACTGAAAAACCTTCTTCTTTCAGATAGCCGGCCGCTTCCTCGTAATCACCAAAGCCCTCTTCCAAGTTATAGCCATGATAAACGTTGAAAAAGTCATCTTCTTCGAGAAGTGTCAATGTCTGTCCTGCTGCATTTTGCCAAACTTCCTCAAGCATTTCTTCTTCGACCGCTTCTGTAGCCAGCCCTTCGATCGCTGCTTGGATTACTGTTCGCAATTCATCCGCAGAAAACTCCCGGATATTGACGAGGCCGCGTTCATCCGGCTCATATCCTTTGACATCCGCCACGTAGACGAAGCCATTTCCGTTCGGGTGCAAATGTTGCACGACGACCGTTTTATCAAAAAGTGACTCTTCATAATGAT
This sequence comes from Sporosarcina aquimarina, assembly GCF_019748715.1. Classification (GTDB taxonomy): domain Bacteria; phylum Bacillota; class Bacilli; order Bacillales_A; family Planococcaceae; genus Sporosarcina; species Sporosarcina newyorkensis. The sequence continues at coordinate 191,327 of NZ_JACLBZ010000033.1, read as the reverse complement.
AGTTTAAACGCTTCATTGATACTTCTTTTTTCACAAGTTCGGGAAATCCCTCTATAATCTGTTGTTTCTCTTCAAATGTTAACATGCTTTTCCTTCTTTCTTCTTAAATTCTATCGTTATCTCGTTTTCCATTCGATAAACAGGACTAGTAATAACACGACTGCAAATGCGACTAAATAAAACCAGGAAGGTACACTGCTTACACCGCCGAACATGCCATCCACCCCTTCCAGACTTTCCATTCTTTTTAGTATACCCTTTTTCCGACTTTCCTGGCGGATAAATTTCAACAATTCGATAGTTTCCGCTGTATTGCCACGATAGAAAAAGAGTACAATGGATGAGAGGAGTGGGTGTCACATGTTTAAACGCCTTTTTCAGTTACTATTTCTCATCGTAATTTTATACGCGGCCAAGCCGTTATGGGAAGGCCCTGTATCCAAATACGTGGACTTATCGTTTCTAGACCCGCTGGACGCACGTGTGGAAACGGTGCTCGATGAAGAATTGATTGGATCTGTGCTTGATTATACAAAACAATCGATTACAAAAGTTGTCTCGTTCATTTCAAATAAAACCGCGGAATCACGGGTTCCTGATGAAGTTGCTCAACCAGCGCTTGAAACACCGACGCAAAGTTTGATATCCATACACAATATCGAAATTGGCATGCCGGAAGCCGAAGTGAAATCAAAGCTCGGTGAACCAATGCGCAAGTCGGTCAATGAATACGGTACCGAATGGCTGACCTTTCATCAGGATTATCAGAACTTTGTCATGCTGTCTTATGACATAAAGCGGCGTGTGAATGCGGTCTATACAAATGACCGGTTGATTTCTTCATCATTAGGAATCGAATACGGTGCAGCGAAAGCGGATGTCCGTGCTGTTAATGGAGAGCCGATCACCGAAATTCGCAAAGGCACGAATATCTATAAGCTGCAAGATGATGAAGGAATGGATATTTTCCATTCGGATGGCGTCTATATATACGTCTTTTATGATTTGCATCAAAACAATACAGTAACGGCCGTCCAGCTCATCTCGGACCAACTAGAGCAACGGAAAACCGCTTTGTATGCACCGCAGAACGATGCCATGCGTAAAGGTTTTGAAATCCAGCTCTTCGACTTAACGAATGCGGCGAGAGTGCGTCACGGCCGCTCGATCCTTACGTGGGACGACAAGGCAGCTGTGGCTGCACGTAAACATAGTATGGACATGGCTGTGCATGATTATTTCAGCCATGAAAATTTACGCGGCGAATCCCCATTCGATCGGATGAAAAAAGACGGGGTGAAGTTCGTCAGTGCTGGGGAGAACCTTGCGTATGGCCAATCAAGCAGCATCTTTGCACATGAGGGACTGATGAACTCAAAAGGGCACCGGGATAATATATTGATTCGCGACTATCAGTTTTTAGGGATCGGCGTGGATTTCAATGACAAGGAACAGCCATATTATACGGAAAATTTTTTCGCTAAATGAGTGGGTTTCCTTTCATTACGCAGCATTATCTATTAAAATAGAAGGAAGGCCTACGAACTTTAGGGAGTCCTGACTAAGCATTAAAGGAGAATACGAATTGAAAAAACTTGCAGCATTTTTCTTGGCCGCGACGTTAATTTTGTCGCCGATCGGGAACATCGTTTTCCAAGACGAGATCACAGCGGAGGCACGTGGCTATAAATCCGGAAAGAAAAGCTTCAGCACACCGAATCGCGTGCAACCGAATAAAGCTGAAAAGAAACAAGATAATACGAACCAAAGCAACAACAAAGCAGCTGCCAGCAAAAAACCTGGTACGGGCGGCGGCTTGATGAAAGGCTTAATGCTCGGCGGATTGGCTGGTCTTTTATTCGGTAGCTTATTTGCGAATATGGGTATGCTCGGTTCAATCCTCGGATTGATGATTAATGTTCTAGCGATTGTCTTCATCATCTTCATGGTACGAAAGATTTTCGCGATCTTCAAAGAGAAGGAACGTAAGCGAAATGAGGAAATGAATCAATGGAACAACAGATAATTTATGAACAAGACGTGGCAAATGCCGTTTGTGTATTGATCGCGAAAGAAGCACGTGCGATGCCTGACGACGTGGAAGTGGAGTTGGCTTACGATGACGACGAAGGTTTCTCGGCAGAAGCAGAGCTCAACGGCAACGTACATCAGTTGAATACGACGCGACTCGTTGAAGCACTTCGCCTTTGGATTGAACAGTATCTTGACATGGATCCGATGGCAGCTGGCATTCAGTTAAAGTTGGATGACGACGAAGGTATTATTGCGATTGTTCGATAATGTGTAGACGCTCCTTTTATGCGGAGCGTCTTTTTTATTGCACAAAATAAACGGCTCCCCGTCACTCACGGGAAGCCGTTTCCTTAAATTATTTTAACTGATTCATCGTTATTTCCGCACAAGCAATCGGTTTCCCTGAATCCCCCGCCGGATCGGTCTTATAATCGTCCGCACCTTCATGGATGACGAGCGCTGTGCCGTCATTATCAAGCAATGAATTCTCCTGCCCTTTTTCAAGAGTTACTTGATCGGTTGCCATCTGGGCATAGACCTCGCCTTTTTCGTCAACCTCTAGATTACGTAAATCTCCAAGATGATACCCTTTTGGATTGTCGAAGCCATGCTCCTTGCCGGTCGGATTGAAGTGTCCGCCAGCTGACGCTTTAAAGTCAGGCGCCGTACAAACACCATGCTCGTGAATGTGGATACCATGCTCCCCCGGCGTCAGGCCAGATGCTTTCACCTCGATGGACACGCCACCGTTATCCGCTGTCAATTTCGCCTCCCCAATCTCCTCGCCATCCGTGTTGATGATTGGCGTGATGATTTGAGGCTCTGACGTATCCCCTTGATTCACGGTAGCCTCATCTCCGCTCACCTGAACTTTTTCCTTAGTCCAACTACAGCCAGCTGTCAACAAAACAGCAGCCACTACTGCACCCGATAACTTCCACATAGTTGTTGCCTCCTTGTTCATGCTATTCACCATTCTTGCCAATTCACTGCGAACTATTCAATGTACTGGTATATTATCAATGAATATGGGTTTGGTGCGTTGCAGACGCTGGTTGGCATGGTCCATAGTATTCTCATCACTCTAATGAAAACAAAAAACTTCAAAGCAAGGTCGATCCCCTGCTTTGAAGCTTCATCTCAGTCTGTCAACAACGGATACACGCCATTCTCATCATGTGTCTCCGTTCCAACGAGCGGCGGGTTGAAAACGCAGATCAAACGCATGTCTTCCTGACCGCCCCTCAAGTAATGCTCATCATTTTCATTCAGTGCATACATCGTGCCATTTTTAATCGGATAAACCTTCCCATCCGCTGTCGTTTCTATCTCTCCATCTCCCGCCACGCAGTAGACTGCTTCCAAGTGGTTTTGATAATGGATATGTGTTTCTGTACCAGCATAAATAATCGTTTCGTGGAATGAAAAGCCCATATTGTCTTTCTGTAGCAAAAAACGGCGGCTTGCCCACGTTTTTGCTTTTGTTTCGTTTTCACTGCCAATAATTTCATCCAATGTACGTACAATCACTATAAATCCCCCTTAATTCTTAACGACATCTTCAATCGCTTCTTCTAAAATATCAAAACCTTGTTGGATTCCCTTTTCATCGATGATCAATGAACCGAGGAATTTGACGACTTCCCCTTCAGGCCCGGATGTCTCGATAATCAGGCCCTTTTCAAAAGCTTTTGCACAAATCTTATCTGCATAATCTTCCTTGCCCTCACCACAGACGATTCCCTGCATGAAACCGCGGCCGCGCGTCGTTGCTTTTAGCTGCGGATACTCTTCGACAATCGTCTCCATACGCTTTGTAATGAGCTTGGATTTTTCTTGTACCGATTTAGCGAATTCATCTGTTTCCCAATACGACAGCGCTTCTGTCGCTGCCAAAATCGCCAAGTTGTTGCCGCGGAATGTTCCGTTATGCTCAGCTGGACCAAACATATCGTATTGAGGTTTGATTAGTGTCAAGGCTAACGGCAGGCCATAGCCGCCGATGGATTTGGACAGGCAGACAATATCCGGTTTGACGCCGGCTGGTTCAAAGCTGAAGAACGTACCAGTTCGGCCGCACCCCGCTTGCACATCGTCAACGATCAGTAAGATATCGTAATTGCGGCAGAGACGTTCAATTTCGCGCAACCACTCGAAGCTTGCAGGATTGATGCCGCCTTCTCCTTGGACCGTTTCCAAAATCATTGCAGCCGGTAAATCTAATCCACTGCTCGCGTCAGCTAAATACTTTTTAAGGAAATTTAATGATTGACCTTCCTCCAAAAACGTATCGAATGGCATGGATGTCGTATTGTTCAACGGTACTCCAGCCCCGCCGCGGTTATATGAATTGCCTGTAACAGACAATGCACCAAGCGTCATGCCGTGAAAGCCATTCGTAAAGCTGATGATATTTTGGCGTCCTGTCACTTTGCGGGCGATCTTCAATGCGCTTTCCACTGTATTCGTCCCAGTAGGTCCAGGAAACATCACTTTATAGTCCATGTTTCTCGGCTTCAAGATCACTTCGTTAAATCGTTCAAGAAATTCTTTTCGGACCGTCGTCCCCATATCCAGACTATGTGCAATTCCGTCGTCTTGGATGTACTCGATCAACTTTTCCTTCATTTTGTCGTTGTTATGGCCGTAGTTCAAAGCACCGGCGCCGGCAAAGAAATCGATATATTCCTTGCCTTCCGTGTCCCACATCTTATAGCCTTTTGCTCGTTCGAATACTGTCGGGAAACTTCTGCTGTAACTTCTCACTTGCGACTCATGATTTTCAAAGACTTCCATTACCTTCTGACTTTTTGTCAGTACCATTGTTAATTAATTCCTCCGTTGTATTTCTGTATTTTCCGTGTCAAGTTGCGACAGTCGACCCCTTCTTCAGAATGGCCCAATGCGAAACAACTCTTCTGCTTCGTGTCCTTCCCTTGGAAATTGATCTTCCGTGTAGCCATCGGTGATTGTGCACTCAGTCTGTAAATCACGTGCCAAACCTTTGAAAAGCTTAGTTGACGGAATGTTAGATGGCGTTACAGTGGCTTCCAAGTACCGAATATTCCGACATGATTGGCTCTGCAAAATGGCTTGCAGCATGCGGGAAGCCAAACGTTGGCCGCGTGCTGATTCGTCGACCGCTACTTGCCAGATAAATAACGTATCTTGCGCTTTCGGCTGAATGAAACCCGATATAAAGCCTACTATTTTCCCGTGATCTTCCACTAAGATACTGGTGTCGCTGAATTGATCTGCCCACAGTAAATAACTGTACGAAGAATTCAAATCTAGGACTTGGGTATCTTTGACAAGTTTCCAAATTGACTTACCGTCATCTAGAGTGGGGGTGCGAAAGATGTAAGGATCATTCGGATCGTACCCTGCAATCGAATACATGTGAGGTTTCTGCAAACATTTTTCCTCCAAGTCTAGTCATTTGTCATAATAGACAAATGTTCATTCTCTGAAACTCTCTGGATGCATGTTTACTTCTTACCCGACAACGTGGTCACATCAAACTAAAGTCATTGAATCGTCATTATCGTGAGGTTTTTTTAATGACCGAGCACGAGTACTCGGCAGATTCTCTCTAAGGAATCTTGTGGATTTAGCAAGGATACTAACGTAGAAAAGCCAAATGGAGATTGGTGCTGGCTACTTGGGTGCTAACTTTCTGCCTTGCGGTATGAAGAGCAAAAAAGAGCGCCTTTACAAAAGCAGGGAGCTTTTGTTCATGAAAAACAGCTAATATTATTAATTATTCGCTGATATGAAAGACACTTTCATTATCTTGAATTTACTGCCATACGCATTCATCCAACCACGGTTCTTGTGTACAAAAACGTCGGTGAAGAAGCAAACAATGTGTCTCCTCTGACACTGGTTGCTATTATAGGAAACTATGAAAACGTTGTCAACAGTATATATATCATTTTATTTGTTTAATGAAAAAGTAAAGCGTCATCAAGTCAAACAGCGTATAGCCTCAGCACGAATTAAAAAAGCCGGAAACTTTTTTCGTTTCCGGCTTCATGTTATGAAAATAAAATCGTTTCCAACTCCATTGGTTCTACATACTTATCCCCTTGATAAACGCGCATATTCCCACCTGAAATTTCGTCGATCAACATGATGTTTCCTTCAGAATCACGTCCAAATTCCAGCTTAATATCATAGAGATCCAAACCTTTTTGTGTCATTTCAAACTTGACCAGTTCAGAGATTTTTTTCGTCAACTCTTCCAAGATATCGTATTCATCACGCGTTAGGATTCCTAGCTGGGCCAATGCGTCTTTCGAAATCGGCGGATCTTGTCGTTCATCGTCTTTTAATGTTACTTCCACGAAGGCATCGAGTGCCCGTCCTTCTTTACAATACTTACCATATCTCCGCAAGAAACTTCCGACTGCGCGAAATCGGCAAATTACTTCCAGACCGCTGCCGAAGACTGTTGCAGGCTTGACCGTCATTGTTACTTTATCTAAATCTGCATCGATATAATGTGTCGGCACTTGCTGCTCCGCCAATTTTTCGAAAAAATACTGCGTCATGCGAAGACCCGATTTCCCTGCACCTTCTATCGTTAATCCGACTGTATTGGCGCCAGGATCGAATACACCATCTTCCCCTGTCACATCATCCTTGAATTTTAATAGCACATGACCGTCTTCCAATTGATAAACATCTTTCGTTTTACCAGAATAAGTTAGTTTCATACGAACGATTCTCCTCATTTCGTAATTATTGTTCTACTTTTTAAGTATAATGCACTTTGCTCTGAAGAAAAAGGATAGATTACAGAAAACTTGATGGAGGTCAAGGTGCAAAATACAAATCCCCTCTATACTTAAGTTAACAAATACAAACGAAAAGGATGAGAACAATGAAAAAAGCAGTATTTCAAATGGAGCCATTCAGCTGTCCGTCATGTGTCAAGAAAATTGAAGGTGCCTTAGCCCGAGCAAATGGGGTTCAAAAAGTAAAAGTATTATTCCACTCAAACAAAGTACGCGTTGAGTTTGACGAAGCCATCGTAGCTGCGAATGACTTGCAAGAACTCATCGAAAAGCTCGGTTATCCAGTACTCAACCTAAAAGTTGCTTAAAAAGGAGGAACTCACATGAATGCCAAACAAACGGTACGCGTCACTGCCATCTCTGCTATTCTCTTAGCAGCCGCGATCATCATGCATATCGCCGGGTGGCATGATGCACGCCAAATCACGTTGGTTACTTCTACTTTGATAGCCGGGACTCCAATCACGATCAAGTCTTTTAAAGCTATCCGGATGAAAGCGTTCAGCATAGAATTACTCGTCACGATTGCGGTTGTCGGTGCATTATTCATTGGAGAATATGTAGAATCTGCGGTCGTCACGTTTCTATTTTTATTCGGGGCGATGCTGGAAATACGAACAATGGAAAAGACTCGCTCTTCCCTGAAAGCTCTTACCGACTTAGCTCCACTAGAAGCACGCGTCATGCGTGATGGTGAAATATTGACCGTTTCAGTAGACAATGTTGAAATCGGCGATCAGGTCATCGTTCGATCAGGAGAAAAAGTTCCTGTGGATGGTCCAATTATTTCGGGGACCGCCACACTAAATGAAGCAGCTATCACAGGTGAATCGGTTCCCGCCAGCAAAATGCTGGATGATCAAGTATTCAGCGGTACACTAGTGGAACATGGTTATATAGAAGTGATTGCCGTAAGAGTTGGTAATGACACGACTTTCGCCCGCATTATTGAATTAGTGGAAGAAGCGCAGGAATCCAAATCGAAAACCGAAAAGTTTCTCGAGCGTTTTGCTACTATCTATACGCCTTCCATTGTGCTCTTGTCCGTGCTCGTTTATCTTTTAACACGGAACATCGAAATGACGTTAACTTTCCTCGTCATCGCTTGCCCTGGAGCCCTCGTCATTTCCGCACCGGTTTCGATCGTTGCAGGAATTGGCAACGGAGCCCGAAACGGTGTCTTGATAAAAGGCGGTGAAGTAATGGAACAGCTAGCGAAAATTGATACGATCGTCTTTGATAAAACAGGTACATTGACAAGAGGGCGACCTGAAGTAACTGATGTCTACGGATTAGGTATAGAGAAAGAAGAGTTACTGCGTCTCACAGCCGAAGCCGAAATGATTTCAGAACACCATCTAGGCCGGACTATCGTTAAAGAAGCGAAGAAACGTGCGATTCATTTGTCCAATCAACCGGAAGACGCTGAAGTGGTTAAAGGAAATGGAATAATGGCTACAGTAGAAGGAAAGCATCTCGCAGTTGGCAATCGCAAACTAATGGAAGACCAAAAGATCCCGATTCCTTCTGAAATGGAAGACTATGCATCACAACGTGAGAAAGCTGGAAATACGGCAATTTTCGTCAGTATTTCCCGGGAAATCACAGGAATCATCTCTGTCGCCGATCAAATTCGTCCGGAAGCTGCCGAAGCGTTGGCCAAATTGCGGAAAAATGGCATCAAGCAAATGATCATGCTGACAGGCGACAATCGACATACAGCCCAACTAGTTGGCGAACACCTTGGCCTTGACGAAATCTATGCGGAATTATTGCCTAAAGATAAAGTGGCGGCAGTTCAGAGTTTGAAAGAACAAGGTCACCGAGTTGCTATGGCAGGCGACGGAATCAACGATGCACCCGCCATAGCAACGGCGGATATTGGGCTCGCCATGGGAGAAGGCGGAACAGATATTTCAATGGAGACAGCGGACATCGTCTTGATGGCAGATCGGCTCGATCAATTCTCCCATGCCTATGCTTTAGCGAAAGCAACTGTACAGAACATGAAGCAGAATACATTCTTTGCGGTCGGTACCGTATTCCTTCTGTTGCTCGGTGTATTACTCGGCAAAGTATTCCTCGCTTCCGGTATGCTCGTCCATGAAGTGAGCGTACTTCTGGTGATCCTGAACGCCATTCGATTAATACGTTATACTAACGACAAGCCATCGAATCAAAAACAAAGTGAGGTGATATCGGATGAACCAAGGATCACATTGTGACCTAAGCACGAACGATCTTCACCGTTCCTGCGTTTCGCTCGTCCCTCTTTTCAATCACTTGGATAAGCAGCAAATGGATAAAATCGTCGCGCTTGCACGCAGCATAAGCTACCCTCGCGGTGAAATGATTTACCATAGCGGTGATCGCTCAGAAGGTTTATATATATTGCATAAAGGACGAGTCAAGGTCTATCGTCTATCGGAGAATGGCAAGGAACAACTCGTCCGTATCCTGAAACCAGGAGAATTCACAGGCGAGCTTTCCTTGTTCGACGCAAAGACTCATGACGCATATGCGGAAACTTTGGAAGCCGTTGAACTGTGTATCATCCAACGGGACGAGATGCAGCAACTTTTGCAATCTCACCCTGCAATTTCATTGAGGATGCTTACGGAATTCTCTTCCCGACTCGCGGATACAGAGCTGCGAGCCGCCCGAATCGCCATGGAATCTGCTGAAACTCGACTTGCGTTGTATTTGGCGGATCTATCAGAGGAACAGCAACAATTGACCATCCGACTGCCAATGAGCCGAAAAGATCTAGCTTCCCATCTTGGCACGACACCCGAAACAATCAGTCGTAAATTAAGCGTATTCGAAGAACGGGGCTGGATACGCCAGACCGGTTCTAAGATTGTAGAGATTTTCGATTTAGATTCGTTATTACTCATATAATGGCTATATGAAATTCAGCAAGAGATGAAAATTTGACATCCCTCTTTTCTTTCAATCTGGTAAGTGCTATGCTGTAAGTGAATATCATAATCTTTTGACCATTAGGGGAATCCTTCACAAGGACTGAGAAAAGAGTGCGACTCTGAAACCCTTATCACCTGAACAGGTTCGTACCTGCGGAGGGAAGTGGCAAGTCGTTTTGGCGTACTCTCATACATGCCGACACATCCAACCACTTTCCGATTCGGGAAGTGGTTTTTTCATTTGGAGGTGAACTGGAAATGAAATTGGTCGGTGTCACGGATGATTGTCATTCTGTTGATGAACTGCTGCTCAAGTTGCTGGAGACGGAGCCTTATATCGATGAATTTATCTTACGTGAAAAGTCGAAGACGGATGTACAGCTGATCGAATTGATTTCACGTCTCTCTACTAGAGGGTTTCCATTGGATAAAATAATTGTACACGCACGGCCCAGCCTCGCAAACTCGCTGTCCGTCCCCTGTCAGCTGACAGGCTATGGAATGTCGGTGAAGGAAGCACGTACCACTTTTCCGTCGCTGAGATTAGGATCTTCCATCCATTCATTGGAAGAGGCACGAGAAGCACAAGCTGCTGGAGCAGACTGGCTATTGTATGGACATATTTATCTGACATCATCCAAAAAAGGCTTGGCTCCGCGGGGTACGGATGAGCTTTTTGAGATTGCATTATCATGCACGATTCCCGTCTATGCAATCGGTGGAATTCGGCCAGTTCATCTGCCGTTTTTTAAAAGACATGGCGTCAGAGGTGCAGCAATCCTGTCCCCCATCAGCAGTCAAGACGCAGTGAGCGCAGTTAGAGATTATGCACGTGCAAGAGATTCATAGCAAAGGAGCGGTGTTCATTGGGCAAAACAATTGATTTGAACGGTAAGTCGTATTCGGTTGTACCTGAGGTGGAAACAGTTCAGCAGTTACTGGAGCATTTGGAGCTTGGCAACCGAATTTTGATCGTCGAAAAGAACAAGGAAATTCTGCAGAAGGACAGTTACGATGCACCAATTATGGACAGAGATCAAATTGAAATCATACATTTTGTTGGAGGCGGATGAGGATGTTACAAATAGCAGATAAAAGGTTTTCTTCACGTTTATTGTTAGGCACAGGGAAGTATCCTTCATTTGAGACTCAAAAAAAGGCAGTTGCGGTATCAGAGACAGAAATCTTAACATTTGCGGTGAGACGGATGAACATTTTCGAAGAGTCTCAGCCGAATTTCCTGGAGCAACTGGATTTAGAGCACTATACATTATTGCCAAATACAGCAGGCGCAAGCACAGCGGAGGAAGCGGTGCATATCGCGAAGCTGGCGAAAGCATCGGGATTATGTGATATGGTAAAGGTTGAGATCATTGGCTGCAGCCATTCCTTGTTGCCTGATCCAGTGGAAACGTTGCGTGCATCTGAAATGCTGCTTGAAGAAGGTTTCATCGTGCTGCCTTATACGTCGGATGATGTGGTGCTGGCACGGAAACTTTGTGAATTAGGCGTTCATGCCATCATGCCGGGCGCTGCACCGATTGGTTCAGGTCACGGAATTTTGAATCCGTTGAATCTTTCTCTAATTATCGAGCAATCAAATGTACCGGTCATTGTGGATGCGGGCATTGGATCACCGAAAGACGCGGCATACGCGATGGAGCTTGGAGCGGACGGCGTGCTATTGAATACAGCGGTTTCCGAAGCTGCAGACCCTGTTAAAATGGCAGAAGCGATGAAATTAGCGATTGAAGCGGGACATCTTGGCTATCAAGCAGGGCGCATGCCGGTAAGAGACTATGGCGTCGCGAGCAGTCCGCTAGAGGGGCTTGTGCCAAATTGATGAGTAAATATTCACGCCAAGAGCTGTTTACACCCATTGGAGCGGACGGCCAGCTGCGGATACGGGGGGCCAAGGTGTTCGTCCTCGGCGCTGGGGCACTTGGTTCATCCGGAGCCGAAATGCTTGTACGAGCAGGTGTTGGTGAATTAACAATTGTAGATCGCGATATTTTGGAATGGTCCAATTTGCATCGTCAGCAGTTGTACGCTGAGCAAGACGTTGTCGAGCAATTACCGAAAGCCGCCGCTGCGGAAAGACGACTGCGCCAGATCAACAGTGATGTGAAAATCCGAGGAGTCGTAGCAGATGTGACGCCAGAAAATGTGCTGGAGTTATTTGAAGGCCATGACATGGTGCTCGATGGCACAGATAATATTGAAACGCGATTACTCGCAAATGACGCTTGTTTGCAATTAAATATTCCTTTTTTTATGGGCGCTTGTGTGGGAAGCTATGGATTGACGTTTCCTATCGGAGTTGCCGAGGAACAGCCTTGCTTGCATTGTCTGCTCGAAGTGTTGCCCCCACAGTCCTTGACTTGTGACACGGTCGGCGTAATCAGCCCGATTGTCGTGACGACTGCTGCACGCCAAGTTGCACAGCTGCTGAAGTATGTGACAGGAGCGGAATTGGATCCACGCTTGGAATCCACGGATTTATGGACAGATGAACGTGCATCGATGGAAGTCAAAAACATGAAGAAATCTAGTTGTCCAAGTTGTTCAGCACAGCCAAGCCATCCGTTTTTATCAGCTTCCGAAGTCGTTCGAACAGCCGTGCTATGCGGACGCGACACTGTACAGTTGACTTGGCCTAAGAACCGGCAAGTGGAACTCGCTCCATTTGCTGACTCGATACGCGAGACGGTCTCGAATTTATTGCATAATCCCTATTTGGTATCTTGTGAATACAATGACCACCGACTAGTTTTATTTCGCGATGGCCGCATGCTAATCCACGGCACGAAAGATATCACAGAAGCCCGGAAGATTGCGGCAGGTTTATTGGGATGACGAGTAAAAAAAGAGGAGCCAGGTAAATGAAAGAGTTCAAAATTACGTACTTTTTTGACGAAGATCATTACATTCGACGATTTGTTCATTTGGATTCCTTTGAAGAAGCAAAAAGTCTAGTCCACGACGAGCGCGGGCAGTATGTTGCTTTTTTTGACAGCCGCGAAATATATCATGAACTGGACACTAGCAATGTAAGAGTCGTGCAAATTTCTGAATACCACCGTGAGAATAAAGCCGAACGCTAAAAAACTATGCATCCGTGCTGGATGCATAGCTTTTTTTATTGGTGCAATATAGTTTATGAGCATTTCCGGTTATTCATAAGCGGTCATATCCAATTCCAGCACACCGTCTGTCATTCGATAAACTTTATCAAAATACTTAATGAGCCGGATATCATGCGTCACGACAATGGTTGCTGTCTGCTTCGATTTTGTTTCGTGTTGCAGCAGTTCCATCACTTCGAATGCTCGATCTGAGTCGAGTGAAGCGGTCGGCTCATCGGCTAAAATAATCGCTGGATTACTGAACAACGCCTTGGCGATTGCAACACGTTGCCGTTCCCCGCCCGACAAATCGGAAGGATAACTCTTACGCAACTTCGTAATACCCAAGTCTTTATACAGCTGTTGCCGTTCATCATTTGGCATATTGCCTTTCTTCACTTTATTCAGCAATTCAAGTTGCTCATCGACTGACAGGAACGGCACCAAATTGGATGCCTGCAAAATGAAGCCAATTTCCTGCAGACGAATTTTGGAGCGCTGTTTTTCATTGAGTTTCGACAATTCATTGCCATTGATGATCACTTGGCCCTCACTTGGTGCCTGCAGCCCGCCTGCTATAGTCAGGAATGTACTTTTTCCAGAACCGGAGGGCCCGATAACCGCGACCAACTCGCCTCGTTCCACTTTGAAATTGGTCTCTTTCAACGCTTCGACCAATGTATTCCCTTCGCCAAACGTCTTTTTCGCATTTCGTAGTTCCAGTACCATCGTTTACCCTCCTATCGCTTCAAGCGGATCAATCCGAATGATCGTCCAGACCGATATAACTGCACCTAAGATCGCTACTGTGATCAAAATGAGTCCGTAAATGATCATCGTCTGCAAATCAAATTGGACAGGGACCGCACTCGGCAAGAAACTTCCCGCAAGCCATGTCAATCCGAATCCGACCACGACACCGATTGTCGCCAGTATAAAAGTCTGCGCGACAACAGATTTCGCTAAATAGCCGCTCGAAATACCTTGTGCTTTCATCAATCCGAACATGCTGATCTTCTGCACTGTTAGCACATAGAGGAAAATCGCCACAATCGCAGCAGAGATGACGAACAGGAAGTAGATCATGTACGTCAACGTCATGTTCTGCTCGGTATAGCCCGGTAAATTTTTAATGAAATTTTCTACTTCGATGATTTCCAAGTCTTCTGGCACTTTTAATTTGCTCCAATTGGTGTCTTTCACAACGATTGCGTTGACTAAATCGGCATTTATCTCTGCAGCATCTCCAAACTTGAGATGCTGTAAATCATCTAAGTCGATATACAGTACAGGTGCTGCGTTGAAACGTGCCTGATCGGTGAATCCGATAATCTCAAGCTTCGTATCGGACGATGACAATTCAAGCGTGTCGCCGATCGCAAAGCCCTCGTCTTTCAATACATCCGACGCAATGACGCCGTTTTCTACGGAAAACGCTACCTCCCCTTCGCTCACTTTCGGCATAATGAAACCTTCCGGCTCGATCCCAAATAGAACGACATTTTTCTTCACCTTGCCATTATCCGCAATGGAGCCCATCTGACCGATGACTGCTGTTTCCTTCGCACCCAGTCCGTCAGCTTCTCCCTTATCCAATGAAGATTGATAAAGACTTTTATCCGATTCTTCGGTCAGTACAACTGCTTGCGCATGCCATTTATCAACTGCTTCCCTATTCATATTCGCCAGCCCTGCGGCGAGCCCTGATAAGAAAAACACTAAAAAGGATACGAGCAATAAAATTGAAGTGATCAATAAAAATCTCAATTTATTTCGTTTGATTTCGCTCCATGCTAAAAACATCTGCTTTTCACTTCCTTTATAAAACGTCTATTGCTTCTTCCAATTCATAAGATGTCGAGACTACCTCTTTTGACACGCCGCCGATTGATGTGATGACTTCGCGCAGGCTTTTCATATGATCGGAAAAATGGTTGATATCTTGAATCGTCATATGGACGGTACCCGTAATGTTCTGCAAAGTCTCTTTGGATGACTCTGTCTCTCTCATCCCCATATCCACAAATTTTGTCACATTCTCGATCGCCTGATGGACAGCCAGCGTTTTCGACTTTGATTCCGCTACGAGTTGAGAAATCGTATCAGTGGATCGCTTGGTCTGGTCGGCTAAATTTCGCACTTCATCCGCCACCACGGCGAACCCTTTTCCGTGAACTCCCGCACGTGCTGCTTCAATCGCCGAGTTGAGGGCCAATAAATTGGTTTGATCCGCTATGGTTTTCACCAATCGTACAACTTCCTCAATTTGCATGGAGGCTTGATTCAGTTCGTCAATCAGCACCGCCATTCCTTTCGTTTCTTTGACAATCGTTTCCGATGTATAGACGAGCTGCCCCATCTGCTCAACTCCCGACTGCGCTTGAACCGCTGACATTTCAGAGCGAATTATACTTTCCTTTATTTTACTGTCAAGTTCTGCAGATCGCTCCACTAAATCTTGCACGACCGAATACGTAGACTCGGATTTCTCCTCAATTTCCAACGCGATACTGCCAATATGCTTCTTCACCTCCGCTTTGATTTCCTGCTGCTGCATGCGCATCGCTTCATTCGTACTTTTCTCAAATGCTTCCAATACGAGCTGCTTCTCGAAATTCAAAATTTTACTTAAAGCCACAATCATTTCCTGCTCTTCACTTCGTTCCAATTCCAATGAAAACAATATGTCCAGCATCGTCGCATGCAAGTTCTGGAACGCTGCAACGTACCACTTCGGTTCCAACCCGATACGCAAATGAGACTGCGCGACTTTATTCCGATTGGCCAGATACGCTTCATCAATGACTCCATCAAATAAGCCGCCTAAATGCGTTGCCAATGTCTTGCTTAAATAATCCCTGTTGCTGTGCTCCTGAATCGTATCGGATAAATGCGGGACAGCCGTTACACTTTCATAGAAAGCATTGACAATATCATGCACCCGGTTTTGCATTGGTTCTTTCAAGGCCCGCAATAGCTGCAGATCACGCTCTTTCAACTTAATAGCATCCAACTGCAGCTGAACTTCTCTGGTGGATACTTGCAGTTTAATAGGGATGGTGGAAATAGACGGTACTATTGAAAGCGGTTGATGTTTTTTCGTGATCCACATGGGGCTGACTCTCCTTTTTCTTAAACGCATCTATACATTGTTCAATCTTTGTATAATGTTTGTCGAGACTTAGTATACATAGGTCTGGAGAAAAATGCTAGAGATCAGAGTAAGTTTCTATTTACTTTATGCGGCTTCTTAATAATATACCCACTAATACGCCGAAAATCACATGTGCAACCGTCCACCAAAACCATGCGGATATACTCGTTATGCTTGGTGTACGTTCAGAAAAGGATGTAGTAGGATACAATAGAAGACCTATCACCACATTTACGATAAGAGAAAAGTAAATTATGCGTTTCTTGGGAATCCTCTCGCTTTTTGAATAAATGATTGCCAGTATGATGCACAATATAACAGAAACAATCAAGTGGAAAAGCACTTCAATTGATTCAGGGAAATGATACTCTTTCATTATTGGTATATAATCAACATTCAAGAGAAGTGTGTATACCTGATGACCCGTGACGGTCTGCATCATTCCCAGAAAAAGTGCCATTACCATACCGGATAGAAAGCCGATCCATGTCGCTTCCATAACTATTCTACTGTTCATTTAGACACCTTCCTATGCAGTAAAACTAGCAGGTTTGACTCACATCGTCAAATCTATGTATAATGTTATAAAGAGAGAAATGTACGGTGCCTAGATAATCACTAGTTGAAGAAAGGTTGTTTGCTGTGAAGCCCTTATCTGAAAAACCTACCTATACAATTAAACAGGTCGCGGATCGAACGGGCTTGTCGAGGCAAGTCCTGAGGAAATGGGAAGAGCGCTATGAAGTCGTGGTGCCGCAGCGGCTGGTGAACGGCTACCGTGTCTACCGCGAAGAAGACGTTCAGCTCTTTTTGCTGATGAAACGCTACTCAGAAGAAGGATTCGCTCTTTCTCAAGCGGCAAAAATGGCAAAATCTAAACGGACTTCCGCCCAGGAATCCGAACCTGAGGACACATACCAGGACACCATTTTGCGCGAACTCCTGCATCACGGCACAAACTGCGATGAATTGGAATTAAATCTTTTATTGCAAACGGCTTACCACCGATTAGGATTGGAGCTATATCTGCAACAAATCGTCATTCCTTTTTTGAAGAAAGTCGGCGATAACTGGGAAAGCGGTACGTGGAGCGAATATCAGGAAGCCCTATCCAGTCTGGTTGTACGAGATCAGCTTGTTCAGGTACGACGCAACTTCCAATACCGAGAAGGCTCTCCTATACTGCTGGGTGCTTGTCTGCCATTTGAATTACACGAAATTCCTGTCCATATTATCTTGCTGCAATTAATGCTCCGCGGCTGGAGGACCGTCATGATCGGCGCCTCGCCTGCTCTCGGAGCCATTCAGTCATTTGTGGAAAAAATTCGTCCTGACAAAGTATTGCTGTCCGCTTCCACCACTTTGCCTTTTGAAACACATCCGGGTTTTATTGCAGAACTGGATCGGTTCGCAGGAAGCTGTCCCGATATCAAGTTTTATTTAGGGGGACACGGATCCCTTCTTTTATCCGATCAACTAAAACTGACCCATATACATCTCATCGAATCCATCGATGAAGTTTAAGAACCGGCAGGCTTCCTGCATAAATCATATGCCTCCAATGCACGGGCGCGGGCGGCTTGATGGTCGACAATCGGCAGAGGATAGTTGCCTCCCAACCTTACACCTGCCGTTGACAGGACATCCGCAGGGGCTTCTGCCGGCCGGAACACAAATTTCTCCGGCATACTCTCCAACTCAGGCAGCCATTTTTTCACGTACCCAGCCGCCCCGTCGAACTTTTCGCCTTGTACTGTCGGATTAAAAATTCGGAAATATGGCGAAGCATCACAGCCGCTTCCTGCCACCCATTGCCATCCCATCGCATTATTGGCCGCATCCCAATCCACCAGTGTCTGCTCGAACCAAGCTTGTCCTTCCCGCAGATGTTTGACCAGAAATGAAGCGGCGACCATCCGCACACGATTATGGATATAGCCTGTTTCCCAAAGTTCCCGCATGCCTGCATCCACTAAAGGATAGCCGGTCCGTCCCGTTTTCCAGGCGGCCAGGTGTTCAACCGCCTCATTCCAAGGAAAGCGTTCAAATTCAGGACGTATGGGCCGTTCAAGCATCTTCGGAAAGTAAAGCAACTGGTAGTGAGCGAAATCTCGCCATGCCAACTGCCGTAAAAATGCTTCCGTCTGATCATCTCCGATAAATTCTGCCTGATGAAGAGCCGCATGCCATAACGAGCGGACACTGATATTGCCGGCAGCCAAATAGGGGGATAACCGGGACACATGAGGCTTTGCAGGGATGTCCCTTCCCTCTTTATAGGAACTCAATCCTTGCCCGCTGAACGTTTTCCAGCATTCAATAGCGGCTGCTTCTCCAGGACGCCAGTAGTATATAAACTTTTCATGCCAAGACGGTCCAGGCAACAAATCCCACTTACTATCAGGCAAAGAAGCAAGCAACGTGGAAGATGCCAGCATGTTGGGAACTGGCAATGATTGCTCCACTCGTTCTTGACGCAGACGTTTCCAGAAGGGCGTGAAAACTTTATACGGTTCACCTGTTTTATTGAGAATCAACGTCGGCGGTACTAGCAACGTCCCTTGATGAGAACGGACCTGCACTTCTAAATCCAAGAAAGCAGACAGCACATCCCGTTCCTGCCGGCGGCTCGCCGGATCGTAAAGTTCATTGAAAACGATACCTTCCGCTCCGCTGTCTCGTTGAACGGCAAGCAGCTGTCCAACAGGAGACCCTTTACGTACAATCAATTGTATTTGACGTTCCGCAAATTTCTTTTGCAGTTCCAATAAACTATGATGCAGCCACCAGTCCGATGCCTCTTGACGTGATTCCGGCAAAATGAAAACCGGCACCACTTCTCCATGGGCTGCCGCCTCTACTAATGCTGGATGGTCATGCAGGCGCAGATCTTTCCGGAACCAGACGATTGTTTTCCCCATGTTTCCTCTCCTTCTTCATTCGGCTGTTGATGACAGGATCTCCAACACCTGTCGTGCCTAAACGCCACCTTCTGCTTTAGGTCTTAAAAAGCTCCTGACCCTCCTCCGCCGCCACCCGTTCCACCGCCCCCGCTGCTTGAACTGCTTGGTGCGTTGAAAGATACGTTAGAAGAAGCCTGATTGAATGATCCCGACAAGAATACAGGATTGTAGACTAAGCTGCCTCCAATGCCGTTATCTGCATACTGATTTTGGTTGAGGCGTTTTTGAATACTTGCAAACTCTTCATAATAGGATTCAAGCTCAGGATGTTTTATACCGACTCCATAGACGAGGACGCGAAACCTATCATCGGTGGATAGCGCTTCCCATTTTTCCGTGTTCATATCATTCATCCAATTCTCTACTTGCATCCATTCCATAAGCATGAGAATACCTGCAAAGTTGTGAGGACTATAGAATAAAATGAATACCAGGGTATACAAGGCGAGGATAATCGCCGTGAACATCAGAATATACAGATCATACGCGCCGAAAAAGATAGCGAGTGTAACGCCTGCCAAGCCTAGTAGGGCGAGGATCCAACGTAGCCTTGCGCTCGATTCTTTCAAGTCATATTGCTTCATTTCATGCTTCAGTAATTGCTGCCACATCGTAAACGAATTTTGGAATGTATCATAATTTTTCTCGTCTTTCGTGTAAGCTTTCAACTGTGACAATGTGAAACGCTCATTACTGCCCACTTGAAAGAACAAAAGCTGAATCAGTTGTTGCTCATGATCATGGTCCACGTTGGCGTCCACTAACTCAAACTTTTCGTCTGACAATTGACGCACATAGCCTTTGCGGACCAAATCTAATAGCGCCGCTGACATTAATTCGACAGTTGCCGCGCCTTTTTTGAAGAATAGAGTGGCTGGCAAGCTCATGTCATAAGCAGGAACGAAAAAGCCATGGGAACTGATTTGCGCTTGAGCGTCCTTAACATATCTGTTTTTTCTAGATCTGACCACC
This sequence comes from Sporosarcina aquimarina, assembly GCF_019748715.1. Taxonomy (GTDB): domain Bacteria; phylum Bacillota; class Bacilli; order Bacillales_A; family Planococcaceae; genus Sporosarcina; species Sporosarcina newyorkensis. The sequence goes on along the minus strand of NZ_JACLBZ010000033.1, from coordinate 171,356 downwards.
GCACTGATCAATACGACAATTAGAAGCCCCGCTCCTAACGTGATGCCTCCAAATGTCTTTGTCCGTTCTCTGTTGGCAGCGTATTTTGCTCGTTCGATTTCCTGAAGCTTTCGATCTGCTTCGACATCCGGCCGGATTTTTCCATCCATCGCCTTCATCCCTGGAAATAAAGAAGGTTCGTAGACGACACGAATATCACCGTTTTCTCCCGAGTCCACTTCACCGAGAGCAAATACCACACTGCCGTCTTCTTGAAGAGATCCCTTGTTTTCCGCGCTATGATAGCCCAGAAAACTTGCATTATTTGCACGGTCAGGAGGCGTAACGTTGATCGTCATGTTGCCGTAGTCTGTTTCATTGCGGTCATCGAAGAACGGCCAGTAAAATTCCGCCCCATCTTCGTATTTTTTCATTCCATCTTTAATTTGGTAGCGCAATTCAAAGTCAATCGTTTCTTTCTTCCCTTTACGGTGGGCTCGATATTCATCATTCTTTTTCTCGACTTTTAGTCTATTGCCATTTTCATAGGCTTCAAACTGTACGATAGAAGCGCCGGTTATCGGTTTGATTTCACGGATGATTCCGTTAAATTTCGAATCGAATTCATAGGTGTGTTGCTCATTTACCAGCACAGTGCCGTCCGGTTGCAATTGGGCGTTGATTTGCACATTCGGTATTGTAAAGTCGACTGCTCCTGCTGGCGCGGGGAATAGAATGAATGTGAGCAAAGCAACAAGTAGAAGTTTCCATTTCATTAAAATCACCTCTTACCATTTGTATACGGTAAGAGGTGCGAGTAGGTTTCATAGATTGCCTATAGCTTCATCATTCGATAAAAATAATACCCAATCGAAATGAACAAGACAGCCAATATGCCGATGAAAATGGGCATGTTCAGGGAATCGGTTCGTTCCAATGCGATGTCAGTCAATTGCCACATGATGAACACCATCAAAAGCGTGGACATGTTTTTCGTGACATTCATAAAAATCATGCCGTAGCGGTACTGTATTTCAACATTATCAGGGCGCAAATTAATGTAGTTATACAAATGCGGGTATTTTTCCAAAACCCACAGACCGACCCACAAAAAGATGGCAATAGCTGGCAAGATGAATAGCTCGAATTTAGAACCCCATCGATCCACTTCTCCATTTGCGCCGAAATGGGCCGGAATTTGGTCGGGCAGGCGATTCCAATGCAAAAGTAAATAGACTAGACACGCTGCGAATAACGCGACAGTCAGCACATCGAAGGCCTTCGCAAAACCTGGTTTCGGTATGTTCAATTTCGGTTTTTCTGTCTCCACACCGTCACCTCCCTCGCTTATGACTCCGGATTGCTCGTCATTTCAAAGACATCGAATACATCCTGATGAATATTCAATGACATAATTTTGCCGTTTTTCTCATAGAAATGAATCGTTCCTCTGCGCTCATCGACCAGCTCTGTCCAGCCCCATTCTTCAATAGTTTCCAGATAATGAGCGGGTGGATTGCCATCCTGATCGCCTATTCCCTGCAACTTGTATTTCGCTGCTTTTGAAATTTCATCGGTACAATCTTCCGGCTTCACTTCATAGGCATTTTTCGGTACAGGAAAACCCTGATTTATGACCGCCATCCGATAACCGTCTTCTTGACTGTAGACATTGGAGCAACCCGCAACGATTAGCACACCCGTTGAGAACAGTAACGCAAGCAACTGTTTCATCTAATTTACCTCCCGTTTCACAACTTGTTACCACAAGCGTACTAGGAAATATTGTCATTGTCATCCGACGGTTTTGTGACGGTTCCATCTAACGAATCACTTCAATTTCTGCACAATAACGACTTTCAGGTAATTGAACTCAGGATAGTCACGCGGGGTACGGAAATCCTTCGGTAATGAAGACTCTTCCAGTACTTTATAGCGCATATTCGTCTCTTTAAATGCTTGGTCAATGAAGCCTTTGAATTTTTTCATGCTGAAGCTCGCATTGTTCGTGGATGCTACGATGATGCCATTCTTCTCCATTACCGCGATCGCTTCCTTCATGAGCATCGGATAGTCCTTCGCTGTACTGAACGTATACTTCTTTGATCGAGCAAAGCTAGGCGGATCAAGCACGACGAGACCGAACTTCATGTCATGACGCTTGGCATAACGAAAATAGTCGAAGACATCCATCACTTTGATGTCCTGTTGTTCATAATCGATACCGTTGACGCTGAACTGTTCAATCGTTTTTGCGACACTTCGCTTAGCCAAATCCACACTCGTCGTTTTGGTCGCACCGCCTAAAGCCGCTGCCACTGAAAAAGCACCAGTATATGAGAAAGTATTCAATACTTCCCGACCTTCCGCATACTCATCACGAATCGCTTCCCTGACATCTCGCTGATCAAGGAAAATCCCAGTCATCGCACCGTCATTTAAGTCAATTGCAAACTGCATGCCATTCTCCTTGATAATAATCGGAAAATCACCTGGTGTTCCCTTAACAAAATCATCCTGCTCCACATACTGACCTTTCGAATCAAAGCGCTTCTTCTCATAAACCGCCTTGTATTCCGCTCGTTTGTCGAGCACATTGTAAACGTGGTGACGAAACGCGTAAATTCCTTCGCTATACCAGCTGACCATATAGTAGCCATCAAAATAATCGATCGTCAGCCCGCCGATACCATCGCCTTCTCCATTGAATAAACGAAACGCAGTAGTGTCGGGATCTTCCATATACGATACACGACGTTCAAATGCTGTAGTCATTTTTTTGTCAAAGAAATCAAAATCGATCTCTTCATTTTCATTATCCGTCAGCACCCAGCCGATACCTTTATTTTGCTTACCATAATAACCCTTCGCCAAAAATTTATGATAACGGTCCGTCAATCGCAGCAAACTGCCTTCCTCCGCATGAACTTCACTCGTCATCACAGCATCTTTCAAAATCAACGGATAACCCTTCTTTAAAGCCACTGTCCCTTGTGCATTTAACTGTATTTCAACTAATTTACTCATATCTTCATCCTTAGAATGTATTTTCCTTATTATCGCATGGATGAAGCAAAAGTGAAAGGTGGCGCATAGAGGCGACAGGCATAAGACGGACTGGACTTGAGACGCTTTTTGTCTTATGACCAGGCTGACTCATGACCCGAGACCCTGGATGAAGCAAAAGTGAAAGGTGGCGTGTGGCTGTGACAGGCGTTTCTCATCCACTCAATCAATAGAAGCACGCGGACGAACCAAAACACTCTCAAACCGCACCAAAGTGCTGCCTAACCGAACCAATCTGTTGACGCTCCGCACCAAAGTCTTGTCGTAACGAGCCAATTCTCTTCTCAAACACTCCAAACTGACTGCGAACCGCACATTTCCACCACTATGAAAGCTTTGACTTATGCTCCAACATCCTACCACCTACAATAGATGTTAAAAAACAATTCCACTATTTCTCAGTCTCAATTGCAATCCAAATACAACAAAGGATACACTTATAGAGATCAACCAGACGAACAGGAGGAATTCCCATGAATATTATCCCTCTCGGCATTTGGGGCGGATACCCAAAAGCAAATAGCGCCACATCTTCCTTTCTTCTCGAGCATGATGATTTTCATTGCTTGGTAGATTGCGGCAGCGGCGTGTTGGCCTCACTTCAGAACTACATAGCGCTTGACCAGCTTGATGCAGTAGTCATCAGCCATTATCATGCCGATCACATCGCGGATATCGGCAGTTTGCAGTACAGTCGTTTAATTCAGTATTATTTAGGACACCCGTCTCCCGCCTTGCCGATTTACGGACATGCTAAAGACGAAGAACAATTTGCCAAGCTAACGTATAAAGAGCAAACGCACGGCATTGAAATTTCGGAGGAGCATTCCGTACAAATCGGACCTTTTACTGTTTCATTTTGTCCAACCGTTCATCCAGTGTATTGCCTCGCAATGAAATTTACTGTTGCAGACAAGTCCGTAGTTTTTACGGCAGATACAGAATGGGCAGATCAACTCGTCTCATTCGCAAAAAATACCGATCTGCTGATTAGCGAAGCCAATCTATATGAAGAGCATATCGGCAAATCGCCGGGCCATCTAGCCGGCAGTCAGGCAGGAAAACTCGCGAGTGAAGCAAACGCCGGACAACTTGTACTCACTCATTTGCCGCATCACGGTGACCTGCAGGATATTTTACAAGCAGCTCAAACTACATTCGCCGGGATAGCAGAAATTGCGGAAGTCGGAAAATTTTATAGCCTATGACGTAAAAAACGACCTTGCACAGCGCAAAGGTCGTTTTCTCTCTTATAAAAACACAATCACCGCTAAAATAATAGCTAAGACGATTCGATAAATCGCGAACGGTACCAATTTAATTCGGGAAATTAGTTTCAGGAAGAAACGGATCGAGATGAGCGAGAAGATGAATGCGCTCAAAAATCCAACAACATAAAACCAAATATGATCCATCGACATATACTCCCAGTTTTTCAGCACCGACACTAAACTTGCACCTGCCATGATCGGCACCGCCATGATGAACGTGAAATCTGCCGCAGTCCGGTGATTCATCCCGAATAAAACGCCTCCGGAAATCGTCGCGCCTGAACGTGAAAACCCTGGCCATAACGAAAGACATTGAACGAGTCCGACAGTGAATGCCTGTTTGTATGTAATTTGATCCAACGTCTGTACGCGCGGGTATTTTGGTCCGAACCGATCCGCCGCAATCATTAACAACGCACCCGCCACTAAAGCAATAATGACCGTTTCGACTCCGAATAAATAATCATCAATCAAGTCCTTGAATGCAAACCCAAGAATAACAGCCGGCAACATCCCGACAATGACATGAAGCAAGTTGAAACGTTCACTCATCTTGACGCCGTTCTCCACATTGTACAAACCTACAAGACTAAATAATCGTTTCCAAAACACGACGACAACAGCCAAAATCGAACCAAGCTGAATAACGATCTTAAATGTAATCGCCGGGTATTTCCCCAAAAACTCTTCCGTCTTCAGCCACATATCATCGACAATGATAAGATGGCCTGTCGAGGAGACCGGTGCAAACTCCGTCATTCCTTCTACAAATCCTAAAATTAACGCTTTAATTAAATCGAATAATTCCATTTGACTCTCTTTCCGTGAAGGCCGCCCTTCACCTATTCTATTTTCTATTAAATATAACACTACCATGACGCCTGAATCAGTGGATAAGTTTCATTCAATTAATTATCCACATGTGAATACTTTTCTTCTTTAATCTGTCCAAATGTAGTTATACACATTAACTGGTGGATAGATTGTGGAAAAGTTCGTAATTTCTGATTACTCCGCTTATCCTTCGATGGTTATCCACATCTCACTTGATTCATTCATATGCTTCCCTGCTCAAAACTAGTACGAATCAATCTACTAATTTCTTCTGAAACGCATAAATGACCGCTTGTGTACGGTCTTGGACTTCGAGCTTTGATAGAATATTGCTGACATGCGTCTTGACTGTTTTCAGTGCAATGAACAATTCATCGGCGATTTCCTGATTGGATTTGCCCTTCGCCAGCAATAATAAAACTTCCAGCTCGCGATCTGTCAACTCCTCGTGCAATTCGTGAGTTTGACCGCTGCGCATCTTGTTCATCATCTTAGATGTCACTTCCGGTTCCAACACAGTTTGCCCTTGCATCGTTTCCCGAATTGCATCCGCCACACGTTTTGCATTGGACGTCTTCAATATATAGCTGACAGCCCCTGCTTCGAGGGCCGGATACAATTTATCATCGTCAAGAAAGCTCGTGACGATAATCACTTTTGCTTCCGGCCACTTCGCAATGATGGCGGCAGTTGCTTCGGCTCCGTTCATCACAGGCATGACCATATCCATCAAAATGATATCCGGACGCAACTCCAGTGCCTTTACCACTGCCTCTTGACCATTTTCGGCTTCCCCGATCACTTCTATGTCAGGCTGCATTTGCAAGTAGGTCGATACTCCGATGCGCACCATTTCATGATCATCCACTAGCAATACTCGAATCATCCGCCATCTCCCCTTTCTGAATTGGCAATTTCACTTCCACAATCGTTCCTTGAGACGGCACTGAAACGATCTTGCAGCTGCCACCGATTTCAATTGCTCGCTCTTGGACATTTTGTAGTCCATACGAACCGCCCTTTCCATCGTCTTGCTTAAATCCGACCCCGTTATCCTGCACACGTAAAATGGCCAGATGATCTCGTTCAATCAACAACACTTCTACTTCCGTCGCCTTCGCATGTCTCAGCGTGTTCGACAGGGTTTCCTGTGCAATGCGGAATAAATGATCCTCTGCTCCTTTTGAGAGCTCGATATCTTCCAAACGGTGGCGAATATCAAACGTCACTTTTTCCTTCAATTCATGTAATAATTCTTCCAAACCTTTTGCAAGCGTCTGATTATGCAAGGCAGCCGGGCGTAAATGCAGCAGTAAAGCACGCATTTCGAGCTGGGCCTGCTGTACAATTTTCTCTACTTGCAACAACGGTTTTTCAATTTGTGAGCCTTCTTCCGCTTGCTCCGTAATGGCGGACAGTAACATAGAAGCAGCAAATAACTGCTGAGAGACCGAATCATGAAGCTCTCTCGCCAGCCGTTGCCGCTCCTCTACAATTCGTTCTTGAATGATCTTATCCTGCGCCTCGACCCGTTCATCCGTAATGCGCCGCAAGCTGTTGCGCTGTGCATCAAGAACGTCATACAATTGCCCAATTGAATGATTCGTTTGTTTGTTCATCTTTTTCGAAGGAACGAACTCCTGCTTCGAATAAAGATTCTCCAGCTTCTTCGTGATGAAATTCTCTTTCGCGCGGCTATTGGAAGTCATCCACCCCGCAATGACTAAACTGACCACGAAAATGGTCAGCAGCAGCCACGCAACTAACGGCATATCCGCCGCTTCTGTCGTGAGCAGCAACTCTCCATACTCCTCCAACGACAAATTGATGAATACATAGAAAAAAACAGCGACGAGTCCGCTAAAAAGCAGTGTCAGGGAAATTGTACGTCCTATTATTGCTTTCATTTCCTGCGCACCTCCACATCGCCAATCCATGTAAATAGGGAAATAATCAGCTCTGGATCATTCGGCTGTTTCGTTTCATAACCATCCTTTACTTGCAACGCTTCATTCAGCAAACGCTTCGGTGCTTGCCCGAGTACACATGCCTCGCCGTAAAGAGTGGCGTAATGGATACGCACCGGGATATCATACGGCAGCTCAATCGTTATTTTACCGACACTTTGACGGATGGAAATGAAAGAAGCTCCTTTCGGCAACACCGTATCCGTCACATCGACATGAATATTCCCGAAGAATCCTTGCATATGCACATCTTCCCACTCATACGTCGAAAACGGAGTGGATTGGACAGAAAATAAGCGATTTTTCCATAAACTATCCGACGCGCCGTCCCTTGGCGTGCGAAGTGACCCGAAAATTTCATTAGAAGGCGTGCCTTTCCACATCTTCCACAGCACATACAGCACGACACCCAGAATTAACATTCGCAAACTCCACAATGTCAATAATGCGATTGCTATAAAAAATAGACCGGTGATCGCTGTCCACTTTTCTCTTTTTCTATAACCATAGTAGATAAATCCTCCACCGAGAAGGAGGAAGATGAAGTTACCGTTTGAAAAGAACACTGCTTCCACGAACACAAGCGCCAGAAAACCGAGCACGAATATCGCAACTTTATTGGAGCTTTCGCTATTCATTTCATTCTCCCCCTTCTCGATGGAGGAAGCCCAATGCTTCCTCCTCTAGTTTACACAATTTCCTGCGATTTTGCGTTGTTTTTTTCTAATGAATCCAAACGCTGTTCCATTGAAGAAGCAGACTGTGTCGTACGTGTCGTTCCTCCAAGATTTTCAATATACGTATGCAAATCATCAAGCGATGAAAATATATTTTCTGGCGTAACAAAACGATTCATCTTCTCATCTGCCCGCTTCACATTCTCTTTGCCCATTAATTGCAACTGACGAACACGCATATCTTTTACTCGATGCTTCATCTCTTCGAACTTTCTCTCTAATGAAAGCAGTTCTTGCGTCGCCTCCTGAATACTTGCAGACAACCGTGCCACACGTCCTTCATACGCTTCAACTTCAGATTTTGCGAATGAAATCAGTTCCTCTTCACCCGTCGCTTCTGCCAATTCCAGCTGACGGCGACGCTTCATTGCCATCAAATCCGCATCTTGCCGCTCACTTTCCAGTTCTTCTTTTAAACGACCTTGCCGTTCGAGCAGCTTACCGATTTCTGCTGTTTGCTGTTGTGCTTCCAAAAAGTATTGATTCAATTGTTCAAGCGGGTTTTCTTTCCCATTCTTTTTTTCCATCAAACTATTCAAATCTTCCTGTACTGTATATTTTAGACGATGCCAGAATGCGTTCATTGTCCATCTCTCCTTTACTTAGTAAGTTCATTCCATTGACGTTCAAAGTTTTTAAACGGATCATCCGATTCAGTGATAATGTCCGGATTCTTATCCCGTTCATTCCACTTCCGCCACACATAATACATCCCGATCAACGCGATGATTCCAATGAATGCCGGTATATTCGAAACCGAGCTGATCAAACTGCAAACCAACACGATCATCCAAAACACTTTTGCAAACGTCGATTGACTCTTTCTCCAGTAATGAAAACTGAAAAAAGCAATCACCCCTGATATGGCAAGCGCGATCATTGGTCCGAGATTCGCTACCAACGTTATGCCTGCTATGATGCCGAGCACCACTAGTCCAAATTTTTTCATGTTTACGTCCTCCCTTCATTTGTAACTCTAGTTTATAATGAATTTCTCATCTCACCGAGGGTCCCATAGCGGATTTCTTGCTCAGCCTTAAGGCTGAGGGAGAGGTAAGACCTGATTTGATAGCGTAGAAGATCGGTTCGGCGCGGTTCACTCATCCATTTTCATTTTTCCGCACAAAAAAACAGTCAGAACATTCTCTGACTGTCTGCATTCATCGGCTTGCTCGTACTAATCCATCAATTAATCCGGCGTGAATTCCTTCGTGCCATGTATTAAATTGGATGACATCATCAACTGTTTTCATCGTCAGCAGATCACCGAGAGAGATTGGTGTCTCGAGCACATGACCCAATTTGCTCTCTCCTACTTGTGAAATCCGTTTTCCTTGTTCTTTCAACGCCGTGATTAATTCATCGGCAGACGGCGGAGTGCCTTGCCAAGTCGATGGGCTGCTGCCTGTAGCAAAAAACGGAAACCACGCGGAATGGCTCGGTTCATATGCATTCAATGCCTGACTTAAAAAGTGCTCGGCAGATACATAGATGTGCCCCGCATTCCAGCGAATCGTATTGGAAAACCCGGCAGGAAGAGTGTCCCATGCACCCTCATTTGCTTTCTTCAGCAAACCTAATGTGTATCCTCTTGCTAGACTTGCTTGTTGAATTGCTCCCATTTCATCCACCCTTTCACTTTTCTCTATTATATCAATTTAAAAACAGCCGCGCATGTCAGCGGGCTGATGTTAAGACTGATCGTTCGTTTTGTTGATTGTTTTATGTTCGTTCCATTGATTATGCGCTTCATGGTTATATTTTCGGTTAAATTCTTCCTGATCACCAAAAGGAAATTGTTCGCCCGGCTTCAGGTCATGATAATTTTGGCTCGGCGATTTATTTTGACTGTACGCGGATGGTTGATGTTTACCTGTATCGTCTTGTGCATTTTCTCGGAATACCGCAGTGGAATCTGAATCGGCTGGATCTGCTAACGGAAGTTCGTCTGTAGCTGACACCCTCTTGCCATTATGAATTTCATCTTTTACTTTCGGCTCTAAATCTTTCTTGTTAGGATATTTACCGTCAACGATTGTCATATTACCATTCCTCCCTTTCATGCCATCTGTGCATTCGATATAGAGACTGCACATCCTACATATACCCCTATTCGTCAAAAACTAAACTTTCTCCTTCACTAAACTAAAAATTCAGAGAAAAACAGGAATTTCCGCCTGTCTTTCCCTGAATCCATTTACCCAGCCGCAATTTCAACCGTCACCTTGAATAAATCACCGTCGACTTCGACATCCATCTTGCCGCCATGTAACTCGACAATCGATTGGGCGATTGCCAACCCAAGACCTGAACCTTCCGTCTGTCTTGATTCATCGCCACGCTTGAATCGTTCGAATAATTCATCGGTGTTGTCGCCAATTTCATATTTCGCAATATTTTTCACCGTAATTCGTGCTTGGGTGCCGACTTTTTGAAGATTCACATACACTCTCGTTCCCGGCAGTGAATATTTCAGCGCATTGATAAGCAAATTGTCTAGCACGCGCCACCATTTCTGCCCATCGACCATAACGAAGATCGGCACTTCCGGCAACGTAATCCGAACATCCAAATTCGATTCCGCAAAGTCTTCCGCATGCTCTGCCAACGCCTGATGCATCAACTGATTCAAGTCCACGTGCTGCTTTGTTATCTCCAAATTACCGCTTGCCATCTTCGATACTTCGAACAAATCCTCGATCAGCGTTTTCAACCGCTGTGATTTCTGATCCAAAATCGCAACATACTTCGCCCGCTCCTCAGCAGATAACGTTTCATCCTTCAACAAATCTGTATACGTAATAATAGAAGTCAGCGGTGTCCGCAAATCGTGGCTGACATTCGTGATCAGTTCCGTTTTCAAACGTTCACTCTTCGCCTGTTCATTGATGGAAACCCGCACACCTTCACGCAAATTGTTCAAATTCGCCGCATGTTTTGCCAGCGGAGACCTTCCTTTGACCGGAATCGCTTCTGTGTAATATCCTGCCGCCATCGCATCTGTTGCAGATAAAATTCGGTTTAAATACGCCCCTCTGCTGGCGAATAAAAACAATACAGGAAGACCAAGAAAGAAGACACACGCCACATAAATCAGGAAAGTAAATCCACCCAAAAAGAGTCCGACAAAACCGACACCTGCTAAAAAGAATCCAATTAGCAAAATGAATAGCTGGATGCCAACCGTCCGATTACTGAACATCCCGACTACGTTTTGTAGAAAACTAGCTGTATAACTTTCACGCCACGCCTGTTCAGCATAGCCCGGCTGACGCAATTGCTCAATTAAATGGACTACTTGGAATGCTAGAAGTGCTGTAAATAATACACCGAATAACAGAAAACTTACAATCATATTACCGGCTGTCCCGAGTGTAAAGTAAGTGAACTGATTCAAGCTACGATAGATTTCAGATTGGATATAGGTACCGAGCACAAGTACAGTGAGCAGCAAAATAGCAGCTTTGAAGTCTATCCGCAAGCGAGCATAGACAGGAGTAAACCGTGAGAACAGCACCCACTCTCGTCGGAATCGCACCACAGTCAACAAAGCGACCAGCGCCAGAATGCCAACTACCCAAAACGCATACATGCTGTATTTCCCACGTGTAAAAGCTTGGCTTTCTTCATACAAGCCGCCTGACGCTAACGCCTCTTTTGGAACAATTACGGTACCTTCGAAAAATTGAGGTTTATTACTGATACTATTAAAATCGTCATGTGAAATGTTCACAGCAGCATCGCCTTCGTACCAGGAGAAACCATTATTATTGACATCATCCATGAATGATTCTGCTTTTAAATAGCCGTTCGCTTCATTAAACTTCTTTTTATAGGCAGCCGCTGCACCTATATTGCCTTTTTTGAAACGCTCTCCTGTATCGATATTCACAAGATCATAGGATATCGGTAGATTATTTGTACGCCTATTTCTCTTTTCTTCCTCATACAGCGCCAATTGCCGAGCTTTCTGTTTGAGAATTTTATCTTCTACATGCTCATCGCTTTCAAAGTTCTGCTGGATGTCCTCTAGCTTTGTATCCCGCTCTTTCACTAAAGCCAGCAATAACGTCTCATTATTTTCTGCCTTCGCATTCGCAATTCGTTCGGCGTATTGCTCTTGAATATTACTCAATTGCTCCGACAGTGTTCCGTACAAATTGCGATACTCTTCAATTTCCTCCTTAGTAACAGGAATCTCTTGCGATGCTTTTTCAAGGTCTATCGGATTCAGCACAGTAGCACTTAAGTTTTCATATGTCCGTTCCATCTGCCAAGAAAAGTTCTCTTGGTCGATAACCGACTTCCCCACCAGTTGCTGCGCATAATGAAAAATGGACGGTAATGAGATCAGGACAAGCGTAACGAGCGCCGACCAAATGCCTAACTGTATTTTTCTATTCATTGGATCGTTCCTCCTCTTACAATTCGTCCGAAGTAATCGACAGCCACTCCTAGGCGTTCCCATCCATTTACGAAGAAATCAACCGCAAATGACGCACAATAGACTAAACTGATGACTGCGAGGGCAATGGCAACGAGTGACAAGCCTACTCCACTTTTATTTTTCGATCTTGTATCCAACGCCCCACACCACCTTCACATACCGAGGATTTTTCGGATCCGCTTCTATTTTCTCCCGGATTTTCCGGATATGCACCGCGACGATATTTTCCGCGTTATACGCTTCTTCGTTCCACACACGCTCGTAAATTTCATTAATTGAAAACACGCGTCCTGGGTGCTTCATTAACAGCTCCGTAATCTTATATTCGATCGGTGTGAGCCGAACCGGTGTCCCATCCACCGACAGCTCCTTCGCCTCTTCATTCAGGACGAGTCCGTCGACTTCAATCATTTTTTGCACATCATATGTCCCAAGTTGCACATAACGCCTAAGTTGTGACTTTACACGCGCCATTAGTTCAAGCGGATGAAACGGCTTCGTGACATAGTCATCGGCACCGACTGACAAACCATGAATTTTATCGGAGTCCTCCGCCTTCGCACTCAACATGATGATCGGGATATTCCGCGCTTCCCGAATCTTGAACGTCGCCGTAATGCCATCCATATTCGGCATCATAATATCTAAAATAAGTAAATGCACTTCATTAGAGGCGAGCAGCTCTAGCGCCTGGCGACCATCCTCCGCTTTTAGCACATTATAGCCCTCATTTTTCAAATAAATTTCAATACCTTCTCGAATTTCCTTATCATCATCGGCAACCAACACTGTAAATTCCGCCACTTCCTTCACCCCATCTCACTAATAACTCAATTCTACCACCCAACTCTTAACAAAGAAGCAGGATAAATATGAAGAAAATCTTAAGGTTTCCATAAGTAGAATATACAGCTACTCATTAATCTGTTTTAACGGTCCTAAATCCCTCAGTCCACTCATAGCCATCGTATAATCCCTATAGAAAAGACCACACTTCTATAATGGAGGTGAACGACAATGCCGAATAAAGATAAGCGTAAACAAAACGACAAGATGAGGGAAGAGTACGGCTATGGTTATGACCTGAGTCCGGATGACCTTGATGTGATTGGACAAAATGACGCAGCAAAGAAAAACAATGCCAATTCTCAAAAGGATAAGAAGCGCCTACAGACAGGTGACGATTACACTACCAACCCATAAACCTTGGACAAGCACCCATTGCTTTATTAATGGGTGTTTGTCATTTACATAAGCAGCAGAAGGAAAATCAACACACTATGTGGAATAGTAAATGAAACTAGTAAAGAAGGTGAGTTCATTGAGCACACTAACCATAAAAGAACTCCAGTCAGAAACTGAAATTTTACAGGCCTTCCCTGTCATGAAACAACTGCGAGGCCACTTGGATGAACAGGAATATCTCAAATTAACAGCAGAAGCACGCGAAAAAGATCAGTATCGCATGTATGCACTATACGACCAAGAAGAACTTGTTGCAGTCACCGGTTTCAAACCGATGATCACACTATATTACGGAAGATTTGTTTGGATTTGCGATCTAGTAACCGATGAGACAAAACGGTCTGCCGGCTATGGTGAAGCGCTGCTAACCTTCATTCACGAATGGGCGCGAGACAATGACTACGCAAGTATTGCTCTTTCATCAGGACTGCAACGGCACGACGCGCATCGTTTTTATGAGAATAAAATGGACTATGATCGTGTCAGTTATGTATTTAAGAAAAATCTTTTCTAGAAACGCAATAATTATTACGTACAAAAAAGGTTGTCCAGAAGTCATTTCCCAATGAACTGCCAGACAACCTGAAATTTTTAATCCCGTATTTCCTGATAATCCCTCTGATACGTTCCTCCGTCTTTCACTTCCGCATGATACAAAGCTTTCAAGGCGAAACTTTTCTCTAGTTCATGCTCTTTCATGATGGCCTTCAACTGTCGGTTTAACTCTGGGCTCTGTTTTACGAGCTTTACCATTTTAGTTTGCGAGTACTGCATGAAAAATTCCTCCTCATCTCTTTAGTTACTTTAGTATACCACGCAGACCTACAAAACTAAGTGAAGAACGGTAATAGACCGTCCGCCTAGAAAAAAGTGTCACTTGTCAGGTATACTGTATAAGGTTTTCTTATCTTCACTTAAAGGGGTATTCTGAATGAATGTTAAAACACTTGCGATCAGTGGAATTATTGCTGCTCTTTATACAGCCGTTACGTTGGCCATTCTTCCATTCGGCTTTACGAATGTCCAATTCCGTGTTTCGGAGATCTTCAATCATCTCGTGGTCTTTAATCCACGCTATATTTATGGGGTCGTAGTCGGAGTTTTCGTCTCCAACTTATTACTGTCAGAACTCGGACCGATCGATCTGGTTTTTGGTGTTGGTCAATCTGTACTCGCATTATCGCTGACAATTCTCTTCTCTCGCTTCACGACCAATTTATTGGCACGAATGATTTTCAACACCTTTATCTTCACGACCACCATGTTTTTAATCGCTTGGGAATTAAACATCGTGCTTCATCTTCCATTTCTTTTAACTTGGTTATACGTGGCGATTGGAGAATGTGCAGTCATGATAATTGGGATTCCGATTATGCAGGCTCTCAACAAGCGCCTGCACTTTGCAAAATTGGTTTAAGTACTACTTATCAAGTGAGACGGATGCCGAATAGGCCGTCTCATCTTCTTCCACTTTTACCCTTCCAAAAATGCTAATTTATCTGATCGTACCAAAGTTTGTATCGACGATTATTGGGTACAACTAAGTGTATATAAGCAATCTTGCCTTATCGTTTAAAACATTCTTTCCACAATCAACCTCTTCACTACATTACATTAGTTTTAGGAGGAATTATGAAAAAAATCTCGCTAACATTTTATATCACCTTGGTTGCCGTCATAATAGCCGTCGGTTATGGAGTGATTGCGCCGGACCACTTCGAGAGGATGACCTCCGACGTTAAAAATTGGATTGCCTCTTCCTTTGGCTGGTACTATTTGTTGACGGTATCCATGCTGTTTTTCATTTCGGTCTATCTGATCTTTAGCCCCATCGGCAGAATCCGTTTAGGAAAAGACAGCGATCGTCCCCAATTCTCTTTAATATCTTGGCTGGCTATGCTTTTTTCCGCCGGTATGGGAATCGGACTTGTCTTTTACGGTGCTGCTGAGCCCCTATCGCATTATGCAGTCAATCCTGCTACTGCGGGGCCTGAAACAGCGGAGGCTTATAAAGAAGCCATGCGCCAAGCATTTTTCCATTGGGGCTTCCATGCTTGGGCTGTCTATGGGATGACAGCTCTTGCACTGGCCTATTTCCAATTCCGTAAAGGCCAACCGGGATTGATTTCGGCTACTTTGAAACCTATTTTCGGTGACCGCGTCAATGGGCCCCTCGGTATTGTCATTGATGTATTTGCTATCTTTGCTACAGTGTTTGGCGTTGCCACATCTCTCGGTCTTGGCGCTGTCCAAGTCAATGCGGGGCTGCATTACCTTTTTGGTATTCCTGTCAGTTTCCTATCGCAACTCATCATTATCATCATTGTAACGATTTTGTTCTTGGTGTCTGCATGGAGCGGGCTCGGCAAGGGGATCAAAATCTTATCAAATGCCAATATGGTCCTTGCTATTGCATTATTATTTTTCGTCATTGCTTTAGGACCCACATTGCTTATTTTCGATATGTTCACCGACTCGATCGGTGGGTATTTAGAGCATCTTGTTCGCATGAGTTTCCGTACTGCCCCTCTTGATGTTGGGAATCGTGCATGGCTTAATGATTGGACAATATTTTATTGGGCTTGGTGGATCGCTTGGTCGCCATTTGTCGGTATGTTTATTGCCCGGGTTTCGAAAGGGAGAACGATCCGGGAGTTTATGATCGGTTTACTCGTCGTACCAACCGTGTTAAGTATGATCTGGTTTTCTGCATTTGGTACTACAGCAATTGAAACACAAAAGGCCGGGATTATTGATTTAGCTTCCACTGCAACTGAGCTGACAATTTTTGAGATGTTCAGCGGCATGCCGTGGTCTTCTATAATATCCATGATCGCCATTTTGCTTATCATTTCATTTTTCATCACTTCTGCAGATTCAGCTACCTTCGTACTCGGTATGCAGTCATCTTACGGATCGCTGACACCACCTAATAATTTAAAGGTGGTATGGGGAGTGATTCAGTCCTCGATCGCTGTTATTTTATTGTTTGTCGGTGGATTGGATGCGCTGCAAAATGTAGTTATCATCGCCGCCCTGCCGTTTTCCGTTATCTTGATCATGATGGTCACTTCGTTGTTCATGTCATTGAAAGAAGAACGAAGGAAAGTGAAACGTCGGTAAATACAAAAAAGTCACCGGACTCGGTGACTTTTTTGCTTTTATCTATTAATTAATGAACAGCCTTTTCGACCGCTTTCTCAATCGCTTGTTTTAAATCTGCAATAATATCATCTGCTGATTCCAACCCGACAGACAGGCGAATCAACTCTTCAGTCACACCCGAATTCTTCAGATCTTCTGCAGATAACTGCTGGTGCGTAGTAGATGCCGGATGAATGATCAACGACTTCGCGTCGCCAACATTTGCTACATGCGACCAGATTTCCACATTATCAATCACTTTACGACCTGCATCCCGGCCACCTTTAATGCCGAAAACAATAATGGAACCATAGCCGTGCTTCAAGTGTTTTTGCGCCAACTCATACGTCGGGTGTTCTTCAAGACCCGTATACGTCACCCAGTCCACTGCCGGATGTCCCTTCAAGAATGCTGCGACTTTCTGTGCGTTTTCATTATGGCGAGGCACACGCAAATGAAGCGTCTCAAGCCCCTGCAATAAATTAAATGCACTGTCCGGCGCCAAGCAAGGTCCGAAATCACGCAATAATTGAACGCGCAGCTTCGTTGCGAATGCAGCCCCTGCCGTATCGATGCCATATCTCAACCCATGATACGATTCATCCGGTTCTGTGAACCCTGGGAATTTTCCTTGAGTCCAATCAAATTTCCCTGCATCGACCGCCACGCCTCCAATCGTCGTGCCGTGCCCGCCAATCCATTTCGTTGCGGAGTGAATGACTACGTCTGCTCCGAACTCAATCGGATTGGAGCCATATGGAGACGGGAACGTGTTATCCACCAACAATGGAATACCGTTGTCATGCGCGACTTTCGCTACCGCTTCTACATCAAGGACTTGCAGGCTCGGATTACCGATCGTCTCTGCGAATAACGCCTTCGTCTTATCTGTAATTGCCGCTTCAAAATTTTTCGGATCGGATGCATCCACAAACTTTACCGTGATGCCATAACGCGGCAGTGTCACAGCGAATAAATTGTACGTGCCACCATACAGATTGCTGGCCGCCACAATTTCATCTCCCGCGCCCGCAATGTTCAGGATCGAAAATGCGATTGCCGCCATTCCGGATGATAGCCCTACTGCTGCAGATCCACCTTCGATCTGCGCCACGCGCTCCTCAAAAACTGCGACAGTCGGGTTAGTAATACGTGTATAGATATTGCCTGCTTCTTGCAAAGCAAATAAATTCTGTGCATGCTCTGTATCTCTGAAAACATATGAAGTCGTACGATGAATCGGCACAGCACGTGAACCGGTTACAGGATCGGGCTGCTGTCCTCCGTGCAATAAAACAGTTTCTGGCTGAAATTTAGTCATAACTATTTCCCCTCCGAATTTATTAGTTTACCTGATGGAATATTGAAAAGCGGAAGAGGGCGTTTTGTCGTGACAGACGTTGGAGGGCTTATCGTAAAAGGGTGCTCTCCCCCTTTTTCGAAAAGACCGAAACGTCCCGAGCAGCTGCCCTCTGCAGCTAGACAATGAGCCTAGTGAATATACAAAGAAACCCTCTTCCTAAAAATAAGAAGAGGGCTTTGCTTTCGCTCATACCTCTCTTATCTTCCAAACTGTCAACAGTTTGTAGGAAGTAGCACCTTTGCATAACTAGCCGGTTGCCGGGCATCACAGGGCCTAATCCCTCCGCCGCTCTTGATAAGAGTTTGTCTATTCGTTTTCCATCTTGAAAAATAGTATAAAGCCAATACCAACTAAATGCAAGGGTTATTAGTAGAATGTTTAGAAATCATTGTGATTTCTAAAAAATATCCCACCAAATTTTCACTGCAGAGCCCATGATCAATACAGCGAGAATTCCTTGCAACACTTTCGTATTGACTTTGCGACTTACCTTCACTCCAAGCGGGGCCGCCAGCACGCTCGCAATAATCATGACAAGCGCCGGTTCATAAGGAACTTGCCCTGTGAAGAGTTTTCCTGACGCTGAACCGATTGAAGACAATAAAGTGATTGCTAGCGAAGTGGCTATCGTGACCCGTGTAGGAATTTTTAATACAACAAGCATGATCGGTACGAGGATAAACGCCCCTCCTGCCCCTACAATTCCTGCAGCCAACCCAACTAGCAATGCAGTTCCTGTGGCTATCCATTTATTGAACGCAATTTCTTCCACGGGGATGTTATCAAGACCTTTTTGCGGAATGAACATCATCACGGCTGCCAGCACGGCCAATACACCATATACAATGTTGACGGTTGCTTCCGACAGCAGACTGGAACCTGCCCCTCCGATTACACTGCCGATCAATACGCTGATTCCCATATACAACACAAGTGGCTTCAAGATTAGATTGCTCTTGCGATAAGCAAAGACACCTGAGAGAGAAGCAAAGAATACTTCAACTGCCGTAATACCCGAGACGTCATGCGATGAAAAAGCTTCAAAACCAAGTAATGCAGGAATGAAAAGTAACATTGGATATTTGACGATGGCACCGCCAATTCCCATCATGCCGGAAAGGAATGAGCCGACAAATCCAATGAGGAAGATGGTGATGATAAATGTAAAACTCATGATGTTCTCTCTCCCTCCTTCCTAATGAAAGAGGGCAATGGAACACCCTCTTTGCTTAGTTTATCCTTTTTGAATCCAAAATTTAAAGACATCGGACTCTTGTTGCTGGTCCACTACCTTGTGATTTCCTGATGCGGCCCAAGCTGTCAAATCTGCTACAGATCCTTTGTCCGTTGCATGAATTTCAAGGATATCCCCTGCTTCTAGTTCTTTCACCGCTTTTTTTGTCCGTACGATCGGCATTGGGCAAGCCAATCCTTTAGCATCTAAAAATTTTGTCGTGTTCATTTGTATCTTCTCCTTTTGAATCGTTTTTAATTGAAAATAAAATTACAGTTTGTTGTCCCGTCGCTCGACTTCCATTGGCAGAGTAAAGTTCACTGGCACCGCTGTGCCGCTAGGGAATTGCCTTACGCCACGAGCCAGCTAGCGAAGTTCATGCTAGCAGTCTCATGGCAACGGCTGACCCCGCAGTTGCGGCTTCGCTGAAATGGTCTTGCTAGAAAAACACATCGGTTAACCCCCACTCAAAAAAAGTAGGCGCCTCACAAGCGGGTATACGGAGCGATGTGACAGGCAGGCGTTCTTCCAGTCTGGCACATTGCGGGAGCCATCCGCAAGCGCCGAAGTGGGTTCGATTACAACACCTTATCTCACCGCACAGCGATTCGGTCCGATTTCCATTTCGCGTTGTGTTTCTTCATCCGGTTGGACCTTGCCCATATTTGTCTGGCGGATTTCTTGATACGCATTTGGTTGTGGCGGTAGATTGCCTGTCACCAATTCCCTGAATTGCTCCTCATCCTCGATATTCAAGCCATGATTTCGTTCATATAACACGCCTAGCTTCTCTGCAACACTACCGTCGTCATTCAGCTCATCCATAATCATGAAATGCGCTGGAAGCACGATCAGTTCTTCGGATAACTCTTGGTAACGGCTGTATAATGATTCACGTAAATCACCTACCCAATCCTCTGCCAACCCTGCCAAATCAGGACGGCCAATCGAATCGATGAATAAAATATCCCCTGTCATCAAATAGCTGTCATCCACAATAAATGAAGTAGAACCAATTGTATGTCCAGGTGAATATAGCGGCTGGATATCAATTTTCGTTTTACCGATCTGGATAGAAGCATCCTCTTCCAATGCTGCGAAATTAAATGTCACTTCTTCTGCGTCTTTCGGCGGCAACCAGTATGTTGCACCCGCTGCTTCCGCCAACTTGCGACCACCGGAAATATGGTCTGCATGCAAATGGGTGTCCAAGACATGTGTAATTTTAACTCCAAGCTGATCAGCAAATTCCGAATATACATTCGTCATGCGCGTAGCATCCACGACTGCCGCTTCTCCATCGGAAGTGACCATGTAGGACAGGCAGCCCTTACCGATTCTTACGAATTGATAAAGCTCTCCTCCAGACTTCAAATCTCCAACTTTCACCGGCTCTAAATGCTCGCTCCAAGCTTTCATTCCGCCTTGCAAATACGCAACGGAATACCCTTCCTCATCGAGCATGTCCGCCACCATGATGGAAGATCCTTCTTTCGCACACACTACAAGTATTTCCTGATCTTTCGGAAGTGAATCCTCAATTTCTTCAATACCATCCAACAATTCAAAATAAGGGACATTCATATGGCGTACTTGCTTCCCATCAATCTTCCAATCCTTAAACGCATCTTCATTACGTACATCGAGAATAAATAACGGTTCTTCACGAATCACTTTTTTAGCGACTTCACTTGCTTGAATGGCTCTCATTACTTCGTACCCCCTGTTGTATTTTCTGTATCTCCATTCCATCCCGACATGCCGGGAACCACGTTTGTAACAAACTCAAAACCAGCTTCCGAAAGCGTCTGGCAAGCCATGTCGCTTCGGTTTCCTGTACGGCAAATTACAAATATATTTTGATTCTTATCGAAATACGCAGCTTTCTCTTCCAGTTGTCCAAGCGGGACGGATAGGGCGCCGGGTATATGGCTGAAGGCGTACTCAGTAGGCTCCCTCACATCCAAGAGAACAGTATTCGGCTCTCGCAATTTATCCGTAAGCTGCTCATTCATAATCGTAACCGGGTACTTTTTCTCCTGCAGTTCGCCATTGTCTGCTTTTCTTACGTAGTGATGCCAGACATCCGCTTCCTGTACATTTCCCACATAGTGATGCCCTGCACTTTTCGCCCATGCCTGCAGATCAGCAACTGTGCCCGGATCGGTGGACTGCACTTCAAGCACTTGCCCTTCTAACATGTCTTTCATCGCTTTTCTCGTCCTGACGATCGGCATCGGACAAGCTAGACCTTTCGCGTCCAACATTCTGTCTGTTTGTATCATAGTATTCCTCCTATACACCATGGGGTATATTAATTTGAAAAAATTTATTAAATAAATAAATTTACCTGGCCATCTTGTGCTTCACCTAAATAAGCGGCTACACCACCATAATCCACATCTTCCAATAATTCTTTCTGACTGAGACCAAGCAAATCCATCGTCATCGTGCAGGCGATCAATTTAATGTCTTGTTCTATGGCCAGGTCAATCAGCTCAGGTAATGGCATAGCTTGGTGCTTCTTCATCACATGTTTAATCATTTTTGGACCCATCCCAGCGAAATTCATTTGGGAAAGACCCATTTTATCGGCGCCACGCGGCATCATTTTACCAAACATCTTCTCAAGAAACCCTTTTTTACTTTGAATTGGCTCATCTTTTCGCAATGCATTCAATCCCCAAAATGTATGGAAGATCGTGACTTCATGATCGTATGCAGCCGCTCCATTCGCGATAATATAAGCAGCCATCGCTTTATCATAATCGCCGCTAAACAGCACGATTGTTGTTTTCTTTTGTTCTGTCATGTTCTCATCCCTTTCTTTTCAAAACTTTATATACCTATAGGGGTATATTACAATTTATAAAAAAAAGAGTCAAGCTTATTTTATCAGCGACTCTTTACAAGCAAATCCACCGCTTCATTAATAATCGATTCGTGGGAACGATCATCCATTTCTTCTAGATTTTGCATACAGGTAATCAAATTAGAGCTCACGATAACACCTATTGTGCGATCGATCGCAGAACGGCTGGCCGATAATTGGGTAATGACTTCTTTGCAATCCTTACCTTCTTCCATCATACGCAACACGCCTTTAATTTGACCTTCTATACGTTTCAACCGATTTTTCACTTTATCATCGTACTCCATATGTCTCACCTTCCTTCGCATTATGTATAGATTATACCCTGAGTGGTATACTGTCAACCAAATGCTTTATCAATCGACAGGTTTCTACTATTCTGAAATTTTTTGCGCGATGTGTTATACTAGTTCTAGTAGGCTATTGTACGTTTTATTCCATTTGTCAGAGACAAGTCTTCGACAGATGAGACCCTCACTAATGAAGGAGTTGATTCGATTGGCATTTCCTCGTAAAGATCGTCCGATTTCTGATTTTGTGGCCTCGCGATATGTAGATGAAGTCATATCTTTTAACCGCAATCAACATGAAGTTTCCGGAACGATACACAAGATTCTCGAAAACTCCGTCATCGTCAAAATTTCTGAGGCAGACGCGGAACAAATTGGCGCTGCTTCCAATATGACTGTTGTTGCACACAAAAATTATACGGTAGAGTAATCTATTTTTCATGCCTTGCATCTTTACTATGCAAGGCTATTTTTTATCCATAAACCCACAGCCCCTTAAGTCGGCAACTTGCCCAATTCTCGCTTACTCCTCCAGTTTACAAGAAAAATCCCTAGACAGATTAGCAATCCACCGACGATCAATGAAAACGACAACTTCTCGTCCAACAATAACCAGCCCGTCAATGTACCGAAAAACGGTGCAAGAAACAAAAACGCGCTCGTCCGCTCAGGATTGCCGGTCTGCAATAAATAAAACCAGATCGAGAACTGGACAATGGAGGCAGCAATCGCCAGCCATCCTAAAATCACTAATGATAAAGCATTCACTTCGAAAAATGGCTCTTCCAATAAAAAGCTAGCGACAAATAAGATGAGTCCCCCAAAAAGCATTTGATATGCCGTCATCACCCAGGTATCAAAACGGTAGCCATGCACTTTGACAATGAGTGTAGCACACGCCCACGCCACAGCCGATAAGAAGCCAAGCACTGTACCTACCTTCAGATCCAAATGTCCGCCCATCGTAATAAACACACCAAATAACCCGCAAATTACGCCAAGCCATTGCTGCAGCCGATAATGAATTCGCAGTACAAGCGTACCGATCACCACAACTAGAAGCGGATTGGTGAACGTCAAGATAGAAGTTTCACCGGAAGTGATTGTCCGTAACGCAATAAAAATACACCCCATCACAGCAGCCGTCTGTAACGAACCAATCAGCACCAGCCACTTCCACTCTCCAAACGTTTTGGGATGTGGTTTTTTTAGTATTTTTACGATTATTGCCATAATGATTCCCGCAATGGAAAAGCGCAAGGCAACCAATAGTAAAGGTGAGGAATACTCCAACCCAATTTTGCCGATCGCAAAAGAAGATCCCATCAACGCAGTCGTAACAACCACTAAAAAGCCAAACAAAAATTTATTCATAGAGTCAATTCCTTTCCATCCGCTTTATAGATAGGACGTCTTTTTGCAACGACTTCTATAATACGGCCGAGCAGCATTCCAATACGGTGATTGCTTAATTTTCATTCATTCTTTTCTCACCTATAGCCTTAAAGCATGAATTCATGAAAAAGATGTATTAGAATTTATAAATGCAGACCACTATAATAAGAGTAACACGCCCGAAAGGATGAAGTATATTGTTAATTCAAACTAATGAAAAATTCTGGTCAGGTCGAACTGACAGCGAGACGAACAGAGCCGCATTTCGTATGCATCAAGTGATACAACTTTCCGCTCCTCAAGAAAGAGTCAACAATAAGACATGCACGCTGATCGGCTTCTCTTCAGAAGAAGGCGTACGACGCAACAATGGCAGACTTGGAGCTGCAGAAGGGCCAAATGCCTTGCGTAGTGAATTGGCAAAACTCCCATGGCGCATGCCTGCTGAATGCCAGCTGATGGATGTGGGTACAATAGTTTGTGAAGGCAATCAACTCGAACAGGCACAAGCTGAATTAGGTGCCGCCGTTCGAGACAGCTTGGAGAAAAATGCGTGCCCTGTCATTTTAGGGGGCGGCCATGAAACCGCATACGGACACTACCTAGGCGTTCGGGAATTTATCGGTCCTGATGCGAAACTAGGCGTCGTTAATATCGACGCGCATTTCGACTTGCGCAGCTATGACGAGCAGCCATCCTCGGGAACGATGTTCAAACAAATGCTTGACACGGATGAAAACGTTGAATACTTGGTGCTCGGCATTCAGGAGTTTGGAAATACAGATATATTATTTGACGAAGCTGACGCACAAGGAGTGTCATATGTGACAGAACAAGAAATCACATCGGGTATTATGGACGAAATCTTACAGAAAATCAGCTTTTTCATTGAAAAGCAGGACTATGTTTTGTTAACATTGTGTTCTGATGTATTGAATTCGGCCTATGCTCCCGGGGTGAGTGCTCCTTCTCCATTTGGATTGGATCCTCTCATCGTACGGACGTTTATCCAAACCATAGCGTCTCATAAGAAAACCCTTTCATTCGACATCTCAGAGATCAATCCAGCACTTGACCATCAAAACCAAACAGTCAAACTGGGTGCCTACTTAACTAATGAAGCAATCGTTGCATTGCTGAGAGGAAGAATTACATGACGATTGAGTTAAATCAAATTACGACACTATTTTTAGCCTTAGCACTTCTAACAATCGGAACTCTCCTAGTACGTAAAATCGGAGTTCTCCAAAAATTCTGCATACCCGCCCCTGTCGTAGGCGGGTTGCTTTTTGCCGTTTTTGCGACTATTTTGAAGACAACTGACCTTTTGAGCTTCCAATTGGATACTTCTTTGCAAAATTTATTCATGTTAACGTTTTTCACGACAGTCGGTTTAGGTGCAAGTTTCAGCCTGATTCGTCTTGGTGGGAAATTACTCATCGTCTATTGGATCGCATGTGGTTTTTTAGCTTTGGTGCAAAACGTCATCGGTGTATCAATGGCCTATTTATTTAATCTGCATCCGCTAATCGGTATGATGGCAGGCGCTGTCTCGATGGAAGGCGGCCACGGTGGTGCAACAGCTTATGGACAAACACTGGAAAGTCTCGGTATTGACTCCGCTCTGTCCATCGGGATTGCGGCCGCTACGTTTGGTCTTGTCGCTGGCGGTCTCGTCGGCGGGCCAATCGTCAAATACTTAATCAATAAACACAACTTGAAATCTACAGAAGTCGAGCATGAAGCCGCCTATTCGGTAGAAGCGCATGAAGCACCGATCAATACGGATAATTTCTTGACGCAAGTGTTGCTGATCACAGCTTGTATCGCAGGTGGAACATTTATTGGTGATTTATTTTCCAGTTTAACTGGCTTTGTTATGCCTGGCTACGTCGGTGCAATGTTTGTCGCAGTAATTGTACGTAATATAGTCGATCGCTTCAAGGAAGATGCGGTTCATATGACAAGCATCAACTTGATCGGTGATGTATCTCTTGGTATCTTCTTGTCTATGGCATTGATGAGCATCAAACTATGGGAAGTCGCTGGTTTGGCTTTGCCATTGCTGGTTATCGTCTTCGTACAAGTACTCTTCGTTGTACTATTTGCGATTTTTGTTTTGTTCCGTTTACTCGGAAAAGATTACGATGCTGCAGTCATGATCGCTGGTTTTGCAGGACATAGTCTGGGAGCGACGCCTAATGCCATGGCCAACATGGCAGCGGTCACAGGACGATACGGTCCTTCACGTAAAGCGTTCTTGATCGTGCCTATTGTCGGCGCATTCTTGATTGACGTCGTATCGATGCCTATCATTATCACGACGATTAATATATTTAGTTAATGTCAGAAGAACCGGACGAGTTGTCCGGTTCTTTTTGTTTCATTTCCTACGTATTTGACTAGACCTTCTGTTAAAATGAAAGCATTCGCAATTTAGAGAGGAGTTTGTCTATTGAAAGAACAATTGATTGAACGTTTAATTCGCTATGCAAAAATTGATACGCAGTCTGATGCCGATTCTAATTCGACACCGTCTACGGCAGGACAGTGGGATTTATTGCATATGCTTGAAAAAGAACTGGCGGAGATCGGTTTAGAAGAGATATCATTGGATGAAAACGGCTATTTATTCGCCACTTTACCGGCCAATACGGAAAAAGAACTCCCAACAGTCGGATTTTTGGCGCACGTCGACACTGCGACAGATTATACAGGCAAGGATGTACGCCCACAGTGCATCGATCGCTATGACGGCAAAGACATCCAGTTAAATAAAGCTACCATCATGACCGTAGAAGCCTTTCCTGAGTTGAAAAACTACCTCGGGCATACGCTCATCACAACCGACGGCTCGACTTTGCTTGGTGCAGACGACAAAGCAGGTATATCAGAGATCATGACTGCTATGCAATACTTAGTGGAGCATCCTGAAATCAAACATGGTAAAGTGCGTGTCGGTTTCACGCCGGACGAAGAAATTGGACGTGGCCCGCATAAATTCGATGTCGAGCGATTCGGCGCAGAGTTCGCCTATACGATGGACGGCGGTCCGCTCGGAGAACTGCAGTATGAAAGCTTCAACGCTGCGGGGGCTTTGCTGACATTCCATGGGACCAACGTACATCCCGGCACCGCCAAAGGAAAAATGGTCAACTCCCTATTGATCGCTGCAGAGTTCCAAGAAGCAATGCCTGAGAATGAAATCCCACAAGAAACAGCGAATTATGAAGGGTTCATTCATCTAATGGAAGCAGAGGGCACTGTGGAAAAGACGACCTATCAGTATATTATCCGCGACTTTGATCGGGATGCGTTCGAGGCTCGAAAACAGCTGGTTCAAGATACTGCGGCCCGTCTTCAAGAGAAATATGGGAAACATGCAGTAGAGCTTTCATTGACTGACCAATACTTTAATATGCGCGAAAAGATTGAGCCCGTTATCGAGATTGTCGACATCATGGCAGATGCCTATCGCAATTTGGAAATCGAGCCAAAAATCGAACCAATCCGCGGCGGCACGGACGGATCTCAATTATCGTATATGGGCATGCCCACTCCGAACGTTTTCACAGGCGGGGAGAATTATCACGGCAAGTATGAATTCATTTCGGCAGACACGATGGTAAAAGCCACTCAAGTCATCATCGAAGCTTTGAAACTACAAGAACAGCGCGGTTAATCAGATGAAAGCGATTGGCATCGGAGTTTTATCCGCACTCTTTTTTGCTGTGACGTTTGTCTTGAATCGATCCATGGAACTCGATGGCGGCAGTTGGTTATGGAGTGCTGCTCTGCGCTATTTCTTCATGGTGCCGTTTCTTTTCGTCATTGTGGCGATGCGTGGCGGATTATCTGGAATGAAACGCGAAATGACTGCCGCTCCTCGACCTTTTTTTATTTGGAGTTTTGTTGCGTTTGTTCTTTTTTACGGCCCACTGACGTTTTCAGCAGGGTATAGTCCGGGCTGGTTAGTAGCGGGGACATGGCAAATGACCATTGTGGCAGGTGTTTTGCTGGCTCCGTTTTTCACCTTTCAAGCGAAAACCGAAACTGGTGATCTCCGAACAATCCGTCATAGGATTCCAAAGGCTTCCTTAATTATTTCATTGATTATACTAGTCGGCGTAGTGTTAATTCAAATTCCACACGCGAACAGTGTATCGACCAAAATTATTTTGCTCGGTACGTTACCGTTAGTAATGGCCGCTTTCGCCTACCCGCTCGGCAATCGGAAAATGATGGATTTGCTCGGCGGCCGGCTTGATATGTTCCAGCGTGTTCTGGCGATGACGTTGATGACACTGCCGATTTGGCTTGTCATGGCACTCTATGCATGGGCAACCGTAGGGCTTCCTTCCACCAGCCAAGTTGTGCAGTCAGTGATCGTCGCCGTCAGCTCAGGTGTCATCGCGACCTCTCTCTTTTTCATGGCTACCGATATGGTACAGCATGATCAGGGCAAGCTCGCGGCCGTCGAAGCTACACAATCCGTCGAATTGATCTTCGCGATGCTTGGTGAAATGGTACTTCTCAGCTTGCCCTTGCCAGGTGCGCTTTCATTGGTCGGCGTACTGGTCATCATTGGTGGTATGTCCTTGCATAGTTATCAGACGGCATTAGCCGCAAAATAATCAATTGCGTCTAGATTTTGAATCGATCGTGCTCGATTCACTCCTTTCAAAATCTGTGACATCCGCCGGAGGCTTAGGCCTACAGGAAGTAGGTCATGCAGGCATTGCCACAGGATGTGGCGATCTTAGCCTGCGTATTTCTATTGTTCAGCAGGCGTTAGAATACCCGCTGAACAGGAAATAAAACTGCATTCATCACACCGCCTAAAGAGGTGAAGACTTCTGCTGAATAAAGATAAAAGCAGAGCTGTCACAGAAGTCACATTGCGCTGACTTGCTAGACAGTTCTGCCCTTTTTTATATTTTCCGCTCGTTTACGTGCTGTACATTACGCTTCCTAAAAAACTGCGGCTTTGTTTCAGATAATAAAATGGCTACAAATATGAGCAATGCACCTAGGAACATGCGGAAGGTCAGGACTTCATATGCCAGAGCTACGGAGAAGGCCATCCCCCACACCGATTCGGTAGATAAAATAATTGCTGCCTTCGTCTCCGATAAATGCTTTTGTGCGATCGTCTGCATTAAAAACGCTATGGTCGTTGAAAATACAGCCAAATAGACTACAGCTCCAATTCCCGATGAAACCATCGAAAATGACGTTTCGCCTAATCCAATGACAGTCAAACAACCAATCACTGCTGCGAACGCCATCTGCAAAAGCGTCAGCAATATCGGATCCACTGTCCGCACAAACTTCGCTGTGTAGAAAATATGGAAGGCAAACAGCACAGCACATCCGAGTGTCAGCACGTCTCCGAAATTCACACCGGCAGACCACTGCAGTGATAATACCGCTACACCGAGCAGCGCTAAAACCGCGCCGAACAATTCAAACGTATCAAGCCTCCGTTTATATAAAATGAAGGCGATAAATGGCACGATTACTACATTGACACCTGTCAAAAAGGCATTTTTTGAAGGTGTCGTGAATTGCAATCCAACTGTCTGAAGCGCAAAGGCTGCGTACAATAAAAAGCCGAGCACGGCACCCTTCCATAAAACGTTTCTCTCTACTTTACGCAAGCGCTTATGGAACACCAAAGCCAATAAAATTGCTCCGATCGTAAACCGTACCGCCAAAATTTGATATGGGGTGTAGTAGTCGAGCGCCAACGCACTCATGACAAACCCGCTGCCCCAGATGATTGCGGTAATTGTCAGTCCGATTTCTCCTATGTATCTTTTCATTTCATCCACCATTCTTCTGATTATCAGTCTTTTCAGTTTAGCATGTTTTTTGTGGCTATTATAGAATATTTTCAAATTTCAAGAAGTGTAATCTTTATAAAATAAAGCTTTCTTAAAAGTCAGCAATGGTACTTTCTAACATGTTTAAGCAAGCCAGAGGAACGCACCAATATGCCGACAGACCGAACGAAAGCATTGTTGCACCGAACCAAAAACCACTAGTTCCGAACATTAAACAAGACGCACCGCTCCAAACCGTCTACAGAACACACCAAACCATCTGCGCACCGCACATTTCCTCTTCCCGCAATCACTGGAAACAAAAACTGCCCGAAAAGTCAGGTGAAAATGACTTCTCGGACAGCTCCACTTATCTTATTCCTCATACACACCAATTTCTTTAATCGCCCGTTCCACTAGCGATGGATCTACAGACTTGTCGAAATCGATTTCCCCACGGATCGCACCATTCGCTTTGTATGTCTCATACTGTTTCTTAATATCATCCACAAACATCTTGCCGTTTGGATCCAGCCCTGTCACAAATACTCGCTCCCATAACTCAGGATCCTTCAGCGCCGTATGCTTCACCATAATATCGATGATTTCTTCTTTCCCTTTCTCTTTAAAGAAGGCATCATTATAGTCACGGACCCCTTTCAGATAGGCAGCCATGAAACGTAGCGACAACTCCTCTTTCTCCATGAACTGTGGAGAAGCCAAAACCATTGCAATCTGTGACTCTGGCGCATAATCGGTCGCATCCCCAAAACGTACATGAAAGCCTTGGTGAATTCCTTGTGCGATGAGCGGCTCAATATTAAGCGCAGCATCAATCGTTCCCGAGTCGATTGCCCCAAGCATAGCGCCGAAATCTGCTATGTGCACATACTCTACATCCTCTTCCGTCAAGCCCGCATGCTTCAGCATCTCTTGATAAATATATCCGTCTATTGAATTACGCGAAGAAACCGCGATCTTCTTGCCTTTGAAATCACTATATTCTTTAATTTCATCTACCATATGATTGCCGATAACAAAGCTGAAGTACGACTTTCCAGGCATATTATGTCCTTTATCCGCAATGATCCGGACGTCGATCCCTTGTGCAATCGCATTGAAGAAGGACGCTGTGGATACACCGCCTGCAATATCTACTTCTCCTGCAGCCAACGCTGGCAGCATGTCATCACTATTGGCAAAGTCAGCAAACTCAACGGAAATATTATAGTCTTCAAAGTATCCTTTTTCCTTCGCGATATAGAAGCCCGCCCCTGAAGCCGCTCCGTCTTCCGCTATGAAAACTTTTGCTGGTTTCTCAAGCGGCGCCAAATCACCAGACTTCGGCTTACCATCGTCTGACACCGGCTTTTCAACTTCTTTTGGCGAGCATGCCCCAACGATCAAAACCGCTGATAGGATACTGATCCAACCCGCCTTCTTCATCCACTTCCCCACACCATCTCTCCTTTTATCGTTTATTCCCTGGATTTCAATACTTCTTCCTGTAAGTGATGCCAGATCTCAATAAACTTTGCTGCCATTTCAGGATCTTTCCGAATGTCTTCAATCTTTCTAGGCCGCGGCTTATCGATAATGATTTCATCAATGATCTTGCCCGGTTGCGCCCCCATCAATAAAATGCGATCACTGAGCAAGAGCGCCTCATCGATACTATGCGTAATAAATAGTACCGTTTTCCTCGTTTCTGCCCAAATACTCAGCAACTCTTCCTGCAAAATGAATCGATTCTGTTCATCAAGCGCGCCAAACGGTTCATCCATCAATAAGATCTCGGGATCATTCGCAAAGGCTCGCGCAATACTCACTCGCTGCTTCATACCTCCTGACAGTTCTTTGGGATATAAAGAAGCAAACCGCTCCAAACCCGTTTTCTTCAAATAAAAGTTCGTTCGCTCCTCAATGAATGCTTTCGGTAATTTGCGCATTTTTAGTCCGAAGGCAACATTTTCACGAACCGTCAACCAAGGAATGACACCTCGTTCCTGAAAGACCATCGATTGCAACGGCCGATCATCTCGTTCCGTCGCAATCGTAAAACTCCCCACACTCGGTTGTTCCAGTCCGGCTAATATACGCAGAAGTGTAGTCTTACCACAACCACTAGGACCAACAAGGCAAACAAACTCACCTTCTTCCACGGTCAGCGAAATATTCTCGAGCGCAATAACACTTCCTTGTTTCTTGTAAAAAGCCTTCATGAGTCCTTCCACGGTAATTTTAGGCTTCCCCTCCATTTCATTCACCTCCATGGCAATAACTTATTTTGAAGGGCGCGCAAGATGAGCGAAAATAAATAGCCAAAAAAGGAGATAAGGATCAGACCGACATACATCTCGGGCAATAGAAAGGCCTTATAGGAAGTCCAGATCAAATAACCGATTCCCGAAGTGGCCCCCATCATTTCTGCTGCCACAATCGTCAGTAGTGCAATCGCCTGCCCCATTTGGATTCCCTCGAGCATAACTGGCAGCGATCCGGGAAGAGCAATTTTGAAAAAGAAATCTCGCCGGCTCGTTTGGTAATTATTCGCGACATCCAAATAAATTTTATCAATGTTCAGCACACCAGCCGCCGTGTTGATCACTACTGGGAAAAATACACTCCCCGCAATTGTTACGACTTTCGATAAATCTCCGATACCAAATAAAATAATGATAATCGGAAGCAATGCCAGTGTTGGAATCGGCATGAGTGCCATGACAATTGGCTGGACAAAGTGCCGTATTGGGGAATACAGGCCCATCAGCAAACCGATGATGATACCCGGGATCACGCCTGCCAAAAATCCGATGAAAATCCGGTACAGCGACACGCCTACATGCTGGGCCATCGTTCCGCTGACGATCATGTCATAAAATGTTTGAACAATTGTGCTTGGTGGAGGGAAAAATCGAATGTCCAGTATTCCGGTCCTTGATAATACTTCCCATAGCAACAAGAGAAATATAGGTGAGACAATTGTCAGCAATTGCTTCCCTCGTTCCTTGCGCTGCCTCACCTTCCACTCCCGTTGCTCCACCTCAAATGATTCATCACGGATTAGTTGTTGCTTCTCCACTCTTCACCACCTCTTCACTGTCTATAGTATGTGATCGCCTAGTGATATGGTTGGGCTTAGGTAAAGTGTAATGCAGTCATAATGACAGTCTTCAAGTTTAAAAAAGACTAAGAGCCAGTTGTCATTCTAGGAATTAGGGAGAGGGAGAGGAAAAAACAAAAAGTTAAACGATTTCTAAAATAAGCTAGTGAGAAACAATATATTTTTATACACTCTAAAAAGTAAGAGGCGAAGCCATTATGGTGGGAATCACTGTTCCTGGACAGTGATTGGAAAATTGCGGTTATGAATGATGTTCAGTTGGAGGTTGAGTAAATCATAAGCGATGATAATTATTATGACGGTGACGAGCTGGAATACTTGCTTAAGAAATTCAGTGAGTAATTGTAGTTGATTGGGGATCGACTTGATATAGCCGTATTTAAATTTCAGTAATGATGTTAAGGCAATAAAACTGCCTTAACATCATTTAATCAAGATAAATTATTTATCCCACTCAAGCCGAGGATGTTTTGTTACACAGTCGATATGAACATTTGATTCTATGGTTCCACCAAATGTGTGGTTAGAACCAAAAGCGATATGTACAGTCTGGTAGGCTTTTTCATCCTCCAAAATTTTTCCGGTTATGCGCGCGGCGTGGTTTGTTCCAATACCTAGTTCGCACAGCAGCCTTCCATTTTCTCGGCCTAATAAAGCTAGCAGTTTTTCTCCATCTCCCCCAGTTGCGTCTATTAATCGACCTTTTTTTATCGTTAGGACAATGGGTTCTTGAACCAAACCAATTCCAGCAATGGAGCCATTGATTTCAATAGTTCCTTCGGATTTCTCCTCTAATGGAGCGATATATGCCTCCCCAGACGGTAAGTTTCCAGACATTCCTTTTTCTTTAAACACTCCAGTACTCGCGATTCCTTGTCTCTTTCCTATTGGTATGGTTAATTTATGATTTTCGCCAGTATAAATAGTCACTTGTTGATGAGCATTCAGTTTCCCTGTCATTTCCTTTGTTTCCCGCTCTACTCTTCCGTAATCCGCACGCAAAGCACCATTTAAAAACATATCTTCTGTGATTCCCGGCATTGTAATTACACTAATGTCCTTGGCATTCGCCTGTTTACGTGCAACAGTATGTGTCAAGGAATGCTTGGTAAGACAAAAGACCATATCAAAATTCAACATACGATTCGCGGCTTCACTAGGTGGCTCCTCGCCTGATTTAGTTCGATCTTCCATTACGTACAGATCCGTGTTCCATTCATCCGCTCTTAATGCACCTTCAAACTTACGACCAACATTTTCAGTACTTCGATCTGTCAATACCAGAATAGACGCTGATTTATCTAATGAAAAGTTTGTGCTCATTAGGCCTTTTACAATCGTTGCAAACTGAGACATGTTCAACATCCTTTCATGTGTTTATCAATTTTTGTAACTATACTAAAACATTTCAGCAACCGCAGCAAACACTAAATTTCTCGATGGTAGTATTGGTTTTTCAGTGTACCGGGACATATACTGTTTCATTTTGTCATCGTACCCCATACAATCAAGGATGATAGCTTGTATAGGCCACTCATCCATACGCTCTGCTACTTTCTGAAATTCCGTCCACTCTACTTGGTACGGTGTGCAAGAATCAAGCATACAATCTATTTCAGCTTCATTCCACTTGTCTAAAATTTCGGTTCGTTGTTCGCACAGGGGGACAACCACGCCAATCTCCTTTTCGCGGAACAAACCTTTTACGATTTGACTTACTATATAATCGGGGTACAAAATGGGCTTTGTCGAAGTAAATAACTCAAACTTCCCAGTACAAGCAACTAAAATAGCATCAATATGATCGTCCTGACAAGCAGCCACCAATTTACCCAGTTCCTGATCTACAAATTTCTTTTCCAGCCGTACTTTTGAACCATCGCGCAATCGAGAAACAAGCGTCTGTCCCGGCTGTGAAGAGACTAGTGTCTCAATTTCATCAGGTTTATACGAATCCAAAATTCCACGTTCCACTATATTCACATGCGGAATATATTTTTTGAAGGTTTCATGCATATCCTCTCGCGGACTTTGACCAATCGTTAAGACACATAATGTTTTCAACGTATCATCCCCTCATGGCGATATACTTCTTTACCTTCTATATAAGTTGCAAGAACATTCGCTTTTGTCTCGAAGGGTTTGTGAGACCAAATTGCAAAGTCGGCATCTTTTCCTTTTTCTACAGAACCTACCTTATCGGCTATTCCCATAATAGCAGCTGCTGCACATGTAATACTTTCAAGCCCCGCCAACTCATCCAATCCATTTTTTACTGCCTCTACGACACAATAATAGAGATACTGTATTGGGATAAATGGATGGTCTGTCATTATAGCAAAAGGGATCCCTGTTTCATGGAAATGTTTCGGGCTCTTTGCTGTAGAAAAACGATTTTCATACTTTGTTGCCGGGGTCATATAAGGACCTAGTGTTACGGTAGCACCACTCGCCTTGATGGTATCAAGCATCAGCATACCTTCCGTACAATGTTCAAGTGATAATTTGACATTGTACTCTTTTGCAATCCGAATAGCAGTTGCTATATCATCGGCCCGATGACAATGTAACCGAAGGGGCATTTTTCGTTCCAATACTTCCACAAACGGCGCTAACGCTGAGTTATCCTTAGATAGCTGGTCTCTTTCACTATCTTTTAGCTGTAGCACCTGGTTAAAGCCTTTGCGTATCAAGTGAGCCACTGCCATTCGGGTCATCGGCATCGTTTTATATTGATTACCAAACACATTTTTAGGGTTTTCTCCTAATGCTCCTTTTAATCCACTTCTTTCTATGAGTATCCTGTCATCAAAAGAAGCACCTGCTGTTTTTAATATACTCCATACACCGCCGATTGGATTAGCACTTCCCGCACCGGTTTGGACAGTTGTAACTCCACCCATTACAGCCTGTTCAAATGAAAAGTGTCGTGGATCAATTCCATCCTTTGCATTCATTAAAGGGGTCCATGGACTTGAATATTCATTGGCATCATTTTGTCTTTCCGTAACTTCTGCCCATAATCCAACATGCGTATGCGCGTCAATTAATCCTGGCGTAATGAATTGACCTGTACAATCTATGACTTGTGCATCCGAAGGTAAATCTGTGTTCTTGCCTATCTTTGTAATCTCCCCTTCACATACCCAAATATCGGCATTCTGCAAAACTTCATTTGATTGGTTCATTGTGTATACTGTACCGTTACGTAAAACTGTAAGCATTAGCAATCTCCTTTACTATAAACTTCAGTACCTTTTATAAACGTTTTCAGTACCGTAGCCGTTATATTCATTGGGTGCTGATCCCAGATTACTAGATCACCAAACTTTCCAGTTTCAATCGTTCCCGTTATATGATCAATAGATAAAAGTTCGGCTGCTCCTTTTGTTAAGGCATAAAGCGCTTCATTCTCAGGTACACCTTCCCGAATGGCTAGTGACGCTTCCAACTTCAAGTTGGAGGCACGGCTTTTTGGATGATCTGATGCAAAGACAAATTTTTTCTGTTGTTCATGTAAGACCCGATACATCGATGGGTGAAGTTTCATTAATTCGTTACGTTCTATAGGTTGAAAAGCAGGCCCTGCAATAATTTCTTGAACTTGACTAGACCAACGTTCATCTATCAGGGGATATTCTGTGGCATGGACGAGCGTGATAGATACACCCACTTCTTGCGCAATTCGCAGTGCTGTCTCTATGTCGTCTGCTCGATGGCAACGGATAAATATTCGCTTATCCTTCAGGTCTGAAGATTGAATAAGCATATGCATCATTCTTCGCATCTCCGCAGCAATTCCCATTCGAGTCAGCGGCTTTCCGGTGACATCAAAATAAGCCTGCTTGGGCACATCACCCATAGAAAATGATATACCTCCACCTTCTGTAATGCACATTTCCTCAAACGTACTTCCTGTAGAATGGATAACAGCCGTTACCGCACCAACAACACTTTCCGGGCCCGACATAATATGATTTGCAGTTACTCCGGCTTCCAGTGCATCTTTAAACGAAGTATCGAAAGGGTAAATCCCATCGCGAACGTGGAAGATCATTCCTTTCCCGGCATACGGTTCATAACTGTCATTACCTTCCTTGCCAATCCCTGATTCCTTTAAACCAATAGAAGAACATGTGTCTATCAATCCAGGTGTTACATACATTCCATTCACATCAATCGATATTTCGACTGTTTGATCTTTTAATTCATCTGTCACTTCACGAATCCAATGGTCTTCAAGCAAAATATCTTTTTTTAAAAAAGCCTTATGATTAGTGTCAAATACAAACCCATTACGAATCAAAACTTTCAACGTTATCGCCTCACTTTTCATATATCAAAGGAAAAAAGCAGAGCTACGAGTACTCTACTTTTTCCTTTGCTTCATATTTTATTGCTTCAACCAAACATTGGCGCCGTTCGGATGCACAATTTGAATAGAGTTATCTGGTGACACATCAAACCCTTGTACTTTTTTATTAACCCCAGCAGTTGATTCTTGAACATCAATTTCAAGTCGAGGTACATCTTTTAAGATGATTTTCAATGCTTCTTGATACAACTTGGCACGCTCATCTTGATCTGCTGTATCAGAAAGTGCGCTGTTCAATAATTTATCTACTTCAGGATTTTCATAACCTTTACCATTACCCAATGCATTCAACTGATCCGTATGGAATAATTGGTATAAGAAGAAGTATGGATCTGGATACCATGACCAACCTCCAATTGACATTGGCGCATTTCCTTTGGACACTGTATCACTGTAAGTTCCCCATTCTACTACTTTAATCTCCACATCCACATTCAAGTTTTCTTTCATTTGGTTCTGGAAGATTGTCGCGTATGGGACACGTGCTTCTGCTACATAAATTTCTGTTTTAAATCCATCTGGATAACCTGCTTCAGCAAGTAAGTCTTTGGCTTTTTCTGGGTCATAAGTTGGCACGAGTTCTTCCAACTCTTTATCGTAGCCCCATGAGCCTGGGGGTAGAGGCAGATAAGAGCGTGTAGCTCCTCCCCATTGGTTTACCCCTTCTACTAACTCATCAACATTCGTAGCTTTATAGATGGCTTCCCGTACTTTCGGATCGGCAGTCGGACCTTTCTTGTTATTTAAGTCTAAGTACGTAATTGATAAAGCTTGTTGTGTAAGCAACTCAAGATTCTCATCTTGTTCAACTAATGCACGATTTTGTCCTTTAACATCCATCGCGATATCAATATCGCCGGAACGCAAAGCATTTGTCATCATATTCGTGTCCGCAATTACTTTCATCTTCACAGAATCCACGTGAGGCTTCTCACCCCAATATTTATCAAAACGCTCTAGTGTAAGCTGTTGATCTTTCTGCCAATCTGTAATTTTGAATGGGCCGGTTCCGACTAGGTTTGCACCAAAGTTATCGCCCCATCCTTCTACTTCCTCTTTCGGAACAATGACATTCCCTGCATCTGTCAATACTGCCAATAAAGCAGCGTTGGCTTTTTCTAAATGTACTTCTACTTCATTTTCACCTGTTACTTCTACTTTTGTCACTCCGCGCAAACGATTCATAACCGACTCATTTGCGGATCTTTCTAAACTATATTTGACGTCCTCTGCTGTCATTTGACGTCCATCTTGATATTCACCAGGTTGAAAATAGACATCATCACGCAACTGGAACGTATACACTAACAAGTCGTCTGAGATTTCCCAGCTTGTTGCAAGTGAAGGTTTAATTTCTGATAAATCTTTACTGTAAACTACAAGAGTATCAGCCACAGATCTCATAACTTGAGATTCATACACACCCGTATATTTTACAGGATCTAAGGTTTGTGGATTAGCGGATAAACCAATCTGTAACACCCCACCATCTTGCGGTTCTCCACTATTTGAATCTCCACTGTTCGATGACTCTCCGTCTATCGAAGAATTCTTTCCCGAACAAGCACCCAGTACTAACAATAAAGCCATGCTGAGTAAAAATAATCCTAGTACTCTTCTCCTCATCTCTCTCCCACTTCCCTCTGTTTCATATTGTGAACCAATGATTCACCGATTAAGATAGTTAATAATCTATCACAGAGATCTTTTCGTGTAAAGAGGTAATTTCAAATATTCTGATCCTTCATAAACTTAACAACACAATTATGGGAACAGAAAATTTACTATTTACTTTCAATTCTAACAATGCTAGAATTACGAATATTCACATTGTGAACCAGTGGTTCAAATTTAAGAAACAGAGGTGAAGGCGCATGGGGAAATATATAATCAAACGATTATTCGACTTACTTCCTACAGTTTTTGTAGTAGCAGTAATTGTATTCATCATTACACGACTGATCCCCGGTAATCCCGCTGCTGTAATGTTAGGACCAACAGCAAGCGTAGAAGATATTGAAAAATTAACTACACAACTAGGACTGGATCAACCGCTTTATAAACAGTTCCTTGATTACCTTTTGGGTTTATTACAAGGTGACTTTGGAACTTCCTTAAGTTATAACCAACCTGTTGCCCAATTAATAATGGAACGTTTTCCGAATACCGTGATTCTAGCTTTAGCTGCATTGGTCATTGCGTTACTCATCGGGATTCCTGCTGGCATGATCTCAGCTGCACGTCAAAACTCCGCGCTAGACTATGGCGTCATGCTTGTCTCATTACTTGGGGTTTCGATGCCAATATTTTGGCTAGGAGTTATGCTGGTTCTATTCTTCAGTGTGAACTTGGGGTGGTTCCCCGCAACAGGAATGGGAACACTCGACGATGGTTTACTTTCATATATAAAGCACCTCATACTCCCGAGTATTACTCTTGCTACGATTCCTATGGCAACCTTCGCCAGAATCACCCGATCGAGCATGTTGGAAGTTATTTCACAAGAGTACATTAAGACTGCACGTGCAAAAGGCGTTGCCGAGTTTTGGGTTATTTCAAAACACGTATTAAAAAATGCCTTAACACCTATTTTGACCGTCCTAGGTATGCAAATCTCCATGCTATTAGGTGGTGCTGTTCTAACAGAAACAATTTTCAGCTGGCCGGGCATGGGCCGACTTATCGTCGATGCAATCGACAAACGTGATTTCGTCGTAGTTCAGGGGACCGTTCTATTCATTGCTATTATTTTCGTATTAGTGAACTTACTCGTCGATATCCTATATAAAGTTGTAAATCCAAGAGTCAATTATGAATCTAGCAAAGGAGGAGGACAGTAATGATGAATGTCCAACCGAATACTCCTGAAACTATTGCTATAGAAGAAGGAAATTTACCTGTTAACGAAAAAGTATTCTTAAAAAAGTTATTGAAAAACAAATTAGCTGCGATTGGCTTGGCTGTTACCATACTAATGATTCTTGTAGCTATCTTTGCACCTTTCATTGCTACGCATCCACCGAACGAAATGAATGTTGGGAACTCTTTGAAACCGATAGGAGCTGACGGACATTTTTTAGGGACAGACAATTACGGACGTGATTTATTTAGTCGTCTAGTATATGGAGCTAGAATTTCATTAATCGTTGGAGTATCAGCTGTTTTATTTGGTGCTATTTTAGGTACATTTCTAGGTTTGATTTCCGGTTATTTTGGCGGAAAACTCGATTCCATCATTATGCGTACAATGGATGGACTGTTCGCATTCCCATTCATTCTTCTAGCAATTACACTAATGACTGTACTCGGTCAAGGACTTGTGAATGTAATTATCGCGATTGGTATTGCAAATATCCCCGGCTTTGCAAGAATCGTTCGGGGACAAGTACTTAGTGTGAAAGAAGAAGAATATATCGAAGTCACACATTCTCTTGGAGCTACCCATTCACGAATTTTATTTCAGCATGTGCTGCCAAACTGTTTAGCACCGCTTATCGTTTATGGAACTATGAGTGTGGCAGGCGCCATCATTTCAGAGGCTGCGCTAAGTTTCCTGGGTCTCGGCGTTCAACCCCCTACTGCTTCATGGGGAAGTATCTTGAAAGACGGCAAAGACTTCTTAGTATTAAACCCGCAAATGGCTACATTCTCAGGACTCGCCATTCTGATTACAGTTTTAGGTATTAACTTATTTGGTGACGGCTTAAGGGATGCTCTTGATCCAAAGATGCGAGTGTAACTGATAGGAGGAATTAAAATGTCGGAAAATTTGCTATCCATAGAAGACTTAGATGTGGAATTCCGCTCTTCCTCTTCTACTGTCAAAGCCGTTAACGGTGTGAATCTGACATTGAAGAAAAAAGAGACGTTAGGAATTGTAGGGGAATCAGGTTCAGGCAAAAGTGTAACAGCTACTGCTTTGATGCAACTCATTCCCTCACCTCCAGGCAAGATCAGCAATGGTAAAATTCTATTTAACGGTATCGATTTATTAACATTGTCCAAAAAAGAAATGAGATCTATTCGTGGAAATGAAATCGCTATGATTTTCCAAGATCCGATGACTAGCTTGAATCCTGTTTTCACAGTAGGAAATCAAATTATTGAAGCTATTCGACAGCATAAAAAAATATCTAAGAAAGAAGCCCGACTGGAAGCCATTGCGATGTTGAAAACGGTTGGCATACCTGAACCAGAGAAACGCATTGATATGTATCCGCATGAATTTTCTGGCGGCATGCGTCAGCGGGCTATGATAGCAATTGCTTTATCCTGTAATCCCAAGTTATTGATTGCTGATGAACCAACAACGGCACTTGATGTGACGGTACAAGCGCAAATATTAGAGCTAATGAAAGATCTGCAACAGACAAACGATACAGCCATCATCATGATCACACATGATCTAGGTGTTGTCTGGGAAATGTGTGACAACATCATTGTAATGTACGCCGGAACTACGGTGGAATCTGGATCAGTAGAAACTATTTTCAAGAATCCATTACACCCTTATACGTGGGGACTGCTTGAATCACAAATCACAACAGACGTTCAGCACAATGAAAAATTACCGGCGATTCCAGGGAGTCCGCCAGATTTGCGGAAACCCGTACTTGGCTGTCCGTTTGTAGATCGTTGCCCTTACAGTGAGGAAGTTTGTCACACGAAAAAACCTGAATATATCGAAGTAGAGCCAGGACACTTTGCTGCCTGCCATTTTCAACATGAAACAAGTCGATTGGAGAAGAAGGAGGGAATGTTCGTTGACTGAGACAATTATTAAAGCGACAAATTTAAAGAAACACTTCCCTATTTTGGATCCAATGCCTTTTAAAAAATCTACACAAAGCGTCAAAGCTGTAGATGGGGTAAGTTTCGATGTATTCAAAGGAGAAACTCTCGGAATCGTAGGTGAATCAGGCTGCGGAAAGTCGACACTAGCACGATTGATTAATCAGCTCATCAGTCCGACTTCGGGATCTGTCGAGTTTAAAGGAAAAGACTTGGCTTCTCTTGGCATTAAAGAAATTCGCAGCGCCCGGAAATCCATTCAGATGGTATTCCAAAATCCCGACGCTTCATTAGATCCACGTAAAACTATTGAATCATTAATTGCTGAACCGTTAGTTATTCATAAGATTGGTACGAAAGAAAGTCGCAGAAAACGTGTGCATGAACTATTGGAAATTGTAGGTTTAAGTAGTTATCATGCCAGCAGATATCCGCATGAATTTTCGGGTGGTCAAAAGCAACGGATCAACATTGCTAGAGCGTTGACCTTAAATCCTGATGTCATTATCTGTGATGAGCCTGTTTCAGCACTTGACGTATCCGTTCAGGCACAGGTTATTAACTTGCTGAAAAGCCTTCAAAAAGAATTCAATTTAACCTATATATTTATCTCGCACGATTTGAATGTTGTTCGTTACATGTGTGACAGAATTGCGGTTATGTATCTAGGTAAAGTCGTAGAAACTGGTACATTCCAAGAAATTTATGAGGATCCTAAACATCCTTATACAAAGGCGCTTCTTTCTGCTATTCCAAAAGAGAATCCCTTTGAGCAACGAGAAAGGATTATTTTAAAAGGGGATGTTCCAAGTCCTGTAAATCCACCTACAGGCTGCCATTTTCACAAACGCTGCCCTTTTGTAATGGATATCTGTAAAAATACACGGCCTGAACTACAAGAATTAAATGAAGGCAACAAAGTTTCTTGTCACCTATATTAAAAATGGAGGAATAATAAATGTCATTAAAACACGTAGTAGAACTATTAGAGGTTATGGATGATCATTCTGTTTCAGGCGAAGAGGTGAAAAGCTATTTACAAAAAATTTCGCCGTCTGCCACTGTTTCTGTTCAAACTGTATTTGGAGAAAAAGGATCTACTGACTTCATTAAGGTGACCATTCCCGGTGTAAACGGTAAAACAAACGGTGGTTCAGCGAAAACACTAGGTATTATCGGACGCTTAGGTGGTATTGGCGCTCGTCCTGAAATGACTGGCTTTGTATCAGATGGAGATGGGGCGCTTGCCAGTATGTCGACAGCAGCAAAATTATTAGATATGAGTAATAAAGGGGATCGTTTACAAGGAGATGTTATTTTAACGACTCATATTTGTCCCGTAGCTCCAACTTCTCCACATGACCCGGTTCCATTTATGGGATCGCCAGTAGACATTTTAGAGATGAACCAGCATGAAGTAACAAAAGAAATGGATGCAATTCTTTCAATCGACACAACAAAAGGAAATATGATTACGAATCATAAAGGATTTGCAATCACTCCCACTGTGAAAGAAGGCTATATCTTAAAAGTCAGTAATGACCTTTTACATTTATATACTCAATCTGCTGGTATTTTACCCGTCACACTACCAATTACAACACAAGATATTACACCATACGGCAACGGCGTATACCATGTAAACAGCATCTTACAACCAGCAGTTGCTACCACAAGTCCAGTAGTAGGGGTTGCACTAACAACTCAAACCGCTGTGGCAGGCTGTTCAACAGGAGCAACACACCCAACAGATGTAGAACAAGCTGTCCGCTATGCCATTGAAGTTGCAAAGTATTATGGCGAAGGAAAATGTTCATTTTTTGACGAGAAAGAATTTGAGCATCTTGAAGCCCTTTACGGAAAAATGACCCATTTGCAAACTAAAGGAAACGAGGTAAATGCTTAATGACTAATTTGGAAGCCTTAAAACAATTCGTAATTGATGAAGTGGAAAAGAATAAAAATGAGCTGCTGCAACTATGCAGTTCATTAATTCAAATCCCCAGTGAAAATCCCCCTGGAGATTCCACAGAAATAAGTCAATTCATTGCAGATTACTTGAAAGAATCCAATGTTGAGTTAGACTGGCATGAGTCTGCTGACAAGATGTATAACCTATTAGCTTCTCAAGGTGCCGGCGACGGCAAGGAACTGGTCTATTGCGGACATACTGATGTAGTCCCGGCTGGTGATCTTTCGAAATGGGATTTCAATCCATTCTCTGGGGAGATCAGGGATGGATGGATGTTGGGTCGTGGCGCCAGTGATATGAAAGCAGGATTAGCAGGATTGATTTTCGTTTTTGGTTTGTTCAAACGATTGAATATCGAGCTGCCGGGAAAATTAACACTCGCTATTGTTCCTGACGAAGAAACAGGAGGAGAATATGGTGTACCTTGGTTACTTGAAAGAAAGTTAGTCACTGGAGATGGCGCTCTTATCGCGGAACCCTCCTCCCCTTTAAATCCTACTATCGGTCAAAAGGGATCTTACTGGTTCGAACTTGAAGTTTTCGGTGAACCCGGACATGGCAGTCTTTCTCCACTCGCAGGTAACAATGCAATAACAGATGCAATCAAGGCTATTGAAAAAATACAGGGATTATGGGAGTTAGATATACATATTCCGAAAGAAATACAGCCCTTAATTGAAGTTTCAAAACGCTATATGGAAGAGGTAGAAAAAGATAGAATTAAGT
This sequence comes from Sporosarcina aquimarina, assembly GCF_019748715.1. Classification (GTDB taxonomy): domain Bacteria; phylum Bacillota; class Bacilli; order Bacillales_A; family Planococcaceae; genus Sporosarcina; species Sporosarcina newyorkensis. Next base: position 126,699 of record NZ_JACLBZ010000033.1, on the reverse strand, counting down.
ATCAACCAGTTCTAGAAAAAATTACAGTAAACGTAGGCACAATCAACGGTGGTACGAAATCCAATGTCATACCTGAAAGCTGTAAAGTACAAGTTGACTGCCGATTACCATTCGGCGTGACACATGCGCAAGTATCTGACTACTTAAAGCAAGAATTAGATAGTTTAAATATTCGCTACTCTATTAGACTATTCGGTTTTAAGAGCGAAGCCAATTATACACCTGCAGAAAATCCGGTATGTCGTGCAATTGTGGACAATATTAGCGCTATAACAGGAAAAGAGGCTTACGGTGTTATGCAGTGGGCAAGCAGTGATGCGAGACATTTCCGTGATCATAACATTCCTGTCTTGCAATATGGACCTGCTTATTTGCCTAGCATTCATGGATATAATGAAAAAGTACAAGTAGAAGATATTGTACGCTGTGCAAAGGTATATGCAGCCGCCGCCATTGATTTCCTTCATAACAATTAGTATTATTTACTTATATGGAAAATAGTTAATAATATATCAAAAGGAGTCAACTATGCTTAAAACAGTCAACTCGGCGTTAGCCATTCTGAAGATGTTTACGCGTGAAAAGACCGTCTGGGGCGGTAGAGAATTGGCGGCTGAAATGGGACTTAACCATACCAATGTCTATCGAATATTAGAGACTCTAGAGAGAAATGGATTCGTGTCTAAAGACCCAATCACCAAACAGTATAAACTTGGTTCCGCTGTTTGGGAATTGGGCACCATTTTCTATGAAAATTTGAATGTCCAAGAGATGATCAATCCACATTTACAAAAGTTATGTGATCAGACAGGCGAATCTGTATTTTTTACGGTCTTAGATGGAAATGAAACGTTAATGTTGACAGTCATCGAACCTGAAAATAAAGTGAAATTCCCTGTCACTGCTGGAAGTCGGGCTCCCCTATATGTTGGTGCCTCGTATCGCTCCATTCTTGCACATCTTCCAGAAAATAAAATTGAAGATATACTTCAAGGTGAATTGATCAAGTACACAGAAAATACCATGACCAATCCAGATGATTTACGAAGAGATCTTCAACAGATACGAAACAATGGATATGCAATTAGCCATAACGAGTACACCCCTGACGTTGTCGCAATGGCTGTTCCCTTGATCATTGATGGTGATATTCTTGGTTCTCTTACCGTAGCGGGTCCTTCCTATCGTATTAATAAAACACAGCAATCCGAATTTATACCTTTACTTCAACAAACAAGGGATACAGTGCAATGGAATATGAAAAAATATAATTTGACTCTCTAAAAGACAGAGTATCAGCACTCCCCTGCTGGTACTCTGTCTTTTTTACTGTGAATAGAACACCAACAAGTTGCCTCTACAAAATCATTTGCTTATACTAAATGTATGAATACTCTTACAGCAAACCAAATCAAAGAATTGAATAGTTATAGCATCTATGTAAACGAGCCTGAGCATCCGGTATTCACCTTGACTGATCTACAGGATCCTTCGAAGGCTTCGGATTTAATTCAAGTGATGAAGACGGTGAGCCAAAGTCCAAATGACGTCATTGCAGCTTCATTTTTCATGCGTAGGATCGGAATGTTTTTTGCTATGCAGTTGTACAACTTAGCTGCCTACGATGAGATGTGGAAAGGACCACCAGATAATTTACGCTTTGGTGCAGTGGTAGAGTTCGGCAATCGAACCATCAGTATATTCATAGATGCATCCGATTGGCAGACGGTAGAGGAAGAAGATCGACAAACGAGAATTAGAAGCATTTTGGAAATGGCGCATGCAATTATCCTATCTCTTCGGACAGCTGTCCCAATTTCACCATTGACGTCATGGGAAAATATTTTCGGATTTTGGTTATGGCAATACCATGTCCTGCTTTCAGATCCTTCCACACAAATCGAAGCACGAGAAGATGTAGAGACACTAAAAGATGACTCACTATGGACAGGTATTTCCACTCATTCCAGATTCGCCAGCTATTTGAACGGCTACGAACCGTCCGTTTTATTGAACACAACCGTGCGCAAGACTTGCTGTTTTTCAAAAGATGTCCCCGGTTTGATGCAATGCGGATTCTGCCCACTAAAATAAGTCGAACAAAAACAGGCTCTCGCACCTATGCGGCAGCCTGTTTTTCAATTCTGTCGATATGCACGAAAGGACTGCTTCACAGAATAAATGGTACCCATCGCAGCTCCACTATAGAAAAATCCCATGAAAATCCTAGCTGATAAATTACCCGGATGACTGATAAACACGGACAAGCCCAATGCTAATGTGGTAGCCAAAGTCGACAACCAGCTGGGAGGCAAACGAAATATCCACGTAGCCAAGAGGACGACTACCAAAACGACAGGTACTGCCCAAACCGCGTCCCATATATTCGTATGAATTACAGGGAACTCTGTTAACATGGCATTCATCCTTTCTTTTTAATTAGAATGTGCGAAAAGACTCCGTTTATCCATTTTTTTCGTCACACAATTTGCCACTCAAACCCAATAAAAAAACCTCCCAGCCATAAGACCAGGAGGCTCCGCAACTACACTTCCTTAGTAGCCGCTCGGCGAATTTCTTTTCGCCGTTCATAAATATTTTGTACAATCACTTTTCCGACTGCATAAGCAGGAACCGCTACCAAGATTCCAAGGAAACCAGCGAGACTTCCCGCCACCAATAAAACCGTAATAACGGTGAGCGGATGAATATCAAGCGATTTCCCCATAACATTCGGCGTGATGAGATTACTATCTGTCTGTTGAGCGATTAATGTCACTAATGCCACCCAAATGACAAGTTTCGGCTCCTGTAAATAAGCGATCAATAAAGCGGGTGCGACAGCAATCCACGGACCGATGAACGGGATTAAGTTCATGAAAAGAGCGAGGATGGCTAATAGCAACGCATATTCCAACCCAATAATCATATAACCAATTAATATGATCGTTGCGAGAATCGCACTGATTAACAATTGTCCCTGTATGTAAGAACGCAGTACATTGTCAATATCCCCCAGTGTCTTTTTCACCCATTCGCGACGCTGGCCGGAAAACAGATTATAGACCCGCGGCGCAAACTTTTCGTGATCTTTCAGCATGAAGAAAAAGAAGAACGGAACAAGCAGCAGTAAGGCGACTGCCTGCACGAAAGACTGGATGAATAGAACAAACCACTTACCAAATTTCACTGCAAAAGACTGGATTGAGTTCACTGCTGAATTTAGCGTGTCCTGTAGCTCATCCGGTAACGGAAAGTTATCCTTTTGATTGATCACTTCATTCTTCAATTGATCTAACTGCCGAGTAAGGGCGGGTCCATTGTCCACTAGATTGTTTACCTGTTTGGTCACAATCGGTCCGATGAGCGCAACTAAAATCCAAATAGCAGCCACGAGAACAAGGATCACCGATATAATACTGCCCCATCTAGGCAATCCGCGTTTTTCAAGCAAACGTTGAATCGGTTCGGTCATGTAATACAGCAGGCCACCAAAAATTAGCGGCAGCATGATGGTCTGCAAGATGATACCAACTGGCCTAAAAATATAATTCACTTCTAAAAAATATTTGGTGATCAGAAGTACTAGTAGAATGCCAACACCTAACTGAAACCATACTTTTTTCGTCAAATCCTCACCTCTTTTTAATTCAATTATACAGTTATTTTTAGTATACGTGGTTGAGTTGCTCCTGTCGAAATTTATCTCGTAATTAGTTAGGCAGAGGCTAGTAAATCTTTCGTTAAATACCAACTTAAATTATTTTAAAATATGAAAGAATCAAAATCCCTCTTGTTCCTTCAGCCTATCATCGGTAAAATAGGTTTGTCTTGGAAAGAATGTCACTTTACCAAGGTATACAACTTAGAAAAGAAGGGATCTTATGTTACAACAGACTTGGAATCGTCTTTGGTCATTACATGATCAAGTCAAAGACGTATTCCGCTTTTTTACGGCACCAGATTCTTCAGAGATGGTAAAAGGCGGTGGCGGTGGAAAACCCATCGGCGTCAAAAATGAGGGCGGCGGCAGAGATTCGCGCAGCTATTCCGCTACACAACTGTTCGGCCTCATCCTTGGCCCATTATTATTTTGTTTGATCTTGCTCTTCTTTAAACCTGCCGATTTATCAAGTGCAGGCGTCGCCATCCTAGCTAGCACAGTTTGGATTGCAGTTTGGTGGATTACTGAAGCAATACCGATTCCGGTGGCTTCCCTGTTGCCGCTCGTACTGTTTCCTCTGACAGGCGGGCTCGAAATGAAAGAGGCTGCTTCGTCTTACGGTGATGAAACCATCTTCTTATTCATGGGCGGTTTTATGATCGCACTTGCACTTGAAAAATGGAATTTGCATCGGCGGATTGCCCTAACTATAATTTCTGCCATCGGAACGAATATGGACCGAATTGTTTTAGGTTTCATGGTAGCCACTGGTTTTCTCTCCATGTGGATATCCAATACGGCTACCGCTATGATGATGGTTCCGATTGGACTTGCCATCATCACACAAGTCACGGTTGCGTTAAAAGATAATCCGTCTATCGACACGTCCAAAGAAAACTTTGGATTCGGTAAAGCACTGATGCTTGGGATTGCATACTCCGCTTCATTGGGCGGTATTGCAACACTAATCGGGACACCGCCGAACACGTTATTAGCCGGAGCTATAAATAAAATTTACGGAATTGAGCTATCATTTGGAAAGTGGATGCTATTTGGCGTGCCATTTGCATGGGTCTTCATTTTTCTGACATGGTGGTACTTAGTAAAGATTGTCTACAAATCTCCTGTGAAGACATTGCCAGGCGGTCGTGAAGTAATTGACCAGGAAAAGAAAAGGTTAGGTCGTCCTTCTATTGAAGAGATTCTAGTATTTATTGTCTTCGTCCTAGCAGCATTTTCGTGGATTACTCGCTCTTTCCTATTATCTAAATTTATAGATGGGCTAAGTGATGGCCTGATTGCAATAGTCTTTGCGATGATTCTGTTTATCATTCCTTCTTTCAATAAAAAAGGAGATCATCTTTTGGATTGGAATACAGCTGTCAAACTTCCGTGGGGCATTTTGCTTTTATTCGGAGGCGGGCTGGCAATTGCAGCCGGCTTCGTAAGCAGCGGTCTGTCCGAATGGATCGGAACCCAGTTGATTGGGCTGAAGGGAGTCCCATTGATCGTCATCATTCTCATTGTCACGGGGCTTGTCATCTTCTTGACAGAAATCACATCGAACACTGCCACCGCTTCAATGATGTACCCAATCATGGCTTCATTGGCATTGGCATTAGGCTTCCACCCATACGCTCTAATGATCGCAGCGGGTGTAGCAGCATCTTGTGCTTTCATGCTGCCTGTTGCCACCCCGCCAAATGCTGTCGTCTTTGGTTCTGGCTATTTACGGATACCCGATATGGCCAAAGCAGGTTTTGTGCTCAATTTACTAGGCATTGTACTTGTGACACTCTGTATTTACTTCCTACTTCCACTATTATGGGGAATCGACTTGAATACGATACCCGAAGTTTTTAAAGGTTAACATTTAAAAAACAGGTACTGGAGACTTCTCCGGAACCTGTTTTTCTACATTTTTCAATGCGCCACGCCTAACTTCCGTTGACGCAGCCGAATTAACAATACATACACAATAGGCACACTCGCTGAGAACAAAGCAAGCCCTGTCCAACCAGCCACCTCCCAAAGCGGACTAGTTAGCGTACTTCCTGCCGCCATGCCAACATAATAGGAAACCAGATAAAGACTGGACGCGCTCCCTTTATGATGTGTCGCCTCTTTACTAACAGAAGCTGCAGTCAAAGAATGGGCAGAGAAAAACCCGAGACAAATGACGCAATACCCAATCACAATCAAAGGAAGTTTCATCGGGATGGTAAGCAGACAACCTGCCATGAGCAATACAATTGCGATCAGCCGCACCTTTCTTAACCCATACTTCACTGCCAGTACCCCAGCTAAAGGTGCACCAATAATTCCGAAAGCATAAGCAAAATAAATATAAGAGATTTCATCCAGCGTTAATAAAAACGGTGAAGCCGTCAAATGGAAGGGAAGAAACGTCCACATCCCTGTAAAACATAGCTGCAAGACGATACCAAGCCCAAAGACGATCAGTAGCGTGGGATTTTTCAAATGAAAACCAAATCCCTCCATATCCTTTCGTATTGTCTCAGTACTCGGCTGAAAATTAGTTGACTTCGGCAGTACAAATAGCAACATGAAAAAGACCACCACACCAATTATCCCTAATAATTGCAAGGACAATTCCCATGACCAGCGCTCTGCTATATATCCTGTCACGAAGCGGCCGAACATCCCGCCAGTGCTGTTGAATGATATGTAGAGAGCGGTCGCCATGCTGACTACACGCCCATGAATCTCTTCATTGATATAGGCTAGCGCGGCTGCCAATACGCCAGCCATTACAAAACCCTGAAGGAAACGCAACGCCAAAATTACTGCAAACGAATGAGTTAAAAACATTGGAATAAATAAAAGAGCTGTCAGCAAGATCGACGTCTTAACAAAAACTGATCTCCCTAGCCGATCCGAATAGAATCCTAGAATTATAAGTCCGATTATCAAGCCGATTGTATTGATGGACATGGTTAAACTTGCCGTAGCTACGGATACGCCGAATTGTTTAGTTAAAATAGGAAGAAGCGGCTGCATGGCATACATGGCCGCGAAAATAAACACCGAAGCTATACCAAGCCCGATAATAATTCGCCAAAAACGAGCTTCTCGAATCGTAGATTTAGTAGGTAAACTCATGATGCCACTTCCCGTCATTAAATTTCGAATAATAAAATTATAGCATTATAAAGAGCATTTAACATGTGCTTCTGAAAATTAGGCTGAATATCAAAATGTGTTTTAGTGGAAATACGTATAATTTTCTCAAAGAATGCCACCTTACCTATTGGAGGTGGAAGACGAATGAATAAAATGGCGATGACAGCTTTAGGACTTGGCGCTCTTTTTCTAATGCGGAACAAGCAGTCACGAGAAAAACTCACGGAGCAATTCAACAACTTTGCAGGAATGAAAGATTCTCAGTAATGCCAGACATTTGTTGGACACACCAAAACCGGAAACCTCTAGAGGTCTCCGGTTTTTTTTCGGGCTAATATTTTATAGAGTTTCTTGGGTATTAAAGTGTCCCCTTTTATACTTGCTATACGACTATTCAGTATTTTTACAACTAGCCGATAATAAAGATACAGAATATTACCAGGGGAGGCAATGACATGCTAGGTCAGTGGAATGCATTAGGTTTGAATATCTTGCACAATATGAATATCCATAACCAACAAGCAATGCGATCGATGGAGCGTTTATCGTCTGGAATGCGAATCAACCGAGCAGCGGATGATCCAGCAGGATTGGCGATTTCCGAGAGAATGCGTGGTCAGATCCGCGGTCTTCAAATGGCGCAGCGAAATATTCAAGATTCCATTTCGATGTTCCAGACTGCCGAAGGTTCATTGAACGAAACGCATGATATACTGCAAAGAATGCGGGAATTGAGTGTCCAAGCAGCTAGTGACACATTGACGGATAATGATCGAAAACAATTGTCCTTGGAATTCGAAGAGTTGAAAAAAGAGGTCCAGCGCATTTCAAAAGACACCGAATTTAACACAATGCCTTTGCTTGACGGTTCCAGAGATTCATTTAAGACACAAGTAGGACCGAATGCAGGCCAGTCCATTGATTTCTCAATTGGAGACATGGGGGCTACGAGTTTAGGTATTGATGGCGCTTCGATTGAAACACGTGAGGATGCAGATAAAGCACTGGGCTTATTGGACGGAGCCATTTCTAAAGTATCCTCTGAGCGTTCGCGTATGGGAGCTTATATAAATCGTTTGGAACACGCCTACAGCAATGCCCAGACTATGGAAGAAAACTTAACTGCCGCCGAGTCACGAATTCGGGACGCGGATATCGCAAAAGAAATGATGGCTTTAACAAAAGCAAATATTTTATTGCAGGCAGGACAATACGTACTATCACTTCATATGCAGCAAGCACAATCGGTATTGCAGCTTCTACGACAATAAGTAGATGTTTTCTCTTTTTCAAAACGGGTATTTATATACCAACTACAGAAACGGAGGAGATTTCATGGAGAACAAAGATCATGGCATAGAAGATAAATTAAAAGGTGCCGGAAATAAAATTAAAGGCAGCATGAAAGACGTTGCCGGCGATGTTATGAATGACACGAAAATGAAGGTAGAAGGTAAAGTAGACAAAGCAAAAGGTGAAGCCCAACAGAAAATCGGTGAAGCAAAAGAACACTTCAGTGATTCAGAAGCGCGCCGTGATCGTTTATAAAACTCAAATTAGTAGGAGCCTGCTGTCTAACAGCAGGTTTTTTTACGTTTAAAAAAGAAAGGATCCCCACGGCAATGGAAGATCCTACTTTTCTATAACTGATCAGTATTGATTCGGGGACTATTGGGGATTGGATTAACCAGCTCTTGATCGGGTTCACCTTCCAAACTCTCACCACTAATTGTTTGTTGGGACGAACTGTCATGTGGATCAATGGAATCCGCTCTTTCTTTATCAGTCAATTTATCCACAAATAATGCAATTCCACCTTCCTTCAGATCACTGTAAAAGGTCTTGGCTTCTTGCTTCGAGAATCCCATTTTAATAAAAATGGTCAACATTTCATCCTTGCTATTGAACAATTTCCGCGTATGATCCCAAAGCGAACCTTCCTCAATTCCAACCAATTCTATTTCAGAATCATCTTCCAATATTTTCAGATCGTCCCGGACGTTGGATACGGCACACATCTGACGCTTCTTGTACCCTTGCGCCTCAAGTTCTGTTATTTTGTAAAGAACATTATCTACCGAATGGAATGTACCTGCATATTGTTTACTCGCCATTCTCGCACCTCCTTTACGTACATTATATTTTACTTCTACCCATTGCCTACTTCTTTTACACCTTAATTGAGCTGGATGGCATTCACCAATCCGCCACGTATAGTTTTTCGTCTCTTACACACGCTACTTGTATCAAATGGAAAGGAGTGTTGAAACAGTGGAAATGAAAAACAAAGTGGAGTCCGAAATTTCGAATATGAAGGAAGATAAGAAGGAACAAATCCTTCAAAACTTCAACCATTTCAAAGGGTTTTTGGCGGAAAAAGTAGAAAAAGGCGAAAACTTAGGCTTGAATGATGAACAACTCGCAAAAACGACCGAATTTATTGCGAACTACTTATCACGTCATGAAGAACCTCGAAACCGAGAGCAATATTTATTACAGGAATTATGGGATTCAGGCTCCAAAGAAGAACAACATTCTTTAGCACATATGTTGCTGAAGATGGTTCGTCAAGCATAAAAGGAGAGCGATAAGCAATGGGTGTTCAAGAAAATCCTGCTCCAAAAAATCCAGACGTCTATCGATTAATTCAAACACATCCTGAAAATTTAAATACCAATACAGTTAGTCTGTTCGATTTGCATGAAGATATGCAAACAGTCGATTCAATTTCTTTGCCTGATCAGCGGAAAGCTCAGATGAAAGAAAAAATAAACCACTCCCCCCGCTATAGTGGCGGAAGCCGTTCCTCCGATTACGGCGCTCCAATGTAATTTCCCAATCAAAAGCTGCACAGTGAACCCTCACACTGTGTAGCTTTTCCTCATTTACTCACCCAAATTGTCGATATTTCCCGGGAAATGTACGCTCGATTTCTATAATCCGATTTAAAGTTTCCATGATATACTAATGTTCGATAGGAACGGAGGTTAAATGCATATGAAACCATGGATGTATCCGCTATTCATCGTTATTGGTGCAAGTTGCTACGGCATTTTGTCGACAATTATCAAACTGGCAATCCACGATGGCTTTACAGCTTCGGAAGCTGTGACGGCACAATACTATACGGGATTTCTATTAGCTCTTATTATTTTTTTATTCGCTAAACGAAGTATGCCAAAGCTTCGAGGCAGTTTTCCTGTCTTGATTGCAGGATTATTCACAGCTATAACAGGAACAGTGTATGGGAAATCTGTCGAGTATATGCCTGCTTCATTGGCAGTCGTGCTGCTGTTTCAATTCACGTGGATTGGAATGTTATACGAGTGCGTAGCAGCTAGACGACTTCCTAAGAAAACAGAAGTAGTATCGCTGATATTTTTATTTGGAGGTACGATTTTAGCAGCCGGGCTTATTGATGTAGATGTCAGTGGAATTCCATGGCAAGGCTGGGCGTGGGGACTGGCTGCAGCATTTAGTTTTGCTGCATTCGTTACGGCCAATCAAAAGCCGGTACCTGGAATGGGCGTCGTAACACGATTGTTTCTCATGTCATTTTACGCTGCCATTGCAATTACGTTCTTCCAGTCTCCTGAAATCATTTGGAATGGAAAATTGAGTGAAGGTCTTTGGCTGTATGGAGCTATTTTGGGCGTTTTCGGCATTGTTCTTCCGATTTTTTTATTTTCCATTGGTGTTCCAAAAGTCGGCGCTGGCATGTCCTCTATTTTGAGTGCCATGGAGTTGCCAGTTGCAATTATCGCCTCCATGTTATTGCTTGGTGAACGACTGACCCTACTGCAATTTCTCGGAATTTTGCTCGTGCTGTTCGGGATGACCTTACCCGCGATGCTGCAGCGTTTTTCATTGCATAGAAGACAGCAGTTAAAACATCTGCAATAAAAGAGAGACATGTCCGCGAACGCGGACATATCTCTCTTTTATTTCTCCAATTTCACTTCAATCGGATCTAACGTCAATGTTTCATGACCTTGCCCGCTTCCTTCGCTCAAAATCACTTCAGGCGTGAAAAACAGGGATGTCGCTTGCTCATTAATTTTCCCCATCGTAGCACTCCAATAGAAGTCCTGCTCGTTTTCACTATGACCGCCATTGCCATTCACTTTATACTCGTTCCCTAAATTATCCATAACAAATAATTCTGCAGTGACCCATTCCCACATCTCACTTACAGAGCGATCGACTTTTTGGCTGTATTCAATAACAGTGGAAATATCTGTCGAACGGATTTCATTTATTGTCACTTTAATTCCATCTTTAGAAGTCGAATCTGCGACTGACTGGACTTCTCCTTTCACTTCCCTCAATATGAAATCAAAATTCCATTCGCCTTTTATTTCTTTCATTGTCTCTTCGTTTACGATACTTCTTGGTCGCCATTTGACCGTGACAACGTCTTGTTTGGAATCAAAGAATGGGGTTGATGTAATCATTCCGACATATTGGGTATCGCCTATTTTTTTTAATGAAGAGGAAGTCCCGGTAGCACCTGTTTCATATTTCACCTCTACAGGTGCATTCACTCCTGTATTCTTCCCTAATTCCTTTTCGGTTTCTACTGAATACGTAAGTGTTATTGTCTTGCCGTCATAAACAGCATGGTCCACTGCCATCGTTATGCCATTACTCGTCTGAACTTGACCAATGCCAGTCGCAAACTCTTCATATTCAGTATAAAATCCATCCTCTTCGTCATTGAAATAACTAAAAATATTATTCACAATTGGAATCTGACTGGCAAGCGTCGGGAATCCAATTCCAATCGTCGTAATGGAAGCCATTGTTATAACAGCCGCTGCCGCCACATTGCGCCAGAGTTTCGGGATCCGTCTCTTTCGATGGATTTTCTTTCTCACAAGCTGCTTCATCGCCTCTTTTTCGTCATCCGAAATTTCTATCGGCTCCATTTCCTCGTCTACATTCAATTCGTTCAGTCGCTTATAAATTGTTTTCATATGTACTCTTCCTCCCATTCACCTTTTATCAGAACCGAAAGTTGTTTCTTTCCCCGATACAGTCGATTGTCAACAGCTGCCTTCGTCACACAAAGAGATTCTGCAATCTCGCCATTCGACATATCGAGGAAATACTTCATTGTGAAAATATCCCGATCCATTTCATTCAGCTTGCTCATCGCGACCAACAGCTCTTCCTGCTCTTCTTTCGCGAGGACAATACCGGTGATATTGGTTTCACTGACGAATGGCATATTATCCATCCCCTGTTCTCGATTTCTTTTTTTCCCCACCCGACGATACTGATCAATCGCTTTATACTTCGCCACCATGCAAATCCACTTCTTGAAATCTGCAGGCCCTCCTTCAAACTGATCGCCATTCTCCCATACCGACAGAAATACATCACTGATACACTCATCGATATCTGCATCTGTCTGCAGCGGACCAAGCACTTTATACACTACTGCTTTAACGATGGGCAAATAGGTATCTACCACATACTCAATGGCGTCTTCTTTCTTCCGTTTCAACCGCCTGATAAAATTTTTCTCTGTAGATTTCATCTGCACGTCTCCTTGATTATCTGTTCTTATTTACTACAACGAATGAGCTCGTCTATTATTCTCACGCCTAATAAAAAAAGTCCTCACATTCTATCGTGAGGACTTAATTTCCATAGGATCTTTCCAATCCACTTTACGTAATGCTGCAATCAACACGAGCAGCGCAATATCCATCGCAATGACGGAAAAACTAATAGTTAAAAATACAGATGACCAGGAACCGCCGCCTATATTGAAGGAAAACGCCATATACAGCATCATGGCAAAATGAACACCCATATACAATAGGTAGACCTGTTTCAACCGATCACGCAACAGTGTATACCCTTGCCCTTGAATCGCCGACTTCCATGTACCGAGTAAATAATAGACCACAATCACTTTCCAGACGAACAGACCTTGAGTGTAAGACATCCATCCTACATCAATCGCTTCAGATAAATTCACAAAGACACCCGGCAAGGAGATCAGCATCCCTATAAAGGCAACAATTTCCACCTTCTTTGCTACATGAAAATGTTTCGTCATCAGCCGGCCACCCGAATAAATGAGGTAGTAGCCAATTGGATCGGCCAGCAAATCGATGCCGATCTGGATGCGGAAAAAGATGAACAGATAGCCCCAGAATATCAGGCGCAGTGCTTTATTCATTCGGCACCGCCTTCGTTCTCTTCTCGATCAGTTGCTGAATCTCTTGTTTCGTAAACTGCGGATACGAGATATAGCCGACTTTCTCCTTAAAAGGCTCCTTTGTCGCTGTCTCTCCTATTATCTCAATATCGATATCCATTACGGCTCTGAATTTGAGATCGGCAGTACTGGATACAATCAACGGCTCTCCTTGTTGGAGTTCAAACGGAAACTCTACAGTTCGCACATCAACGCCTGGAGCTTCCTGCCAGTATTTCTCTTTGAAATCCCTCATTCCATCCGCAAGCGGTTTTGACAACAACCTAAGTTTCGGTGAATAAGCCTTCATAAGAAATTGATTTTGAAGCAGATCATCAAATGAAGTATGTATTGATTCAACTGTCACTACTTCTCCAGGTATCAACTGAGATTTGTCATAATCTCCGCTCGAATGAGTGTTATCATTAAACGGTGACGTCCCATCCGAAGGAGGATGCACTACAATTCTCCCGATCTGCGCTACTGTTGAAGGGCTTTCTGAAAAATGGACAGTCACCTCATGGAATATTTGCTGCTCTTGAATTTCCGGTAAATGATTGAATTGAACCGTCACTCTACGCAGGGAATAGCGGCCAAATTGATCCACTTCCGCAATTTCGCTGTCTATTCCCCATTCAGGACTGCCCAGCCAATCCCCAAGTTCTACAGATTGTACAATTGAACGATCTTCTTTATTTGCCAGATAATAAAACTGCAAAAAAGGAGACTCTTCCCACCACATATCTACATAATGATCGACAAAGATTGGCTGATCGAGCTTTTGAGACTGTGCATAAGCAAGGTTGGCAACCCACAATATTCCTGTGAGCACTAGAATGACCCAGAATGGTCTAATCTTCATCCACTCACTCCTTACAACGTTTTCAAAAACGTCACCAAATCACGTTGATTCTCCGGTACCACACCATGACCGTCGCTATACGTCTTGAACGTCACAGTTGCCCCTAATGACTCAAAATACTCCTTGCTTTCCGCTCCCCATTGGGATGGGATAACATAGTCATAATCACCGTGTGAAATGAAGATTTGTAGACTTTCAACCGGCTGCTTCGCATATTCATTCTTGACGAAATCTGGTACGTAACCGCTTAATGCGGCCACTCCTTTAAGAGTAGGTACCATGGTCAAACCAAGCGCCTGCGAAAGCACTGCTCCTTGACTGAATCCTACAACTGTCAGATGTTCAGGATCCAAATCGAACTCCGTAATCGCCTCGCGAATAAACGATTGAATGTAAACTAATACTTTATCAAACACTTCGCGATCCGGTTTGCCTTCTTCTTCAATTGTAAAGAATGCATATCCCGGAGCATGCACGATTGGTCCGCGCAAGCTGAAGATATGATGGCTTTCCTTAAATTCACCGACGAGTTGCAGCAAATCTCCTTCATGACTTCCCATGCCGTGAAGTAAAAATATTGCTGGTTGTTTCCCTATATCCGTTGCTGGTGCTGTATGCGTAAACGTAAATGGTGATTGCATATTCCTTCTCCCCTTTTCTCTTCTTTGTTTCTATAGTTTACCATACAAAAAAACGCCTGCCACGGTAAGCAGCAGACGTCTTCACTCGATTACTTTTCAGGTTTCGCTAACACTTCATCCCAGTTGATCGTTCCATCTTTCACTTGGTCTCGGCGTTCTTTTGTCATGATATCATTGGGACGCCCGCCATCCGGCCAATCTTTGTCATGATTTCCCCACTCGGGACGATCCTGTGACAAAATGTATGCTGCTAAATCGCTAGCTTCCTGATCAGATAATGTATTTTCTTGACTCACTGGCATGTTTTTCTGAACATAACCTGCCATTTTCGTCATACGGGCAATCCCTGCTCCGTCGTTAAATGAACCGTCACCCCATAATTTCGGTCCTGTATTCGAACCTGTTCCTTCTCCCGATTCTCCGTGACACGCAATACATGATTGCTGGTACAATTTCTCACCGTTGTCCACGTCCGGAGTCGGCAAATCATCAATTGTGTTTTGGTGGCGCCACTCTAACTCGGCTCCTACCGGAATACCTTCAGAAATATACGTTAAGTATGCAACCATCGCGTCTAAATCTTCATCATCCGCCGCAAATTTTTGTCCATCCATACTTCTCACCATACAGCCGTTAATTCGTTCTTCCAATGTGACCATCTGTCCAGATCTGCCAATATACATTGGATAAACTGCGGACATACCAACCATGGAAGAAACTCCTTCATCTGTTCCCGCACCGGCATGACAGCTAGTACAGGATAATTCATTAACACGTGCAATTCCATCTTCTACGGAAGCGGCCTCTGAACGTAATACATTGGATGTATCATCGAATAACAGGTGACCACGTTTAATTGCCTCCCCTTCTGGTCCGTCTGGTACATCTTCCATTGAAGGCGGATTGTGCTGAATACCAGCCACTTTTTCAGTTGGAGCTTCTGTTTCAGGAGATTCTGCCGCTTGATCCTTGTTGCTTCGGAGTTGATTGGCCATAAGAGCAATAACGACCAGACAAACTACGACAATAAAACCTAAGGTGAGCGTTGTTGTTCGTTTCATGTGAACCCCTCCTTGTACCCATATTTTCTATATTATCAGTATACTACACTTCTAATTTACCATAAATGGAAATATAGATCTATACGTTATCTAACTGAAATTCGACAAAAAATGGAACAGATTCTACATTCTTTTTATATCAGGTCGCGGAACTTATATACGCACACATTAAAACAGATGGCGGTAAAATACCGCCATCTGTTTACTCCACAATATATCCATCTCTCATCGTGATAATGCGATCTGCATAAGGTAACATCTCTTCGTCATGTGTAACCATCAACGTAGTTAAATGCAGTGTACGTGTCAATTCCTGCAACAGTTCCATGACGTCTTTTGAACGCTTCGTATCTAAACTTGCTGTCGGTTCATCCGCAAAGAGGATTTTCGGACGGTGAATGATTGCACGCGCAATCGCCACCCGTTGCCGCTCTCCTCCAGATAAGGAAGAAGGATATGCGTCTTTACGGTGTTCCATATCCACTAGTTTCAATATCTCCTCTATAGCTTTTGACTGTTCTTTTTTGCTCGTTTTCGTCTCAGACACGTCGAGCATTAATTGCAACTGTTCTTCTACCGTTAAAAAAGGTACTAGGTGAGAGGACTGGAAGACGAAGCCGAAATCGGTGGCACGTATATGCCGAATTTCCTCTTGGCTCATTTTCGTCATATCTTTTCCTTCAAAGATGATTTCTCCGCCAGATGCACTTTGCAAACCGGCTGCGATCGTCAAGATTGTAGATTTGCCCGAACCAGAAGGACCGACCAAAGCGGTAATTTCTCCTTCTTTCAATGTCAAATTGACACCTTTCAATATTTCCTCTTCAATCTCACCATTCGTAAACGTCTTTTTCACTTCATCAATAGTAAAAGCAGACATTTTACATCTCTCCTTGTTGAATCGCTTGAAGCGGTTCGATTTTTTTGATTTGGAAACCTGAAATCGTTGCTCCAATGAAACCAACAACTAAAAATACTCCAGACAACATAAAGACAGTATCCAGAGTCAAGTGGAACGGCATTCCTTCAGGAGCAACGATGCTGAACCCTTGGCTGAGCGCAATGGAAAGCGCTAATGCAACTACGGTAATAACAATCATCTGGTACCAGATCATCCTGAACAACGATAATGTTTTCATACCAATCGCTTTCAAAATACCGTACAATCCGATCTTTTGGACGTTCATCATATAGAAGAAAATCGCAAATAGCATTCCGCTGATGATGACGAGAAACCAAACGATCATGTTCAATGACATCTGTTCCGCACTATAACTTGGAATCGCGTTTAAGAATTCTTTATTAGAAAAAGACTCCACCCCGCTGATTGTTGGTGCGTCTTTACCTGGAATGAAGATTGCCTGCATTTCCATCACGCGGTAGATTTCTTGGTAATTTTTCATTTGAATGAACGCAACAGGTGCGTGGCTATATTTCTGCTGATCAACAAATCCCTTGACGACGAACTCGCCGCTAAATTGGTTGTTGGTCAAGACATCGCCAACTTTGATTCCTTCATCTTCAAGCGTACGATCGAGAATGATCTCGCCTTCTCTAACGTTTTGGAACAGATCGGAATCTGTAGAAGTGACGAATGCGACGCTGTGCTGTTTATCTTCCGCATCATTGACAAATCCCATTTGGATTGAGAAAGCCGTTGCATCCGGGTTGTCTGCCAATGTCTTCTTCTGTACGTCTTCATCTATTTTAGATAGGTTATACGTTTGATTGGCATCTTCATCTAAATAAAATTGTCCCGCCGGTAAATCTTTGATCAACGCTGCGTTGTCTTGTGACAATCCATTGGCAAGTCCCGAAATAATAAAAGTCAGGAAGCTTACTAGGAATATAATCGACCCTAAGATTAAAAACTTTGCTTTACTCTTCTTCATTTCTTTCCATGCAATCTTCATGGATACCGCCTCCGTGTTTTTCTTTATGCTCTTATCTTACCCAGCGAAGATGAACGGAGGATGAACTGGACATTACAATTCGTTAAGTTGAAAAACAGCGAATGGTAAGGGATATAATTTCCTATTCACATTTCATTATGTGAAAATCGAAATATTGAAGGAGTGATACAGATGATTCGATTTGAAAATGTTTCGAAAACTTATGATGGCGAGCGTTTAGTAGTAGATTCTCTCAATCTGCAGATCGAGCGGGGAGAGTTTCTTGTTCTGGTTGGTCCAAGCGGCTGCGGAAAAACAACGACCCTTAAGATGATCAATCGCTTGATCCCGCTCACAAAGGGAACAATTTGGCTCGATGACAAACGAATCAGCGACTACCCGATCCACGAACTTCGCTGGCAAATCGGCTATGTTTTACAACAGATCGCGCTCTTTCCGCATATGACCATAGAGGAAAATATTGCAATCGTTCCCGAGTTAAAAAGATGGAAAAAAGAGCAAGTACAGCAGCGAGTGACAGAATTACTGAAAATGGTCGGACTTGACCCTCACATCTACCGTGATCGCCAGCCACAAGAACTGTCAGGAGGCCAGCAACAGCGAGTAGGTGTGATACGAGCATTGGCTGCAGATCCAGACATTTTATTAATGGACGAGCCATTTAGCGCTCTTGATCCAATCAGTCGCGTTAAGTTACAAGATGATATCTTGGATCTACAGCGCACTATTCAAAAGACTATTGTTTTTGTGACGCATGACTTGCAGGAAGCTTTTAAATTGGGTGATCGTGTGTGCATTATGAATGATGGAAAAATCGAACAGGTGGCTACTCCGCAAGAAATACTAACGCGTCCCGCTTCTCCATTTGTCCAAGAATTTACTGCGACGGCTGTAGCAAGGAAGTTTTCTATTGTGGAAAATTTGGAGCCAGTTCCAGATGGTTTTTCTGCTCACTCCACTCTGCCCTTCGATAGCGAGTGGGGGTCTCTGGTGCAATCATTAGCTTCTAATGAACGAATAGCGATTGAGAAGGAAGGACAGATTGTCGGTTTTATCACGAGAGAAGGCATCCTCCGCTTTTTAGCGGAACAATCACTTGAAGGGACGGTGCCGAATGAATAATTTCATGGAAGTATTCCAAGATCGGCGCGGTCAATTGCTGGAAGCTCTTTTGGAACATATTCAAATCTCATTGATTTCCTTATTGTTTGCGGTAGTAATCGCTATTCCTATCGGTATCTATTTAACCAATCAACGAAAAATAGCGGAAACGGTCATCGGAGCAAGTGCCGTACTGCAGACAATACCTTCACTTGCCTTGCTTGGTCTTCTCATCCCCTTATTTGGTATCGGGAAAGTACCGGCAATCATTGCATTGGTTGCCTATGCCTTGCTACCGATTTTACGTAATACATACACGGGTATTAAGGAAGTCGATCCTTCATTGAAGGAAGCGGCCACTGCAATGGGTATGAATACATGGAAACGCTTGATGAAAGTCGAGTTGCCTCTTGCTATGCCTGTAATGATGGCGGGGATACGTACTTCCATGGTACTGATTGTCGGAACGGCAACACTTGCGGCGTTGATTGGAGCAGGCGGTCTCGGTGATTTGATCCTGCTTGGGATTGATCGGAATAATCCTTCGCTTATTGTGCTTGGTGCAATCCCCGCTGCTCTGCTGGCATTATTTTTCGATTATTTACTGAAGATATTTGAAGGCCTTTCATTCAAAAAAGCCATCATCGCCTTTGCGGCATTTACCGTAGCGGCAATCCTAATGGTCGCTGCACCTTTGATTGGTGGAAGTTCTAAAAACCAACTCGTAATAGGTGCAAAACTTGGTGCTGAGCCTGAGATTCTCATTAATATGTACAAACTGCTCATCGAGGATCAGACCGAACTGACAGTCGAATTAAAACCCGGACTTGGGAAAACTTCATTCGTCTTCAATGCTTTACAGTCGGGAAGCATCGATCTCTATCCTGAATTCACGGGTACAGCCTTATCTGAGTTCTTGAAAGAGGAAGCGGCCAGTAATGATCGCGAGGAAGTGTATCGGCAAGCTAAAAAGGGATTGGAAGATCAATTTGACCTAGTATTATTATCACCTATGTCTTATAACAATACGTATACGCTTGCCGTTTCAAAAACTTTCCAGCGGCAATATAATCTAGAGACCATATCAGATCTCACTGCTGTTGAACAAGCCGTAAAAGCTGGATTCACTTTAGAATTCAATGACCGAGAAGATGGCTACTTAGGCATCCAAAAGCTCTACGGTCTGACATTCCCTTCCGTCCAAAAAATGGAGCCGAAATTGCGCTATCAAGCGATAGAAGCAGGAGAAATTAATTTGATGGACGCTTACTCTACGGATAGTGAGCTTCGAGAATATGATTTAACGGTACTGGAAGATGACAAAGAGTTATTCCCTCCTTACCAAGGAGCTCCCCTGTTACGGAAAGAGACGCTCGAACAATATCCTGAATTGCAGAAGGTACTCGATTCACTCGCGGGTCTCGTGACTGATGACGAAATGCGTGAGATGAATTATCAGGTGAACGTAGAAGAGATAAGTGCAAAGGAAGTGGCGGAAACCTTCTTGCAGGAGAACAATTTACTAAATTAATTTTATTTTTTTGATCCGCAACCAGCTCAGAGATCCCAGGTTGTTTCAGTTACCTAGCAAGCCATTCCTAGTGATCGATTCAAAGTTAAAAAGTTTAAAATCATGTGAGCGGGCTATACAGAGGATGTAACGAACAATACTAAAAAACGAGGAGAGATTTTCATTATGGCAAAACGTAACAACAACCAGGAGAACCAAAACAACCGTAGCAAAATGTCCCTTGAAGAAGCAGGTCAAAAAGGCGGAGAAACAACAGCTAAAAATCATGGCCATGAGTTCTATGAAGAAATCGGACGCAAGGGCGGAGAAGCCACTGCTCGAAACCATAACAAAGAATTCTACGAGGAAATCGGCCAAAAAGGCGGAGAAGCTCGCGCTAGACAAAACAACAATAACTCAAACAAAAACAATAATTCCTAATGGATGCTACGTGATGTAATGACAGGATTCCCCCTCTTGCATTTTACTTCACATAAGCACGAGGCTGTCCCGGAGGTCAGAAATGACTTTCAGGACAGCCTCGTTTTTTATTAATGTACAGTAAACCTTGTAAAAAGTAGTGAGGGCACTATGTCCTTTATGTCTATCTCATAATAAAAGATAGGCCAGTGGTGTAGCAACAAGAATACTTAAAATTGTACGTTGTACCCAAATAACAAGAAGCTTCGGAATACTGATTGGAATCTCTGTAGACAAAATACTAGGGATACTCGCCGAGAAAAATATAATGGATGATACACAGACGACAGCAACGACAAATTTTGATACGATTGCCGCCTCAACGACTAATAATGCCGGTAGAAACATTTCGGTGACACCAATGGCAGCCGCTTTAGCAACTAGGAATGCATCCGGCAATTGCACTAAAGCAGTAAATGGATAGAAAATATATCCTAGAAAATCAAAAATGGGTGTATACTCTGCCAATAGTATTCCGATTAAGCCAATAGATAAGATAGTCGGTAACATATTCATCGTCATGACCATACCATCACGTAAATTCACCCAAAGGTTCTTTCCGAAATTTGGTGCATTATTAGAAGCTTCCATTGCTTGTTTCCAAGCATTCTGTAGATAGTTACCCGTGATAAGTGTTTCCGGTTCCCCTGTCATACCGTTATAATATTCATCTGGTAACTTACTGATCGGCCAAATCCTTACGGTAATAGCCGTCACGAAAAATGTTACAAAGGCCGTCACAAAAAAATACAAATTCCAAACACTCATAAGATCCAATGTTTTAGCAACAATAATCATGAAAGAAACAGTTACAGTTGAAAACCCAGTTGCAATGATAACAGCTTGCTTTATTGTATACTTACCTTCTTTAAACTCTCGATTTGTAATTAATAAACCTACAGCAAAGCTTGCAACGAAGGATGCCATAGCGCTTACAGCAGAACGTCCCGGAGTTTTCCATATCGGTCTCATAACCCGTTGAAAAAGAACTCCAACAAACTCAAAAAGTCCATAACCCAGTAATAAAGCTAAAAAAACCCCGCCCAACGGAACCATTATACCGACAGGGACTACTAGTGAATCAAATAGGAACGGTCCTACATGTTCATTCATTAACCAATCAGGACCTCGTTTTGAATAGATGATAATTCCTACTGCTAAACCTATTATCTTCAGTAATGTAAAAACTAAATTAAATGTGCTTTTATTCCACGTTTTTGTTGCAAATGGATAGATCACTCCTCCTAATATAACAAGTAAAGCGTATATCGGAGTAAGAGATGGAA
The DNA here is from genome assembly GCF_019748715.1 of Sporosarcina aquimarina. Taxonomy (GTDB): domain Bacteria; phylum Bacillota; class Bacilli; order Bacillales_A; family Planococcaceae; genus Sporosarcina; species Sporosarcina newyorkensis. The sequence goes on along the minus strand of NZ_JACLBZ010000033.1, from coordinate 104,826 downwards.
AAGTTGTGTTGATCCATGTAACTATGTGATCAAGAGGAATGGATGATGTTCCATCAACTTTGATTGGAGCGAAAAAAATAAATATTCCAATCAAACTAAAGCCGACAAACTTTAAGATATTGGGCACATTACTCATGGTTTGTTCTTGAAGCTTAGGATTCTCTTCTACATTTGTTGTTTGAAGATTTGGCACAGTATGTTACCTCCTTTTTTGTAAACAGCTTTTTAAAATTTCGAAATTCTCTTGGCAAAAAAATATTATTGGCAAGTTCAAGATATAAAAGACACAAGGTATGTGCAGTTTTTACTCAACATAGCCTTATGTCTCTGATCTCAAAATTCAATAGAATATACTGTTCGTTTTATACATTTTTCCCCTCTAAACCGGCTAACTCCTCTGCTGAGGCAGCTGGTGCCTTCATTTCAAATATTTCATTGATCACAGTATAATCATAGTATCCTAGACGTGCGATCGGTTTTATTTTCAAGATATCCAGTTTTCCATTTGGAAGAATGATGTCATCAGCGATATGCACGTGGGCTACTCGTCCGATAACAAGATCTACTGTGGAGACTTCATTACCAGTTGGTATTCTAATCGTCTGTACATACTCACATTCAAATTGGACCGGTGATCCGGCCACACGTGCACCAGGTGCTTCAATACAACTTTCCTTTGCTACTCCTGCTGCTTCAAATTCGTCAACGTCATCTGTAGAAGCCTTTGCGGAAATATTCACTGCTTCACGTAAATCCCAGGTAGCCATGTTCCAAACAAACCAGCCCGTTTCCTCAGCATTCCGGACGGTATCTTTTCTTCCGCCTAATATCGACTGATTAGCCGCAAACATAACCATCGGCGGGTCCCACGTAAGATTTTGATATTGACTGTAAGGCGCCAGATTGTCTACTCCATCTTTTGATTGAGTTGAAAGCCATCCGATCGGGCGCGGTATAGCACTACTTTTAAAAGGGTCATATGGCAAACCGTGATGTTCGCCTTTCTTTGGTGAATAATTCATGTATTTTCCTCCTAAGTGTATATGATATTTATGGAATAAATTGAGTTCACAAGCTTCTTATTGCACCAATCCTGTAGCTGGACCACCTCCTTTAATCACTAATAACCTAACGGAAAGCGCTTTCTTTGTTCGTTAGATTAATCCTACTCTTTTTGCAACCTACCACGCTATGGACAATATATATAACTTTAGGAAAATATAAAATAATTAGACGACAAAAAGAAAAATCTATCCAGTTTATATGGACAGATTTTAGATAGTAGGATTATTATGTGTCCTCCAAAAGCTCGGAGAATAGCCTATGACTTTTTTAAAGACCCTACTAAAATAGCCCGGGTCTGTAAATCCTACTTGTTCGGCTATTTCAGAAACCGTCATCGTAGTTCCCATAAGAAGCACTTGGGCCTCTTTAATACGTTTCCTTTGTAAATAATCTGTAAATGTACAGCCCATCTGTTTTCTAAACATCGAACTGAAATACTGGCTATTTCGGTTTACAAAAGCCGAAATATCTTCAAGAGTAATTGAAGTAGCATAATTTTCGTTGATATATTGAATAGCCTTTTTTATTAGAATAGAATTATAGGAAGTTTCTTCTTTTTCGACTTGATCGCATAATCGGTAACAAAACGATAGTATATTATGAATAATGTCAAATAATACTTCGCCTGATAATATATTGTTAAATAATTTTTTATAAAGATGTTCTTCTTCAAGCAGATATACTTTTTCTAACATGAAGCGTCTTATATGAGATAGAATATTTGTTAATCGAATACGGACATTTTCAGAATCCGGGAAACTTTCTTCTGTTATTGAATAGTTATTTACCTGATCATTAAGCCAATTTTTCAGCATCTCACGATCAATATTCCGCAAGTGCTTCATAAATTCATCGCTTTCCTCAGGGGAAAGAAAGGGATCTATTTCGGTTAAAACTAAGTTTTCAATCGGAGGAAATACGTGATTCCCTCCAAAGTAGAATCGGCGTAACAGGGCACGTTTTGCTTCCCAATACGATTGGTGTACCATCTTCGGGTTGTTATACCATTTCCCTATACTTGCAGAAAAGGAAAGACCTCTTTCACTTTTCGCTTTTTGGCAAAAGTACACTAATATTCGTCTTAACGAATGAATTGGCTCTTGATCAGAAGCCAAATATTCTCCACTAAATAACAAGACGAGATGATCTTCAACGATTAGCACAAAAGGGCGGTAAGATTGAAATTCACTATTGATAAAATGGACTAACTTAGTCAGATCCACTTCTCCTTGATTTGACTTATCAAGGCTAAGGGCTACAACCAGTGTGGGAATTTGTTGATAGCCCCAAGTTCGGACTTGGTCCAAAATGAGTGAGTCGTTGAATACTCTTCCAAATAAAAGGTCGTATGCCCATCCATGATGGATAAAGTTTTCTTTGTCTTCACTAGTTTTTTTATGTGAATTAATTACTGTATTTTTCATCGTATGTAACCATTCGTTTGTATCATAGGGCTTTATAAACAAAGCCTCCGCCTTCATATTTAATGACTGCTCAGCTGCTTCAAATGTTTTATGATGCGTATGGACAATTGTCTTTATCTCCAATTCCCTCAGTAAATTTGTTAATTGTTTTCGTGAATGGGTAAGCATCTCAAGTTCTACAATTAAAATATCCGGCTTCCAATCGAAAAGAATATCAAGACACTCTTCTTCATTGTCCGTTTCTTTTAATTGCGTTATTAAAATCTGGTTTGATAATAAAACCCATCTGATCCCTTTTCGTTCAAGTTCATCTCTTTCCGCTATAAGAATTTTCATCCATTGCCTCCTACTGATTCTTAGTAATTTTACTCTGTATTTTACCCTTTATTTAATGTAAATTGATAGTTTGTACAGATTAATGGTGGATCATAAAACAGGCAAAAGCAGTGAACACACTGCCTTTGCCTGTTTTTAATTATGCTTAAGTTATACTTGCGCGATACTGTCTTCTGGCTTGCATAAATAGGGTTATAGAATGCTATAAGATTCTAACTTCAATCCAGCCAAGGAACTTCAATTAACGTACGTCCGACCCACTCACGCAATACTTCATTAGTTGGGCCCATAATTGCACCCGCGCGTCCATCCCGCACAAATTTTTCCACTTGTCCCGTCATATAACCCCGACCGCCAGACACTTGCAACGCTGCATTTGTCACGTCAATGACCATATCTGCTGCATGTGTCTTCAGCTGCCATAATGGATATAAGCATTCTGATAACTCTCGGCCTTCCTTCTGACAGCGATCCATTGCCTCCGCTGTTCGATACAACATGCTGCGCGCACTATCGATCTTGATTTGCGCCTTAGCCAGCTCATGACGAATTACTTGATAATCAGCCACGGAAGAACCTGTATCCTCGTGAACGGTACGCTTTGCTCCGTTGATGGCCATATTCAATGCACCTTGCGCGATCCCTACCCAGCACGCCGCTGAACCTAGTAAGAATAAAGGATCGATCGTGTTGTCGTTGAAATAACCCATACCGCCTTCGCCACCAATACGGTTCTCAAGAGAGACTTGAACTTGCTTAAAGTTCATCGGCCCGCTAGCATTTCCACGTAAACCCATTGCATCGAATGGGAAAGCTTCCACACCTTTTTGATCGTTTTCGACTAATAAAAACATCAGATTATCCGGATCGTTTGTTTCAGGAGAAGTAGTCGCAACCAAATAAAAGTCCGCTTCTCCCCCGCTCGTCACGAAAGATTTTTCTGCATCCAACGAGTAACCGCTTTCATTTCGTTTCGCCTCACTGCCAACGTTCCAGAAGTGTCCACCAGTTGCTTTTTCACTAAACGCCAATCCTCCGACATGTCCAGCCTGCAAGCGCGGTAACAAACGCTGACGCTGTTCTTCAGTTCCAGCCTCGTAGATTGTATGAGCAGTTGTCATGTGCATCACCCAACACATCGTAGTGGATGGGCAATACTGTGCAAAAACTTCCGAAAGTACTGCAAATGCTGTGAATCCATCTTCAAGACCACCCGCCTCAACCGGTATGGTAACTGCTGAATAGCCAGCTTTCGCAACCTCACGTAAACTTTCGCGTGGATACTTTCTCTCTTGATCTGAAACGAGCGCACGGGGCAACAGTTCTCTTTCTCCTAGTACATGTGCTGCTTTCTGTAACTCTTCATGCCCTTCTGGACATGTCCACCATTGTGGTATTTCCATGATTCCCTGTTGTTGTTTTTCTTTTTCCATTACACTAATTTTCACCAAAATGTTCACTCCAATTTTTCATTAACTTGCTATTTAGTTATTCGAAAAGCTAGCTCTACTCTTTTTACTTTATCATATTTTACGTAATAGTAAAGATTCAATGTTTAAATAATTATCTGTTAATGTTAACTTAAACTGTATACTCAGCGTCCGTATTATAAATACGATCAATTTATTAATTTTATAGTTTTCCAATAAAAAAAGAACCATCCGAGATAAAAATGACTTCTCGGATAGCTCTATGGTTGGTCAGTTTAACAAATAAATTAATATTCACATCACATTCAGCACTAGTCTCTTATTCTTCTTTGCAATTCCCCGGATGCTCGAAACGAAATGTCACAGATAGCACCATTTGTCATCGTAACTGTACGTTTCTTTTTATCCAATTCATTTACATGTTGCAGATTAATCAGAAGGCTCTTATGACACCGATAAAAAGAAGTGCTCGCTTCTTCAAAATCTTTTAATCTGCCGTAAAACTCATAATATCCATTCTTCTCATATACGGTAATCTTATGTGGAATCGTAGAGGTTTCGAAATAATAAATATCCTGAAGCCTTATATTTTTAATGCGCTCCCCAATTTTTATTTGAATAACTTCTGATGAGTCCACTTCACCAAGTTGCGTGTATTTTACAAATGCGCTCTCTAATGCTTCTTTAACTTGTGAGGCGATTTGATTGGGTGTATCTTTCACAATGAAATCAAGTGCTGCCAATTTATAAGTAAATGTAAGTTTCAAACGATCCGCATGAGTTGTAATAAAAATAATAGTGGCTAACGGATCTTTTTTCCGAATAGTTACGGCCAAGTCCATCCCATCCAGATGATGATCCAACTCAATATCCAGAAAGTAACAGTCAGCCTGATAATGATCAAGATAAGTTAGTACGTCGTCCGGCGTGCTTGTACACAAGACCACTTCAATACTTGGTTCGTGAAAACTTGCATAGTTCATAATTTCTTTGTAGATAAACTCTTTCTGAACTGGATTGTCTTCACATATGATAACCCGCACTCATATCCCTCCCTGCGATCATAATTTCATGAATAAACCATTGGTTTTCAACACGCGTATTCCAAGTAATATTCGGATAATCGGATAAGATTTTCCTAGCGGAAGACAAGCCCATTCCTCTATCTTCCCCTTTCGTTGAATACCACTCTGCAAATATTTGTTGAATATTCATCTCGCTATCTGACAGTCTATTCTCGATCACGATGACGACCTGGTTATTCACGGATAGAAAAGCCAAGTTAATTTGAGGAGAGTCTAAAGCGGTCGATGCCTCGATTGCATTATCCAAGAGAATTCCCAAAACTCGCGACAGATGAAGACGATTCATAGATATATCTTCAATCACATCTGGAACCTCTACAGAAATAGGTATCGACGATTCATCAGCAAGCAATAATTTGGTGGAAATCAGTCCTTTTAATTCAATTATCTGTAAACGGTCGAGCTGGCTAAACAATTGATTTTTAAACAAGGTTCGTTGCTCTGCTTTTATAATTTGTTCCTCAAAATATTTTCTTAGCCCTGTTACATCTTCATTTTCAATATAGCCACGCAATGAAAGCAGTATATTTGCGTGGTCGTGTCGGAAAATCTGCATGTCTCGATTCACTTGTTCAAGTGATTTCATGTATTGAGTGAACTGTTGCTGCTCTATTAGCTTTTCGTTTATGTCTTGATCTTTCACCATCGTATGTAAAACAATTCTGGTAAGGCTTATCATAATCACAAAATAAAAAAGCAGAATTACTAAATTCGTTGCAGAAATTTGGATATCGTCTTTTTCTGCAGGCAAAAACACCAAAACATAAAAGACTATGCTGGTACTAACCGCAACGAGTAATAATACCAATTGAGAACTCTTAGATAGAATAATTCGATGTTCGTAGTGAGTTAAAAACTTTTTGTACACCACAACAATCGCAGCAATTTGCACCACGATTAACCCAATATGAGTGACTAGCGATAAATGAAAGGTATACACTAAAAATAGAGCAGTATATTCTGCTAGAATGCTGCAAAGATGGATAAAGAGTAAATGAAAAAAGACCATTTGCTGTCTAGAAAACAAGAAAAATAGTCCGCCAATTAAAACGACACTGACAACCATTGAAAGCCAAAGTGACTGTGGATAGATAGCGGCCAAAACGGTGACAAATGTGTTAACAACCAAGCATAAAATCAATCGCTTTATCGTTAATTGTAAATTCATAATATAAAACAGAGACCCATATATGATAAAGAAATTGAATAAACCAAAGAGGAAAAACAAAGTTGTCATTTTATCACCTCTATATTTTGCTGTTTATGTCTTTAGTAGTTACGTTCAAGATGTATTTGTAGACGATCATGATAAAATCGCCCGAAACCATTCTACCATGACTATAATGAGGTTTGATCGTACCTGAGTTATTTTCATTAGTACGTTACGGTATACGGGAGGTTACTATATGAATACGGAAAGTCTAATGACAATAAGCAATCAATCGCTGTGTGTGGCGTTCATCTTCTTACTAGTCGCTATCGTTCCCGTTGCGCTTTCGGTTACCACAAAAAACAAGCGGACGAAACGACTAGGCATGAGTTTAACGATCGCAGCCTTATTACTGCAACTGACTTATTTTGCGCTTAGATGGCTTGCAATCGGTCACGCACCAGTTAGCAATATGTACGAGTTTATGACATTCTTCGGCATCATGCTCCTAGCAAGCGCATTACTACTCTACCAGCTATACAAACAAATTGTGGTTGTATTATTTTCAATTCCGTTCTCGTTGATTATCATGGGATTTGGCGGAGTTTTCACGAGAGATGCTTCACCTCTAATCCCCGCTCTCCAGAGTAATTGGTTATCTATACATGTGATTACTGTCGCTTTTTCTAGCGCAATCCTCTCAATAGCGTTTGCAACAGGTATTATTTACTTGTTGCGTACTCTGGATGTCGAGACGCAGACAGTTCATACGAGAAGCTTGGAATTCGTTATGTATTGTCTAGTCGTGTTAATAGGATTTATTTCGAGTTCAATGTTTTTTTCGTTCACCTCGGAAGAAAAACTCATTCAGTTTGAAAATAGAGAACAGGAAGTAGAGAACGCTGCATATATTATGCCTGCGCTTATCGTAAATCAAGATGCCGTTCTTGTAGATAGCGGACAATCAATCGGAGTCATAGAAATTTCCAACATGCTGGATGCGAAAAAGAGCAACACCATTCTATGGGCATTTTTGATAGGCACTGCTCTATACCTGATAATTCGCATGCTAACGAGAAAGAAAATAATACAATTACTAAAACCATTGACAAAGAAAGTGAATTCTACGGTTATGGATGAAATATCGTACCGAGCTGTCGTTGTAGGCTTCCCCTTGTTCTCGCTAGGAGGTTTATTATTTGCGATGATTTGGGCACATCTGGCATGGGGGCGCTTTTGGGGATGGGATCCAAAAGAAGTCTGGGCGCTCGTTACTTGGTTGTTTTATGCAGCTTTTTTACATCTACGAACATCTCAAGGTTGGGAAGGTAAGCGAACTGCCTGGATGTCGATCATTGGTTTTGGCCTAATTGTATTCAACCAAGTATTCGTCAATCTCGTAATTGCCGGATTACATTCTTATGCTTGAAGTTCAAGCAGATAAATCAACTGTAAAAGGTCGTCTTTGACAGTCATTTCAACCGACTTCGGACGACTTTTTCCTGCTTAAAATTTATGTTAGAAGAGTGATATAGATCACTGCATTGAAGTTGTTCTGAATTTATAAAACATCCTTCAGTGACACCCTTTTCTCACGTGGTCAATCAAGAAAAGCAGAAATTTCGCACCAAAGTATCTTTACACCGCACTAATGTATAACTGAACCGAGCCAAAACTCCTCCAGACCGCACCTTATTCAAGCCACTCTGAACCAAATCAGCTACATACCGCACCATTCTAACCTAATAACCTGTATAATTGAGGAAAATCATACAACTTCAAAGGAGTGAGTACATTGCTAAGTATCTTGGTTGGGCTAATAATCTGGGCTTCAATCTTACTATCGCCAATCGCTCTGCTGGTTCTCATCTTCAAACGAACTTGGACTACTGTAATCGCCTGTTTAATCATCATGTTGCCAGTTTCTCTATATTGTCTGGCCGGAAACCCACCTATTTCATATATCGGTTTCGCACCGATAGTACTCTTGATTTCTGCTCCCATCTTTATCAAAAAGAAAAAATTAACTTCTTCTGTTTAGAAAAAGCCAGCCCACTCCAAAAGATATTGGAGCAAGCTGGCTATTTTTTTAATATAAAGGCACTTTCCACGGTTCTACCACTGGCTCATAACGTTTTACGGAGAAAAGGTGCAAGATCAATTCCTCAGGTACTTCTTTCAATTTAGGCAGAGTCAATTGCATCCCGACCTTAAAGTCTCCATTTTCGTCTTTTTCATCCAATATAGAACCACTTAATCCCGACGAGTAAACATTCCCTTTATCATCTGTAATCAACCAGTCGCCTAACTCACTGGCTCCCACTTCTTTCCCGCCTTCCATCTCAATAACAAAAGTCTCTTCTTTCGCAATTGGCATCAGCGATTTACGTAAATAAAAGTTTGTTTCATTTTTCGCCTTGACGACAGTCAAATGGTTGCCCTCAAACTCAAATGAAAATGGCTTCTTTCGTAACTCATTCGGCCGAATTTTAACAGAGAAATCAACCGGCTCCGTTTTATACACGCCATCCAGCACAAACGCTACATTAGGCTGTTCTTTTTTCGGAACAAATGAATTCACCCACTTTAGGTGTCCCAGTGTCCCCAATCTTTCGCTGGTGCCTTGCAGCATACCTGTGTCCACAGCATGCCCTTTTTCTTCTGTCCACGTATTCCAGGAATATAATGCTGTTCCACTCTCATCTTCCAAATGATACGCGATCGCCGTCTCGTACTGATAGACAAGATCTTCTACATTTTCCGCTCCGAATCGAAGCACGAAATCATTTCTCGCCTTTTCAATCCTCGTGAGTTCTTCTTCTGAAAAGGATGTTTCATAAAACAACTCTGTAGATGAAGGTGCCTTTTGAGCTTTTTGCAAATCAACTTTTACACCATTCGTCGTAATGGAGGCATCTTCCAATGCAAGTGTTTTGGTCAATTGCCGTTTCTCTTTCAGATCAATCGGAACATCCAACTTCCAACTCCCTCTTACTCCATTCAGTTCAACTATATCAAATCGGACAGTCAACCGGTCCAGTTCCTCCTGATCACGCAATGAAAATTCATATACACCATAATCGCCTCCATCCCACCAACTGTAACCAAGCTGACCTATCTCATTTCCATTACTATCGAGCGCGATGACACGATTTGCAGAGTCCCCCTCCTCAAGATACGTGTTTTTCGTCTTTCCATTTTTCAACACTTGGTACGATAGAGTAATCCGAGAGGAATCCGCCATTACATCTTCCACTTTCAATGTAACCCCTTGGTCTTCTACCGCCAGATCCACTCGTTCGGCTAGCCCCTCTTCCATTGCCAAACGAAGCCCTTCATCCGCTTGTTCAGTTGAAAAGAAGCCTCCAATCAATTGAGCAAAACTCGGACTCAGCGCAGCGCTTAAACCTACAGCCAACACTACACCCGCAGCGGATAACATCACCTTTTTCCAAGGCGCTTTCCGTCTGAACGTTTTTTGCTCATACGGTTCCAGCTGTTCCAATACGTTATCCGCAAAATCATCCGGCAATTCAGGGTTTTGGAGCGTTTCCACGACAAATCTCTGCTCTTCCAAAAACGCCGCTACAACTTCTTGACAATGTGAACAGTTTTCCACATGCACCTGTACCCGATCCGATTCCTTTTCCGTTAATAAATCATCCACATATTTAGATAATTCATCTATCGTTGGACAGTTCATGAAAATATCCTCCTTCTCGTTTCACCGTATCCCTCATTTTTTTCTTTGCGCGGTGAAGTTTATTGCGAACAGTAGACAACGGAACATCTGTCAGCTCACTGATTTCGTCATAACTTAACTCATTCGCATATCGCAATAGCATGATCAATCGCTCATCTTCTGGAAGTGTCGCAAGCAGACGTTCCAGTTGTCGATGTTTCTCTTTTTTCAAAAACACGACTTCCGGGTGATTGCTGTCTATTACTTGTTCTTCCCCGAGTTCCACTTGCGTCGAGCGGTACCGTTTTTTACGGAACTCATCCATACAATGATTGATCGCCACTCGATACAGCCAACTGGAAAACGATCCCGTTTCTTTATATTTACCCAACTGATGATATACTTTCAAAAATGCATCCTGCACGAAGTCCTGTGCATCCTGCGGGTTTCTCGTCATTCTTAAAATTGTCGCGTATAACGGATTTTTATATTTATTGATAATATGGGCATAAGCTTGCTTATTTCCAGCCAATACTTCACGCACCCACTGCAGATCCTCTTCCATAGCGGCCTCCTTAATCAATTACACCTCGGCGTAATTGCGTCGGGATTTTGAATTTCAAAATCCCTGACATCCGCCGGAGGCTTTATTTAGAGACAGATAAAACGACCATGCGCACGTCTCGTTTTTCTATTTCATTCAGTATAACGAGACGAAGTCAGAAAACATCTCACTTCTACGAAAATATATTTTAGAAACGTAACGGAAAGTTCAGTAAACTGCTACACTATAAAAATATAACTAAAATAAGGAGGTTACTAGACGATGAAAAAATGGGTAGGTTTGATGTGCCTTAGTTGCCTACTAGTTCTTGGTGCTTGTGCAAACACTGATACGAATCAACTGACAATCCCTGAATTAACAGACCGTGAAAAGCAAATACTCGGGACCACATCTAACCAAGCATTCGTATTTGATTATACCGCTGACCAAAAGTACAAAGACGTCTCTATCTGGTTGGAGAAATATGAAAAAGGGAAGAAAACAGCCGAACCGGTTAGCCAATTTTCTACCTCCCTGCCAGGTAAATTAACAAGCGGCGGCATTGTGTTCACTGTAGTACATACAGCGGACCAGCAAGTACTTTTTTTCACAAACGTTGGTGATACAGATGGATTTAGTGGAATACAAACTCAAGATACGATGCCAAATGGAGAAAACCTGGCAATGCTTTGGGGTACCAATCCACAAGAAAGCTTGCCGTTGTCAGAAGAAATGCTTCTAGCCAGCATCATCCACACGAGTACAACTGAGGGCGTTGGAACCAGCTCTTTATCTGTAGATTTCTATGAACAAAAGGAAGGGTATTTGGAGGAATTGAAGGCAAAAGAATATGACGTAGTGTATTTATTGAAGGCTTCATTTAAGAAATAAAAAAATACCTAGACGACAAGTCAACTCATCGTCTAGGTAGTCTCGTATAAAGAGGTTCCTTAGTTCTGCAAGTATTCTTTTACAGCCTGGGAAACTGTCTTACCTTCCGCACGTCCGGCAACTTCTTTCATCACTGTCCCGATCGCTTGCCCCATCGGCGTGTCTTTCGCAATACCGAGTGTGCCGATCAGTTCCTTCACTTCATCCACATTCATCTGCTTCGGTAAATAGGATTCGACGATTACTACTTTTGCTTTTTCTGCTTCCACAATATCTTCACGATTGGCTTTTTGTGCTTCTTCAAGGGATTGTTTCGTTTGCTTGAGTTCACGCTGGACGATCTTGATTTCCTCTTCTTCCGTCAATTCACGCTTTAATTCCAGCTCCTCATTTTGCAGACCCGCACGCAATAAATTGATCACACCTTTTTTCATCTGATCCTTTTCCTTCATTGCCGTTTTTATATCTGCCATCAAACGATCTTTTAACTGCGACATCCTAATCCCTCATTTCTAAAGTATTACTACTAGTATACAAAATAATCATGCTCTCAGTCGTCTTTTTTATCTCATATAAGATTTCTCCTTCATCTGCTCATCTCACCTTTGAACAAGGCTCCGAAGAATTGACGAAACCTCTATACTAGTTTACACTTTTTACTAAGCAACTCCTTTTGATAGCATAAGGCCTTTGTAACCTTATCTACCGTGGGAGTTTTTTGACATGTACGTATACAAAGGAGTTCAATTATATGAAAAAAAGTGTAGTATTGGCGGAAAAGCCTTCCGTTGCACGCGATATTGCCCGCGTGCTCAACTGCAATAAAAAAGGGAACGGCTATTTAGAGGGCGATAAATATATCGTCACATGGGCACTCGGCCATTTAGTGACACTCGCAGACCCTGAGAATTATGATACGAAGTATAAGACATGGAAACTGGAAGACTTGCCGATGATGCCCGATCACTTGAAATTGACGGTCATTAAGCAAACAGGCAAGCAATATAACGCCGTAAAGTCCCAGTTGCTTCGCTCTGACGTATCCGATATCATCATCGGGACAGATGCCGGACGTGAAGGAGAGCTGGTCGCTCGCTGGATTATCGAGAAAGCGAAAGTCAATAAACCGATCAAACGACTTTGGATTTCATCCGTTACCGATAAAGCAATCAAGGATGGGTTTGCTCAGCTGAAACCCGGTAAAGCGTATGAAAACCTTTACGAAGCGGCAGTCGCTCGTTCTGAGGCGGACTGGTATATCGGCTTGAACGCGACTCGCGCACTGACGACAAAGTTCAATGCCCAATTAAACTGCGGTCGCGTTCAAACTCCTGTCGTTGCAATCATTGCACAGCGCGAAGAAGAGATTAACACATTTCGCCCAAAAACTTACTACGGCATCGAAGCACAGACCGACTCTAAATTAAAATTGACATGGCAAGACGCGAAAACTAATGATACACGTTCATTCGACCGCGAAAAACTGTCCACTATCGTCAAAAAAGTAGATGGCAAACAAGCGATTATCGAAAATGTTGATAAAAAAGCAAAAAAGTCGTTTTCTCCAGGTCTCTACGATCTGACAGAACTGCAGCGCGATGCCAATAAACTATTCGGTTACTCTGCCAAAGAAACGTTGAACATCATGCAAAAGCTCTACGAACAACATAAACTGCTGACGTATCCGCGGACCGATTCACGATTCCTATCGAGCGATATCGTCGCGACTCTGCCGGAGCGTTTGAAATCCTGCGGTATCGGTGAATATCGTTCACTTGCAAATAAAATCTTGAAGAAACCGATCAAAGCGAATAAATCTTTTGTCGACGACAGCAAAGTGTCCGATCACCACGCGATCATTCCAACTGAAGAAATCGTCCTGCGTGATAAGTTGTCCGACAAAGAGCGGAAAATCTATGACTTAGTCGTGAAACGGTTCATGGCCGTTCTGTTCCCTGCACATGAATATGAACAACTGACCATCCACGCAAAAATTGCAGATGAACGCTTCACCGCACGAGGAAAAACGATTTTAGTACCCGGCTGGAAAGAAGTCTATAACAATCAATTTGATGAGGAAGAAGCAGAGCAAGACACGAAAGAACAGCTCTTACCAAAGCTCTCAAAAGGAGATTCGCTGAGCATCCAATTCGTCAAAGAGACATCCGGTCAGACGAAGCCCCCTGCCCGTTTCAATGAAGCAACACTTTTATCTGCGATGGAAAACCCTGCGAAATATATCGCGGGAGCTCAAGATAAAAAGCTTGCAGAAACATTGAAATCCACAGGCGGACTCGGGACAGTGGCAACACGTGCGGATATCATCGATAAATTATTCAATTCCTTCCTGATTGAAAAGCGCGGCAAAGACATCCACGTGACCAATAAAGGAAAACAATTGCTCGAGTTAGTGCCAGACGAGTTGAAATCCCCTGCCTTGACTGCAGAATGGGAGTTAAAGTTAGAAAAAATTGCAAAAGGACAATTGAAAAAAGAATTGTTCATTAATGAAATGAAAGGTTATACGAAAGAAATTGTCTCAGAGATCAAAGCGAGCGATGCGAAATTCAAGCATGATAATATTTCTACTAAATCGTGCCCGGACTGCGGCAAGCCGATGCTCGAAGTGAACGGCAAACATGGAAAAATGCTTGTTTGTCAGGATCGTGAATGCGGTCACCGCAAAAACGTTTCCCGCGTCACCAATGCGCGATGTCCGCAATGTAAGAAAAAGATGGAGCTGCGCGGAGAAGGAGAAGGCCAAATCTTCACGTGCAAATGTGGCTATCGCGAAAAACTATCTTCCTTCAAAGCTCGCCGCGAAAAGGAATCCAAAGGCAAAGTGAATAAACGCGATGTCCAGAAATATTTAAAGAAGAACAACGATGACGAACCAGTCAATAATCCGTTCGCAGATGCGTTGAAAGGATTGAAATTGGACGACTGATGGACATTGACGGAATGCCTTTGGTGCGGTCTGCCGGCAGTTTGGTGTGGGTCTTAGTCGATTTGGCTCGGTCAACAGCTATTTTGGTGCGGTATTCGTATTGATTGGCGCGGTTGTGCTAACTTTTGGTTCGTTCCGCCATGTTTTTGGCGCTTTCCCCCCATAGCCTCATCCGAAGGTATCAGCTGTCTGGCTTAACGAAACTCAAAAAGGTGCCAACACGTTACAATGCGTGTTGGCACCTATTTTAATTAGTAAGCTCTTGCAAACCAAACAGTATGTTTCGCTTCTTTACCGCAATTAATGCAAGTGGACTTCTCCGCAGGCGGATTGAACGGAATATTACGCGTCGTAAATTTCGTTTCGTCTTTCACATGTTCTTCGCATGCATCGTCTCCACACCAACCGGCAAGAATCCATCCTGGAATCTCTTCCTTCGCAGCACTTTCTTCAATATGCTTCTTCAATTCATCCAGTTTGTCTATATGCGTGTGAGAATGTTCTTCGCGGAATGCACGTGCTTTTTCGAGCAAGCGAGTTTGCATCGTTTCCAGTTCTTTCTCAATGCTCGCCACTGCTTGCGCCAAGTCCACCGCCACTTTTTCTTCTCCGTCACGCGCTTTCATCAAGGCTTGATTGTTCTCTAGGTCACGCGGTCCAAGCTCCAGTCGAACTGGAACACCTTTTAATTCCCATTCATTGAACTTAAAGCCCGGAGACTGATCGGAATCATCCAAACGTACACGGATACCTTTTGCCTTCAGCTCGGCAAAAATTTCATCCAGTTTTTCCATGATTGCCGGGTTCTTCTTCCACGGTCCGACCGGAATGAGCACCACTTGAGTCGGCGCAATACGTGGAGGCAATACCAAACCTTGCTCATCACCGTGCACCATGATAACCGATCCAATCAAGCGAGTGGAAGTTCCCCAAGATGTCGTATGGACAAACTCATGCTTATTCTCTTTTGTTAAATATTTGATATCGAATGCTTCCGCAAATTTTGTTCCTAAGTAATGTGAAGTTCCGGCTTGAACTGCTTTGCCATCCTTCATCATCGCTTCGATGGAGAACGTATCCACAGCACCGGCAAATCGTTCAGAAGGCGTCTTTTGGCCATCATATACAGGAATCGCTAGCAAGCCTTCCACGACTTCCTTATAGATCTCAAGCATTTGCATCGTTTCGGTACGCGCTTCCTCTTCATCGACGTGAGCTGTATGTCCTTCTTGCCATAAAAATTCTGACGTCCGAATGAACGGCAATGTCTTTTTCTCCCAACGGAATACGTTCGCCCATTGGTTGATCAATAACGGCAAATCACGATAACTCTTTACCCAGTCTGAATACAAATGACCGATCATCGTCTCAGAGGTCGGGCGCAACGCTAAACGTTCTTCCAACTGTTCTCCTGCTGCTTCCGTCACCCATGGCAGTTCTGGAGAAAATCCTTCGATATGATCCTTTTCTTTCTGGAAAAAGGATTCTGGGATCAGCATTGGGAAATACGCATTACGGTGTCCCGTCTCTTTGAAACGGCGATCCATTTCATCTTTAATATGCTCCCATATTTCAAAACCGTCTGGTTTAAATGCGATACAGCCACGCACCGGCGTATAATCCATCAAATCCGCTTTCTGGATTGTGTCAATATACCATTTCGTAAAATCATTTTGCTGATTGCTCATTACCTAATTTCCTCCTTAATGAAAAAAAGCGCTCTTGTTCAGCTTCCATATTGCTAATCATATAACAAATCCATCATTCCTACAATTGAATCCCCACAACAAGTAATAAGCAGTGTGTAGGAAATCAATCCTATTTCTTACAGGCACTCATAAACCTTCGCAGATGATCATAGAAACCCTACAACTGCTCATACACCTCCGCCAAGCGATCATATCCTCTCTGTCCACGATCATAAACACCCTACACTCGCTCATAGAGCCCTGCAGCCCGAGCATAAACACAAAAAAACTGTCCCCCATCAAGAGGACAGCTTCAAATTCATCAAATCATCTTTCTTCCGCTAACACCATTTGTGGTTCTTGCTCTTCCTTTACACTTTCCGTACCAAAACGGCCTTCCCACTTCGACATAACAACTGTCGCAAGTGCGTTTCCAACAACGTTGACCACCGTACGTGCCATATCCAACAAACGGTCGATCCCCGCGATGAACGCTAGACCTTCAAGTGGAATACCTACCGTTCCAAGTGTCGCCAAAAGTACGACGAATGAAACACCTGGTACGCCCGCAATCCCTTTAGACGTAATCATCAACACTAATACCAAGGTGATCTGTTCCGTAATACTCAACTGAATACCATACATTTGCGCAATAAACATCGCAGCCAAAGCCTGATACAGTGTGGAACCGTCCAAGTTGAACGAATAGCCTGTCGGCACTACGAAAGAAACAATATCTTTCGGACAACCGAACTTCTGCATCTTCTCCATCACTTTTGGCAGTACTGTTTCAGAACTAGAAGTAGAATAAGCTAAAATCAATTCGTCTTTCAATACTTTCATCAGATGGAAAATATTGATTCCGACCAACTTCGCAATTCCGCCAAGTACGACAATAATGAAGAATACCATCGTTGCATATACCAAGATCATCAGCTTGCCCATTGGGATGAGCGATTCCAAACCGAATTTGGAAACGGTTACGCCAATTAGCGCAAATACCCCGAATGGTGCAAACTTCATGATCATATTTGTTACCCAGAACATCGCATCCGCGACTCCTTGGAACACCTCAAGCACCGGCTTTCCGCGTTCACCGATCGCTGCAACGCCTAGCCCAAATAAAACAGAGAAGAAAATAATTGGAAGCATATCAGCGTTTGCCATGGATTCCACGATATTACTCGGTACGATACCAACCAAGACATCCATGAAACCGCCATTCTGCACTTCTTCCGTCGTTTCAACATATTGCGAGATATCTCCTTTTTCAAGAGAAGACATATCGATTCCTTCGCCTGGTTTGAAAATATTAGCAGACATTAAACCGACTATGATCGCAATCGTTGTGACAATTTCAAAATATAGAAGCGTCTTACCGCCTAATTTCCCTAGTTTCTTAATATCTCCTGTGCCTGCCACTCCTATAACCAATGTAGAAATAATAATTGGAACTACAATCATTTTGATCATATTAATAAACATCGTGCCTATCGGCTGCAAATACGTTTCCACTTTAGGATTACCATAAAAAATGGCACCGACTGCAATACCGAGAACAAGCCCGATTAATATTTGATAGGCTAAAGATAATTTAAATTTCTTTTTCATAGATAATCCTCCTTTAGCTTACTCCTGAAAACGCTTTCTCGAAGTAACTTAGGATTATCATAAAAGAATCCTACAAAATTCTACACCATCCTACAAATTCTTTTTTTGTTCTTCCATCGTCTCGATATATAAAACTTGAAGAAACTTCTTACTATTGACCTTGACTGCCTTCATCCCAAAGCTTTCCTCTTGAATTTGTTTCATCCGTTGAGTAATTTCCTGAAAATCAAAGAATCGTGGCGCGTAATACTCAAACTCCGAAATCGTATAATCTACTGCTCCGAGCGAAGCTAAATGATCTATCGCAGTCAAGATGGATCGGCGAATCCTCTGCTCCATCGCTTTGCTTTCCTTTGGTATTTCCTTCGCTTGGACACCCATCTTATGTAATGCCGCCTCGTAAAGCTCTTTCAATGGCGGCAATTGAGCGGCATTTTGTTCTGCGAGCACTTCTACAATTGTCACAATGTCCCGGCTGCCGCTTTCCCCGATTATCCCCATGTCATGAAGTTTAGCTAGCACAATTTCCTTTATTGTACGTTTCACTTTTGGCTGATCCAACGTTCCAATCAGAGCGAGCGATTCACGAATTGTGGTTAGGGAATTTTTCAAACGCAGTTGTTCCGCCGTTCGTCGCAATACGCTTTGTACTTCTATTTGGTTGATCGGCTTATGAATGAAAAACTCCACCCCGACTTGATAGGCTTCTCCCACCATCTCTTTACTGACTACTTGACTCAACATAATGAATTGTCCATTAAATCCTTGCGATTTCAGCTGTTGGATCGTCTCAATACCATCCAAATCCGGCATCAACAAATCAATCAGCACCAAATCCGGCGTCAGCGACAAAATTTGAGGGATGGCTTTCACACCGCTATCCGCCTCACCAATGACCATACCGAGTTCCTGCCCTTCCAGGATATTCTTCAGCATCAAGCGGCTCGCTTTGTCATCATCTACGATAAAATATCTCATACCTTTATCTCCTTCTTAATGGATTGCATGGGAATTTTCACTTCAAATAATGTGCCGACATCCAGACGCTGCATTTGAATTTCGCCTTGCATCGCATCGACGATTGCCGTCACATGCGACAATCCGATACCCGTTGCCGCCACTCCCTGTTCATTGAATTTCGTCGTGTATCCCGGCTCAAAAATCACTTCTTCATGCTCTGCTGGAACCCCTCTGCCTGTATCTTGCACATAAAAAAAGACCCATTCTGCGTCACTGTCGACACTAATTTTCACAATACCCTTCCGCTCCGTCGCCTCTACAGCATTGGAAGTCAAATTATTAAGGACCGCCAGAAGTGGTACATGCTGGTCCGTCTGAAAGTCAGTGGCGATTGATTTTTCAATGACACAGTCTTTGCCTATCAATTCACTATACTTTTCATTTGCCGATACGACCAATTCAAGTAGATCTGATAGATAAAAGGCCGCCACTTCTTGTCGGCTTGCCCATTTCGAAAGCCCCGCCAAAATCCGTTGTGAATCCTTTTTCACCTCATGGATCTCTTGGGCAATCTGAAGCGCCTGTGTGCTGAGCTCTCGTTTATCCTCTTTCTTCAACTTGCGATACAAATCGTGGCTGGAAGCTGTAATTTGCTCAATATGATTCATCGACTTCTGTAAATAGAGCGCTTCTGCATATAACTCCGCCCCTACGCCGAGCATTTCCTCCATACGTTGTTTTTCTTTCGATAAAGCTACTGAACTATACAGTCCGACCGTAAAGAAACTACGCAGCAACGCTACTCCCACAAGGATACCCCACTCTTTCATATTTAACAGTGAATCATCCATCCACCAATTCCGAAGTGCATGCTCCGACGTATTGCCGATCACTTCGAATAATAAAGCCAATGCCCCTAGCTGCAATGGCAAAGACTTGTACTTCTCCAAATCGGCAAAATGCCAGCCAACCGCTACTATAAAGTAAAACAGAAAAACCGGAACATGCATCAGCAAACTATCAATTAGCGCAACGCCAAGCCACGTCTCTTCAGCTACCCGAAAAAGCACAACCGTAACCGCTGTAATAAACCCAGTCCGCAGCATGGAAGCTGGCGGATAAATAAGAATCAGCAAAAAGAACACAATCCCGCCCAGCGCAAAACGGAACGTCTCATCCGCGAACGGCAGCACTTTCAATTCACCAGTAAGCGCCGTAATGATCGCAATGACGGCAATGCGTGCAGCTTCAGAATGTAATATTTGGCGCCACGTCGATTTTGAGTTCATCCCCATACTCCTAATTAAAAAATTCTGATGTATGTAGTATAACAATTCAAAAACATTTGTGCAGTTAGAGCAGAAACTATCATGGTTATTACAGTAAACTGTTTTCTTTTCCTTTCAATTTACTTATGATTACATAAGGAGGCGATTTAGATTGAAAAAGCTAATCATTTTCATGATGACTGCAGTGCTGTTAGCAGCCTGTAGCAATGAAGAAACACCTGATACTCCAGAGACACAAGAAACTCCTGCTGCCGATAAACAAACCAATATGGGTATGGAAAAAGGGCTTAAGGCGGGAACCACTGAACAAGATTATCTTTCCCTTTCTCAAGACAAAGTTCCTATTAATTCAAAAGTGAAATTTACTGGAATCGTTTTGAGATTCGAACAAGGAACATTTGAATTAAAAAGCAAAACCGATGATTCTTCCAATGAAGTAGTATGGGTTGACGACAATCGGTTGAGCGATCGTACAGAAATTCCAGAAGGCACGACGGTCACTGTCTACGGAACTTATGATGGCAAAAATGACGATGGAGACCCTCGCCTTAAAGGAATTTTTATTGACGCAGAATAGATGACAAACAACCCACCTCCGTCAAGTAGAAGGTGGGCATTTTAATATCTATATACATAAAAAGGCCATTTTCTAAAAATCTATTTTAACTATTCCCCCTCGTCATAACAGTCGAAAGCTTTTTCCAATTTAATTATTTCACTAAAGTATTTATTTGGGGAGCTATCTTATATATACTGTACTAAGTTTAAAAAATTATTTATTTTTTTAAATAATGAATAGTAATTTATAGACGGAAGGAGATCTTCATGAATACGGAAAAAAGAGGCTTTTTCCAAAAGTTTTTAGATATGATCGAGAAAACTGGTAACCGATTGCCCCATCCGGTAACGTTGTTTGCGTTGCTCGCTCTTTTAGTTATCGTCTTGTCTGCAGTTGTTTCTTCTTTCGGCATCAGTGCCGCCCATCCAGGAAAAGAAGGGGAAATGATCGAAGTCCATAACCTGCTTAGCGGGGAAGGAATTCATTACATCATTACGAATATGACGGACAATTTCATTGGTTTTGCTCCGCTCGGCGTCGTGCTAATTACGATGCTAGGGATTGGAGTTGCAGAAGGTTCTGGGTTGATCAGTGCATTGCTGCGTGGATTTGTGATGTCTGTTCCGAAACGATTGATCACACTCGGATTGGTTTTTGCTGGCGTTATGTCTAGCGTAGCTTCCGATGCAGGTTATGTTGTATTGCCGCCACTTGGAGCTGTTTTATTTGCGGCACTTGGCAGACACCCATTAGCGGGTCTGGCCGCTGCCTTCGCTGGAGTTTCGGGCGGGTTCAGTGCGAACTTACTACTGTCTGG
The DNA here is from genome assembly GCF_019748715.1 of Sporosarcina aquimarina. Taxonomy (GTDB): domain Bacteria; phylum Bacillota; class Bacilli; order Bacillales_A; family Planococcaceae; genus Sporosarcina; species Sporosarcina newyorkensis. The sequence goes on along the minus strand of NZ_JACLBZ010000033.1, from coordinate 83,348 downwards.
TACGGACGCGCTTCTTGGTGAATTGACGATTATGTCTGCAGCAATCATTAACCCCGAGTATGCGGACGGTATGAACATTGCCATGAATTATTATTTCATTGCCTTTTCGGTATTAGTGCTGACAGTTGTTGGTGCTTGGGTGACAGAGAAAATTGTCGAACCACGACTTGGCGAATATAATGGTGAATATCGTGAGAAAGTAGAGAAGCTAACTGCTATTGAGAAGAAGGGTTTAGTATGGGCTGGTATTTCTGTAATTGTTGCTGGAATTCTAGTTGCATTACTCGTTCTATTCCCAGGTGCTCCATTACGTGGCGATGAAGGCGATATGCCGATTATTAAATCGCCATTCATGAAGTCACTCGTTCCAATTATCGCATTCCTATTCTTCGTGCCAGGTTTGGTCTATGGAAAAGTAACAAAATTAATTCGCGATGATAAAGACGTAGCTGCGATGATGTCAACGACGATGTCTGCAATGGGTATGTTCATCGTATTGTCTTTCACTGCGAGTCAATTTGTCGCATTTTTCTCTGAATCGAATATGGGATTGGTTTTAGGCGTGTATGGAGCTAATTTCCTTGATAGCATCAACTTAAAAGGTATTCCATTGCTGCTGTTATTCATTCTCATTGCTGCTTTCATCAACTTGTTTATCGGCAGTGCATCTGCAAAATGGGCTATGATGGCACCGGTATTTGTGCCGATTATGATGCAGCTCGGTTATTCACCCGAATTAACACAGATGGCGTATCGGGTGGCAGATTCATCAACCAATATTATTTCTCCTTTGATGACATACTTTGCGATTATTATCGCATTTGCACAGAAGTATGATAAGAAAATGGGGATCGGAACACTAGTCTCTGTTATGTTCCCTTATTCTATGTTTTTCTTGGCTTTCTGGAGTTTAACTCTCATCGTTTGGATGCTTCTCGGAATCGACTTAGGGCCTGGCTCTCCGATTTATTATGGGAATTAATATGACTCACCACTGAACATTACGTTCAGTGGTTTTTTCTATACCCATCAACCGTAAGCGTTTTGTGTTTATCACTCTCCTTACACATGGTATGATAATAGTTGATAATGATTTTCATTTGCATGTATTAGTATTATAGGAGAGGAGTTTTCTATCATGAGTTACGCAGCAAAAAACGAAGTAGAAAAGTCCATAATTGGCAGAAGGTCTATTAAGGCGTTTAAAACCGATCCAGTGGATGTGGAGGAACTCATTGAATTACTTAATGTCGCCAAATGGGCACCGAATCATAAGCTGACGGAACCTTGGCGATTTCAATTATATACAAGTAACGGAAAAGAGCAGTTTGTACAAGCCTATATAGATTCCCAGCCAAAAACAGGCGGCGAAGTACCCGAAAGAGTATATCGGAAAGCTGATTATTTCCGAAATATTCCCCTTCATCTCGTTGTGATCATGCCGGAAGATCCGCGACAAAGAAGATGGGATGAGGATTATGGAGCAGTCTCCACAATGATTCAAAATTTTCAACTTGCAGCTTGGGAACGGGGCATTGGGATGATTTGGCGATCAAATGATTGGATATACGATCCAGTATTCAGGGAAGGCATCGGCGTAAAACCTGGCGAGAAAGTCGTCGCTACACTGATGATTGGCTATCCAAAACATATACCGGAACCACAAGATCGTACAGATATTCGAGAACTATTAACGATTATAGATAATTAAACATAGCGATTACCGCTCCCTAATTGACAGGAGTGGTAATCGCTTTGATTTATTGCTATGCCGGACCACAGTACAAATAACTTTTTTAGGCAGACACTTTAATGAATGTCACTCTTGGTAAAACTGCCGCCCTTAACTTCCGCAACGTCATATACGGTAACAAAAGCATTCTTGTCAATTTCCCGAATGATCTCTTTCATTTTACTATCTTCCAAACGATTGATGACGCAAGTGATTTCCTTGTATTCTTTATTGCTATAACTGCCTTGAATAAGCTGGTATGTTGCACTGCGTCCCAAACGTTCACGAATTGTCTCTACCATTAATTCAGGCTGGTCTGTAATAATATTGAAGGTTTTTGATCCACTTAAGCCTTCTTCAATAATATGGATTACTTTGGAAGCAATGAAATAAGCAAGCGCAGATAAAATAGCTCCTGTAAGCCCAAATACCGTCGAAACCACGATAAAAACAAAAACATTCAAAAACAGGATCAGATCGCTTGTCCCGAACGGTAACTTTCGGGAAAGAAGTACGGCTAACATATCAATCCCATCTAATGCGCCGCCATTACGCAAGGCAAGTCCCATCCCTACACCTATGATCACACCACCTACCACGGTCACTAACAGAGTGTCCCCTTGAACAATCGTTGGTATATGGTGCATCAGACTAGTGCTGATCGCCAATGAACCAATGCCGATCACCGAATATATAGCAAAACTTTTACCGATCTGTTTGTACCCTAAATATACGAATGGGATATTCAGTAAGGCAATCAAAAGGCCTAGAGGAAACCCAAACAGCTGCGAACCAACAATACTCAAGCCCGTTATCCCACCATCCGATACATTGTTTGGGATTAACACCGATTCAAGTCCATACGCTGTTATTAAGGACCCGATAATAACTAGTACTCCTTGGAAAACCATCCTAAGTTTATTGTTCTTTTGTTTTGTGACTGAATTCATGTGATCACTTCTTTCAATAATAGCGTTCATAACCATATTTCTTAATATTATACCCTTTTTCGTTACAGTCATTCGTTTTCAGATGAACCATTTCCTGATCAATTATGTTGAGGCATAATTGCTTCCAGGTTTTGAACGGCTAGATTAACTGAGTATGAGGAAACAGACGTTTAATTTACCACATTTTATCTTGGAATACACACATTATTTTATCCTGTTACCTAATCCTGTACTCCGCTCCCCTGCGAATCAAAGTAAATAGGAAAAAGCACAAGTTCATGAGTTCGAACTTGTGCTTTTTCCTATTATTTAATTATTGAGCTGGATTCACTTGTAATTCGAGATCAATTTTAATGTCTTTACCTACAAGGACACCACCGGTTTCAAGCGCAGCATTCCATGTTAAACCAAATTCTTCACGGTTCAATTTCATTTCGCCTTCGAACCCATAGACGTCTACGCCCCAAGGATTTTTTCCTTTTCCGTTAAATGAAACATCAAATGTTACATGTTTTGTTACATCCTTAATGGTTAGGTCACCCGTTATTTTATAATCATCGCCATCTTTTTCAATGTTTTTTGATTGGAATGTAATCGTCGGATATTGCTCTGCGTCAAAAAAGTCTTCTCCACGTAAGTGATTGTCTCGGTCCTCTGATTTTGTATTGATAGATGCAGTTTGAATTACAAACGATATATTTGCTGTTGACAAATCCGTCATGTCTTCCGCTTCTACAGTTGCAGTGTAGTCTTCAAATGTGCCTTTTACTTTTGAAACCATCATGTGCTTTACTGAAAAACCAATGTGTGAATGTGAATTGTCTACTATCCAATTTGTCATTATCATTGTCCCCTATCTTGAATTTGTTTATCTCGCATTTGAGATATATTAATTACAAGTATAGATGAGCAATGCTTTCTCGTCAAGCGATTACGTTTCAGTGTAATTGCGATGCTTTATGCATTGCGCCGGGTAGACCTATAGTATTGACAAAGAACATGAATCAATACTATAATTGTCTCGAATTCAAGATATTGAAAAGGTGTGAGCTACATGAGTGAGATTCAGAATGAAGAAGAATTATCCCTTAAACTATTTGTCGTATTAACTCGTGCTTTGAATTCCATAAAAAAGCGTGCGGAAGAAGATATTAAAAATTTAGGTTTAAACCCAACTGAATTTGCGGTTCTTGAGTTGATCTATAACAAAGGCGAGCAACCAATACAAAAAATAGGTGAAAAAGTATTGATAGCGAGCAGCAGTATTACGTACGTAGTAGATAAGCTCGAAAAGAAAAAATATCTCGAAAGAAAACCATGCCCTAAAGATCGGCGTGTCACCTATGCAGCGATCACAGAAGCCGGTAATGAGTTAATGAATGAGGTATTCCCTAAACATAAACAAGATATTAAAGAAATTTTTGCAGGTTTAAATACAAGTGAAAAAGAAATGATGATTCAACAGCTCAAAAAACTAGGGTATTACGCAGAGAAACTATAAATTCTACCTAATTAACTTGAATTAACCTCAATCAATTCAACTGATACTATAGGAGTAAATTTCAATGAAACTAGAAACAAGTGGAATTCATCATATTACGGCAATTGTTGGTCATCCGCAAGAAAACATAGACTTTTATGCTGGCGTTCTAGGTTTGCGTTTAGTGAAGCAAACGGTGAATTTTGATGACCCGGGCACCTACCACCTCTATTTTGGAGATGAGGGCGGGAGCCCAGGAACTATCATTACATTCTTCCCATGGATAGGAGCTCGTCAAGGAATTGTTGGAGACGGTCAAGTGGGTGTCACTTCTTATGCTGTTCCCAAAGGAGCACTTGCTTTTTGGAAGAAACGATTAGAGGATTTTCAAATACCTTTTCATCCTGTTGAGCGCTTCGGTGAACAGTGTTTGAAATTTGATGATCCGCATGGTTTACACTTGGAAATCGTTGAACGAGAAGAAGGTAAAGTTAATACTTGGGTGTTTGGTGGTATCAGTCCGGATGTATCAATCAAAGGATTTGGTGGAGCTACGCTATTTTCTTCTCACCCCAACCAAACAGCTGAACTATTAGAAAATGTAATGGGACTAGAACTTCTCGGAGAAGAAGGAGACTTAATCCGATTCCGTTCTTCTGCTGATATCGGCAATATTATCGACTTAAAATCCATACCGACAGAAAAAGGCCAAACGGGTGTCGGGACCGTTCACCATATCGCCTGGAGGGCCCAAGATGATGCTGAGCAAATAGAATGGCAAAAATATGTCGCAGCCAAAGGCTATGGTGTCACTGCTGTGCAGGACCGAAATTACTTTAATGCCATTTACTTTAGAGAACATGGAGAAATTTTATTTGAAATTGCTACAGATCCTCCTGGATTTGCTCTTGATGAATCAAGAGGGACAATGGGCGAAAAGTTAATGCTACCTATGCAGTATGAAAAGTTTAGAGAACAGCTGGAGCAACGTTTGATTCCTATTCAGGTAAGAGAGCTATCATAATAATCTTGGAAACAACAAAGTTTTAAATGAATCCAATCCTAATTGGAAATTCGGTTTTGGAAGGAGACTTACTATGAAACATCTATTTACCCAAGGGAAAAACCCGGATAAACCAGTACTTCTATTACTACATGGAACAGGAGGAAACGAATTAGATCTATTGCCGATTGCCGCACGAATTGATGACGAAGCCTCTATTTTAAGTGTCCGGGGAAATGTATTAGAAAACGGGATGCCCCGCTTCTTCAGAAGACTGGCCGAAGGAGTATTTGATGAAGAAGATTTGATATTCCGCACGAAAGAATTGAATCAATTTCTAGATGAGGCTGCCGAGAAATACGGATTTGACAGAAATAATATTATGGCGATTGGTTATTCTAATGGAGCAAATATCGCAGCAAGCTTATTGTTCCACTACTCAGACGCATTAAAAGGTGCAATCCTTCATCATCCGATGGTGCCTAGAAGAGGTATTGCTTCGCCCAATTTGGCCGGTACATCTGTATTTCTTGCAGCTGGAACAAATGACCCCATCTGTCCTCCATCTGAGTCAGAAGATTTACAATCCTTATTGCAACAGGCAAATGCCAACGTCACACTTCATTGGGAGCAAAATGGCCATCAGTTGACCGCTGAAGAAGTAGAAGCAGCTCGAAGATGGTATGTAGAATTGTAATCACCCATAACGCGTTAAGGTACCTATGTAAGAAACAAATATAATAGGTACCTTACGTTAATTTTAAGGTAAAGATTGCTTTTTATTTAATGGTTTTCGATAATTCACAAAGTAAATGCTGATTACGACTAATACTAACCCCGCAACGAGCTTGTAAGTAAGTGGCTCTCCTAAAAAAAACGTACTAATGAATACCGATATAACCGGGACAAGAAAAGTGAAAACACCAACTTTACTCGCTTCTCCTGCATTAATTAGACTATAATAAACTACGTAGGCCACGGGAATTCCCACTGTTCCTCCGAATATAAGGCCGAATAAATACATACCATTCCACTCAATTGCAGACCAACTTTCTGTAAAGGAGCCCGCAATAAGAAGAACCATACCGCCTATTGCAAACTGCATAGCTACCATCCAATAAGCATCAACTTCATGACTAACTTTCTTGACATAAATCACCCCAAGTGCCCAGAAAAGAGCAGTCAGTAAGCCGAGTACCACTCCAACAACCGATATGTGGGTAGTTAAACCATCCAAACTTACGACAATGATTCCAATGAATCCAGTTACGAGACCCATCACTTTAATAAAACTCATATTTTCTCCTAACCATATCCAAGCAAATATCCCTAAGAGTACCGGCTGGAAATAGACCAACACCGAAAAAAGTCCACCAGGTAAATGGTTGAGACCCATTGTATGCAAACCAAAAAAGAGAATCGTATTGAAAAATGCAGAAATACAATATTTAGGCCAATTTTTCCGCCACTTTAATTTTTTCCGCATTCTAAAAATAAAAAGTGCAACCAAGCATCCCCCCAGCAGAGCACGCATACCCGAAAATAATAGAGGCGGTGCGTAGGCTACGGACGATTTATAGATCGGCCAGCTAACACCCCAAATGAGCACTAAGAACAATAAAGCCGCAGTTGACTTCGTAAACAGCCTACTCACTGTTCCATCCTCTCCACATGCAATATTCAGTCTACTTCCTAACAGTTTATTCATCCAACTAACGTAATGATCCAGATAAGAGACGTGATGTACTGTGGGTTCCGTTCCCTCTACTAATTGAAAATCATCAAAACTTTTTTAGAACATCGTCCGTCAAATGATTATGACGTGTTCGCGACGTGTTGAAAACTGAAGAAGGTGGATCTTTTGTCATGACAAAAAAAGAAAAATTCGAGCTAGTAGAAAACTTCATAGTGGAAAATCGAGAAGCGCATTATCGACTTGCTTACAGCTATGTTAGGAATAAAGAAAATGCCCTCGATATTGTACAGGAATCTATATTTAAAGCATTGAAATCAATTGATCGTCTCGAAGAAATTACTTACTTAAAAACGTGGTTTTATCGAATTCTTGTAAATACTTCAATTGATTTCATCAGAAAACATCAACGGATGACCGTAATGGATGATGATATTCTCAGTATGCATTTACCTCAAGCAGAAGATGAAATAATCGACATGGATTTGCATGATGCCATCGATCAGTTAGCTCCATATGATAAAACTCTTATTATTCTTCGCTTTTTTGAGGATTTAAAAATCGATGAAATCGCAACAGTAATGAACGATAACATCAATACGATTAAATCAAGGTTATATCGGATATTAAACAAATTACGCATTAAAGTCGGGGAGGATTTTAAAGTATGAAAGATATGAATAAGTTAAAAAAAGACTATGAGGAAATAGAGATTCCAAATGAATTGGAGAATGTTGTGAAAGAGTCAATTCGACAGGCAAAAGCACCACAAAAGAAGCGCTCTTTTCTTAAACAATGGTCGATTGGAGCGGCAGCAGCGGCAGCTTTATTTGTCGGTAGTATCAATGTAAGTTCGACTTTTGCGCAGGCAATGGTAAACGTTCCTGTTTTAGGATCGATTGTTGAAGTTTTCACCGTTCAAAACTTAACGCTAGATGAAGACACCTATCAAGCTGACCTTTCTGCACCCGCAATTAATGGTTTGGAAAACGAAGGTCTGCAAACTTCATTGAACAAAAAATATATTGAAGAAAACAAGGAACTCTACAAACAATTCGAAAAGGAAGTCGAGGAGATGAAAAAAGCAGGCAATGGTCATATGGGGATCAGCACCGGTTATGAGGTGAAAACCGATACCGACCAGCTCCTTTCGATTGCCCGCTATGTCGAAAACACAATCGGCTCTTCTTCGACAACTATGAAATATGACACAATCGATAAGCAGAAAAACATCGTCATCACGCTGCCAAGCCTTTTTAAAGATAATGCGTACATTGATGTTATTAGTTCATATATCGCAAGCGAAATGAAAAGGCAAATGGCAGAAGATGAAGAAATCACTTACTTCTTAGCCGAAGAATCAGAATCGGGCTTTGAGTCAATTCAACCAGATCAAAACTTCTATATTACTGCTGATCATAAACTTGTGATTTCATTTGACGATTACGAAGTCGCACCCGGTTTCATGGGCGTCGTGACGTTCGAAATTCCTTCATCGATCCTCGGAAACTTATTGGTCAGTGACACATATATTAACTAAGCGCTTTACACGGCAGCGTAGCGGACGGTGCATTGTCTGCTATGCCGCTGTACATAATGATTTTTTAACTCTTTAAATAAGGTACTCCCTCATTCAATATAAAGTCAGAAGAGAAAGACAGCCCCAGGAGGATTGAATAACAATGAATGTGTCACAAGATACATATGCCGAAAAAAGAAAGGGAAATAAAAAGCGATTTTTCATCTTGCTTCTCATACTGCTCATCCCTATTTTTTTTACCGGTTTTTTTGTAGGAAAATCATTTTCTGCTCCCAAAAAACCTATCGATCCCGAAGTAACAGAAGACGTGGAAGCTCCCCTCGTTCAAGAGGAGCAAAAGCCTAAAGAGGTAGAGCAATCTAAAGAAGAAACTAGTGCAGTTGAAAAGCCCACAGGAAAGGTAGTGTATCTCACTTTTGACGATGGCCCCAGCAAACTGACAGACGAATTTCTGAACGTCTTACAAGAGCATGATGTGAAAGCAACGTTTTTCATGCAAGGAAAAAATCTGAAGAAAGAATACTTACAAGAAAGTGTAAAACGCGCAGTAAAAGAAAGACATTATATCGGTGCGCATAGCATGACGCATGATTTTAAAAAATTATATAAAGAGAACCAATTTGTACCTGAGATGCGAGAAACATTAGAATTGATCCGGGATATTACTGGTGAATCCCCGCACTTAGTTCGCCCCCCTTATGGTTCGGCGCCCGGGTTGAAAAATGAACAAATTCGCCAACAACTTGTTGATGCTGAAATAAAAGTGTGGGATTGGACAATTGATTCTCAAGACTGGAAATTAAAAGACAACCCAAATCAAATAATAGAAAATATTAAACTTGGTACAAAGGATGAAAAAGAAATTGTCTTGATGCATGAAAAGACTCAAACTTTGGCTGCACTTCCTGAAGTTATTAAATTTTATAAAGAACAAGGATACCAATTTGCTATTTACGATGAGTCTGATCATTTCGTTCTCAACTTTCTGAATGACATACGGCTGTAAATCTTTTAAGAGTTTTTTTGTCCGACTTAACTATTGGATTATAATTTCTCTTGATTTCTCCTCAATTAAGACTAAACTAGAAAAAGGTCTTTCTATGAGGAGCAAAAAGACATGAAAACAATGATTCAAACGACATTACAACGTTATTGGAACCCCTATGTAGTCCTATTGATTGCCGGGATTCTCAGTGCTTTATATTTTGGTCTGACTTCAACTGTTTGGGCAGTGACCGGTGAATTCACTCGGTTGGGGGGAGATCTCCTGAAACTTTTTGGAGTGGATATTTCCGGCTGGCAGTATTTCGACATGGTGCACTTGAAAGGAACAACGTGGAGCCGCCCCGATGGTTGGATTGTCTGGGGAATGTTCATTGGCGCTCTAATCATGGTGTTATTAAGTAATAGTTTTAAAATTCGCCTCCCACAACAGAAGCGCCGCTACGTTCAAGGACTTGTCGGGGGTATTATTGCGGGATTCGGAGCGCGTTTGGCACTCGGCTGCAACTTGGCTGCATTCTTTACAGGTGTCCCTCAGTTTTCCTTTCACTCCTGGATTTTTATTGTCGCAACAGGAGTCGGAACCTTTTTCGGGGCAAAGTTAACTAAAATGCGCTGGTGGAAAGGCCGTCCTTCCCTAACCCGTGGTGCCGCGAAACCTTCTACAGTCAAAAAGCGTGTCATCCAGCCTTATGTTGGCGGTACAATTGCAGTCCTTTACATTGGTCTGGTAACTTACTTCTTCGCCACTGGGCAAAAATTGCTAGGCTTAGGTGCACTATTCGGACTCGCTTTTGGTATTCTTATAGAACGCGGGCAAATTTGCTTCACTTCAGCTTTCCGCGATTTATTTCTAGTTGGACGCAGCATTATGGCAAAAGCAATTATCATCGGAATGGCTGTCAGCTCTGTACTAACTGTCATTGTGATTTCTGTATACGACTTGACGCCAATCACTCAAATCGCTGCCCTTAGCACGTTTGTTGGCGGTGTGTTATTCGGTCTCGGTATTGTGATGGCCTCTGGCTGTGAAACCGGTATGATGTACAGGTTGATGGAAGGTCAGGTTCTTTTCCTGCCCGTCTTTGCCGGCAATATTATCGGTGCAACCTTCCTTGCCTATGCATGGGATCATCTTGGTGTGTATGATGTATTGGTTAAAAGCGGTGCCAAGATCAACCTGTTGGATTCAATCGGTCCGATCGGTGCTATTGCCGCAACGCTTGTTATGCTAGGTTTACTGTATACCTTAACGATCTACTGGGAAAAACGCTATCACCACAAGCTAACTATAAAAAGAGGAGCGGAAATACATGCAAAATGACAAAGAAGCCGATTTCACACTCGACCTACGCGGAGAATCTTGCCCTTACCCAGTCATCTATACGCTGGAGGCACTGGAGGGAATGAACAAAGGTGAGCTTTTACAAGTCATCACCGATTGCCCAGGTTCTTTCCGGAATGTTCCGGAAGAAGCATTGGCGCACGGATATACCTTTGCTCAGGATCCCATTAAAAATGGACAAGAATATCTATTTTATATTTACGCATGAGAAAAGGCAGTGTCCCCGGAGGACACTGCCTTTTCTTTTTTAACGTAGGGCTGTCCTGGTAACGAATTCTCGGAACAGCCCTTTTCATTTAATCTCTTACTTTACCAATCGGTGTCACCGCTTACAACGGTACTGGCTCACCCATTGCTTTTTGATAAAGCAAATCATTTGTTCATGACTACCATTTCCTTTTCCCGTGTCTCATCCACTTTTGCTAAGATGGCCGGTTCTTTCTTCGTCTCTTCCACTTCTGCTAAGATGGCCAGTTCTTTCTTCATCTCTTCCGGCTTTTCCGGTTTAGTAAGTTCCGCCTTCTCCTTCGCTTCTCTCCCAGAAATGATTGCAGCTTCTTCTCTTAACCCGATAAATGTAGAGTAGCACATGAAAAGCATCAAGACTGCGATTGGAATGGCTGTGGCAACGAGAGCCGATTGCAGCCCTGCTAAGCCGCCTGTCATGATTAATACGACAGAGATAGCTGCAATGATCACTCCCCATACGATCTTCGTCAGATGTGATGGATTCGGATTGCCATTTTCACTGATCATACCAAGTACAAATACTGCAGAGTTTGCGGAAGTGATAAAGAAAACAATGACTAGCACCATGGCTAAAATACTCAAAAATACGCTCATCGGCAGATATTCGAAAAATTTAAACAGTGCCGAAGTGACGTCGGATTCCACCGCAGTTGCTAGTGCTGTTGCGCCCGCATTCTGGATGAACGTAATCGCCGAGCCGCCCATGACCGAAAACCAAGTGAAAGATCCCAATACTGGGATGAAAATCGCACCAAACATGAATTGCTTTATCGTTCTGCCTTTCGAAATCCTGGCTACAAAGCTGCCGACCAACGGAGCCCATGCGATCCACCAGCCGAAATAGAACAACGTCCAACTTGAAATCCACGAACCGTCTCCATATGGCTCCGTACGGAAAGACATGCCGATGAAGTTCTGCGCATAATCACCTATTCCTTGGAAGAGGATTTTCAAAACCATCTGTGTCGGACCAAAGAAAAACACCAACCCCAATAAAGCGAACGCCAGGAACATATTCAGGTTTGATAGATGCTTCATCGCCCCTTGAAGACCCGAGACTGTCGATGCCACATAAATAATGCTGACGACTATGATGATGATAGCTTGTGTGGAAATGCCGATCGGCACGTTCCAGAGATAATTCATGCCGCTATTGACTTGCAATGTCCCGAAGCCGAGCGAAGTCGCAATCCCAATGACAATGGACAGGATGACGATGACGTCGATGCTCTTTCCGAAAGTTCCTCGAATTTTATCGCCGATCAACGGGTAAAAGACAGAACTCAAAGAGGCGGGAAGCTTTTTCCGGAACTGGAAAAACGCTAATGATACGCCGACCACTGCATAGCAGGCCCATGCCGAAACACCCCAATGCAGGAAAACGAATTGCATTGCTGTCTTTGCAGATTCTTCCGAATAACCCGTTCCAAATGGAGGGCTTATGTAGTAGGAAACCGGTTCTGCAACTCCCCAGAAGACAAGGCTGATTCCTATGGAAGCACTAAATAGCATACCGATCCAAGTGGCCGTCCTATATTCTGGTCGGTCGTCATCATCTCCCAACCGGATATGACCGAATTTGGATATCCCGATATAAATACAAAAAGCAAAAAAAATGAAAACGCTTCCCAAAATGAACCAACCTAGATTATTATAGATGAAACTAAGTGAGGAATTGGAGAAGTGCTCTAGCTGCTTCGGTGCAAATATACCGATACTTATTAAAACTAAGCTAACAGCCAATGAAGAATAAAACACAGTTTTTTTATCTCTCATATTACCGCTCCTATTTCAAAGACCCACTTGTGTGGATGTGCCGAGAATCCCCACACACAGCCAAACGAGCGGGCATTTGTTATATTTTAATCGGTGTTATTTGCATAACACCGATTAAATTGAATTTAAGCTTTTACTGACTGCAAGTTTCCTATGATGTCTGCAATCCGGTCGCCAACTTCGGAAGTAGAGGCGCTGCCTTTCATATCAGGCGTGAGAACTTCATCCTCCACCAATAATTGCTCGATGGCGTCTACTACCTTTTTGCCGTATGCTTCATAACCAAAATGATCAAGCATTTGACTTGCAGACCAGATTGTCGCTAAAGGATTACCAATTCCTCTTCCTGCAATATCCGGCGCTGAACCGTGTACCGGTTCAAACATCGAAGGGAATGTGCCTTCCGGATTGATATTCGCGCCGGCAGCCAAACCGATTCCCCCTGCAATCGCCGCACCGACATCCGTTAAGATATCGCCGAATAAATTCGAAGTCACCACTACTTCAAATCGTTTCGGATCTGTAATCATCAGCATAGCCGCAGCGTCCACTAAATAAGAAGCTGTTTTCACTTCCGGATAATCTGCACTCACTTCCTCGAATACCTGATCCCAGAAGACCATCGAATAATTCAGGGCATTTGCTTTACTGATACTTGTCAGGCTGCGGCCTTGTTTTTTAGCCGTCTCAAACGCATAGCGAATGATTCGTTCTGTACCTTTGCGGGAGAATACACCATTTTGCAGAACCACTTCATGCTCCTGACCTTTAAACAGCCAGTCTCCCGCCCCCGAATATTCACCTTCCGTATTTTCCCGGATAAACAGCATATCAATATCTTTGCGCTCCACATTTTGCAGCGGGCAATGCGCGCCGTCCAATAATGTCACCGGACGGATATTGACGTACTGATCGAAACTCTTGCGGATGATCAGCAGCAGATCCCATAAAGAAATATGATCCGGAACGCCCGGGAATCCGACAGCTCCCAAGTAAATGGCGTCGAATTTCTTCAACTGTTCGATTCCGTCTTCCGCCATCATGCGTCCGGTCTGCGTATAGTACTCACAGCCCCAGGGGAAGTATGTGAAATCGAATGCGAAACCGCCGTCCAGTTCCGCAACCTTTTTCAACACTTTAATCCCCTCATCAATGACTTCCGGTCCGATGCCGTCTCCGGCGATAACTGCTATTTTATAAGTTTTCATTCTGCATCCATCACTTTCATCATTGATTCCAGACAACGAGTTTCATTTCTGTCATCTCTTCAATGGCATATTTTAGTCCCTCGCGCCCTGTTCCGCTTTCCTTGACACCGCCATAAGGCATTTGATCCACCCGGTATGTGGGTACGTCGTTGATGATGACACCGCCTACTTCCAAGTTTTTCGAAGCATATAAAGCATGCTGTACATTATTTGTATAAATACCGGCTTGCAGACCGAAACGAGAGTCATTGACCAGCTCAACTGCCACCTCTACTGAATCGACTTTATTAACAACAACGATCGGCGCAAATACTTCCTGGCAAGAAACTTTCAGCGCATGATCGGCATTGACGATGATCGTCGGCGCAAGAACTCCATTTTGTGCATAACCGCCGGCAAGAATTTCTGCATCACTTTTCTTTGTTTCCTCAATCCAGTCAAGTGTACGTTCCAATTCTTTTTTTGAAATCAAAGAAGAGATGTACGTATCCTCCGCTAACGGATCGCCTAGCTTCAATTGCTTTGCTGCGGCCGCAAATTTAGATGTAAATTCTTCATAAAGATCTTGATGAACGTAAATACGTTGCGTTGAGATACATACTTGACCTTGATTTGAGAAAGCCCCCATAACACAACGATCGATAATCGAATCAATGTCAATATCCTTATCAATAATCAAAGCGGAGTTGGATCCCAATTCTAGAGTCGTTTTCTTCAATCCTGCTTTATTGCTGATACCAATGCCGACACTCGGGCTCCCCGTAAAGGTGATCAATTTTATGCGTTCATCTTTGACGAGAACATCACCAATCACACTACCTGGTCCAGTAATAACATTCAACACGCCCGCAGGTAGACCCGCATCTTTGAACACTTCCGCAATGAAAAGTGCAGACAATGGAGTTTGCGAAGCCGGCTTCAGAACGATTGAGTTTCCTGCAGCAATTGCCGGTCCTACTTTATGGGCTACCAAGTTCATCGGGAAATTAAAAGGTGTAATGGCGCCGACCACACCGATTGGTTCACGCAGCGTATATCCGATCCGCCCAATACCACCGGAAGCGGCATCAAAAGGAATTGTCTCACCATGAATACGCTTTGCTTCTTCCGCAGCGAACTTATAAGTATCGATTGTTCTTGAAACCTCGCCTCTTGAAAACATGATTGGCTTGGATGATTCATTTGAAATAATAGTTGCTGCTTCCTCTGCTCTTTCCGTAAGGATTCTTGCAGCGTTTTCTAAGATCTCTGCCCGTTGGAATGCGGGCATATTGCCAATCACCTTTCGTGCATTGTACGCAGCTTCAATCGCTTTTTCCGTCAATGCCTGATCCGCCATGGCGATATCGGCGATTTTTTCATCAGAATAAGGAGAGAAAAGAGATACATAGGTTGGTGCTTCCACGTATTCTCCATTAATCATTAGTTGTTTAGCAGTTGATTTATCAAGTAATTTATTCATTGAGCGCCTCCAGAACCATTTCATGAAATTGTACGATTGCTTGTTCAGATTGAGAGTAGCGGCCTTTTTCAAACGCACGTGATTTGAAGCCGAGTTGCTCTAGCTCAACCAATTCGATATCTTCGAAGCGAACTTGCTCCGCGAATGTCATCAGGTCTTTCTCTTCTTGCGTTAGTTTTTCAAGGCTATCTTCGCTGAAATAGTATGTGTAAACGATTTCAGTATTTTCATGATCGATCGGTACCAATTGAATTGTTGCCATGTTAGCTGGCCCCGGATAAATTGTAAGCATTAAGTTCGGCCACAACCAGAAAAACGATCCGCCTTGCATTTCTGCCTCATCCAGATTCACTTCCCCGTATTGCTTGTCGGGTTTCACCATGGAACCTTGAATCGAATAATTCTCACACGTGATGATTTGATAATCATCCATATCAAGTGTATCAATGAAGCTTGGGTGTGCCACGTGGCAATGGTCACATTCTAGATAGTTTTCAATAAATGCTTTCCAGTTCGCTTTGATATGACGAGACTTGCGGTGAGTAAATTGTAAATTTTTCAGAAACTCAAATTTCCCCAGTCGATCGAAGAAGTCACCATAAGACTCAGCCAACGGTTTTGCATTATCATCCAAATTAACGAAAATCAAAGATTCAATAACTTCCATTCGGACGGAACGCAGGCAAGCATCTTGTACACAAGCAGCATCCTCTTCACTGCGGAAATTCGGTGCTTTGTTTAAGGCGCCATCTGTTTTGAATGTCCAACCATGATACGAGCATTGTAAAATCTTCTTTTTGCCTGAATCACTTTTCTCAAGTTTTGTCGCTCTGTGCGGACATACATTATAAAACGCGCGAAGAACTTCATCTGTTCCTCGGATTATGATAATTGGGTCATCGCCGATCTCAGCAGTAAAAAATGCACCTTTCTTTTCCACTTGGCTCACATGGCCGACCAGTTGCCAGCTTTTTGCGAAAATGAGTTCCTTTTCTTTCTCTAATACACTCGGATCTGTGAATAAATTATAAGGCATAGTTTTCTCAAACTTTCTATCTGTTGCATTCTGTACTTTATTATAAGCCATTTTTCATTCTCCTTTAGGTTTCTATTTTATTTTTTCAGTTTAATTAACTAGCTTCTACTTTCTGACAAGAAAACGGTGTGTCGGACATTTTGATAGAGTTCGTCGGACATCCTTCAAATGCATCTTCCAGATCCTCGATCAAATCCTCAGGGACTTCAGTAGTCCCTTCATTGTCATCTAGCAGCGCATAGGCAAAACCATCAGCTGTGTAATCAAATAAATCAGGTGCAACAGGGTTACACGCTCCGCAAGCGATGCACGTGCTTCGCTCCACCATCGTAAATTGAGCCATATCTCCGCCTCCTACTTTTAATAATCAGTTCGCCCCGACTTTCACTTTCTTCGAAGCTTCTTCTTTATCTCCCATGACACTCGTGCTGTGCAGCGGCTGCATTTTCGCTGTTGGATCTATAAATACTTTGGCACTGCTGACTGCAACCGGTGCCTCTCCAAAACCTGAAGCAATCAGTTTCACTTTGCCTTCATATGTGCAAATATCTCCAACTGCGTAAATTCCTTCGATATTCGTTTCCATTTTCGTGTTCACTACAACAGAGTTTTTTTCTATTTCAAGACTCCAGTCTTTAATGGGTCCGAGAGAAGAGACAAAACCGTAATTGACCAGTACATCATCAACCTCCAGCTCTAAAAGCTCTTCTGTTTTTGAATGTTTGAGGAGCACTTTTTCAATTTTCTCTTCACCTAACAATTCAACCGGAACGTATGGAGTCAACCGCTCTACTTTCGATTGCTTCAAAAGTTCCACGCTATGCTCATGGGCCCGGAATTTGTCGCGGCGATGAATGATTGATGCTTTTTCAGCAATTGGTTCAAGCATGAGTGCCCAATCCACTGCTGAATCTCCGCCGCCGAATAATGCGACCTTTTTTCCTTCGAACTGATTCATATTTTGAACAAAATAATGAATATTTTTTTCTTGAAACTTCTCTTCGCTTTCGATCTCCATTTTGCGTGCTTGGAAGGCTCCATTTCCAGCAGTTATAATAATCGTTCGAGAATAGTGGATTTCTTTATTCGTAGTTAATTTGAATACGCCATCTGCTTCTTTCTCAACTTGCATCACCGTTTCTCCTAAACAGACAGTAGTTTCAAATTGATTCATCTGTTCTATCAGATTGTTTACTAGCTCTTGGGCTCTAACCTTAGGGAATCCCGCAATGTCATAGATATACTTTTCGGGATAAAGAGCGGCAAGCTGACCTCCAAGTTGGGGTAAGCTTTCAATGATCTTAACGGACGTTTGGCGAAGTCCCGCGTAAAATGCTGTGAATAAGCCGACCGGACCGCCGCCAATAATTGTGATGTCGGAAATTTCAGCTGTTCTATTCATGTTGTACCTCCTTGTAGCCATTCATTTGGATAGTGTGATATGTTACGAGGCAACTAGGGATTACCCTTGTTTTTTTCCACGTTACTAAATACTATTGCAAGTATTGTGCCAACTTTTAAAATTGGCATAGTAATAAGTTTTCTATCGTATTTTTTAAAAAACACTGATACAATTGAGTCAAAATCCGCTCAAAAGAATAGCGTTTTTTCCAAAACTGACTCACAAAATGTTTAGGAAGGTGACACCGTATGGCCGATAATACAGAACAACCGAAAATGAATTTATCTCTGGAATCACTACTGAGAATACTGGATTACTCATCAGATGAAATCTTTGTATTGGACAAGGATACAAGGATTGTCTATGTCAATCGGATCTGTGAGAAGCATTATGGAGTTAGGAAAGATGATGTAGTAGGAAGATATAATGACGATTTTTTTAACGAAGGCTACTGGACGCCTTCCGCTGTTCCGCCCGTGCTGGAGAAAAAAGAGCCCGTATCGATTCGGCAGCAAACAAATATCGGCGCTGAGCTGCTGACCAGGGGTTTCCCTATATTGAATGATCAAAATGAGATTGAATATATGGTGTTCACTGCAACTGAAATCAAGGATTTTACACGTCTAACAAAGACGGAGGAAAAACATTTACAGGATAATGTAAAATCAGAATTCACAAATTCCGTTATCACGAACAATCAAAAAGTACGTAAAATCTTAAGTTTTTGTGAAAAAGTCGCTCCTACAGACTCGACTGTATTGGTTCACGGCCAGTCCGGTACCGGCAAAGGCGTTATTGCCTATCATCTGCATAAATTGAGTAAAAGAAAAGACGGTCCTTTTTTAAATGTGAATTGTGCAGCAATTCCAGAGGAATTGCTGGAATCGGAGCTGTTCGGATATACAGCGGGATCGTTCACAGGAGCTAATAAGGAAGGTAAAATTGGTTTGTTCGAGGCAGCTGATAATGGGACGATATTTTTGGATGAAATCGGAGAATTGGCCTTGCCTTTGCAAGCAAAAGTGCTTCAAGTCATTCAGGATAAGAAGTTTATACCGGTCGGAAGCAATGTGAGTAAAACGGTTAATGTCCGCATTATTGCCGCAACAAATCAAGATCTACTCAAAATGGTCGAAAACAAAACTTTCCGAGAAGATTTATATTACCGGCTCAACGTTATCGATATCCATATGCCGCCCTTGCACGAACGAAAAGAAGATATCGTACCGTTAGCATACAGTTTTTTAAGTAAGTTCAATGAAAAATACAATTCAAACAAAATAATTTCTGAAGAGTGTTTAACAGTACTCTTCCATTATTCATGGCCAGGTAATGTACGCCAGCTAGAAAATCTGATGGAACGACTGGTAATTACAAGCGAAGCAGTCATCGAAGTGGAAGATCTGCCAGAAGTGATTCTAGAGAAGATCAAAGATATCCCTGAATTGGTCTACTCAAATTCATTAGAAAAAGCATTGGATAACGTGGCGGGAACGATGGTCAGAAGATCCTATCAGAAATTTGGATCTTCCAGAGGAGTAGCAACAGATCTTCAAATTAGCCAGTCCAAAGCCTCGCGACTAATTCGTGAATATTGTCAGGGTGAAGAGTGACTATAAAGAATTGAAGCGTTAAGAATCCTAAGCGTGTTTCCCGATTGAAGGCACTCTATGTACAATTAACATATGAATAAAAAAGCTGTTCATAGAAAGTCATATTTTAATGACTTCCCTGAACAGCTCCTTCTTAACTTCTATCAAAACTCGTAACTGCGCTTACTTCGCGAGCACAACATCATTGCATCATATCTTCAATAAGCTCAACAGGTACATAGGTCTTCCAACGTTCAAGCAAATCAGGTGCTACGTCAAATTGACGAAGTGATTTGTTGTAGCCATACGCCTTTTCACCTCGGGTAATCGTGTAAGAACGAGCATCTTTGGATATGATAGCCCCTTTGCCCGTGGACTCGACCTTATATCCAAGTTCCACAGCAAGTGCCCGAAGCGGTACCATCTTCACCCCATTTACCATGTGGTGGTCGGCAGCAATCATTTCCTCGATAACAGAATTCTTTTCGGAATCTGAATCATCTGCATTGCCGTCAAGAACCACTACTTTTTCTGGTGTAGTCTGGGCAGGGATGCTTCTAGTGGTCATCGTATAGAAAACCAGCAAATCCTTTTCTGGTAGATCAGCGGCAGTTACTTCTTTGCCTGAAACACTAGAAAGAACCGTCTTTTCATCCACATTTAATTTCAATGATAGATGTTTACTTAACAAGTCTTCATCAAATGCCTCAACCGCTACGAAACCTGTCTTTTCCGTTTCCACAATAACAACATCGGGACTGTACTGTGGCGGATAAATCATAATCATCGGTTTGTCTGCATTCGTGTACGCAACAATCTTATCCCCTTTTTTTAATTCTACCTGTTTGCCGGTGTTATCGAAGACTAGCGTTTCTTTCATAACAGCCAAGACATTCGTCTCTTCACCATCTTTAATTGAATAAAGAGTTGACTGCTCTCCCACCTCAACACTTTCAATCGTCCCTTCAACTTGTACAAATGACGGTTTTACTTGCATCTCTTCTGAATTGCCTCCCTCATTCGCAAAAACTGCAGCGGGTGTAAGTGCTCCACCTACAAGCAGTGCAGACATCGCGAATGGCACAGCTTTCTTCATCTTCATAAAAAACCAACTCCTTTTATGTTTTCATAAGAGTAGTCGTATGAGAATGGATAAAGTTACAAGAATAAAAGTCTTGTAGCTGATCCTAATTTATATTACGAATAAAAACAAGTTCTCAACCGACGTAGAACGGTTTGAGAACTTGTTATAAAGACATCTGTTGGAACTGCCGCCCACGACTTTTGAGAATAGACCCGCTGCGTGCATTGACTCCATTACACCCCCGAGAAAATTAACTATTTACGGCGGTTTGTTGCACAGGTGCTTCCTTTATACTGGTAACAATCACACTGTTAATGGCATTCATGTAAGCCAATGCGCTCGCTTTTAGTATATCTGTATCTGCTGCTTTTGCGATATATGTTTCCCCTTCATGTTCAATCGTAATTTTCACTTTACCCAGTGCGTCTTTCCCTCGCGAAACACTGCTGATATCGTACTCCACCAACTTGACGTTAATTTTCGTTATATCGGCTATCGCGGAATAAAGAGCGTCAATTGGGCCAGAACCGACTGCACTGGACATGAAGACTTTTCCGCCTTTACGAATCTTCACGCTTGCAGAAGGAAAACTTGAATTGCTGACGACTTGTAAGTCTTCATATTCAAAGAAATGGTCGCTGTAATTGGTCACATTCGCCTTTTCATGCTGTTCATAATAATTTTCGACGATTACATATAGATCATGATCATACACTTCTTTCTTCGCATCAGCCAATGCTAGGAAACCTTCGAAAATCCCTTCAAAATCCTTTGGCGCCAACTGGGCAAATCCAAGATTTTCAAGTGCATTTTTCACAGCATGTCGTCCGGACCGCGCTGTTAAAATCAGCTCCATATCATCTAGGCCAACATCTTCGGGATGAACGATCTCATAGGCGTCTCTTGATTTCAGTAAACCGTCCTGATGAATACCAGAAGAATGAGCAAAGGCATTGTCTCCTGTAATCGCTTTGTTCACTTGCACATCCAATCCCATAAAGCTGGATACTAGACGCGATGTATTGATAATTTCTTTTGTGTTAATACGTGTATTTACGTTATAGACAGCATTCCTTGTTTTTAGTGCCATGACCACTTCTTCCAACGCTGCATTGCCAGCGCGCTCGCCAATTCCATTAATCGTACACTCTACTTTATCCGCGCCGTTTTTGACAGCTGCCAAAGTATTGGCCGTTGCCATACCTAAGTCATTATGGCAGTGAACGCTCAGTAAAACGTTAGGATTCAAATTTTTCATTCGATCATTCAATTTGTAAATCATTGCACCGAATTCCTCAGGTTCAGCAAAGCCCACCGTGTCGGGCACGTTAATCATGGTAGCCCCCGCCTTCATGACAGCTTCGATGGTTTTCCATAAATATTCAAACTCGGAGCGTGAAGCATCCTCCGTTGAATATTGTACTTCCGGCAATAGGCTTTTTGCGTATTTTACTGCATCCACGCCAATTTGCAGGATTTGATCTTTGGATTTATTGAATTTCTTCTCCACGTGGATGTCAGACGTACCAAGCACCATATGAATCATAGGGTTTTCAGCATATTTTACCGCGTTGTAAACCGAATCGATATCTGCTTGAACTGCACGCGCCAATGCGGTAATCATTATATCACTTGTGTTACCTACTTTCTGGGCGACTGCTTGGACCGCGTCAAAATCACCTTGAGAGGATGCAGGAAATCCAGCTTCAATAATATCGACACCTAATTTCTTGAGCTGCTGTGCGATCTCTACCTTTTCATAAAGATTCAGTTTAGCTCCCGGCACCTGCTCGCCATCACGTAACGTTGTATCAAATACCCAAATTTTTCTACTCATTTCTCTGCACTCCTTTTTTAGTAAAATTAAAAAAACCCCGCCTCTATATCGAAATATAGAGACGAGGTTATACTCGCGGTACCACTCTAATTGACCTGTCATATAGACAAATCCACTTATCAACAGCTATCACTGTCTATCCCGATAACGGAGGAAACCGACATCCCTTACTATTAAACGTTCAGGGAGTGACTCCTGGATGAGTTCAAAATGTGCGCCTGCTGATTTTCACCTACCATCAGCTCTCTAAAAAGACACAAACACTTCTACTAGTTCCATTCTTGGTCTGCAATGTGTTATTGAAAGCAATGATACGACGGATATTTCAGATTGTCAACAGTTTTCTGATAACTATTTTAAAAGTATTTATTCGTTCAACCAATTTCAGCTCCTCGCACCAATAAAAAAACCACCCGCACTTGACGGATGGTAAGAGTTTGCAAATAAATGCTGTATTAGTAACTCCGGTGAAAACTTGTTACATTTTTAAATTACGCGTGAACAGTCAGTTCGAGTAAACGATTAGCAGAAGCTTTTACTTCTTCCATGCCTGAAGCAATGATTTCTCCCGCTTTATCAGGCATTGCGTTGTGGCCTTCTATAATCACTTCATCAATGATTTGCATACCGAAGACACCACCGACGACATTGCGCATATAGTTAACAGCCATCTCCATTGGAGCCGCTTCAGGAGCTGAGTAAATACCGCCACGAGCGTTTAGGAAGATTGCCTTTTTCTCTGTCATTAAGCTGACCAGGTTACCTTCAGCATCGTATTTAAATGTAAAACCAGCAGCATATACATAATCGATGAATGTCTGTAATTTAGCCGGGATTGTTAGATTCCAAAGTGGGAATGCAAACACAATTACGTCAGCAGCTGAGACTGCATCCATTGCCTTTTGTTTTGCAGCTAAAAGGCGTGATTCAATTTTTGTTAATTCTCCACCGTTTTGCACTTTACCGAAAGCATTAAAGATTTCTTGTCCAAAATAAGGCGTGTCTTCTTCAAAAACGTCGTAAGTTATAACGTTGACGTCTTTACCCTCTAATTCAGCCATAAATGTTTCGTACATTTTACTTGAAACCGCTTCTGTAGCAGGACGATTGTTTGCTTTTACTACTAAAATGTTCATACTCAAAACTCTCCCCTTGTATCTATTTCTCTTGCTGTATATCTTTATTATAATTTGGTAACCACTTTTACATAAGTACGCACTTAAAAGTGGCATAGTATCAAAAAGTATACTACTAATAATAAAGTTATTTTTTTACGATGTCACTCAATTAATCTTGGACTTTTTGCATTTTACGTAATGTATGTGCAGTACCCCATTCATGCATCGCCGTTAAAATAGGTTCTAAACTCTTTCCATAGTCCGTCATGGAATACTCTACCTTCGGCGGCACTTGGGGGTAGACTTTTCGACTGATAATATCCTCTTCCTCCAGTTCACGAAGCTGAGTGGTTAACATTTTCTGTGTGATTCCTGGCACCCTTCTTTTTAGCTCACTGAATCTATGCGTACCTTCATGCAGTAGAACCAATAATATGATCGGCTTCCACTTTCCTACCAGGATGCCAAGCGCATCTTCTACTCGACATAGCTCCGGTTGCACTGCCATCTATTATCACCTTCTAGTAGTATCATTTTATACACTACATGACTTGTAATCATGTACTTCCAATAATATATCCAACAACTCATATTAACATTATAGAAATGGTTTTGAAAGGGTTGATAAACTTGGAAATGTATTATATTTACCCACTGTTGCTGTTTGACTACTGGTATTCATCTTTTCAAGAGCGAATATCATGTAACTAGCTACGTACAAGGCAAAAACCATTGCCCTACCGAACAAAAAGTAAGGGGTTTCTCTTTCAGTACGCATCCCTGACTGAAGGGAAAATCCCAAAGAGTACGCCAGGTGGATGGATTAGCTGTTTCCTTTAGAGTACTTCAAAATAATCCCGAAGCAAATAAGAGGTCCATTTACACTGGGTGTGATTTCGGATATTTTCAAGTAAACCTTTTACAATCGCAGGGCTTAACGCTGGTTCGATTAACTGTTGCTTGAGGAGGATTAATGACTCTTTTTCAATAGATTCTTCAATTTCATTTATATTTTGTTCAATGAGTTCAAGGATTTGATCCTTCGTTGCTTCTTTTCCCTTTGATTGGTGAAGCAGTTGAACCAGCTCAGTTGAAATGAACGGGATTGTAATATTTCTTGCCAGTACATTTGTTTTTTCCACAAGCGACCGGGCTAGTAAATCTAAATCCAGCGGTAAATTGTGAAATAAAAATAACTCTGCATATGTTTTCATAAAGCCTTTAACACAGTACATTACGTCATGCTTTGTCTGATGGATCTCATCACCATATAGCCTTTCAACCATCGATAAAATTATTTTATCCATTGCTTGGTCGTAGATATGGCTCTTTTGAAGAAATTCCTCATTAAATGATCGTATTTGTTCTTTAATAAGAATCTTGGCAAAATCAGCGTGTTTACTAAAGGAATTGAAAATAGTGTAATAAAATTTATATAAAAGGTCTTCTTTATTCTTTGTGTTTTTGACCACATAGTCAATATCCGAGGTGAACTGCATCATAAAGTAATCAATCAATGCCAAAATCAATTCGTCTTTAGATTTAAACGTTAGATAGAATGCACCTTTTGAAATACCACATTCATCGGTTATTTGTTGCACTGATGTTGCTTCAAAGCCTTTTTCTGCAAATAATTCTATTGCTTTCTCCATAATCAGCTGTTTTTTTGTCATGAGTATCTGATCGCTCCTAAGGTTTTTCGTTGACATGTGACTTATTAGTCATTAGTATAGGAAATTGAATGAGGTTAGTCAAATAAGGGAAGGTGTAAGAGTGAAAGGTTTAGTCAATTTCGTCCTAAAGAATAAATTAGCAGTTTGGTTGCTAACAATCATCATTGTTGCATCGGGTATCTATTCAGGTACAAAGATGAAAACAGAGACACTTCCGGATATATCAATTCCATTTTTAATGGTTATGGATGTCTATCCAGGAGCCACCCCTGAGCAAGTAATGGAAGAAATTTCCATGCCATTAGAAAAAGCAGTCGAAAATCTCGAGCATGTGAAATCCGTTTATTCAAATTCTTATTCGAATGTATCCAATATTCAAGTAGAATACGAGTACGGCATAGACATGGATGAGGCGAAACGCGCATTAGACGCTGCATTAGATGAAGTGTCCTTGCCGGAAGAAGCCGAAAAACCAACGATTACAGCACTTAGCATGAATATGATGCCAGTCGTTGCATTAAGTGTAAGTAGTACGACTGAAGATATTGTGGATCTAACATCTACTGTTGAAGATATTTTACTTCCAAAGATCAACAAAATCGATGGCGTGGCATCTGCAACGATTACAGGCCAACATATTGAAGAAGTACAACTTACGTACGATGATAAAAAGATGGCAGAACTGGATATTACGCCAGATACAGTGAAAGAAATGATCCAAGCGAGTGACTTGGCGGTGTCATTAGGTCTTTATGAATTTGATGAAGGTGAGCAGGCTGTTGCGGTAGACGGCAAGTTCATGACAGCAACTGAATTAAAGGGTATGCTGATTCCTGTAACACCATCCGAAAGTAATCCATCACCTTTTGTGAAGCTTGGTGACATTGCGACAATTGAAGTTGTCGGTAAAGTAGAATCCGTTTCAAGAACAAATGGCGAAGATGCCATTGCCATTCAAATTCTGAAAGGGCAACAAGCCAACACGGTGGATGTTGTCAATGCCGTAAAAAAATTAATCAAAGAAGAAGAGAAGTCAATTGACGGTCTTGTCGTCGACGTATCACTCGATCAAGGAGAGCCAATTGAAAAATCTGTTTCAACAATGATTGAGAAGGCGTTATTTGGTGGAGCAATTGCAATATTAATCATCCTGCTCTTCCTACGCGATTTTAAATCAACGATTATTTCAATTGTATCTATTCCGGTATCAATTTTCATGGCTTTACTGCTATTAAATTGGATGGATATTACGTTAAATATTATGACGCTCGGCGCAATTACCGTGGCGATCGGTCGGGTAATTGATGACTCAATTGTCGTCGTGGAAAATATATATCGGCGCTTGCATTTGAAAACAGAGAAGTTATCAGGACGCGCACTTGTACGTGAAGCGACGATTGAAATGTTCAAACCAATTATGTCCTCAACTCTTGTAACAGTTGCGGTATTTGCACCACTTATTTTTGTAGGTGGGATGGTTGGTGAGTTGTTCATGCCATTCGCATTAACGATGACATTTGCACTCGGTGCCTCGTTAATTGTTGCCATTACAATTGTTCCTGCGTTATCTCATTTCCTATTTAGGAAAAAGCTATATGGTGAGAAAACAGAAAGTAACCATAAGGAAGCTGGAAAACTAGCCAATTGGTATAAAGGCATCCTTAGCTGGACGCTAAATCATAAAGTCATCACTTCTATCATCTCAATTGTATTGTTAGCTGGAAGTGTGGCGTTGACACCATTAATTGGGTTTAGCTTTATGGGTAGTGAAGAAGAGAAAACGATGTACCTAACGTATACACCCGAGACAGGCGAGTTAATGGAAGATACGTTGGCGAATATTGAAGTTGTAGAACAAGAGTTATTAAAGCGTGACGATATTGATATTGTCCAGTTATCTGTCACGGATGCGGGAGACCCAATGTCTGCAATGATGGGCGGAGGTTCGAATGGTGCACTAATGTTCCTCATCTTTGATCCAGACATGAAGAACTTCCCTGAAGCTCGCTCAGAAATCGAAGACTATGTATTCGACATTGGCCAAACTGGAGAGTGGAAGAGCCAAGATTTCACTTCGATGGGCGCGTCTACAAATGAAGTCAGCTACACTTTCTACAGTGAAAATTTAGACAAACTAAATGAAGCCGTAAAAATGGTAGAAGACGTTATGAATGATAACAACCGTTTAGAAGATGTTTCTTCAAGTGTAAAAGACGCGTACGTTGAGTACAAACTCAAGGTAGAGCAAGATGAATTGCTTCAGTACGGGCTAACGACAGGGCAAATTGTCATGATGTTAAACCCAACAAGAACTCAAGATGTCTTAACGACAATTGAAAAAGAAGGCAATTCATTAAAAGTGATTGTACAACAGGAAGAGGCTGTTCAACCAAAATCGATTGATGATTTATTAGAAACAGAAGTATCAACGGCACTTGGTACAACAATGAAACTTTCAGAACTTGTAGAAGTTGAGCAAGGAACAACGCTCAATGAACTTGCCCGAAGCCAAGGGGAATACTACGCAACAGTTTCAGGAAAAATTCTGGATGATGATATTTCAAAAGCTACATCAGAAGTCGATAAGGCAATTGATAAATTAGATTTACCGAAAGGTGTAACAGTCGATGTAGCAGGTGTTGCTGCAGATATGACAGAAACGTTTACACAACTAATTGTGGCGATGCTAGCGGCTATTGCCATCGTGTACTTCATCTTGGTTGTTACATTCCGTGAAGGGGTTGCACCGTTTGCCATTCTCTTCTCGTTACCATTTGCAGTAATTGGTTCATTTGTCGGTTTATTAATTGCTGGCGAAACCATCTCTATCTCTGTCATGATGGGGCTATTGATGTTAATTGGTATCGTTGTAACGAACGCGATCGTCCTGGTGGACCGGATTATCCGTATGGAACGTACTGGCATGAAAATGCGCGAAGCAGTTCTTGAAGCGGGCGCAACGCGTCTACGTCCAATTTTAATGACCGCAATCGCTACAATCGGTGCGCTCATTCCGTTGGCAATTGGATCCGGCGGTGGCGGCGGTTTGATATCCAAAGGACTTGGGATCACAGTAATCGGTGGGTTAATCAGTTCAACTTTGTTAACATTAATTGTTGTGCCAATCGTTTATGAGATATTATCTAAGCTCTTCAAGAAAAACCGTATGGAAATAGAAGAAGACTAACTGAAAAGCCCTACAAGGAGTTGTACTTCCTTGTAGGGCTTTTTCAACAAAATGCCTGTTACCATATCACAGTAGGAGTAGCTTAATTGCTGCGAAACAAATTATCCCTTTGTACCAAAAAAACACCGGTACCTGTACGCAATAAGACAGTAGTTGATGTGACAAGTTCATTCAACAGGCAAGCCCCAAAATTAGCAACTTCGACCTGTAAATCTACCTGATGATTCAATTGTTGAACTTGTTCATGCAAGCGTTGGAGCGGTTTAAGCGATTCCATTCTCTCTTTGTAAAGAATGACATCGATATCACTCTCTTCCGTACAAGCATGAATTCCTGTTGCCATCGTAAAACCTACACTTCCTCCAATTCCCCAACGGATACCCCGACATAATTGTCTGAGATGTACAATTGTCTGTTCATGACTTTTTGGTATTTGTCCAAAAGCCGCCTGTTCTGGTGTTATTACTTTTTGTATATTATTTAAAGGTGTCAGGGCAGCAAATCGCTTGGTGCGTTCATTTCCCCTGAATCCAATGGGGACAACATTTTCGAGTGTTTTCATACGTCGGACAACCGCTATGTTTTTTGCCGTTTTTTCTGTTAACACCCATTCAGGCATAGATTCGCTGCTTTCGATCGCAAGGTCAGATTCCAAATATACGATGTCGTGCACTTTTACTTCCATTGTGAATTTATAGCATTCCGTACAGCAATTGAAGCTTTGCGACCTTTCTCAATTGCTTCTGGAGATTGAAGACGGATACGCAATGAACGGTCAGTGGTTTGCAATATATCATTAGTAGCTGATTGAATGGATTCCTTTACCTGCTGCAATTGCTCATTGGACGGTAGATCGGCATTAATGCCTTGAAGCAATTCATGAATCGCACCTAGCGATTTAAAAGAATGAACATCATATGCCATAGATGGAACAGTTTTTGCAAACTCTTCTAATTCTTCAACCGTGCGCATCGTCACTAAAGCAGCAGACTTTTTCGACATGACATGTACTTGAACTTGATCATCATCAAATGCAAGGATACGATTACCTTGCATACCATGTGATAGAAATGCTCCGGAAATTGCTTTGCCTACAACCAACGTTACGATAGGGTGACCCTGCTGACGGGCAGTGGCATATGCCTCTACACTAGCAGAACATGCTAAATAAATACCGAATAGTTCTTCATGGTAACCAAATGCTTGCCCCGGTACATCGACTATTGGTACGATAACTCTTTTTTCCTTAGAACCAGCATCTTCTTCAACGGCTTCGCGCACATACTTTGCGACTGTCCAAGCTTCCACTAATCCAAATTCACCATGTCTTGCTCGATAAAATTTATTTCCTTCGTCCGGAACGACAGCAATATATCGAAACTTTTTTCCATCCTGCTCTTTATCAGCAACCAATACTGTTGGTGCCTGTGAAATAGATGGCGCATGATCCGTAAGAACGTTGAACCAAGTACGTCCTCGACTTGCTGTTTTTCCATTGCTCGTGTCATACTTTATTTCATTAACCTTGGTACGATTTTGCAATAGAGTTCTGGATACTGAAGGATCTATTTTTCCATCTAAAGAAAGTTCATGCAACATACTTAAGAATTCTTCATACTGCAACGTCCGATTGGCGAATGTCGGGTTACTCCATACAGATTCAATTGCTTCTATATAGTTGGGTACATCGTCCTCCACAACCCGATCCACCAATCCACTCTTCAAGCGACCTTTACCGCCAATCATTTCCCAAATGAATTGTTTATTTTTTGAATTCAGCTCTTGAATTCCCGCTTCTTGCTCCACCACTTCAGGTCCATTCATTCCTAATCGTCCTTCTCTTGTCATCACAAGGGCAGAACATAATCCTGCAGTCAGAGACATGCCGCCAAATGAACCAATTTTACCTGGAATAATGCCAACCACTGGAACGTACTCTTTCAAAGCCACTATAGCAGAGCTGATTTCAGCTATAGATAACAATCCATAGTTTGCTTCTTGCAGCCGAACTCCGCCTGTGTCATAAATGATAACCGGATAAATTAAGTTACCATTTTGGCAGTCCTCAAGCGCCTTTTCCAATGCTCCTGCAAATTTAGCACCTGAGACTTCACCGATCCCTCCCCCCTGAAAATTACCCTCAATTGAAATAATTAATGTAGGTCTTCCGTGAATTGTCCCTTTCATGATAACCATGCCGTCATCACTCTGAGGTACTATGTTCTGTGCTTCCAAGTGCGGGGATTCAAATCGATCAAACGGTCCTAACAATTCTCTTGCCGACCCTTCATCCAATATGGCTTGCGCTCGTTCTCTCGCTTTGCTTTCTACAAGACTAACAGGCAATGTACTAACCATTCATACTCACCTCCGCAGCTTGAGCTAACCGAATTGAAACTACACCGGGAGTAGCTCCGAAATCATTAATTGTTATAGAAGCAAGAATTTGTTGTTGGGCCATAAAACGTTCGATTACTCTTTTCCAAGTATCCGAATAACCTGTAATTCCAGTACGAATTTCAACAACCGTTTCTTCGCCTTTGGTTGGTTCCAGCAAAATTTCCAAATCACCTGACCCTACGACTCCAACATGTGTCTTACGTTGAATGGGTCGATTTGCCGGAAATGTATAAGTCAACTTCTCCATATCGCACACTCCTTTGATTTTTCGAGATCCAATTTGAAATAAAAAATGTTGCTGCCAATAAATCCGCCGAACCGCCAGGCGAGATCCATCGCTTTATAAACTCATCGTCTAGACGAAACAGTGCTTCATCGGAGAAGTTTTGAATTGCTTTACCAGCTTCCTTCTGCGCATAGTCTAATGCTTCCAATCCTCCCCTGTGAGCTAAGCAAGTATCGTTCAAATTCGATACCAGTGCCAGCAAGGTCAGCAGTTTCGCCACTGTGGATGTACGCGTTTCACGCATCTTCTTATAAGTAGGATAGCTAAAGTTCTTAATATGCGGAAAGCCTGATTGAGCTTCCTCCCTTGCGCCGGGCATTCCATACTTTTTCTTCACGTTTCCCCCATTCGTTTGTTGAACGGGAATCAACCGATCCGTTAGTTTAGCAAGCTCCGCAGCATCATCTAGTACTTGCGGAAATGAAATGTCCCCTTTTCGACGGGCTATCGCAGTACACAGCAATCCGATTGACCAAATAGCCCCTTTATGTGTGTTGACTCCATTTGTAACCGCATACATCCTCTTTTCACCTATACGCCCAATTGCACCAAATTGCTCACGCAAAAGGACTGTCGGCGATTTATCATAATGAAGATCAGCCATCTTATAAAATGTATCGTGCAAACAGATTGCAGATTCTCGCATCACTGGAATATTCAAGTCTAGATGTGAGCCATTATTACGCATATCAACCAGACCTGGTTTAGGTGTTAACTCTACCTCTTCAAGCAGTGCTGCCACAGCTTCATCCGCTATTTCCTTACATTTCTTTTGGCGCACTTCAATCCTCTCCTTACCAGCTTTTAAATTTCGCAGGAGGCTCATATAGACCGCCCGACCATTGGACCAGTTCATCGATATTCTTCGCCGCTAATAATGAACGGTTCGCTTCTCCCCTCTGAATATTTAAATCTTCAGGTAAGGCAACAAGCCCTCGGTCACGTAACTGTTGTGTTTGCTTTACATCATGCTCCATGCCAAGTGGCGTCACTCCTGCAATCGAAGCAATCATTTCCCTTCGTTCAGTCGGGCTATCCGTTTTGTATAAATAAGCAATCCCTTCTTCCGTCACAACGTGCGTAATATCTTCCGCATAAATCATAACGGGGGCAACAGCTAAATTGGCTTGTTTTTTTACATCAACGGCATCCAAACGTTCTACAAATACAGGTGTATTCGCATCCTGATATGTCTCAGCAACCTGTACAACTAGTTTTTTTCCTCTTGCAAGCTCGTCTGTTGAAGTCATCATGTTATACCAAGCCTCTGTAGAATGACGGCGGCCTCCCGGGTTATGCCCCATATTCGGTGCACCGCCATAGCCGGCAACACGCCCCTTTGTCACAGTTGAGGAATTTCCATACGCATCCATTTGCAAAGTTGATCCAATAAAGAGATCTGCAGCATACTGTCCCGCTAATTGTGCCAATGTCCGGTTCGAGCGCATACTTCCGTCCTTACCCGTAAAGAAAACATCCCTTCTTGCTTCTACATACTTTTCCATTCCCAACTCTCCACCGAAGCAGTAAATACTTTCTGCCCAACCAGATTCTATGGCTGGGATAAGTGTTGGATGCGGGTTCAAAACCCAGTTTTTGCAGATCTTTCCCTTAAGGCCGAGCTTTTCTCCGTAAGAAGGCAGTAACAGCTCAATTGCTGCAGTATTGAAACCGATCCCATGATTTAATGATTGCACACTATGCTTTTCATAAATTCCGCGGATACACATCATCGCTTGTAAAATTTGAATATCGGTAATATGGCGCGGATCTCGCGTAAACAATGGCTCCAATT
Organism: Sporosarcina aquimarina; assembly: GCF_019748715.1. Taxonomy (GTDB): domain Bacteria; phylum Bacillota; class Bacilli; order Bacillales_A; family Planococcaceae; genus Sporosarcina; species Sporosarcina newyorkensis. The sequence continues at coordinate 50,498 of NZ_JACLBZ010000033.1, read as the reverse complement.
CATATGGATGATCTGCCTCAACAATGAAATCCACCCATGAATTTGGGATGTCGACCCGCGGTAATTCATCTACAATTTCATTTACCTGTGCGATTACAATTCCATCGCTAAAAGCTGCAGCCTCAACAATTGTAGGTGTTTCTTCCGTATTAGGACCAGTATATAAATTTCCATGTCTATCCGCTTTGTCTGCTGCAACTAACACGACATTGGGAGTTAAATCAACAAATAATCGTCCATAGAGTTCGATATATGTATGGAGATCCCCCAGTACTAAGCGGCCATCTTCAATCATTTGGGCAATCCTCATACTTTGCGGACCTGCATAGCTCAGATCGATTCGCTTAGCGATTCCTTCATCAAATAGATCTAAATGTTCGGGTCTCGATACACTCGACATAATCATATGAAGATCATGAACCTTCTCTGGGTCTACAAGAACCAAAGACTGGGATAAAAATGAGGCTTGCTTCTGATTATTCCCTTCAAGTACAACACGGTCCCCGGGTTTAATCAGCAACTCCAGCGCATCCACAATTTTCTCTGTAGGAATAATCGATCCATTGACTAAATGACTTACACTTTCAACTCTTCGTTGTTTTTGTTCAAGCTTTTGCTTCCAAGATCGTTGTTGAATAATAACCATATCTACACTCCTTTATTTTTTTCTACATACAGACAATCGTCTATACCATTTTTACTGACGGAATAACTATGAATTTCAGGAAATGCACTCGAAGCCAACCTTTTCAAAACGTCTCCCGGTGGCATCTCAATAAATTGACGCACGCCATATTCATATAAAACTGTTGTGGCATCATGCCAACGAACAGGCAGTGCGATACTTTCCGCTAAATCTTGTGCAATATCCTTTGACCTCCGTAATACTCTGGCATTGCGGTTTGCAATAAAAGGAATCGAAGGACGTCCAAGTTCAAGAGAATCTAATTCTTCTTTTAAAACAGTCTGGACGGGGAGAAACAAAGGAGAGTGAGATGGCGTTGTAACTTTCAGCATTTTAGCTGAACTGGCTCCCTTCCCGTCTACTTCATCAATAACTTTTTGCATTGCTCGTTTATGACCTGATAAAGTTAGTTGCGTCGGAGAATTTCGATTGGATACATAAACCGGATATTCATCTGTATATAAACCGCTAACAATCTCTTCTAATCTATTTTCTGACAGACCAACAATTACCGCCATTCCATAGTTCTCGTCTTGAAGTTCCTCCATTAGTTCACCACGTTTTTTCACAAGCAATAAGGCTTCCTCAAAACTTAAGACATTTGCTATGACTGCGGCAGCAAAAGCCCCGACAGAGTGACCAGCAATGAATTGAGGGCTTACTCCAAGGCTCAAGAAATATCGCGCCGTTGCAACGCTTGCAGTTAACATTGTAAGTTGCACATTTCTTGTACTAATCAACGCTTCTTCTGTTTGTAACATTTCTATAGGTTCTTTAATTATTTCCGATGCAGTTTCCAATGTATCGCTTATGATGGAATGCTGAGGAAGTTCATTCAAAAAGTTAGGGTATTGTGAGCCTTGACCAGGGAATAACCATGCACTTTTCATTTCAATCACCTATAACAATTTGCTTTTTACGCTGTATATTACATCTTCAGTATGTTTGCGCAAAATTGTTTTCAATTGGCTAATATCATCTTTCACTAAGCAACTATAGATCTCCTTATGTTCCTTTACCGACTTCTCAATCACTTTATTGCTAGAGAAATGAATAATTTGTATCCGCAGCAGAGGCAGAGATATCTTACTGTACATATCAATCAAAACCTTACTTTTACTCAGTTTCAATATGAGATAGTGAAATTGGTAATTCAAATGTGTATATTCCGTATAGTTTTCTACCTTCATCATTTTATGAACGACTAATCTCATCTCTTCTAATAACTTTTTCTCTTCACTCGGTTTTATCAAACGCTCGACAGCCAGCATTTCTATAGAATTTCGAACATCGAGCAAGTCCTTCATCTCATCAATCGTGTACCCCTTGATAAAAGCGCCTTTCCTAGGGACACGTTCAATAATCCCTTCCATAGTGAGCAAGTAAATAGCTTCCCTTACCGGCGATCTGCTGATGTTAAACTGTTCTGCGTAATTATTTTCTACAACCTGATCTCCAGGCTTTAGCTCGCTGCTCAACACTTGCTTTAATAATTGATTTGCCACCTTTTTTGATAAAGCATTGTCTAAAGACTTTTCGAAATACTCCATCCCTTCACCTCAGATTATGAATTTTAGTCGACTGTATACTAAACATATTAAACACTTTACCAACCATTTTCAATACAAAACTATGAATATTCTAAAATATTTAATATTTAGCTTGATTATCTTTGTGACTTTGCTTATTCTTAAGTCTAGAATACAGTCGACTAAATAAAAAAGAAATGGAGTGTTTAAATGGCGATTTACGGTGTGGCAATACTGGCAGGCTGTTTTGTAGTTGGGATGTTCTTCGGTGAGATTATCGGAACGATTATGGGCGTAGATTCAAACGTTGGCGGAGTAGGAATTGCAATGCTTTTACTCATTGTCGTTGTAGATAAGCTACAGAAAAAAGGAATGTTAAGCATGCCAGCTCAATCGGGTCTCGCTTTTTGGAATGCTATGTACATCCCAATTGTCATAGCAATGGCAGCGAGCCAAAATGTACTTGGCGCTTTAACGGGAGGTCCCTTGGCTATTATCGCAGGGGTGGCAGCAGTAGTTATTAGTTGGACAGTTGTCCCTTTACTTAGCGGGAAGAAGGCAAGGGAATCAGCGGTAGAGTTCAATCAAAGCCATCCACTGAAGACACAGGAGGTGAAGTAACATGTTTTTGGAAGCGATTACAAATGTACTTGAAGGAAACGGGTTGATTACTGGCTTTGTCATTGTCGGTGTTACCATGTATGTTGCGTATCTTATTTCAGGAAAACTTACAAGGGGTATCGTACACGGATCTGCAATTGCTATTGTACTAGGTTTGGTTTTAGCTTACTTCGGAGGTGTTTATACTGAAGGAACTAAAGGACTGGCGGATGTCTCCTTGTTTGCGGGGATTGGTTTGCTAGGAGGAAGCATGCTTCGGGATTTTGCAATTGTTGCTACATCATTTGGAGCAAACTTCGACGAAATTAAAAAAGCAGGTGCACGAGGTGTTTCTTCTTTATTCATCGGAGTGGGGCTTTCATTTGTTGTAGGCGTATTGATCGCTTTACTATTTGGCTATAACGATGCAGTAAGCTTAACTACAATTGGAGCAGGTGCAGTTACTTATATTGTCGGACCCATAACAGGAGCTGCGTTAAATGCCAGTTCTGAAGTAATTGCTATCAGTATTGCCGCTGGTTTGATCAAGTCGGTTTTAGTTATGGTAGGAACGCCATTTGTCGCAAAATATATTGGACTTGATAATCCGTTATCTGCAATGGTATATGGAGGATTGATGGGAACAACTTCTGGTGTAACAGGTGGGTTAGCTGCGACGGATGTACGATTGGTGCCGTATGGAGCCGTCACAGCTACCTTCTATACAGGTTTGGGATGCTTATTATGCCCAACCCTACTTTATATTCTAACAGGTTTAGTATGGTAATAATATGTTATTTTTTATTTTAGTAAAATAATGATGAGAATTCAATCTACTAACTGACAAACAAAGTTTTATAATAATGAATATACCGCCCCTCACTACCAACAGGTATAGTGAAGGGCTTTATTCCTGCAAATTTATTATAATACCAAATTTCATAGTATACGAATATAGTTGTTTTCATTAATAATTGTAGATCATAAAATGAATTATTCGTATAGTAAATTGAAAGTTAAAGTTAAATCACAATCAACAACGACTGAATCTATTCTTTTAAAGGTGGTTAGGCAATTGGCGTCCCGTTTTCAACCACTTTGTCTGGTTTTAACAGAACAACATCAACCTCTTCTGGAATACCACCAATAACCAAACTTCCGATTTAAAACCCGCAATTCGTCTCCCCAGGAAATTGACCACTGCCATTACTTGTTGTCCAATCAGTTGTTCTGGGACATATCTCTTTGTAATTTGCGCTGAAGAGTATTTCATGCCAAATTCACCAAAATTGATTCGCATCTTGATCGCTGGGACCCGTGCTTTGTCAAATGGTTCTGCTTCTACTACGGTCCCCACTCGTATATCCAATTTCAATTAGTCGTCTATTGTCGCCAAATTAATCAACCTCTCGCATCAGATCTGTTTCAAATATTTAAAAAACCACTTTAAAGTAAACTAATTTGCAAACATAGTGCTGCTGCTCATACAAAAAATAGGTTCTCATACAACGAGAACCCGGTACGCTATTCTTACTTCTTCACTTCTGCAACCGTCATCCCATCACCAAGCGGAATCAGAAGTGACTCCAATTGTGGATGATTCGCTACTGTTTCATTGAATGATTGCATGAATGAAGTATAGCGTTTTGGTTGCACTTCCGGATCCGCCACACTTCCTCTAGCCAGTACATTATCGAGTACAATTAACGCCCCTGGCTCTGCAAGCTGAATGCAAGCTTCTAGATAATTTGCATAGTTTTCTTTATCCGCATCAATAAAGAAAAAATCAAATTGCTGTTCTTCTTCCTCTAATTGCGCAAGGCTGTCCAAGGCAGGTCCCGTTCGGTACAACACTTGATCACCAAAGCCTGCATTTGCTAAATTGTTTGCCGCTAACTTTGCATACCGCTCTTCTAATTCTAGGGATGTCAAAGTTCCTTCGTTCCCAAACCCTCTCGCAAGACAAATCCCACTGTAGCCACCAAGCGCGCCAATTTCCAAGATATTTTTTGCACCTGAAATTGTTACCAGCATGGTCAGTAGTTTTCCTGAAGAAGGTGACACCGATATAGCGGGCATGCCGTTTTCTTCAATCGAAGCAATCACTTCCTCTAACAATGCATCTTGTTTCGTAAATACTGTATCGATATAATCATTGATTTTCCTCATTTAACTCAATCCCTTTCTCAGTCGTATCTTCGGATGGTTTGCTATCCGTCATCTCATCCTCATTGATTTCAAAGAGTTGAACAAACTCATTAATGACCATATCAATAGCTTTTAATTCTCCGACTAAAACAGGCTGAATGGAATGAAACTCAGGCTGCTCAAGTTGCTGTTTGATCGTTGCACGCTTCAGATGCATGCGCTCTAAAAAAGTAAGAGCCCTTCCACGACGAAATGTTTTGGGACCGCGCGTCCCCTCTTCCCTACCATGGCGTCTACCGTGATGACGCCCTTCTCTTCTTGTGTGTTCTTCTCTCATTAGTAACCCCTCCACTGTATGCAATTGTATACAATCTATGATACCACTAATTGTATACATTTGTATACAACGATCTGTTCTTCAATCACTGCTTACAATGCTTAGGTAATGCTGACACTAAATCCACTCTGTTATACGCACAGCGACTAGCGAGAATTGTACTATTTCAAGACCTTGTATGCTGACAAATCAATTCAATTTTTAAGCACTCGAAAAATAGCTATCACCCGTCACCCCTTTCCAGTCTAATTTAGTAGTCCACACTTTATCTCCATATTTTCAAGATTTATTATTTAGTATAAAAAAAGGATAGGAAAGCAGATATCGCTCCTGCTTCTCTATCCTTTTTTGGGCATCTAAAATACTTTCATCCACTATCTGTATTGTACTTCGAAATTTATTGTATAAAACTGTAGCGTGATTTTTCCGTTTATTGAAAATCTCTTTTTGAATCATACAACATTGAACTGTTTTAATCGTTCTCCCGAGACGTCACCGCTCCACTAAGTATAGCCGCTTGATCATTTGAAGAATAGTTCAATAGCCCGACGTGACTTGCACTGCTCCGTAAGTTCATACATGGGAAGTTGGACATTTAGTTGAATTGAGGAAACCAAGACGAAGCGTTCTCGCCAACTCTGCCAAGTAAAAGACACATAATCATCAGATCAATAAAAGAGCAAAACCATTTAACGGCCTGCTCTCTTATTACTAATCATTTTTTGTTTTGCCCCCATGAAACATGAGAGTTTAACTAAACACAATTGTTTTCTACAACCTATATCCACTTTGAGGGTTGTATAATTACTTCATTGACAGCCATTTAGAAGGCAACTTATCTTCCGAAATGAGAAGATCGATTTTCTCAATTAATAGAGGCAGTTCACTCATTGAATTAATTGTGAAGTCCGCACCATTACGGAGAAATATTTCTTGCGTTTTCGTGATGACCTCGGCCTGTTCTACTTCGGAAAGTGCATGGTATTCATCTAAACTGAGTCCCATTTCTGAGCTGCCAATAACGACACCTACCGACCAAACACCCGCATTTACTGCTTCACGAATATCTGAAACTGTGTCCCCGACTTTTACCACTTTCCATGATGCTGACAATTTTAATGCTTCCATGTTTCTGTAAATCATATAAGGATACGGTCTTCCTAATGAGTTTGTTCCGTCTGGTGTAATATAAAAGTCTGGCTTATATCCTTTTTTAAAAGCATTCGGGACTACTACCTCCATCATCGTTTCGGTGTATCCTGTTGTCGAACCAATTTTCAAACCTTGACTCCTCAATACTACTACAGTTTCCAATACCTCTGGAAGAGGGTCTGTATACTCAATTAAGGATGACATGAGTGCGGATTCAAATTCGCCATATAAACGCTCTACGTCTTGTTCATTAAATGATCTTCCGTATTTTTCTCTCCACAATGCGGAAATCCGAGGCATGGACAGCATGGCGCGGATATGATCAATTTTCAGCATCCCCATTGGTTCTCTTGCTTCAGCCATTGTTACTTCAATGCCCGCATTTTTAAAAATATCTATAAATACATTTACGGGTGCAAAACAACCAAAGTCCACCGTTGTTCCAGCCCAATCGAAGATGATTCCTTCTACCTTTCTCAATTTGACAACACTCCCATATATTCTTCTATAATCATGCATAGTGCGGCAATATCTTCTTCATAAATTTCACCGATATTTCCAATTCGGAATGTATCTACCTCTGTCAGTTTGCCTGGATAAATAACAAATCCTCTTTCTTTCATATATGAATAAAATTCGTTAAAACTGAACTGATCATTTGGGAATAAAAATGTAGTAATGATCGGTGATTGTTTTTCTGCTGTAATATAGGCGTGAATACCCGCTTTTTCCAGTTCCACTCTTAGCAGTTGATTATTAGTCTCATAGCGTTGCTGTCTAGCGCTGATCCCACCCTCCTCTATCAGTTCATCAATCGCTTTAGAGAATGCAGCTACAACATGTGTCGGTGAAGTGTAACGCCATTTTCCGTCTTCGTGCATTTCTTTCCATTGATCATATAAATCTAAAGATAAACTCCGGGAATTTTCTTCACATGCCAATAATTTGTCCAGTTTAGCAATGACAAAGCCGAATCCTGGCACTCCTTGAATACATTTATTAGCACTGCTTATTAAATAGTCAATTCCAAGTGACGGCAGATCTATTTCCATACCGCCAAAGCTACTCATGGCATCTACAATTACCGTTTTGCCAAACTTTTTTGATAGGTTCGAAACCATTTCTATCGGGTTCAAAATACCCGTAGTCGTTTCACAATGTACCATCACTATATGTGTGATAATTTGGTCATTTTGTAAAATTCGGCCGATTTCATTTTCATCTGGGTGCTCGTTATAAGGTACACGATACTCCGTGTAGTTCAGGCCTATGTATTTGGCCATTTTTACAATTCTTTCTCCATACGCGCCATTCGTGATAATTAATGCCTTATCCGAATTCGACATAGCTGTATTCATGACGGATTCCACTGCGAATGTGCCGCTTCCCTGCATAAGGACAACGGTATACTCTTCCTCATTGGCATGTGCCAGGTCAAGGAGCTGGCGTCTTATTTTTTGTGTGATCGCTTTATAATCATGATCCCAAGTACAACGGTCAAAAAGCATTTCCTCTTTTACCGTACTTGATGTTGTCAGTGGGCCAGGCGTTAAAAGCTTGTAATGGTTCATATCTATTACTCCCCTATCTTTATTTTGCAGAATTAAAATAGTCTTGGTGTTGCTTCAATAGTTCAACCGTCAATGTGTCTCCAAACTTCTTTGTATGGGCAGGCTGATGATCGTCACTAATCACTTCACCGCCATAAAGAGCCACTGGATAGTCTTGTAATATCCCTTCTCTGCCATCATTAATAATGACTTCTGCCATTTTCATCGAAAGTTCAGTCTGTGCATCGTCTTTTTCTACAACTGCAATTGATTCGGTAAGTGTGAAATTCCCCTCAGTAGGATCAATGAAATCAATTGGTGCACCCTGTCCACTTGCGATGACTGCTTGGTGACGGAGCCCGAAACCTGCTGCCACCTCTCCAGCTGTTACTTTCTTTATAGGCCCCGAGCCTGAACTTTCAAGATGTGGACCCACATTTGCAATTAAATCTCGAAGAATTGTTTTTCCTTCCTCTTCACCGTATTGAGAAATAATCGCTTGCACTAATAGCCAGCCCGTTGAGGAATCCATTATATTAGGAATGGAAACGAGTCCTTTAAATTCTGGTTTCGTCAAGTCTTCAATAGAAGATGGCGTAGGTAAACCTTTTTCCATAAGAACTTGCGTATTCACAAAAATAGAACCTGTATTTGCCAGCACGGGCGTATAGTATGATGGATACGTTTCTAAAGCATTCGTGGCAAATGTCAAATCTGCGAACATCCCATGTTTACCTTGAGCACTGTCGATAAAGTAAGAACTCATCGTGATAATATCAGCGTCTATCTGCTTCCCCTCAGCTATCAGCTTTCCTCCTAATTCAGACGTACCTAAAGATTGAAATACATATTGCCCTTCGTATCCTGCATTTTTTAATGCTACTTCCATAGACGTTACGGCTTCTTCATCGCCATTTGTCAAAATAACAACTTTTTCAGATCCGTCCGAAGTTGCGCCTTTTGCAATGCATCCAACTAGTAACAAGATTGAACTGAGTATTGCTAACGTTAAGATATATCCTTTCTTCAATATGTTTCCTCCTCACTTTAATTGTGTTTAAGTCGCCTTTTCTGAAAATAATCACAAAGCAACTTAACGAATAGATTTGTAAAAAAGATGAGTATAGATAAAACAAAAACTTTATTAAACTTAGCGAAGTGCTGCAATTCCTTAATTTTGCTTGCAACTACCGAGGTTGTAGCCGTCACTAAGAAAATAATGCCGCTAATTGTTACCATTGCATTCATGAAATAGTAACTGAACATCTCCAGTACAGTGGAAAACGAGTTTGGAATAACCACTCGGCGAATTGTCTTAAACCAGCTATCTCCCAATAATTCTCCAGTCATTTCCCATGACAAATTCATTTTAGAAAGTGAATTCTTTGCCATTAGATACGGCGTGGTAAAGTAGTGAATAATAGTACATAAGACGATAATGGCGAATGTCCCTTTTAAACTGCTATTATTAAAAAGAAGTAAATAGGAAATCCCTAAAACCATACCCGGCACGGTGTTTGTAATCATTGAAAATATATCTAATGCTTCTTTTCCTTTAATAGGTGTGCGCACATTTAAGAGTGCTGCGCAAAAAGCGGTTAATGTACCGAATAATGCGGTTAGGAGCGCAACAATTACCGAGTTTTTATACACATTCACTAAATCACTAGACTGGAAGACATCTGTGAAATGCTTAAAGGTAAAAGTTAGATCATAAGGATAACTATTGACCAATGGTGCGACAAACATGATGGCAAAGATGGCGAATATGCTTAGTAAAACACTGGATGAAAGAATTCCCAATACGACGTCCCTGGCTCTGTTTTGAAGCAACTCAACCTCACTAAGTTTGTCATAATGAAAATTGAACTTTTCAAGGTATTGTAATAGGAATACTGCAAACACTGCCGGAATTAGCATGAATACGGCAATTGCTGCTCCATTATTGAAATCCGGAATAGAACCAAGCATCACTTGGTACAGTTGCGTTGCTACAACAGAATAAGACCCTCCTATAGAAGCCGGTATGCCAAAGTCTGTAAAGCTCAATATGAAAGAAAGTACAAATGCTCCCCCCAGAGTTCCCCATAATGGACGAATAATCGTATTCATAAAACTCCGCAGCGTTCTATCGCCCATCAACTTTGAAACAATGATAAATTTCTTATCAATATACTTAAAAGAGTTATTAATCAGCAGAAATGCTGGCGGTAATGTATACAGACAATAACCTATCAACAAACCGTTAAATCCATAAATCTCAAAAAAACTTCGACCAAAGAGCTTTGTCAGCAATCCTTGGTTTCCAAAAGAATACATAATCGCAAATCCATATGTAATAGTAGGGAGCAGCATCGGAATCAGGATTCCAATCTGAATAGCGCCCTTTAGAGGACGAGTAACCCTCGTAAAATTAATTGTATAGGATAACAAAAATGCTAAAATTGTTGTAATGACAGCGGTCAGGCTGGATATTTTTATGCTGTTCCAAATGGATACCATCAAGTCATTGTTGGTTAGAATGGAAAGGTAATTTGAGATCGTAAATCCTTGACTCGTTTCAAAGGAACGGATAAATAGGACGACCAAAGGCAAGATGAGAAAAATTGCAAATAAGCATACTATGATTGTGTAAATAGCACGGATTTCCAGCTTTACTTTAAGCATACTTTTCACTGAACAAGTTATAAATATTTTGCCTTTTAATCTCCAATTGTTTCAGAATAAAATTCTTCACAAATTCATTACTTGGCCGGTTAATTATTTCAAATGGTGTGCCAAACTGCGAAATATTTCCTTGATTAATAATGAGAATTTTATCCGATAAGGTTAATGCTTCTTCCGGATCATGTGTGACAATAATTGTGGTTAGATCGAATTCCTTCGCAATAGACTTAATTCGTTCTTTTATGGATTCCTTAATCACACCATCTAACGCACTTAATGGTTCATCCAACAATAATACTTCCGGCTTTGTCACTAACGTTCGGGCAAGAGCAACTCTTTGCTTCTGACCACCCGACAGCTCGCCTATCTTCTTATTCAAGTGAGGATTCAAACCTAAAAAATCAATGTACTCCTGAAGCTCCTTCTTCGTAACCAGTTCTTTCTTATTTTTTAAACCGTATATAATATTTTCATAGGCATTTAAATGAGGAAAAAGGGCATAGTCCTGGAAGACAATATTAAAGCCTCGTTTCTTCATCGGTACCGTGCTCATATCCTTTCCGTTAAAAATGATTTTTCCTTGGTCCATTTGAGTCAAACCCAAAATAATATTCAATAATGTAGTTTTTCCACTGCCGCTTGGTCCAAGTAGTGAGACAATTTCTCCAGTTTTAATTTCAAGATCTATATTTTCTAAAACTACTTTTTGATCATATTTTTTGCCTATGTTTTGCATTTCCAGCAAACGGATCACCTCCCAAAGTAATTTCATTGTAGCAACCGAATGTTAATTTCCATGATGATTTATGTAAAGGGTGTGTAAATCAATAGAAAATTTTACTTGTGCGTTCTTAATACGACGAACTATTCCGTCAACTCAAATTGTAATAAAACCAGTTATTTTATCATGTTCCATAATGGCTCTTGCCATGTGATGTTCGTTAGCGATCGATTTTCAAATCTATTAATAGTTCTTATATAAAAAATGCTAATCATGTTATTACATTTAAATTCTCAACTGTTTATCATTACAATTTTGAAATTATGAAAATAAAAGGATAGAGAGAGCAGAAATCCATCCTGCCCCTCTATCCCTTTTCACTTATATTTAGTAATCGAAAACCGGAGAATTTACAAGCCGCTAATGATTTCCTGTCATTCATGTATTTCTGCAAGTGCTTTGCCAATCTATTCGTCTGTAGGCAATGATACTGCCTATATAGTCTAGAACCACCTTACATCATCGGCTAAGGTGTGATTCTCGAAAACATTTGAACACTATCTTCTCACCTGAAAGGATACGATTGTTCCTTGATTTGGAGTGCTTTTGATTTGAAGCCCTGTGCCGAACTGTCTTGTTAGACGTTGGTTTGTATTAATTAAACCTATACTTGTCTGACTGCCTTTCTTTCTTTCTAATAAGCTGTGCAACTGGGCTCCATCCATTCCAATGCCGTCATCTTTAATTGAAATCTCAACGTAATCCTCATAGAGTGTGCAATAAATTGTGATTGTTCCCCCACTGATACGCTTCATAACTCCGTGTCTGACTGCATTTTCAACTAAGGGTTGGATTGACAGGAAGGGTATTTTAAGATCCTTACATCCATCCATCTCCCACACAACATTCAATCGATCTCCGAAACGTACCTGTTCGATATTCAGATATGATCGTACAATATTTAATTCCTCTTGTATGGGTATCAATTCATCTATGTGTTGGAATTGGTATTTACTTCTTAAGAATTCGCTTAGTTCCATTAGCAACTCTTTCATCTTATTCAAGTCAATTTCACTCAGTGCGATAACGGAATTTAATGTGTTGAATAAAAAGTGAGGTTGGATTTGAGATTGTAACCATGCAGCCTCTAATTGCAATTGTTCGCGTGCGACTTCTTTTATCTCCGCAAGCGCCCGGACTCTGGCTCGTAATTCCAACATTTCAACAGGTTTCGTTACATAGTCGTTCGCGCCCGCCAAAAACCCTGCTTGTATATCCTTCAAGTCGCTCCTTGCTGTAAGCAGTAAGATTGGAAGTTCTGTGAGTGAAAACCTTTTACGAATCATATTGGTTAACTCATAGCCGGACATCCGCGGCATCATAACATCCGTAATAACTAAGTTGTATTCCTTTTTGTTTAATTGATCAAGAGCTTCTTTGCCGCTTGTCGCAGTTGTGACATCATATTGGTCAACTGACAAAATCGATTGAAGTACCTGTAGGTTGATGGGATCATCGTCCACGATCAATATAGGCAACCGCCCTGCCCTACCCTCCACTAACGCCATTTGATATGTTGCGGCTGAGATTTCAGCATCCGTCAAATCAAACGAGGTCTCCTTCAAATAATTAGAGGGCATTTCGTACAATACGGCGTGCTGGGCTTCCATTGATGAAGCGTTTTCGGTTTTGCTGTATTGATCCAATGGGTCCAACTCCAGCGAAAACGTAAAAGTTGATCCTTTTCCTGGCGTTGAGGATACTTCTAACTGTCCACCATGAAGCTCAACCAACTGTTTACTTATATTTAAACCTAGTCCGATTCCCCCTTCCGTCATTGCTGCGTCGACCGCTTGCTCATAGGGACGGAACAAGTGTCGTAGAAAATCCTCATCTATCCCCATTCCGGTGTCAGATATCATAATAAGCGCCCTTTCACCCTTTACTTTCGATCGAATGTAGATTTCGCCCTCATCTGTGTATTTGATCGCATTATGAAGTAAGTTGTAGATGATTTGAATGACCCGGTTTTCGTCTGCAATGACCGAAGGAAAATCTTCTGAGATTTCATTGATTATGTGAATCGGCTTAACTTCAACGAGAAATTGCAGCATATCCATCACTCCACTTACGATTGGCTGAATCGCTATCGATTTTGTATGGAGGCGTGGATGGCCTTCTCTAAGGCTGGCTAAATCAAGTAAATCATTTAATAATAATGACATTCGCCGACCGACTGTTAAAATTGTTTCAAGCTCATGGACACTTTTAGTCTTTAATAAATTCCTTTCTCTCATTAATACAGATTGAGACATATTAATGATCCCATGAAGAGGATTTTTAAACTCATGAGAGGTGTTCGTCAAAAATTGATCCTTATGCTCATTCACTTTTTGTAATTGAACTGCGAGCTTCGCCGTTTCTGCATGCATTGTAAAATAATCCTTAAACCAAATTGATGTAAAACAACCAATTGACAAAATCAAGTCGAATGGATAATGAACAACACTTACGCCGGTTTCTCTCCAAAAGATCATCCAAGCAAAATGGTGGGCAACTATTAGTAAGGAAAGTAACAATAAAACATTCCCTGTGAAATTTCTATATATTTTCTTGAAAATAGTTATCAGGGAGACAGCAACAGCAAATCCCGCCAACAGATAATAAACTGGAAACAACATTATAATTTGACTCGAAGATAAAAACAGCGTAACCATGGCTGTTCCCATAGCAATAACCGAGTACACTGGGTTCATCAGTCGCCAGTATGGAAGACTGCGATGATCCATGCACTGAACCAACGCAAGACCAGCGACCGGAATGAGGATATTCGCCAGACTGAAATCCCACTCATATCCAACGTCAAATAATAAGTGAAATAATTTTTCATCATTGCTTATTAAGTTCATTAACGTTATGCAAAATAAGAGCAAAGAAAAATAGAGTAGTTTTTTCTCTCGATTTCCCAAGAAATATAGCACAAGGGCATAGATAGAATGTAGAAAGAATATGACTGAAGCCAACACTTGCAAGGATAAGGACAAATTTCTTTCTTTAGATATTGCTGCTTCGGAACCAAATTTAACTGACCGGATAATGCCGCTGCGACGAACATCTTTGAAATTCGCTGCTTGAATGACAATGTCGATCACACCGTTTTCATCTGCAGTAAAGGTTGATAAATATGGCAAATTTTTTGCTATGTATTCGTCTTTTGTTTTTCCGACTTGTCCCGATCCAGCCAAAAGCCGTCCATTGACGAAGACTTGCGAAGAGCTGCGAACGCTAGGCACATATATACTATAATTAAGCACCTCACTTTTATTCACATAGAGAAGCAAGCGGTAGGAGCCATATCCATATGGAGTCGATTTCCCATCTTGAAAATCCTCATTCCACCTACCAGGGACTTGAACAAGTTTCTTCGGTCCATCACTTGCATTCGTCATCCGCTCCGGATCCTTCATCAATTGTGATGGATAAAACTCCCACTCTCCGTCAAGAAGCAAAACTTCGCCCTCTTGTGCATGCCAATCACGTAAATCCAATTGACCATTTTTTATTTGTGTATCTGAGAGGTTGCGAAATGTATCCATCCATAGAATACGAGAACCTGATAAAACAAGCAGTAAACCGATCATCATTATCACATGTCTTTTTTTCATTTATGTATTCACGGAAATCCTCCGCTCCCCCTCCTTTTTTGACGTTTGCTCATATTAGGACAACTCGGATAATACACCACAGTATCATATTATGTAAATAGAGGAATCCCTATACAAATCTAGACCACGACGTAGTAGGGGTGTGTTTCTCACACAAAAACTTATTTTAGAGGACATTAATATATTTTGAAATCTTCTATGATTATCTACGTCTGTAGGTTGCTCACCTATCAGCAAAGATTCATAAATAAATATAGAAAGGAAGAAACCAAATGAATAAAAGATTTATCACCATATTCGGTGCATTGTTGCTTGCATGTAGCTTGCCATTATCCGGCAACGCAGCAAGCAAACAATTATTTGAAGACGTACCGCCAACAAAGCACTTTGCAGAAGCAGTCAATGATCTGGCGGAACGCAATATAATCGGAGGCTATCCGGATGGCACATTCAAGCCGGGGAATTCTATTACGAGAGGACAGGCGGCCGCAATCATTGCGAAGATGATCAAATTGGATACGAAAAATGTCAAAAATCCTGAATTTAAGGATGTTTCAACGGTGAATGGCTATTACAAGGCGATTGCCGCAATGGCGCAAGAAGGTATTATTGGTGGTTATCCGGACGGGCGTTACGGACCGAATGATCCGATCAAGCGAGGACAGATGGCTTCAATTTTGGTCAAGGCGTTTGACTTGCCACGTCAGTCCGGAGAGAATCCTTTCAAAGATATCGGTTGGAATGGCAATTCGTCGCATTACAAGAATATTCTAATCATCTACCACCTCGGCATTACGACGGGAACGGCTTCCAATATATTTAGTCCAAATCTCTCCATCACGAGAGGACAAGCAGCCAAAATGATGAAAGCGACGGAAGAGGCGAAACCGACGAATATGGTGACGCTCGGAGCGGATGATTTTGGCTGGAATCGTTTCTTTACGACAGAAACAGAAGTGAACCCAGGGCTATTCGATATAATTTACGTAGAAGGGAAGAAAGGTTACCGAGACGATAAAATTCAATTGATTCCGAAAAAAGAAGGTTCAGGCACATTCATCGTATCGGACAAGCATTTCTTTGAAGCAGAGAATTACAAAAAATATTATGTACATGTAAAAAAAGAGAATGGCGAGTTGAAATTGACGATGAAGGAGACGAACGATTTTCTGCCGACCGCAGTAAAGCTTGAAATTCCCGAAAAGCAAGATGTCCAAATTATTTCACTTTCGACGATGGACGGAAAGAAGCTGACTGATGATGTAACGTTTAAATCGTGTGATTATGTAAATATCTGCTTTGATATCGACAAGCCCGGCCAGTATATTGCCACTGTGCATTTCGCTGACGGCAAAGAAACACGTTACGGAATTGAAGCGAAATTGAAGAAAACACATTTTTATTATGAAGTGAATTCGTTAAGAGAAAAACTTTCTGCAAGGTATGAGCAAGGGACGGCATATGATATAGGGAAGCACAATATTGTTACGAAAGGCTATGAGCAAATTGTAGAAATCAAAAGAGATACCAGCACTAACTTGTTCACTGCACATCTGATTGGTAAGAAGGAAGGTACGATTGTGGTTGAATATGAGAAGCCTATACGTACAGAGTTTTACCATCAATCAGGCTTTCAGGTAGATGTTAAGAGAATCGGTTCTATATGGAATGTTTCGATTTGGTCGGATGGGTACATTACGGATATGTAGTGGAGTAAAGAGTCGGTTGGCAAGTCCAACAGATATTAAATTAAAGAGAATCCTCATCAAAGGAATGGACGGTTAACTTTTTTGGTACAAATGATAGCTACCGGCCAAATACAATATTAACAGCTTTATTCCCACAAACATTATATGGTTTATATTTATTTGTAATGGACCTCTGAACTACTTTACGTGATCATTCGATTCAATTTTTTTTTTAACAATACAACCCCCTACTTTTTCGTAGCACGTAATAAAATCGACTGCCTAAAAGGAAGTCGATTTTATTATGACGGTTCTACCTACATATACGTTTCACTGAGGGTTTCATTTGTCTAATAAGCATCTTCCGAAATTTTTACATAAAGACTTCTAGTTATTTATCGGCCCTTTAGTAACCTCAGTTAATTTCGAATTAACAGCAAATATTTTTGCGTTGATGTCCGTAACTCCAAAGCCAGTTAATCGTTTGGAATGCATATCTAAATACTTTTCAGCAGTTTCTCTTGTTTCAAACATGTAAATTCCACCGGCTTCTTTCATCTCCGGATTCTCCGTCCAGATTTTCCACATGACCCCGTCTTCTTCATTGATGCTTTTGGCTAAATCGGTAAGGGCCTCCGCCATTTCATCCCCGAATGGGCCATTCATTTTAAAATCCACTTGTAAAACGTATGCCATAATTACTCTCCTTTGTTTATTTAGTAGTTGTAAAATAGGATTCCCCTAGAATTTCCTTTGCTTGATATTGATCAGGCGAAAGTTCTTTTTCAATAAAAGAGTGAACGTCTGGTCGTTCAACATCGTACATCGCTTCAATTTCTTTAGAAAGCAGAAGTTTTTCCTTCCCAAGCAAACTAGAAAGAGGTGACTGTTTTTTAGGTTCCAGTTCTTCCGTATTTAGTACTTGTTTCAATCCGTTAACATAGGATTCAAACGGACGACCACCTACAATTTTTACACCTTTATTTTCCTCATTGACCATGATAATTGTAGGAAAACCTCTGGCACCCAGGCTTCTAGTCAGACCAAAATCTTCGTTTAATAACTTTTGTCCGATTGGTTGTTCAGCTTCATTAACAATAGCTTCCCCATCTAGACCAAGTTTATTTACAATTTCAATCAACACGGAAATATCTGAAATATTTTGGTTGAATAAGAAAAGGGCTTCTCTCGTACGTCGCAAATATTCATATGCTAACTTATCATCATGGTATTTTTGGATCATCTTGAATACACGAGAAGGCGGGTAAGAGGACTGGACTGGATTATCAATCATTAAAGTACCGTCAATTGGCATCCTTGAGTGTTCTCCAACTTCTCTCCAGTGCCCTGCAACATCGGCAGGCTTATATATACCGTTTGCAGGATCGATCGGCCCGTCATGCCATCTCTCCAGCAAACCGCCCATAACCGTGTGAAAGTTAAAATAATCCCCGTATTGCTCTACAAAACGACGAAGCTCAGGTTCAATGGCCCAACAATGAGAACAAATGGGGTCCGTGACGTAATAGAAATTAACCGATTTTTTTACTTGATTGAAATCAGTCACTTCTATTTCTTCTTCCCCAGTCACTCCACATACACCTGTTTCTAAATCACAAATCATATTATTTTTCAATTCGTTTTCCTCCCTTTTGAATAATTGAGAAAAGGCAACAAAATCTTTGACCTTGCGTGAACCATTCATTGTATTTACTTTCTAATCTTTTTCTATGCAGCCAACCAAGTTAGAACTTCATTTAACATTATTTAAACCGTTTCTTCATGAAATAGTGCTAGCTTAAAGGGGATCATTTCCTCAAAAGCCAGTGAAAAGATTTAGTTCCGGTTGAGTGCTTACTGTTGCAACTTTTGATACAGTTAGAATTAACCGCAAGTTGCTAGCTGCTATCACCCCAAGAGTATAACCATGAATTACAATTTTGACGTTCCTATTGTTCCGTTCAACATATAACTAATTGATAGTATCCGTAATCGCTCTGTTATATTTATTCTGCATCTACCGTGCTCCAAAGTGACAATGCCAATTGCATTCATCCCCCCTAATATGGTTTATTTGAATATCTTATATTTCTTTATTCTTCAAGGGCACGATATAATATTTTTCTTACATTTAAATTCTAAGCCCTAATGATCTAAATCAACACCAATAATTCATTGGATTTGTCGTTTATACAACACATTTAATAAATTGTCTAAAAAGTAGGAGGGATAACAATGACCGGATCGAAGACGGATCCACGAGTTCTACGCACACGCAAATTAATCATGGATTCCTTCATTGAACTTTCAAGTGAGAAGGAATTTAAGGATATTACCGTTAAGGATATTACAGCCGAGGCTATGATTAACCGTGCCACGTTCTATTATCATTTTGAAGATATATATGACTTATTGGATAAGGCATTATCGGAAGTATTGTTAATTAACCTCGATTGTAATCACTACCAAAACATTGAACTAAATGAAGAAATGCTAGTTAATATTTTCAAGGCGGTCACAAATTTTCAAATGTCATTATCCAATCGGTGCCATCGCGGATACGAAGATACCATTGCCCGTATTATTAGAGAACAACTTGAAATCATTTTTTATAAAGTATTGTTAAAACAAGGTCTAACCGGAGATATGCAGGCCCTAAAGATTACTGCTGTCATGTTAAGCTGGGGGCTTTATGGGGCTTCTGTAGAATGGAGAAGAAATAGTGTGGGGGTAAAGCCGGAAGAGTTTATTAAACCCGCCATTCCTTATATAATTTCTAGAATTGATGTTGGATCTACTAACGAAACAAAAGAATGAACACAATTTGAAATTAATCGCAAAGGCAATAATAGCTGTTATTGCAATGATTATCGTTTACACTAATATCGCCTGAACCCTATGTATTCAATTTGCAAAATAAAATATGCGCGATATCAAGTCATCAAGCAGTTGATACTTTCAGCCTTCATTAACCCTTGTGACGTTGACCGCATAATTTAAAGAAGAGATGGAATATTACAAAAAAAGTTGCCGATTTATATTCGTTTGGATATGATTGTCTAAAGAGAAGGGGGAACATTCAATGACTACGGATAATGAAAATTTATTTGATAAGGAAAAAAGTATTGATCCGAAAAGGAAAGTAGAAAGAAAAGACGGGGAACCCACTTCAGCTTTCAAAGGAGCTTCTTTAGCAGCACTACTAATAGGAGTATCAGCTTACCTCTTAGGTTTGTATAATGCTGTTATGGAACTGAACGAAAAAGGATATTATTTTGCAATTTTAATATTTGGACTCTATTCATCTGTATCTTTACAGAAAGCAGTAAGAGATAAAGAAGAAGGTATACCAGTTACGAATATTTATTATGGTATTAGCTGGTTTGCACTTATTATAGCTATTTTATTAATGGCCATCGGTTTATACAATGCAGGAAGTATTGTTTTAAGCGAAAAAGGGTTTTATGGTATGGCTTTTGTTCTTAGTATATTTGCTGCGATAACAGTTCAGAAGAACGTTAGAGATTCACAGAAAGCAAGAGAAATAGACTGAGTCACTTACCGTTAATTTGATGATTTCGACTGATTAAACAATACTATTTCACCCTCATTCTAAATCTAGAATGGGGGTATGCTTGTTAAAAAGGCACTAATCACCCATATAATTTAGACACTATTCCACTAACCATTAATACCCGATTCACTTTCATTTCCCCTCCCCCACCCAATATACTTTCTCGAAAAATCACAATGGAAAAACAGTGGTATTTCATTCATGGTTCCTACATAATAAGAACTAATGTATCTTTTTATTGAAAGATGTGCCGTTATGACACCTGTCATCTTATTATGTGAATGACAAGGATCAAAGCTACAGTATAACTTCCAAGACATTATGAAAAGCCTTGTTTAGTAAGGATCGAAGGCTATATTTACGTTAGACTTTTCAAACGGAATAGAAGAGAATAAAAAGATGCTTGCTAATAATGAGTCACGAATTATTTCCTTAGGCGGGCAATGGATATGTATAAGAAGAACACCCGAACGTTTGATTATGAATTTATTCGGGTCTTTAAAAAGGTGGCGTTCAGTCTGACTTTACAACAATTAAAGTATGCAGTGGAGGTAGCAAGTAAGGGATCTATGAATGAGGCAGCAAAAAGTTTATTCATCTCCCAACCGAGTTTATCGAATGCAATTAAGGAATTAGAGAAAGAAATAAAAATCACCATATTCATTAGAACGAATAGAGGGGTTACGATTTCTAATGAAGGAGCCAAGTTTCTTGGTTATGCTAGGCAGGTATTACAGCAGTATAGCATGCTTGAAGAAAAATATATGGGCGAGAAACCAGCCAAGCAACATTTTTGTATTTCAACACAGCATTATACTTTTTCAGCGAATGCTTTTGTGGAACTTGTAAAGGAGTTTGGGGCTTCTGAATATGAGTTTACACTTCGTGAAACGAAGACATATGAAATAATTGAAGATGTAAAGAATTTACGAAGTGAGTTAGGGATTATCTATTTAAGTAATTACAATGAATCCGTAATATTAAAATTGTTAAGAGAAAGAAATATAACTTTTTCTGAACTATTTACTACAAAACCCCATGTATTTATTAGTGAAAATCATCCATTATCCGACAAAGAATCTATTGATTTGGATGAATTAGATGATTATCCATGCCTTTCTTTTGAACAAGGAGAACATAATTCATTTTACTTTTCGGAAGAAATTTTAAGTACACGAAGTGTAAAGAAAAGCATCAAAGTAAGCGACAGAGCAGCTATCGTTAATTTCATGATCGGTCTTAATGGTTATACCATTTCTTCTGGAGTTTTCCCTAAATTTCTTCATGGTAATGAAATTATTGCAGTTCCTCTTAATGTAGATGAGGTCATACGGGTTGGAACAATAAAGCATAGAGATGTCACACTAACGAAGCTTGGTGAAATATATTTGGATGCATTACAAAAGATTGCGCAGGATTTATAACTGAAAGTGAAGTTAACTCTCAGCTTGGTATAGTTATTATCTATATCAAGCTATATATTTTTGGTATTATATTATATCGAAACTTTTCATTATACTATATTCAATTAAAGAAATAAGTTGAATAATGGAAAGTAGAGTGAATTAAGATATGGGAGTTCAAGCATTATCTTCATTTGTTATTTACGTTCTAATAAATGCCTTCACGCCAGGACCTGGTAATATCCTAGCATTAAATACGATGACTAACTATGGATGGAAAAGGGGAAAACCTTTATTCATCGGCATCTTTATCGGTTATCTTTTTGTACAAACAATATGCGCAGTATTTATCTTTGGATTAGAGAACTTAATAAACCCGATAATGTTTGTCCTTAAATATGCAGGTGCTATTTATATTTTATGGCTAGCATACCAAATTTCCATTAGTAAGCCTGACAATAAAACTGCTGGGAAAAAACCTTCATTTTTGACTGGTTTTGTTTTGCAAATTTTTAATGTGAAAATATTCTTATTTGGTATAACTTCTCTAACAGGATATGTTGTTCCATATTACTCGTCATTTGGGTGGCTTTTATTTTTTGTTTTAATCATTGCTACAATAGGTACAATTGCTACCTTGACTTGGATACTTTTTGGAGCATTATTCCAAAAGACATATTTCAAATACTTCCGAGTAATAAATATTATATTGGCGTTATTACTATTGCAATGTGCAGTTGGACTTTTATTGCAGTGAAGTACAGGAAAACATCTAGCTAGCATACCTCCGCCAATCTTTACATATTTATTATACAGCTCCTATCAACCAAACACTCCGAGCTATTAAATGTATTTCAAATTATAGTACAAAGTGTGTTCAGTCTATATCGACAAAGAGATGTGTTCACCGAAGTTTTATTTAAATAAAATGGCAGTGTCCCATCGCAGAGCATTGTATGTAAAACTTTGGATGAGAAGGAGGAATGTCTTGCAAACATACAATTACGTATTCCCGCAAATACCTTCCCAGCAAATGATTTCAATTATTAAAGAGGGACTAAAGAAAACACAAAACCCTAAGAAAATCATTTTGATCGGTGCAGGGATGGCTGGTTTGGTTGCAGCTTCTTTACTTAAAGAAGCTGGACATCGTGTCACAATCCTTGAAGCTTCTGATCGGGTTGGCGGACGTATCTACACAATACAATCAGATTTTACAGATGAATTGTATTTTGAAGCAGGTGCCATGAGAATTCCCAACACCCACCTCCTGACATTAGAATATATAAAAAAGTTTAATCTCCCGCTTAATCCATTTATCAACAGCACTCCTGATGATATCCTATTTGTAAAAAACATTAAAAGCCGATTAAAGGTTTACGAACAATATCCTGCAATTTTCGGCTTTCCAGTTGCGCCACATGAAAGAGGGAAAACGGCTGTCGAATTAATCCAATTCGCAATAAAACCGGTCATTGATTTAATAAATCAAAACCCACAGTTGTATTGGCCGTGGATCATCCAGGAATTCGATAAATATTCAATGGATGCGTACTTAAGGCATAATCCATTTGGAACTAGATTGACTTCAGGCGCAATCGAAATGATAAAAGTAACTCTTTCATTAGAAGGATTCCCAGAACTCTCTTTTCTTGAACTACTGCGTGAATTCATGGTTCTGTTTACCCCGAATATTAAATTTTTCGAGATTACCGGTGGAAATGATCAACTTCCAAAAGCATTCGTTCCACAATTAAAAGACGACATCATGTTCGGATTAAAAGTAACCAAAATCACTCAATCCAACAATCAAGTTACAATTGATGCTACTCATACAAAAATCTCAAGGCCATTTCAAATAACCGGTGACCTGGCCATCGTGACCATTCCTTTTTCGGTTCTACAATTTGTTGAGATTGAACCAAGGAACTCTTTTTCAGAAAACAAATGGAAAGCCATACGCGAACTGCATTACGTAGGCTCAACAAAAAGCGGGATTCAATTCAAAAATAGGTTTTGGGAAAAAGAAGGGATATTTGGAGGTCAAACGGTTACGGATCTCCCCATTGCTTACACGCAATATCCGAGCACAAGACTTGGCACTTCTGGATCTGGCATCATATTAGCCAGCTATACCTGGGGGGATGATGCTCTCGTTTGGGATAGTTTGAACTCCCAAGATCGTTTGGAATATACACTGAAAAATTTAGCTGCAATTCATGGTGAACGGGTCTATCATGAGTTTGTAACAGGTGCAAGTTTTAGTTGGACACGAAATCCGTATTCTGGCGGTGCCTTTACGATGTTTAAACCCGAACAAATAAAAGAGTTATCTCCCTATATCTCATCTCCGGAAGGAAGGGTCCACTTTGCCGGTGAACATGCCTCTACTCAACATGGTTGGATACAAGGGGCAATTGAATCGGGAATACGGGTAGCTAAGGAAGTCAATGAATTGACGACATTGTAGAAAGCCCAGATAAA
Organism: Sporosarcina aquimarina; assembly: GCF_019748715.1. Classification (GTDB taxonomy): domain Bacteria; phylum Bacillota; class Bacilli; order Bacillales_A; family Planococcaceae; genus Sporosarcina; species Sporosarcina newyorkensis. The sequence goes on along the minus strand of NZ_JACLBZ010000033.1, from coordinate 26,295 downwards.
TCAGTATCCTCGTGACTGAGTGTTGATACACTCGGTCTCTTAATCTATTATTATTTCACTGCAGATATGGAAAATGTAAAGCCAACACTCTGAATTATTATCTGACTTGTGTCTACTTTCTCTTCCGTATTAATCCAAATTAGAAAACCTCACCAATCTATGCGATAATAAAAGAACAAATGTTTCCATTATATTTTTAAAGAGATGCCGTTATGGAGCCTGTCATCTTATTATGTCAGATTTTTAATTCTGTACTTTAAATTTTCTTGGTTTTATTGAATTCTGCATCGTTTTAGAGTGTATTCTCTTTCACAAATTCTGCAATATGAGAAACTAAGTACTTTGCATCTTGGCTAACCCCACAGATCAACGCTGATCCGCGTTGATGTTGCCAAGGTAATCCTATGAAATATAGACCTCTTATCGGACTTATACCTCTTTTATGGACAGGTTTTCTATTTTCTGAGATAGCACCATCTATTTGAATCCAATCATAAAATGGAATAAACCCGGTTGACCATATGATATTTTCGAAGTTTTGGACACTATGATCTTCAAACGAGACTTCATTGCCTTCCACTTTGACTACCCTAGGCTTGACGCAGGCTCGTCCTTCTTTCATCAAAGCCTTTAATTCACTTCCAAAGATAGGGTCATGTTGTTTGCTGAACCACTTTCCTCTTTTGGTATTGATACCAGCATGCAATAACCCTATTAGATCCAGCCAATAAAATATACTTTTCCCTAAAAAGTGAAGAGGTAAAAATTTAAATGGACGGCTTACAGCCAAAGTTACAGGATTCTCATGGGCTAACTCAACCGCAATTTGTGCTCCCGAATTACCACCACCAACAACCAGTACTGAGCCTTTCAATAGTTGCTTAGGCGAACGATAAAGAGAAGAATGAATTTGGAATGGTCCTCCCGTCTTATTAACTGCAACTTGCGGAACAAAAGGTTTCTGGAATGCACCTGAGGCAATTACAACTTGTTTAGCTTCTAAAATTCCTCGACTCGTTTCTATATAAAACACTCCACGCTCTTTTTTTATAGTTGTAACTTTCGTATTAAGATGCACTGGCAAATCGTAACGACTGACGTATTGCTCTAGGTAATCTGCAATTTCGTCTTTTGTTGGAAATCCTTCCGGTGGGCCGTCCATTTGCATTTCTGGTAAGGAGCTATATTTTCTTGTAGTAAATAAAACTAATGAATCGTACCTTTGTCTCCATGTGTCTCCAATTCTTTCTTTAGAATCTATCAATAAGAAGGAAAGCCCTTCTTGCTTCAAATAATAACCCATAGCAATCCCCGCTTGTCCTGCCCCAACTATAATTACATCATAACGCTCCATTTATTCCACCCCTAATTTTATTTTCCAAGCCCCTTTCATTCAAACGATCATTTGAACTAAGTTTATTATATATTATTTTAGCAATCAATTAGTTATGATTATTTCTTTAAATATTAATTTCAGCTTCTAGCCAAATATTAGATGACCTGACTCATTTATGCGATAATACAACTATAAGAACTAACGTTTCATCTCATACGTGAAAGAGGTGTTTCTATGAAACCAGTCATTTTAGCCGAAAAACCATCCCAGGCAAAAGCCTATGCAGAAGCCTTTAATGTAAAAAATCGACAAAAAACACATATCGAACTAGCGCAAAGTCAGCTTTTTCCGCAAGGCGCAATCATCACATGGGGCATCGGGCACCTCGTCGAATTAAAAGAACCAAAAGCGTACGACAATCGCTGGAATCGCTGGACGCTTGGGAGTTTGCCGATACTACCGGAACGTTATGAATTTCAAATTGCGAAGGGAAAGTATGAACAATTTCAAGCGGTGAAGAGATTGATGCGCGCGACCGACGTCGTCATTAATGCTTGTGATGTGGACCGTGAAGGATCCAACATCTTTTATTCCATTTACAACATGACTGGCGCACGCAATCAAACGATTAAGCGACTTTGGATCAATTCCTTGGAAGTAGATGAAGTACGAAAAGGTTTTGCGAACTTGCGGGACAATCGGCAAGATTTGCTGCTCTATGAAGAGGCTAAAGCACGACAGATCAGTGACTGGCTTGTCGGTATGAACGGTTCTCGGTTGTACACACTTTTATTAAAGGCAAAAGGTATTCAAGAAGTCTTTCCGATCGGCCGCGTTCAGTCCCCGACGGTATACTTAATCTATCAGCGACAACAGGAAATCGAAACGTTTGTATCAGAACCCTTCTTTGAAGTGGAAGCACTTTTCACGTCTGAACATGGCAAGTATAAAGGCAAGGCAAAGGTAAAAGAACCAATGCGCGAAATTGTGCAAGAACTGTTAGCGAAACATCAAATTCAGCTAGATACTCCTGGTGTTGTCACGTCTGTTATAAATACAGACAAACGGATGCCGCCGCCACAGCTTCATTCATTGTCTACTTTGCAGGCGACGGCTAATCGACGTTGGAAGACAAGCCCTGCCAATGTACTGAAAACGATGCAGACACTGTATGAAAAGAAACTTGTCTCCTATCCGCGTACCGATACACGGCATATTACACCGAATGAATTTGCCTATTTGCGCGACCAAGTCAATGCATATCAACAGCTCATTCACCATCCATTCACGGCGTCTCTGACACCTAAAAAACGCTATGTGGACAGCTCAAAGGTTCAGGAACATTACGCCATCATCCCGACAAAAAAGATTCCTACTGAAGCGGCTCTTGCTAAATTATCGGGAATTGAGCGTAATCTCTATGAAGAAGTGGTTCGCACGACGCTCGCTATGTTTCATATGGATTATTTGTATACCGAAACGAAAGTAACGACGAATGTTAACGGATTGCCATTTTTCACAGTCGGGAAAACAGAACGTGACCTTGGCTGGAAGGCACTTTTCGGCACCTCAAAGGAAGAGAAAAAGGAAGAGAAAGCTTTACCGCCGCTTCAACTTAACGAACCGGTTACCAGTGAGATTGCTATTAAGGAAGGCAAAACACAGCCACCAAAACCTTACACAGAGGGCCAGTTAATTGCCATGATGAAAACATGCGGAAAATTAATTGAGGATAAAGAGGAAACGGAAATTTTGAAGGAAGTAGAAGGACTCGGTACGGAAGCGACCCGAAGTAACATCATCGAAACGATCAAGAAACATGGCTATATCAGCGTTTCGAAGAACGTAGTATCGATAACCGATAAAGGACGCGTACTCTGCCAAGCAATTGAAGGAAACTTACTTGCCAGTCCTTCCATGACAGCGAAATGGGAAAGTTATTTGCGTAAAATTGGGACGGGTGAAGGATCGGCACAACATTTCTTAGATACAATCGCCAAGTTCATTCAAAAGCTGTTGAATGAAGTCCCGGAACAACTGGAAGACCAAACGGTCACGGTGACACTGCCGGCTTGCACTAAAAAATCGAGATCTTCTTACACGCCGCAAGAGATCGCCCCTTGTCCAACATGCAAACAAGGAACGATCGTAGCTCGCAAAAGCTTCTATGGCTGCAGTAATTATAAAAATGGTTGTAAGCAAACATTCCCCGGTTTATTTCTCAAGAAAAAACTGACCCCAAGTCAAGTGAAACTGCTATGTACGAAAGGGAAAACCAATGTGATCAAAGGTTTTACCGCTCAAAATGGTAGCACATTTAATGCAGCGCTCGCATTAATAGATGGGAAGTTGAGTTTGGATTTTAACATAAGGCAGGAAAAATAACAGATTCATCCCCCACTTATATAAGTGGGGGATATCAATTGAATTCAGATAGAATGAAATGACTTACACATAGTATATTTCTTGGATGTAATTCTTTTACTCCAGCGGTTTTTGACCAACAAATTGAATAACATGGGATAGTCCATTGTGAAGCTCTCCTTCGTGGCGCGAAACCTCTCCCATGAAAAAGTGAACAATGTGCCATTCCTCGAAGAGTTCCAAAAATTCTTCGGGTTTATATAAAAAATTGATATCTTGTGGTCCGCCACTTTTATAAGGGAGCTGATATTTTGAATAAACCTCCGTCAGAAAATAACCGCCTGGCTTTATGGCTTCTTTTACACTTTGAAGAGTTTTTTGCCTAAGCTCTGTCGGAAAATGACCAAAAACGCACACGATTTCATCCCATTTGTCTTTCTCCCAGCTTGCTTCGTTTAAATCAACCAGCTCTGTCGAGATCTTGACATCCCGTTCTTCTGCAAGTTTCCTGGTTTTTATAAGACCCGATTCGGCATAATCCCATGTAGTGACGTTCATTCCCTGCTCTGCTAAGTAAACAGCATTGCGCCCTTCTCCTTCTGCTATGGTCAGTGCATCACCTGAAACTTCTATTTTCTTTTGAAATTCCTTCAAAAAAACATTTGGTTCCTTGCCGTAAACGTAATTCTCGGATTGAAAACGTGTATTCCAATGGTTCATTATTCGCTCTCTCCTTCCATATTTTCACTCAAGTACTCATTTGAAAAGTAGTAATCCCAACGTACCATAGAAAAAGGGTCTTTTCATGTATAATGCAAGCAGACATTCATTAGAATATCCTTGAAAAAACACTTGAGTTGGAACAAACGGTTCTGCTATATACGTATAATGATCCGTAAAACTTGCACTCACCGGGTAGTCGATTATAATTATAATGCTTTAGTAATAATGAAAGAGGTTGTGTAATGGAAAACAAACAATATGAGTACTTAGCGGATAATCCAAATGTGAAAGTATTGCCGCTCATGTTATCGCTAATTATTGGCGCTTTTTTTGCTATTTTGAACGAAACGTTATTGAATATTGCGCTCATTACACTAATGGATGAGTTTTCGATTAAGTTGGCAACAGTGCAATGGATGGCGACAGGCTTCCTGCTCGTCATGGCGATTGTCATCCCGATTTCTGCCCTGCTCTTGCAGTGGTTCACAACGCGTCAATTGTTTCTGGGAACAATGACAGTATTTACAATCGGCACGATCATCTGTGCAAGTGCCCCTAACTTCCCTGTACTATTAACAGGACGATTGATTCAAGCGGTCGGTACAGGACTATTAATGCCCATCATTTTCAATGTATTTTTATTGATTTACCCACCAGAACGCCGGGGAAAAATAATGGGGCTCATCGGACTTGTCATTATGTTTGCGCCTGCAATTGGACCTACATTATCAGGCGTGATTGTTGAATATTTAGGCTGGCGTTATTTGTTCATCATTGTCATTCCATTTGCATTATTTTCAATTGCCTTTGCGTATAGATATTTAATCAATGTCTCTGAAGTAACCAAGCCAAAAATTGATTTTACTTCGTTAATCCTTTCAACTATCGGATTTGGTTCAATAGTATATGGATTTAGTTCCGTTGGAGAGAGTGCGAATGGATTTCAAACTCCAAGTGTTTGGCTATTCATCGGGATTGGAGTCATCGGAATCTTCCTTTTTGCGTGGAGGCAATTAAAGCTAAAAGAGCCGATAATGGACTTGCGAGTATTTCGTTACCCAATGTTTACACATGCCGTGTTCATGTTTTTAATTATCATCATGGCTATGTTCGCGTCAGAAATTATTTTGCCAATTTATATGCAGGGTCCTCTTGCGCTTACAGCTGCGACGGCTGGATTGGTGCTTTTGCCAGGTAGTATTTTAAATGGGATTATGTCTCCATTCATGGGCTCTCTATTCGATAAATTTGGTCCTCGTGTGCTGATGATTCCAGCGACACTGGTATTGAGCGGTACGATGTTCATGATGAGCCAATTGACAGTAGATACCCCAGTATGGATAGTCGTCGTTGGCTATATCTTGATCATGCTATCGGTTTCCGCCATTATGATGCCTGCCGAAACGAATGGACTGAATCAATTGCCGAAGCGGCTTTATCCACACGGTACAGCTGTCATGTCGACACTACAGCCGGTTGCAGGAGCGATTGGCGTATCCGTCTTCATTAGTATAATGAATGCTCGCCAATTACATGTGTTGCAGCAGTCTGAAACACCGAAAGATCCTGCAACAATGAATCTTGCACTCGTAGCGGGCGTGGAATTGGTCTACTTTATTGCGTTTGCGATGTCGATCGTAGCACTGATTTTATCGTTTATTGTGTATCGCGCGACGCCAAGAGAGGATCAAGAGATTTCAAAACCATGACTACTTTGGTTATTTAGAGATTTGAAAGGATTTAAATAACCCAAAAGGAGTTTGAATATGTACAAGATACTTCTTATAATAACTGATTGATTTTCAATGATAGATACCGTTTATACTATCTCCTCCCTCTTTTCGCCTGTTCACTAGGTGAAGAGAGTTTTTTTATTGTCGCTTTTTTAGGACTACCTGTATTAATTACCTTTATATGAAACCTTAAGGACTATTTCTAAAAATGCTTCTTTTTACCAATATATAACCTGCTACAATAATATGGTAGATGACTCGTAAATGAAGGGGGCCCAATAATATGAATATGAAACGAAGTGTGATCGGCAGCATCTTGGCGGCAGTTCTCATCCTCGGTGCTTGTGGAAAAGCGCAAGAAAAGGAAGATGAAGTATCCGCTACTGAACTACCTGAAAATGAAACTGAAGTAAAAGGCAATCAAAATAATGATAGCGAAACAGCTGAAACAGAAAAAAACAAAGAATCTGATGAACGCGGTGACAGCGAATCCGCAGAAAACATAAATCCGTATCTGGAAGAAGAGACGGGCGGCGACGTAGAAATCGTTTACACGAATACCGATCCCAATCTGAAACACGCATATTCGGAAAAAGTGTCACTCGCCATTGAAGAGTACCAAATTGCCCATGTCACGAACATGAATGAATCGGCCAAGCATAATTTTGATGATGAAGACGAAGGATATGTTATTACATATAAACTAGGATTCGAAAACAATTTGGATGAAGATGTATTTTACAATGCAAGTACGATGATGCTTTCCGATGATGGTACTGAAAACTTATATATGCGAAGCAGCCTTGTGGATCGGGATGATTGGCTAAAAGGTAATGAAGATAATACCGTTCGTCAATACGCTCCTGGAAAATATACTGGAATGCAAGCGTACACCATGACAAAGGATCAGTATGAGCGCTTGGTAGCCCCAACGTTCACTGTTGATATTCCCTTGCTGGAAGATGATTTTGACAAGCGAATCGGCAAGGAAGCCATTTTTAAAATTCCATTCAACGAAGATGGAGCAGAAAAAGCATCGAAAAGTTCTGATCTTTACGCCGATAAAATGGTAACGGACACCATTGCAGATAAAGACTTGTTCTTCGCAAAGGAAGATATGAATGAAACACAGAAAATTGATAAAGTTACCATTACACTTGACGGCATACAATTTGCCAATATTAAGCCGACAACAGCTCATGCTGAGCGATTCCGCAATTTCGGCGATGGCCCGCTCGTTGCATTAACGGCAAAGTTCCAAGTGAAGAACGATAGCGGAGAAGCCATCACGAAATCATTGATTCAAAAACGGTTAATTTTAGACCAAAACCGAGGTACCATGTTATCAGAAGGTATGCTAGAACCTACTCTCTATGGTGACTTGCAGCCTGGTGAAAAGGAAGAAATTTTGGCCGTCTTCCTTTTCCGTAAAGACGAGTTCGATTTATTGAAGGAACTGAAGATTCAATTCGGTCCGTTATCTGACAGCAATGCCAAAAGGTTATTTAAAGAAAAGTCGGTCACATTCGACTTGCCTATGAAGTAATAAAAAAGCGATGTCCGATAGGTTTTGACCTATTGGATGTCGCTTTTTATTTCTTCTAATCGTCTTAAACTAGTTTAATGGTCGACCAGTTTTCTTCCATACTACGAGCTTCGATATACTGGGTTCACGGCTCTTTTAAATTCCTCTTGTAAACTTCATTCACGAACAGAACATCTTTCCATCTGTACATTGATAATTTTTTTGATGAGCACTGTAGATGACAGATACATTTCCTCTACATACACTAGTAGAAGATCGTCACTTTGCTGTTTCATCACAGTTTCATAAGTACCACTACCGCATAGCATGCAATTTATTTTGAACTGCTACAAATCCCTTTTCTCAAAAGATTACTCATTATTAAATATTACTGGCGCTATTTATTAGTAAATGAAATTTTCAAGCTTTCTTTTTCAACTCTGTAAATTTTACAAGAAATAGAATACAATGGATACATTGGTTATGTCCTAAAAGGGGGAGTAAGGATGATTCGGGCAATCCTAGTCGATGACGAACCATTAGCATTGCAGTTGTTTTCGCACAAGCTTCGTACTTTCGAAGATCTTGAGGTCATTAAAACATTCGCTAACCCGCTTCTTTTACTGGAAGGTCTGCAACAGCTCTCATTTAACGTTGCATTTTTAGACATTGAAATGCCAGGAATCAATGGAATTGATTTAGCTGAGCATATTTTATCTGTTCATCCATCTGTTTGCATCGTTTTCGTTTCTGCTTATAGAGATTATGCGATAGAGGCGTTTGAGTTGAATTCGATTGACTATATTTTAAAGCCTTTAACGGACGAAAGATTGCAAAAAACCATTTTGCGTTTACGACAGCATCTTCTGGCTACACCCGCTCAGCAGCCAGGTCTGGTTCCGTATGAAGAGTTGAAAATCCAATGTTTCGCTGAGTTTACAGTGTATTCTAATGGCCAGCCGGTGAAGTGGAAAACGGCTAAAGTAAAAGAGTTATTTGCTTTCTTTATCACACATCATCGTACATTTATCAACCGAGATGTTTTGATCGATATTCTCTGGCCGGATACGGAATATGACAAGGCTAAAATTCAATTGCATACTGCCCTTTCTCATCTGCGAAAAACACTTGCAACTATTGGACATCCAAAAGTCATCACTTTTGCCAATCAAAGTTATTGTTTGGACCTCTCAAATTTTCAGTGTGATGCAATCAATATCGAACATTTGCTCATTAAGCATTCTAAAATAACCCCCGATAATGTTCAGCTTTTTGAAGAAGCTATAAATCAGTACAAAGGCGATTATATGGAGCAGGAAGGCTACGAATGGTCGCATATTCATTCCATGAACATGCGTCAGTCGTTGTATCAGCTAATTGAACGCACTATTGATTACTATGACTTAATCGGAGAGGCAAAGAACAAACTATTCCATCTCACACGATTATTTCAGCTAGATCCATACTCAGAGCAAGTCTTGCAAAAGCTTCTAGAACACTATATACAGAGCGGGAATCGAACAGAAGCTATAAAAGTCTATCATGATTTTAAAGCACGTGTTATGGAGGAGCTGGGCATTTCGCCCAACCACTCCACAGATGCTTTGTATAAACAAGTTCTTTTTAGTGATCAATTGTAGAATGGGAGGAAACCGGCAGGAATTTCTCCCTATTTTTGTTTAGGCGTGGAAAATTGGACAATAGTGCCAACTTGCGGAGTACTCTCGATGGTCAAGCCCTGATTGCCCAACTGACGCAACCGTTTATTCGTATTTGGTAGACCGACCCCTTGTCTTTTATTACTAGAATCCTCGAAGATAGCCTCTATCTCCTCTTCCTTCATTCCAAGTCCGTTGTCAGAAATGGCAATATCCACGAAATCACCATTTTCCATAACTTCAATATGAACGGTACCGCCTTCCGGACGTTTCAATACGCCATGTTCTATTGCGTTTTCAACCAAGGTTTGAATCGACAACGGCGGAACTTGCGCCCCATATACTGAGTCGATATTCATTTCAACATTCAAACGTTCGCCAAAACGTTGCTGTTCAATGAAAATATAAGATTCAACGAGTGCTAATTCTTTTTCTAACGGAACTGTCTGCTCTAAATTTTGCGCCGTGAAACTCCCCTGTAAATAGTTTCCGAATTCTTCTAGTAGCTTGATCATTTTCTCTGGGTCAATTTCACTTAATGCACTTATCGTATTGAGTGTATTGAAAAGGAAATGCGGCTGGATTTGTGCTTGTAGCCAGGCCGCTTCCATTTGTACTCGTTCGGCTATTGTATTGTTCAACGTGGTAAGTGCTCGTACACGCGTCATCAGTTCCAGTTTTTCAACCGGTTTCCTGACGTAGTCATTTGCGCCAGCTTCAAATCCCATCTGAATGTCGATCAGCTGTGTTCGGGCGGTTAATAATAAAATAGGTAGTTCTGCTACTGAAAACCTTTCTCGTATACTACGCGTCAACTCGTAGCCCGACATATACGGCATCATGACATCCGATATGATGAGATCCCAATTGCCAGCATCCAACTGCCACAAAGCCTCTTTACCAGTCGTACAAGCAACGACCTCATATCCTTCCGCCACGAGCATTCGCTTGATAATCGTTAAGTTCATCGGATCATCGTCCACAACTAGTATTCGTTCGGCTGTGCTGTACAATGTTCTGTCCAAAAAGTCAGCATAGCCAGACGACTCCGCTTCAGCCAGTTCAATCAGCGGTATACTTTCGCCATCATCTTGTACAGCAGCAATAGGTAATGTAAAGGTGAAGGTAGAACCTCTTCCTTCTTCAGATTCTACTTGTATAGTCCCTCCATGCAACTCAATAAGTTGACGGCAAATGCTCAATCCAAGTCCAATTCCTCCACCACCTGTGAACATAATGCCTCGTTCGTCCTGTGTGTAAGGTGAAAATATCGTGTTTGCGATTTCTTGGTCTATACCAATACCCTCATCCTTGACATGAATCACTGCCATCTCTTGATATACTTCCGCCGAAATCCTGATACGGCCGTGATCAGTAAATTTCATTGCATTGTGTACTAAATTAAAAAGAACTTGAAATAAGCGATTTTCATCTGCTCTCACCAGTGGAAAGTTATCAGTAATTGTATGTTCTAATGTAATTGATTTTCCTTCCTTCATAAACTTCAACGTATCAAAGACATTGGTTATAACAGGCGCCAAACGAATTGCCTGCTGATCTAGACGAATTTTTTCTCCTTGCAACTGTTCTCTATCTAACAAATCATTCAAGATCATGGACATCCGACGACCCACCGACATAAGAGTTTCCAGATTCCGTTTCATGTCTTTTGTCATTGTGCCCTTGCCACTATCGTAAATTGTCTGTGAAATATTCAATATTCCATGGAGGGGGTTCCGCAGCTCATGAGAGGTGTTTGCCAAAAAGTTGTCTTTTTGCTGGATCTCTTTCTGCAAAGACATCGTCAATCTTTGGCTTTTTTTGGTTTCCATGAAAAATCTTTTAAACCCAAACAAACCAAATAGCAAAATGCCAATTAGCATATCAAACGGATAATACGGTAGATCAGGGGCAATTCGACTTTTATAGGAACCCCATATAAGACTAGATAATATGCTGACTACTGCGAGTATAAAGTATAAAAAATCATCTTTCTTAGGCAGTGTTGAACGATAAATTAGAACAGGTAGCGGTAGCGGAATCAGCATGATAAATGTGTAAACTATATACATATATATTTCTACAGGCAACAATGTAATAATGACAAAAAGAATATATAAAGTATTCACAAAACGAAAGTAATAGGTTGCCCACTTACCAAATGGTTTGCCTTCTGCCTTCACTAACGACTTGATGAAAAGTACTGAAAAGTAGGCACTGCTTGTGTATGCAAGATAAATAATTTTTTTCCACCAATCAAATGGGATGTGCGGGAAAAAATAAAGCAGCAACTTGTCATCATCTATAGTAATCGATAGACCCATTGATAAAAGAGCCAGAGCTAAGAATAACATTTCTTTCTTTCTGGAAAATAAAAGATAGGTCAGTAAAGAATAGATACTGTGCAGCAAAACTATAGCCGCTATAACGATTTGCCAAACATAGTCCTGAAACACAGACTGCTCCGTTGCTGACCATTCCCCCAGCCCCATTGGCTGGATTATGCCTCCTTTACGCATTGAGTGAAAGTTCGAGACATGAATAAGAATTTCTAATTCTTCTACGTGACCATTAAGCTGCAGTGTGCGCGGACGGTAATCCGGTACTTCCTCCTGCTTATTTATGGCGGTTCTTCCAAGAGTCGCTTCTTCTTTACCGTTTATAAAAAAACGGGAAGCCGACACGAGATCTTTTGTATAAAGTCGATAAGTGTCAGCTTCCTCTGCATCTAATTGAATCATTAAGCGATAGGTTCCATAGCCAAATGGGTCGTTATTATCTGAGAGGTGATTCTTCCAGTTACCTGGCACTTCAATTTCTATTGGTTGATTTTCCGGATGTTCGCCCGGCTCAAGAAACTCCTCTTTGTAAAACTCCCATTCCCCGTTCAATGGAAGCATTCCTTCAGAAAGAGCTGGAGTCCCTCTCAAATCCAATACTCCATTTTTTGCCTTCGGTGTATTTTCGCTATAATTCGACTCGATCCACACCAATCGGAAAGAAGTGAGAATCAGCAAGAGTGTTATAATGAATAAAAGTAATTTTTTTGGTTTCATAAAGAGTTATTTCGACATGATCTCGACTAATTCCTCTCTTTATATATTGAGGCGCCTCTTTCGGATGATATAAATAATACCCGATAAGGAAATAATCAGAAGTGCCACAAGTCCTCCAATCCACACGCCGGATAACTGTTCTTCCACCCGATCGCTCTTTACTTCTGAGCTAGGTGATTCTAATTGAATGGTGGATGCATTGGTATACATTTTACCATTTTCCGACTTAACGACCATCGTTGCAAACTCTTCCGTTGTGCTTAGAAATTCAATTACTTTCCGATCAATGGATGCTCCTCCATCGACATTTTCCCAAACCATCATTGTATGTTTCTTTTCACTCCATACGCTTGGTTGAATCCAATTGACTGTTTCGACGGTTTCAGGTAAAAAGCCAGCAGAAGCCAAATCGGGTTTCCCTTTTTCATGTGATACTAACAACTCCGAAACCTGTTTCTGAAGGGCCGGTTGAACATTTGGCCCCCCAATAAAAAGCAACTGATGTTTTTTTAGGCTATCTTCTGAAACTTCATCCGCAAGCACTAGCTGCCAATTCATGGAACGTGTATTGACGAGAAGTTTTTCGTATAAATACAGCAATTCATTGTCATCAACGCTCTCAGATGAAGGTAAAACAATTAATATATCTTCTCCTTGATCAACGAATGGGAATGGAAATTCCGCTATCGAATGCTTTTTCTGTTTCTCCGCCTTCGGAAGTATGAAGAAACTGTCTTCTTCAATATAGAGCCAACGACTTTGATCCGTCGTGATACAAGGATTCCTTGTCAATAAACCACTCGTAGTGAATTGTAGACTGATTGTCCGGTTGTCTTTAAGCGTATTGTGGTCAATCGGTAGTTGGACCGTATATACTCCATTACGCTCCTCTTTTAACTGTTGAATATTAATGGAGTGCGGCACTTTGTTGATCCATGCAATTAATTCAATATCTCCCTCAAGCAATTCCTCTGTTGCTATCTCCTCCTTCTTATCAGGAGCAAGGGCCGTATGTTTTAAGTGTAACTCCAATATCGGTGACTGTTCTTTATCCAACGTATATGGCAGATGGTAAAAAAATTGCTGACTTTCCCGGTTCAGACTGTCCAGTGTCATATTGGATAGACCAAAATGTTTTAAAGAGACAATCTGCGTATCCTGGGCTACTGGTAACGTTGGGATTGTAGATAATACTAATTGTTCTCCGGATAATTGTTCTATTAAACGAGGTTCAGTTAGAATAGATACTCTATTCTCCAGTTCTTCTGGAGAATTAGCGATCGCAAAAAGTGCATTCACTTCATGCTTTCCATCTGTTAAGATCTCAAATGAAAACGTAGTTGCATCATCCGTTAGCGGGAACTTTGTCTGTTGGAACAAATCCTTCATAAAGGAGCTTATAAATTCATCTTCACTTCCTAAAAACAAGACATTATTCGTTATTTTCCTGACTTCAGACTCTCTCAATATGCGAACTGATTTATCTTCATTTCCTACTTTCGATAAAAAAGCTCCTACCTTCAAACCACTATTAAGAGTAGCCGTTGAGGCATTCTCAGGAAGGATAATGGTAATTGGATTTTTTTCCGATCCAGTAAAGGCATCGGGATAATTCTTTAATGAACGTTTCTCCAATAATTCTCGCTCCAGATTAAAATATGAATCGATATGGATGGTCATCCAGTTTCCTGTAGTTCCCTGTTCTACACATATTCCTTCTTTAACCACTCCGTAATAAGAAACAGTCACTTCATGAAAACCTTTTTTTAATGCCTCTTCCTCTAAAGGTATGACGAGTTTTTTTGTCATTTTTTCACCTGTCAACGATTTAGAAAGCAATGTTTTCCCATCTATACGCACAGAGACAGAGGAAGGTGCAATCAGCAACTCTGAATGGCTCAAATTCAAAACAAGTGCCTGGTCAGTCCTCTTTTGATCTTCCTGAAGTTCGTAATAGAAGGATGTTTCCTGTTCTGGGCCAATAAGTTCAATTGGCTGATTGGTGATTGGCTGGTTATTTGATGTATTTTTATTCGTATCCAGCTCGATTTCCGTTACATGAAGCTGTCTGGTTATTTGTGCATCCGCACTTAAGGTCTGCCATCCCATGATTCCCAATAATGTAAAAGCTGTTATGAAAAGGCTTCTCATTTAGTTTCCCTCCACTTTCTTTTCTGAAAAGCGTTCCGTTTTATACCAAGTTACCTCTTGCCCTAATAACACTCGTTTGATCTCTAAAAATAGTGAATACATGACAAGGAGAATCCACATTTGTGAATACGTAAAATACATGAGAAGAATATATAGAAAATTTTTGCGAGTCATCTCTGTTCGTTCAATACTTAGCGCAATCGCAACTTCCGCCACAAACAACAGGAAAGCTAAACCCCAAAGAATCAATGCTACATTGCCGATCTGCAAATGAAGATCGTAAAACAAGTTCACAACGAAAAGCATGTTTGAGATGATTACACCAAAGAAAAATAGAAAATAGGTAAAAAAGAAGTAAAACAAATCAAAGATAATCCGCTTTCGCTTCAATTTAAAAAACTGAGTCAGAAACTTAATGACTACATATTGATTGCCACGTGCCCATCTCGTTCGTTGTTTCCACCAAACGCCAAGTGTCTCGGGTTCCTGTTCCCACGTAATCGCTGCTGGAAAGAACCTGATATAGTAACCTAGATCATAGACTCGGACTGTTAATTCCGTATCTTCGGCAAGAGCTTTCACATCCCAGCCGCCAAGCTGTTCCATGATATGCCTATGAATCGCAAAATTAGTTCCCGGGATCGTCGCAACTTTGAACCAATTCCAGCGTCCTGCTTGTGCCATCCACTGAAAACAGATTGTCTCGATATTGATAAAGCGGGTCAACCATGTGCGTTCCGCATTACTGACGCGAAACTTACCGACCATCGCGCCTGCAAGCGGATCGTTAAGAAGCCCCATCACCAAGTGCCAAACCGCCATTCGTTCAGGTGTGTTGTCTGCATCATATACGACAATGATTTCTCCATCCGATTGGGCAAGTGCTTCATTTAACGCTGAGGACTTTCCAATCCCACGATTAGGTGTAGATGTTTCAATCACTCGAATAAAAGGGTGTTTTTCAGCAAACCCTTGTGCAATTTCTCCCGTTTGATCTGATGAATTGTCATTAATTACGATAATGTCCAGCTTATCTTTTGGGTAGTGAAGGCGTGCCATCGCTTTCAATGTTTGGCTGATAACCATTTCTTCATTATGTGCGGGTATGAACACGCTAACGGTCGGTAAATGGTCCATCTTTCTCTCCCACTTGGTAATCACCCGTTCGTACGTCTTAAAATGCCGATACCCCCCCTGCATTAAAAACATGTGGTACAGCAACATGAGCCAAATCAAACTGAGTGCGCTGTAAAATAATATATTAGCCACTATTCGGTCTCTCCTTAAACAAACGTTTTTTCAAGCGAAAACGTAGATTCACTACATAGGTAAAAAAGACGGTGAGAAACCCTGTCACAATGAAAACTATTAGCCAAAGCATGGATTGAAACGGATTTTCTTTAACATTTTCAAACAACTGACCAAATTCCGTAATCGTTGATTGCACTTCTATACCTTTTGCATTTTGTATAATAGTCACACGTTCACTTGTAACGTGTTGATTCGTAGTGGAATAGTCTAGCCACTCCATATTGGGCACCGATTCCATTAACCGAATGACTTCAGCCAGATACTCCACTCCCAAGTATGGGTGATAAAATCCACCGATCACAGAACCCGGAACCTCCTGCAGTTTGGTTACCGAATTCTCCATTTCTTGAAATGGATCAGGAAGTGCAGGGTCGATGTATCCTATCGTTTCTGGATATAGTGTCATACCCGATAAAATAGCGGGTTTTGATATAAATAAAGGGGCATCCATAACACTCCAATTTAAGTCGCTCAATTGAATCTGCCCAAAGAGAGATGAATAGTAGTCAGATGTCACTTCGTATCCGTTTGAGCTCATCGTGTAGTGGGGTGCTTCAAACGCAATGGGATAGAGCCCTAATTCTGTTAAATCTTCAATTGACTTGGTATGCTTACGTTGCACATACTTTGTTTCAACTTCCAGTAATTCACTTTGATACTCCTGATAATCCCTGTCGGATGAAAATGCATCACGTGAGAGAATAGGCGTGGGTAACTCGTCAGTCTTTTCGGTTGTGATCGGCTGGTTCAGTTGCACATCCCAAAACTCAAATCCCTCTCCCGTCTCATCAAAACGGTAAGAATGCGTATAACCATCCCTCCCTTAGACTGCAAGTCAAGCAAAACCTCCACTAATTCTTTATTGGATGAAAGCGGCATTTGTTCTCCCGTCTCACTGTTGACGTATACTGGAATAACAGCCATAAAAAACGGGATATTGCGGTCGGCTAAATAATTCCCCGTTTCCCGAACAAGCTTGGGATCCGAAAATGGCGAAATATCTTCCAAACGAATATATGCAGGGTGCGGGACAGACGTTGGCACATCCAAAAGCACATATAGCGAGCGAGAAAGAGCAAGTTTCTCTTCCGTTCCAAAAGCAGTCGTAGCCACGTATGCTGTATTTCCGCTTTTGATAATTAGCGGAAGGTTTTTGTCTACTGTTCTACCCTCCGATAAAATTTCGCAATCCCCAGGAGGAATTGCATGGACCACGGACTTAATCTCCTTCAATGAATGTCCGTCAACGCTCCGTATGGAGTCCTCTCCCAAAAAGCCCCATTCCCCAAATCGTTCCAATTGATCTGCGTTCCATCCAAAGACAAGAAGTTGACCAGGAAACATCTCCATTTCCTTTAAAGCAACTTCCGGCAACCTTCCTTCCTCATCTCCTACGAAAACCAGGTGGTTATATGCCTGCAATGAATTGGGCATAACGTCTTTCACTGAATATAGATCGATTGCTTCCGAGAACCCCGCCAATGTTGCTTCTATGAAATAGACATGCTCGTTGAGTTCACCATCCGCCGTCATATAAATAAGCGCAATATCATTCTTTTCTTCCTCACTAGTTGCAGCTGTATAGAAAGGGGAAAAAATGTACGCGGAGAATAGGATCAATACTTGGACCAACAGTTTATAATTCACGCGCAACCATCTCACTTTCCATTTGTGAAATGAAGTCCTCGCAATCCAGTAATTCCGTTTGTTTTCCGTAAACGCTATAGGCCGTACGGAATGCCAATGTCACAAACTTTTGATTCAATAGTTGATGATCTTTTAGCGACTGTGCCAATTTGTCATAAACTACCTCAATTGACGTATCATCCGTTTGTGTTAGTAAAAGGGCGAGTCGATCAGCGGAATAGCGAAACTTACGATCGGTTATTCGGACTGCTTGCCGCACTTTATTGGCAATCGACGAGAGAAGATGAAGTCTCTCCTCCTCTCCATACAGCTTTTGAAAATCTTTATAGTACTCCATTTGAATCAACACAAGGGTAAAACTACCGCCATAACGTTGAACTCGCTTCATTTCCAACTCCAGTTCCAACATCAGTCGATTCCTGTTATCAAAGCCGGTAGACGCATCTACGGCAACCAACTGATTGATCTCTTCTTGCAGCTTTCGGTTCAAACGGCCTTGATTGACGATAGATTCCTGCAGTTTTCCAGCCGTCAGAACTGCAAACAATAAAACAAATCCATACACCAGTAAAAGCGGCAATGGTAGAATCAAGGCGGCAGTCGAACTGAATGAAAGAAAAAGCAAGAACGAACCGACCAGAAATATAATGCCCAAACTACAAAGCAGCCCAACCAGCGACCCTGCCAATAAGGTCAGCACGGTCAACAATGACAACAGAACCGCGAGCAATATACCCTGTGTATGTTGTTGAATCAAAACGAATACTGCACCTTGCAAGCAAATTACTAATAAAGAAATGAACATCAGTGTTTTCGTTTCTACATTAAAAAATGGTTTCATCGATTCCTTTCCTTTCGGCAAGTAGTGCCAATAAGTTGTCAAACGTATGGGTATCTTCGGAATAAACATCGGTGTATCCCCCATAGTAAGGCAATCCTTCATCCAACTGCTGCATTTCTTTCATAGAATGATATAGTTGTCTTGCAAAATCATGCTCTCCCAACTCCAAGCACATAAGGATGGCAAGTGCATAAACAGCAGCTGCTTCGAATGCGACGACTGGCTCCCCACTGTTCAAACTATATCGACCATATAATTTTCCTTCCTTGGCGAACGCTGATTTAGCAAATTTCAGAAGAGGCTCCACATCCCCATTCCATTGGGCACGATGATAGCCAACGTAAAACTGGTCAATTAAATTGACTTCCGTATCAAATGAGAATTTATCGGACAGCGTATTATAGGATTTTGGGTAAAAACCGCGAGAACTTGCCGGAGCACCAACAAGCAATTGCTTTGTTTGGCTCTTCCATTCTTCCGGCAATGACTGCATCTGCTCAAAACCATCTGGAATGATATAGCTGAGGGTGATCGTATCCCCTTGGTACTTACTCTCCAAGTCAATATGATCTACAAACCACCTATTACGGGTCTGGTAACGAAGAAGAGAAGCTTCCATATTCTCAGCTAGTTTCGTATAAACAGGATGATTCCACTTCTCACCCGCTCTGTACAATGCCGCCATAATTCGTAAGTCATCAATAAACGCGTTGGCTGGCGCTTTTTCATTACCACGCAACTCCCAAGCAACTAGATAGTGTTTCGTTAAAAAGTACTTTTTAAGTGTATCTACTGTATCGCGGAACTGTGCATTATCGTTTTTCTCTAACAAATAGTCCATCAAAAGACCAACTGTTTCTGACAAATAGATATCCTTCTGATCCAGTAAGTCGGTCTGTATGCGCCCATCTCCTTTTACTAAATACTTTTGGATAAATTGTTCAGCTGCTAAATTTTCTTTAGGTTTACTACTGTCCCTGCTCTCTACTGGAATCCATACACCATAGATCCCCAGGGATGCTACAATTATTATGATGAATAGTGTTCTTTTCTTCATATGCCATATCCTTTTCTTACTCATTTATGAGGTATACAATTTAAATGATGAACCTGATTGTTGTTTCGCCAAAAACATCGCTGAATCTGCGTACTCTAACAGCATGGATATGTCCGAGCTATGAGCCGGATAAACACTTGCGCCGATACTGAGATGAACTTGAATATTTCCCTTTTTTGTTTGAAACGGTTCGTCGCATACTGCTTGAACGGCTTCAATCTGGTCAGTACAGTCATCCAGATAATCTAGCAAGATAATAAACTCATCCCCACTAAAATGAAAAATCCTGTCTTGCATGAAGGAAAGTTCCTTAAAACGATGAGCCAACCCTTTTAACACCTCATCCCCCGTCATATGTCCGTACGTATCGTTGATATGTTTAAACTGGTCTAGATCTACATAAAGAATAGCGAGTTTGGTTTTTAATTGATCCGCCTTCTGCAAATAAGAAGCAATGGTTAAATAGAAAGACCTCCTGTTAGGTAAATTGGTCAGGTCATGGCGGCATGCAATTTGTCTCCATGTGTCTCTTTCATCTCTCGAGGTTATATCGTTAAAAATAATTAAAATACCTGTAATGGTGTCTGCACCTTCAGTGAACGGAATAACAGTTGCTTGCAACCATAAAAATTCCTCACTTTTTGCCTGTAAAATTAATAACCCATTCCATTGACCTTCATGGCTGGCTCTGTCCAACAATTCATTCCACGCAGCTTTTGTTGGAAGGTCCGATTCTAATACTTGGAAGTCAGATAGATGGAGCTCTGACGGTTCATATCCAAATATGTTCTGGAAGTTTTCATTTAGTTCTAAAATAGTCCCTTCCGAATCTGCCATAGCTAAGATAAAAGACGAATTCAACCTTTCTTTTATCATATTTATAAATTTTTTATTACTTACTTGAGAATTTTTAATAGGAAAAGGGCTAGGCATTTATTATTCCTCCTTCACTTAGTATCAATGTCATGTATTGGTATAAATAGTATATGAGATTGTTCTTACAAAACTCTTAAACTTATAAGTCTAATAAATCATTCCTTTCGCATAAATATCCTGCATATAGTGTTGATATTTGGTAATTATAAAAATTTGCCAAAAAAAGCAGCAGAAGAATATAGAAATATTCCTCGCTGCTTTCATTCAATATTTAAAATGCGCTATTCTTCAGTAATTCCTTATGCGTGCCTTTTTCTACGTATCATCCAAAAGCCAGCAAGTATCAACACAAAGCCTGCAGCTAGTGAAACAATTGGATATGCCTCGCCTGTTTGTGGAAGATTCTTTCCTCCCGCCACCTTAGCAACTTCGTTTTTGTCTGAAATGTTAGCAGAACCAATGTCAGACGGCTTTTTCGTATTGTCCGGCTTGTTCAAATTACCTGAGTTGCCTGGCGTGCTAGGCTTACTCGCGTTGTTTGAATCATCTGGTTTGCCCGGTATTCCTGGTTCATCCGGGTTGCTCGGATCTTCTGGATTACCTGGGGTGCCGGGATTATCAGACTCTTCTGAATGCATTCCGTTGGTTCGCTGTTTGCCGATTCATCAAACGAATAGTACTTTGCAACTTTATTTATATAAAATAATAAATAACAAATTTAATACGGCGATGTGCCGATTAGTTCTACTTGCACAATCAGCCGGTCGGACGGTTGCCAGCTTCAAGCAGTGTACACGTGACGAGTATTAGCTGCGGTGTTTCTTTGTCTTCAAGTACTGAAACATCCGTCTTGATAATACCGCGAGTTCCGTTTAATAGAGAACTATTTTTTTCATTGGGAATTGTGGATGCTTTTACACTTTTTTGCTGAGCCGGAAACGACATGCCACCCATTTCGCCCAACTGATCGAAAGCGGCAAGAAGTTCCTGTTGCTGTCGGTCATATGTGATTTTTTCGTAAAATGGATAGCCAATTAGTAGCAATCCAGCAATGACAAGTATCCACCCTAGCGAATTACGCACGATACCATCCACTCTCCAATAAAAGTTCAGTACTAATCTATTGTAGAAATCAGCTCTTACAAAACTCTTAAAGAAAAAAACTAAGAAAAAAAGACTGAAACCAAATGAAAATCGGTCTTAGTCTCCTATTTTTTTGCAGAACTAGTATAGTAATTAGTAACTTAACACTCTCTTATCTTTAGTCTCCAACAACAAGAACGTATGTTATCTTTGTCTTAATTAAACTAGAGTCTATTAAGTGAGCTCCTTTTCATACGATAAAATCAGTTTGAGTATAAACACCATACTTTACATGATTGCTACTGCCTGTAATATCCTCTTACCCGTCTATTCATCAGCCCCACTAGTTAAAGTGAGATTTTAAAAAACATAGCATCACTAGCCTTATAGTATTCATTCCTCTTGATCTAAAAACTCGACCTTCAACCGTTCACCATACGCTTTCTCACTTTCTCCATCCTGCTTCGGAATCTTCTCCATCACAAGTGGCGTCAATTTCTCCCACAGCACATCCATCACATAAAAGTCCCGATCGAATTGGTAATCTAGTTGGTAAAGCGTCAAACCGAGCGCTTCCGCATAGTTCTTCTTCTCCTTACTGCGAACATTGGCTACATTTTTTTTAATGAATTCCGTCACTTCCTCCTCTGCTACACGAATTCCATATTCCTCTTTCGCAACACGAAGCGCATCCACGTATCGACCTGTCTCTTTCTCTGCCATCGCCCGCATGAACTCTGTTGAATGTTCCTGCTTCGTTAAATTATTTTCCACACGTATACGGAATTCCGCCTTCTTCACAGAAAGCAGCTCTTCCATCCCATCTTCAATATGCCCCAAATGAATCCGTTCCAACTCCTCTGTAATTTCCGGCATCTCCTTCAGCACGTCTTCAACTGCCACGTTCATCTGCGCATAATCGTGCACTGTAAGTTCCGGCTTCGGCTCATTCTGCTCCGAACTAGCCGACTGCTTGATCAGCACACTTGCGGCGATCACTAACCCAAAGCAAATCATCGTCAGTGTAAAGCGATTATTTCCTGTCATTGTCATGGCCCCTTTATGCTATAAGTCCATCCAGTATGCCATAACCCAACTGTTTTTTTTGTTGAAAACACTGACTATCGAGAAAAAACGTTCTTTACGTTTCGACAGACACTCCCCCCAAAACACAAAAAGCCCAAGAACACGGAATAACCGCTTTCTTGGACTCTCGACTAATTAACGAACTGCTTTTGTTTTCTCTACCATAAAAGTCACGATGACAAATAGCGCAAAGCTGACGAGCAGAACTGTTCCACCGACAATATAGAAAATCAGCGAAAATGTCTCATTAATATTAAACGGCTGCATGAATTGCAACCACATACCGGCAGTCAATCCAATCGCCCCGACGATTCCTGTCCAACCTTGGACTGTCAGAAGCTTCTTTGCACGCACTCGGTAAATTTTGTAGAATACGCCCCATGAAAATACGGACAGCCAACCCACTAACAAAATATGCGCATGAATTGGACGAAATGCATACGAACCAGCCCCCGCCATATGAGAACCAAGCACCGTACCAATTAAACCAAAAATTGCAGCAACGCGTATCAAACGTAAACTCCATTTATCTTGCATTTTATATTTCCTCCCATCGTCTTTCTATTATCTTTATACTACCTGAGCAAGATGAACGGAAGATGAACAACTGATTACAGTTTTGGCAAATGCACAATAAATGTCGTACCAGCCTCAAGTTCACTAATCACTTCTATCCTGCCGTCATGAAGGCGCACTACTTGTTCTACAATTGAGAGACCTAGACCAGTTCCCTCAACTTCGCGCGTTCGGGAGTGATCTGCCCGATAAAAGCGATCAAATACGCGTGCTTTCGTATCCTCCGACATACCGACTCCTGAATCCTCAATAGAAAAATATACTTCATTCTCTCGTTCTGTCAGCTGAATATCAATTGTTCCTCCGTCAGGTGTGTATTTCAACGCATTCGACAATAAATTCTCCCATACTTTCTCTAGGAAAGCTGGATCCCCTTCATATGTCACTTCATCAATCTCCAGCATAAGCGACATCTCTTTCTCCTGCAAAAGCCATTGTGATTTGCGTACCGTCTCCTTCACTTGCTGATCGACACGGAACACTCTCTTCTGTAATGGGGAAACTAGCTGATCAAGTGAAGTCAATAGAAGCAACTGTTTCGTCAGCGTCGATAAGCGCTCTGTCTCCGATTGGATAATGTTTGCATAATGCTTGCGTTCATTCGCAGGTAAATTTTCATCTGACAGCAAGTCTGCATAGCCTTTAATATTTAATAAAGGGGACTGAAAATCATGCGACACATCACTAATGAAAGCCTTTCGTATCTGATCGTTCTCACTCAATCGATTGATCATTTGTTGAAAGCTTTTCGCCAATTGACCAATCTCATCTTTTCGGTCAATTGCCATATCGCCGCTGAATTGCTCTTCTCCAACCCGTTTTGTTGCTCTTGTCAGCACGACAATTGGCTCAATCAGCTTTCTCGCAACAACGAGCATAGCCAGTAAACTGATAATGGCCATAACAATTACCATGCCGCCTAATAAGTAATGAATTTCGGTGAATAGCATTTTAATATCAGGACGCAAAAATAGCGCATATGTATCGCCTTCACGGCTAAAGGGCACTCCGACTGTATTCGCAGATTCATTCGAAAAATACCCCGTCACAAATGTTTCTGCCTTTAAATCCCGCATACCATGGTACACTTGTCCGTTCCTTACCTGTTCAATTGCCTCTATCTCCAAATTATTTACCCGGAACGCTTCACCGTACAAAGTAGGGGTGTTGTCAGGCGAAATAATCATTAGCTTGTAACCTGCTGCGGCAAGCATGTCAAAATAAGCCGTCAAATCAAGTCCGTTTTCCTCTTCAATAAACGATGCGATCTGCTCGGCAACAGCAACATTCTTCGTATCATTCTGTTCTTTCAAATAGCGATGATAATACGTATTAACCGCTAAAAACGCGACCAACGCACTCGTCAGCATAATTCCGACCGTCATCACAAGAAATTTTCCATAGAGCGACTTCATTCTGAAACCTCTAGCTTATACCCTACACCACGCACAGTCACAATTTTCACTTGTTCTGTCAGCTTTCCAAGCTTGTCTCGCAAGCGCTTAATATGAACGCTTAACGTCTGTTCATCACCCTCATAATCAAATCCCCATACACGCTCCACCAATACTTCGCGTGTAAATACTTGATTGCGCCGGGATGCCAGCACCGACAGTAACTCAAACTCCTTCAGAGGCAATAATAAAGACTTCTTTCCAAGCACTACTTCATAACTTTGACGATTGATCAGCAAAGGACCGATTTGAATCATTCGATCAACCGCTTTATCATAGCGCCGCAAAATTGCATGAATACGAAACAACAATTCCTTTGGCTCGAATGGTTTTACAAGATAATCATCGGAACCTGCCAAAAAACCACGCTCCTTATCCTCCAACTCACCTTTCGCCGTCAGGAGCAATACTGGGATTTCCGTATCCTCTCTCAGCCTCTTCGTCAACGTATAGCCATCCATCCCCGGCATCATGACATCCACTACCGCCAAGTCCGGCCACTCCTCTGTAACCAACTCTAAGGCTTGTTGTCCATTCATCGCCTTCACCACGATATATCCCGCCTGTCTCAAATGAATGCTTACCAGCTCTAGGATATGTATATCATCATCGACCACTAAAATCTTCATCTGAAACGCCCTCTCCTTTTCCATTCAGCATTCAACAATCCCGATAGTAAAATAATAACCGCCGTCAAATAAAACCATAACACAAGCATAATGATACCTGCCAATTGACCATACAATCTAGAATAATCCACCCTGGATACATAATCACCAAACAGCAAAGAAACCAACTGCCACCCGAAAGCTGAAAAAACAGCACCTGGCAGCGCCTCTTTCCATTTCATTTTACCCGTCGGAACAAGTTGATAAAATAACAAGAAAAATAGCAGCAAAAAAATTGTTCCGAGTCCCCACTTAATATTCGGCCAAATATATAGCCAGCCCTGCCAATCTTCTAACACGTCATAATACGCAATCACCGTATGCAGCAACTTCTCCAGTAACGGCAAAAATAAGGACAACGGCACGACCAACATAAAAAGAACCGTCACACCTATATTCCGTATTAAACTAATCCAGAAGAGCTGCCGTGGCCTTTTTTCGTTCGTTAGATCCAATGACCGGGCAAATGACTGAACCGCAATAGATGATGTCCATAGTGCAGCCAGCACACTTAATAGAAGTAGCTTCCCATGGCTTTTATAAATCATCGACTGGACACTTTGCTCGATTAGTTGAAATGACTCCTCAGGAACAAAGGGTCGTAGCAACGCCAATATACTTGCCTCTTGAACCGGCAAAAATTGAACTAGAGATAACACGACCAGTAAAAAAGGCAAAACGGATAACAGCAAGTAATATGCATTCTGTGCAGCTTGATCAAAAAAGCGTTCTTTAAAAAAGCGCTGTACGATAGTAATGATCATAACACTCTCCCCTTACTACCAATATACCCTAATGAAGCCCTCTCAATTAATATAAATTAAATATTATTGGTCTCATTTCGATGGGCTCTATTGGTTATCTTATGAGACAGTCATTTGATTATTCATTATGCGAATTAATGAAAACACAGAAAAGCCGTTTGCTATGAGGACCATAGTGAATGGCTTTGTATACGTAGCAACGTCCGGCCGTCTTGGGGGAAGACTCGACTACCTCACCGGGCATTACTGCGTTGAGACTCTGGAAGGGGTGATGAGCGCAACTGACACATCTTCTTCCTAATTTTTACTGTATCCATTAACAGCCTTTTTACTAATTTATTTTAATTATATAAAAACACAAAAAAGCCACTCACTATGATGACCAT
>NZ_JACLBZ010000032.1 GCF_019748715.1 Sporosarcina aquimarina | reverse complement strand
GAATTATACGTTTGTGCATCGGCTCTGCCGGTGACATAAACAAAATGAGTATCTTAAATGATGCCAGCAAGAAATCGAGCTAACTCGAATTTCTCTTTTATGGAGAGTTTGATCCTGGCTCAGGACGAACGCTGGCGGCGTGCCTAATACATGCAAGTCGAGCGAATCTTTGGGAGCTTGCTCCTAAAGATTAGCGGCGGACGGGTGAGTAACACGTGGGCAACCTACCTTACAGATGGGGATAACTCCGGGAAACCGGGGCTAATACCGAATAATCCATTTCTTCGCATGAAGAGATGTTGAAAGACGGTTTCGGCTGTCACTGTGAGATGGGCCCG
>NZ_JACLBZ010000031.1 GCF_019748715.1 Sporosarcina aquimarina | reverse complement strand
ATTCATTACTATACTTAGCCATAATAAAACACCCCAAAAGTTAGATTTTGAACTCTAACTTTTGGGGTGCACGTCATGGAGACGCTTTTTTGTCGGTTTATAAATAGTAAAGTACCAAGGCTAGAAGCATTAATACAAAAGAGGGAAGTCCTGCCATGAAAAACCAAGCAGAACGAACTGACATGGCTTCGGATGGAACACGCATCGATTCAAGCGCCTCTCGCTGTCCTTTTCGTGCTAGAACCTTCTGCATGCTTTTCATGAAAAAGTCAAAGGATCCTGTACGGATAATAAAAACTATCCCACCTATTAACAACAATAATCCACTTACAAAAAATGAAACATTAATATAGCCTAGTAAAGACCACTGACCATAAATGAGCCATATAAAAATGAGTATTACAACTTGAGAAATAGAAAAAATAATAATATTTGATTTCATATAAATCCTTCTTTTCATAATAGAATTAATGACTACCATCTATCATACTAGAAGCAGGACTGGAAGTGTACAGACAACATGCAGTACTATTAAAATTAAGAAAATTTAGTTGATAGCGTTTACATCTATAAATTTTTCTTGTATAATGAATAAGCTAGTTCTTCAAACTATTTCAAAGGGGAGGTCAATGATTTGAAGAGTAAAAAGTGGCTTTTACTTATGGCGCTGACGTTAGTGCTCAGTATGTTCCTAGCTGCATGCGGCGGTTCGAAAGAAGAAGACAAGCCTGCGGCAGATAAGGACAAGGAGGATGATCAGGCAACTGAAAATCCAGCAGAAGAAGACGGAGAGCCGGATGCTGAACAAGTATTATACTTGGAGGAACGAAATGCGATTCCTTCTGTTGATTCTGCGATCGTTGAAGACCAAGTAGGCTTCAATGTGTTGAACAACGTCAATGAAGGTCTATACCGTTTGAACCAAGAAAACATTGCGGAACCGGCAATGGCTGCTGAAGAGGCGGAGGTAAGTGAAGATGGATTAACTTACACATTCAAGCTTCGCGATGCGAAATGGTCAGATGACACTCCTGTTACAGCAGAAGACTTCGTATTTGCATGGCAGCGTGCGATCGATCCTGCGACTGGTTCACCTTACGGACCATTCATGATGTCTGGCGTAATCAAAAATGCGACAGAAATCTCTGAAGAAAAGATGGAAGTGTCTGAGCTGGGGGTAAAAGCTATAGACGAAAAGACGTTTGAAGTAACACTTGAACGTCCGGTACCTTATTTCTTATCCCTTATGTCTTTTGGAACTTTTTATCCACAAAAAGAAGAATTCGTAACGTCTAAAGGCGATGCTTATGCAACAAATTCAGACGGTCTCCTATATAACGGTCCATTCATTTTAACTGATTGGGATGGAACGGGCGATAGCTGGACGTACAAGAAAAACGAACACTATTGGGATGCAGAAAACGTAAAGCTTGATGAAATTCATGTAAACGTTGTAAAAGATTCTGCTACTGCAGTTAAGCTTTATCAAGATAACAAGTTGGATTGGGCTAGAGTTACCGGTGATTTGGCTATGCAATACCGTGATGATAAAGAAGCGGTAATCGAACCTGAAACTTCTGTTTTCTACTTCAAGTTTAACCAAGAACGTGGTGGAGAAAAAACGCCACTTGCGAACGAAAATATCCGTAAAGCCATTGCGAAAGCTTTTGAAAAAAATGACATGGCGGATATAGTTATAGCTGATGGTTCAACACCTGCAAACTTCTTAGTACCTACTGATTTTGCATTTGATGAAAATGAGAAAGATTTCCGTGATTTGAGCGGAGACCACTTGGTATATAATGTGGAAGAAGCACAAGAACACTGGAAAAAAGGATTGGAAGAGCTAGGCGTGGATTCTCTTAAATTAGAAATCCTAGGTGGAGACACTGAGCTTTCTAAGAAAATGGATGAGTACTTCAAGTCTCAATTGGAAGGTAACCTAGAAGGTCTTTCGATTTCATTGAAAGAAGTTCCTTTCTCTGTACGTCTAGATTTGGATACGAACCAAGATTACGACATCCAAGTATCTGGATGGGGCCCTGATTTCCAAGACCCGATTTCGTTCCTAGATCTTTTTGTAACTGACGGACCAAACAACTTAATGTCTTATTCGAACTCTGAATACGATAAGTTGATTGAGGATACAAAAGGCGAATTGGCAGTGAAGCCGGCTGAACGTTATGAAGCGTTCGCAAAAGCTGAGAAAATCTTACTTGAAGATGACGCAGCCATTGCTCCAATTTACCAACGGAGTTTGGTTATTTTACAAAAGCCATACTATAAAGGTTTAGTAAGACATCCATTTGGAGCGGATTATAGCTATAAATGGGCTTATGTTTCAGGCAAGAAATAAGCTGTGTTAATTTCATAGGGGAGAGTATATGGGAGAATTTTTATACCATATACTCTCTTTTTAGTAAGGTCAAATAATTTCAAAATTTCTAAGGCACTTTTTATTGCGAATACACCGAATATTTTGTTGCCTATATTGTATCAAACCCTGGAGGTGTAACGTAAAGTGGTTAAATATATTGGAAAGCGCATTGTATATATGTTCATTACCCTGTTTTTGATTGCGACAGTCTCTTTTTTCCTGATGCAATCATTACCAGGTTCCCCGATTGCTTCGTATAGTAAGTTGAACGAAACACAAAGAGCAATAGTTGAAAAAAAATATGGGATCGATAAGCCGAAGCCTGTACAATACGCAATTTATATGAAAAATCTAGCGAAAGGTGATTTGGGAACTTCTTTTGCGTTTAAAGGAAAAAGTGTCAATGATTTATTGGCATCACGAATCAAACCTTCATTAATCTTGGGAGCGCAAGCGATGGTCTTTGGGACTCTCGTCGGAATCCTGTTAGGTATGCTTGCTGCATTGAAGCAAAATACATTTTGGGATTACGGAAGCACCTTTTTTGCGATACTCGGTATCTCCATTCCATCATTTGTTTTCGCGTCTTTGTTGCAGTATTGGATTGCTTCTCAATGGCATCTATTACCGGTCGGTCTGTGGAATGACGGTTGGAAATCAAGTGTCCTGCCATCGCTTGCACTCGCTATGGGGCCTCTTGCCCTATCCGCGCGTTTCATTCGGACTGAGATGATTGAAGTGTTAAGTTCGGACTATATTACATTGGCCAAAGCAAAAGGAGCAAATGGTTTCGAGATTGCATTTAAGCATGCATTCCGTAATGCGCTGATCCCTTTGATTACGGTTCTTGGACCATTGGCTGCAGGATTGGTTACCGGTTCGCTTGTCGTAGAACAAATTTTTGCAATTCCGGGAATCGGAGAACAATTTGTATCCTCCATCATGGTAAATGACCATGCCACAATCATGGGTACGACTTTGCTATTCTCAGCATTCCTCATCTTTATCATTTTTATCGTGGATATTTTATATGGTGTCATTGACCCTCGTATCCGCTTGTCTGGAGGTAAGGGATAATGCGCAATGAATTCGAACACGAACAACTGCCTCAAGAAGAATTTGAACGGATTACAATCGATAGTGATCAAGCAGAACGTATAGAAAAACCGAGTTTAAGCTTTTGGCAAGATGCCTGGCTACGTCTTCGGAAAAATAAAGCGGCGGTCGTCAGTGTAGTAGTGCTTTTACTGTTCCTCATTTTGGCGCTGATTGGCCCGCATTTGAATGGACATGCCGGGGATGCGCAAAACTTGCGGCACGCCAATTTACCTCCTAAGATTCCTGGTATTGAAAAAATGGGTATTTTCGATGGCGTCGGGAATTTAGCTGGAAAAAAGGTTGATTTGTATGAGATGAAGAAAGTCGATGAATATTATTGGTTTGGCACCGATGGACTTGGCCGTGATTTGTTTACACGTCTCTGGTTAGGTACTCAAGTATCCTTGTTCATCGCATTTGTTGCAGCAGCCATTGATATGGTGATTGGTGTAGCATATGGTGGGATCTCCGGATACTACGGCGGTCGGACGGATGATATTATGCAGCGGATTGTCGAGATATTGATTGGTATACCTACTCTAGTCGTTGTCATTTTAATGATTATGATTATGGATCCGGGGATTATGGCGATTATTATCGCGATTTCCATAACCGGATGGATTGGGATGTCACGTATTGTACGAGCTCAAACCTTGAAATATAAATCACAGGAATTCGTACTCGCATCACGAACACTAGGTTCAAAAGACGGTAAGATTATTACGAAGCACCTGTTACCGAATATGCTAGGGATCATCATCATCAATACAATGTTCACGATTCCGAATGCAATTTTCTTTGAAGCTTTCCTAAGTTTCATTGGGATCGGTCTTCAGGCGCCAGATGCTTCATTAGGTACGTTGATCAATGATGGCTATAAAGTGATGGAACACCAACCGTATATGTTATTATTCCCAGCACTTGTCATCAGTATTTTAATGATTGCCTTTAACTTGATTGGTGACGGATTGCGTGATGCACTAGATCCGAAGATGAAAGATTAAGAGGAGGAGAGCAAGTTGACTAAGATTCTACAAGTGAAAGACCTCGAGCTTTCCTTCCATACATTTGCAGGTGAAGTGAAAGCAATCCGGGGCGTGAATTTTGATTTGATTAAAGGGGAGACGCTTGCGATAGTGGGCGAGTCGGGATCGGGAAAATCTGTCACGACAAAGTCTATTATGCGTTTGCTACCTCAGTCGAGTGCTGAATATAAAAATGGGGAAATCTTGTTTGAAGGAAAAGATTTGACCAAGGTTTCAGAAAAAACGATGCAAAAGATTCGCGGGAAAGATATCTCGATGATTTTCCAAGACCCGATGACATCGTTGAATCCAACGATGACGATCGGAAAGCAAATCATGGAGCCTATATTGAAGCACCAGAAATTGAGTAAATCTAAAGCATTGGAGCAAACCATTAATTTATTGAACCTTGTTGGGATTCCGAATGCTGAAAGTCGCTATAAAATGTATCCACACCAATTTTCAGGAGGGCAGCGTCAGCGTATCGTCATTGCGATTGCGCTCGCCTGTAACCCGAAGATATTAATTGCCGATGAACCAACGACAGCTCTGGATGTTACGATTCAAGCGCAAATTCTAGAACTGATGAAAGAAATCCAGAAGAAAATCGATACATCCATCATTTTCATTACCCATGATTTAGGTGTTGTGGCGAACGTGGCAGATCGGGTGGCAGTCATGTACGGAGGAAAGATTGTGGAGATCGGAACCGTAGATGAAATATTCTATAATCCACAGCATCCATACACATGGGGATTGCTCAGTTCAATGCCATCCATGGATTTGGCGGATCAAAAGCTTTATGCCATTCCAGGTACCCCTCCAGATTTATTAAATCCTCCAAAAGGGGATGCTTTCGCGTTGCGTAGCGAGTATGCAATGAAGATTGACATGGAACGCCAGCCGCCATTTTTTAAAGTGAGTGACACGCATTACGCGGCAACATGGCTTTTACATCCGCAAGCACCTGAAGTGGAACCGCCAGCTGTCATTATCGAGCGGATGAAAACTTTCCCGGGTAGCCGATACTATGTCGAACAGACAGGGGGGAACGCATAATGGCGGAGCATTTAATTGAAGTGAAAAATTTAAAGCAATATTTCAATGTGGGCAAGTCATCCGAAGTCCGGGCGATCGATGATATTAGTTTCTCTATCAAACGCGGGGAAACTTTCGGGCTGGTAGGAGAGTCAGGCTGTGGTAAATCGACAACAGGCCGTACGATGATACGGTTGTACGATGCAACTGCAGGTCAAGTGCTTTATGATGGCCTGGATGTTCATGCGCCAAAAAGTCAGTCTGAAAACCAAACATTAAACCGAAAAATGCAGATGATTTTCCAAGATCCGTACGCATCATTGAATCCACGGATGAAAGTATTGGATATCATTGCAGAAGGTTTGGATATACACGGTTTAGTGAAAACAAAAAAAGAACGTAAAGAACGAGTTATCGAACTTCTGGAAACGGTCGGATTGAATAGGGAACACGCCGAACGCTATCCCCATGAATTCTCGGGGGGGCAACGGCAACGGATCGGGATTGCACGTGCACTGGCAGTGGATCCGGAATTCATCATTGCCGATGAGCCCATCTCTGCTCTAGATGTGTCCATTCAAGCGCAAGTAGTCAACTTGCTGAAGGAACTTCAGGAAGAAAAAGGCTTGACGTATTTGTTTATTGCCCATGATTTGTCGATGGTTAAATACATTTCAGATCGGATTGGCGTCATGTATTTCGGTAAGTTAGTGGAAATGGCACCAGCAGATGAATTGTATCGCAATCCGATGCACGCTTATACGAAATCATTACTGTCTGCGATTCCTCTTCCTGACCCAATCTATGAGCGTTCTCGTGTACGCCATCCTTATAATCCGAAAGATCATCAGTATGGCCCGGATGAAAAGGTAGAATTCCGCGAAATTGCTCCTGAACATTTTGTGTTGTGTTCGGAGAAGGAATTTAAGGAAATGCAAGCTGCACGAATGTGAATAATGATTAGCAAGTCCTCTAGCGAAACATCGCTAGAGGACTTTTTTTATTAAGTGAGGTGTAGGATACGCATGAGCGCACCAAAGTCAAGTCGAAGCGAACCAAAGCCGCGTCTGAGCGCACCAAAGTCATGTTAAAGCGAACCAAAGCTGCGTCTGAACGCACCAAAGTCATGTCGAAGCGAACCAAAGCCGCGTCGGCCCGCACCAAACCATCGTTAGACCGAACGAAACCCAATCCCAATCCCCTCCAATGAAAAACGGAGCGGCAGATGGTATTTGATCTGCCGCTCCATTTTATTTATAAACCTAATTTTTGTTTTACTTCTTTAATTTGATCAATATGACGCAATTCGTGATAGCCGATGAACGGAATCCATTGTTTTAGATTCATCTCACCGAATACAGGGTGAGGGTAGGATTTTTCCTCTAATTGCGCATCAGATGTACTCTCAGCAAATTCCCGTAAGGTCGAGTGAGTTGCGTTGAGTTTGGCTTTTAATTCTTCCAGTGTTGCGGATTCTTCTGTAGCAGTTGCAAATTCTGGAGCTTGTACTTTCGTCGATCGATTGACTGTCAGCTCAATCGGTTTGTCGGCTACGTCCTTTTGCTCGCCTGAGGTAAGCTGTGCTTGTATAGTTTTGATGACGCCGCTTTCCATAAGATAAAGATGTTCAAGCACTTGTTTTATGGACCACTCGTTATCTGAAGGTTTTCGATTAATGTCTTCATCTGTTAAATGGCCGACTTGCGTCCATAATTCCTCGCGTGCTTGGTCATTGATCTTCATATACTTCACTCCTTTTTTTTATGGTACCATTTCATAGAGGGCAATGCTTCTTAGGGCTCTCAAGGAGAGGTGGAATTCAAATGAAACTTAACCAACCGAAAGTGTCGGAACAATTAACTCCGGCAACGTTTCAAGATGTATGGCTAGAAGAGGATCCTTACCTTCAAAATTGCGTCGTACTTGATTCGAGGTTTGATGGAGAGATGGTGGAACGAGCTCAATTAACAAATATGCTCGTTAAAAACTCAAGTTTTCAACATGCGTCCCTACCGGATTTATTCATTACCGATGTCCGATTTGAGAACTGTGACTTTTCTAATGCGGATTTAAGAGGGGTTAGTATACACCGTGCCAGTTTCCACAATTGCAAGATGCTTGGCGTAAACTTTGCGGATGCTCGCTTTACTGACGTTTTATTCGAGCAATGTATCGGCAATCTCTCGGCGTTCGTCCATGCGAAGTGGGAACGCGTGCTTTTTGAACAGTGCCAGCTTAAAGATGCGGATTTTTTCGACTGCAAACTGAAGCAAACGAAGTTTTCAATGTGTAATCTTGACAGTGCAAGTTTTGATGAAACCTCTTTAAAAGGAGTGGAACTGAGAAGCTCAGAATTCGAAAGTATGACCGTGTCGATGAAAGACTTGGAAGGATGCATCGTTTCTGTCCGGCAAGCCGTACAGTTTGCAGCGATGATGGGGTTGGATATTCGAGATGAATAAAGATAAAGCAGACCTGAGTTGAAAGGTCTGCTTTATTTTTAAATTAGTTAGTTTGTAAAACGTTCAATCAGCTCACGAGTCAAGGTGAACCGGGGTTCTGAGCTGTCACCATCTACATCCTCCACACCTATCACTACGGAAATGACACGCTTTCCATTAAACACACCAGTGCCTGCAAAACAAGAACCAGCAGCGTCGGTATAACCCGTCTTCAAACCATCTATTCCTGCCATTTGAAGTGGCATACCAGACAGCAGTAAGTTCGTGTTCCACATTTTTACATTTTGTTTTGAGGTAAAGCTTTGCATCTTGGTAAACTCTAATATTTCCGGATGTTTCTTAATCAATTTTTGCGCTAGCAATGCCACATCATAAGCAGACGCTAAATTGGTTTCGTCTTCACTGCGGCCTAAATAGCTGCCGTCTAGTCCAGATGAATTATAAAAAGACGTGTTTTTTAGTTTCAAGGCGTTAGCTTGCTTATTCATAATAGATACAAATTGATCTTCTGTTCCGCCCACCAGCTCGGCTAATGCGATGGCGGCATCGTTCGCTGAAATGACACTCATCGCTGTGAATAGCTCACGGACAGTATAGGTCTGATCAGCCGTCATACCGATTTTAGATGCACTCGTTAATGCATTCATATTCAGTACAGATGCGCTCGGTTGATATACAGTATCCCAAGACAGTGCACCACTTTTTATTGAATTTAAGACAATGTATTGCGTCATAAGCTTCGTCATGCTGGCAATAGGTAAAGGTTCGGAACTATTATTCTTATATAAGACCTTATCTGTCTCTGCGTCCAGCAAAATCATTGCTTTAGCGGACACACTCCAATTTTCCTGCACTAGTTGATGGTCGTCCCATTTCGAAAAGGTGAAATAAATTCCACCTATTAAAATGAAGACCAACAGTAATTTTTTCACATGGCCCCCCCGTCCTATTCAGTAAAGTAACTGACTTCAATTATGCATGATCAACCTGAAGAAAAGGTAAAGGTTTTTATGAAGAATTTATGAAGATGATTATAACGATAGTAAAAGGGCTAGGTTCTTTTCCACCTCATGACGGTCAGGAATAGAAAGGAGAATACGAATGCCGTTCCCAGTAAATAAAGTACACTGAATAAGAGTGAACTAGAACTTCCATTTATTTCGAAAAAAACGCCCATATTCAATTGAAAGTCTTCTATGACTGCGATCGGTGCGTTTGAGAAGGCTTCCTGAAGCGGCCGGTCCATTAGCAATTGACGAAATAAGGCCGCTGAATGGGAAGTAGGAAAAAATTTTATGATGGTTTGCAAGTAAGCGGGCAAATTTCCAATAGGTATATAAATTCCAGCCAGAAATCCAAGTAATGTCCCGATTACCGTACTTGCAGCGGCAAACGCATTGGATGTTGTAAAGAAAGAAACTAGAAGTAAAATCATAGAACCGCTCGCCAATACGGATAATAGGCTGACCCCGATGATTTTTAGAAGCTGAGTGAAAGCTAATAATTCTCCACCTGAGAAAAATAGAAAAACATTTGCTATAAAGAGTACGACCAAACACATAAGGAAACCAATGAAGATGGAACTCATGACATAGCCGGCAAATAGAGAGGACCGTTTGATCGGAGAAGCGTAAAAGTCTAAGTAAGTGTGTGTCGAGCGATCCTCCACCATAACACCAAACGCGCCTAGCGTCGTGGTCACTGAAGTTACTGCTAAAATTCCGGCCAGAATCCATGATGTGAGAAGCCAACTTTTAGCCGGGAAATCGGGCAAACCTTCTGCCATTAAATCGCCAAGAAAGAATACATACAGAGCAATCAGGATGAAAACGGCAAGCAGTGAAAAAAACAATGCAGCCTTATCGCGGAAATAAACTAGTAAGTTACGTCTAGCAAATGCCAGCATCAGACGACCCATCCTTTCCGTTATGAATTTGGATGAATACATCGTCTAGACTAGATTTCATTACTTCAAAGGAAGTAATGTCATCTTGGTACTTTGCTAAAAGTGGAATTGCATCGGTCGTTCTTTGCAAGTTCAGAATGTATGAGGCATTTTCTTCACGAAATTCCAGTTGATCTGCCTGTAGTTGATTGCGAAACTGCGAATGGTTTGCAGCTGTGATAACCAGTCTATCAGCAGAATAGTCAGTTTTCAGTTGATTTGGCGTTCCTCTCGCGATAATCCTTCCTTCTTTCATTACAACAACAAAATCAGAATTAGCGGCTTCTTCAATATAATGAGTCGTTAAAAAAACTGTCATTCCTGTATCGCGTTGCAGTTGTAAGATCGTATTCCAAATCTGTTTTCGATTCTGGGGGTCCAGACCGGTAGTAGGTTCATCGAGCAATAAGATCTTTGGCTGATGGAGAAGGGCTCTGGCAATATCCACTCTTCTTTTTTGTCCGCCAGATAATTTACCGTACCGGCGTTCCAAAATAGCAGTTATATCAACAATCTCCGCTACTCTCCCAATAGCTGCTCCTCTTTCGTATTTTGACATTCTGTAAAATCGAGCTCGAAGGTCTAAATTCTCTCGCACTGTCAGAAGTGGATCCAATAAACTGTCTTGAAAAACAACACCAATCTCTTTGCGTATTGATTCATCATCTTTCCCAACTGTTAAGCCATTTACTTTCACATCTCCTGTATCATGTTGCAAGAGTGTTAAAATTATTGAAATGGTAGTGGATTTACCTGCACCGTTTGTTCCTAAAAATGAAAAGAGACTTCCTTTCTCTACATAGAAACTAATATCTTGGACAGCATGGACAGAACCATAAGATTTTTGTAACCCGTTAACTTCTATAATTTTAAGCATTTGCATCACTCCTCGTATTCGAAATCACTTTATTGATCTCTCGCTCTGCTCCCTTATTATTCATATAAATCATGGTGTTGACGAAGGCATATGCTAATAGACCGCATACGATAACCGTTACAATATAGAACGAGTGAAAAGGGTACACCTTAAATGCAGCTCCTGCTATAAGTAGAACGACTATGACACAGCCTAGTTCAATTAAATGAATAAGCCAGGGCTGCTCTACCGGTAATTGATGGGATAAGAAAATTAACAAGGTGATCATGG
The DNA here is from genome assembly GCF_019748715.1 of Sporosarcina aquimarina. Classification (GTDB taxonomy): domain Bacteria; phylum Bacillota; class Bacilli; order Bacillales_A; family Planococcaceae; genus Sporosarcina; species Sporosarcina newyorkensis. The sequence continues at coordinate 40,198 of NZ_JACLBZ010000031.1, read as the reverse complement.
TGGAGATTATAAATAGATAGGCGGTCATCCTTTCAGTTAATGGCGGGAAAATATTGAACATCCGAAATAGGTAATAAAATATAGAGCTAAAAGTAAATGCAAAGCAGGTAGCACTAATATAGATAATTGTACGATTCAAGTTATTCACCTCACCCTAGAAAATGTTTTCGAAATGATTTTACATAATGACGATTGACAATCACTTTTTCACCGTTCGATAAGGAGGCCTCAAACCGTCCATTTATGAGAGCTTTCACGTTTTCAATCTTGGAAGTATTCACGATAAAGTTTTTGCTGATTCTTAAGAAACGGGTATTTACTAGCTGTTCCTCGAACTCATATAATTTTTTGTCACTTTCAAAGACCTCACGGTCGGTGTATAGGAAAGTCGTATCATTTACTGACTCAATATAAAGCAGTTCATCTGAAATTATTGGGTACGTATTGCCATCCTTTTTGCCATGAATCGAGAACATCATTTGATTAATCTGTTGAATCAAGCGGGAAAGACGCTCATCAACTTCGGGGCAATTAATCATAATTTCAACATCTCTAAATTCGTGTGATTCATTTATTTTTAGCCGTATGGTTACCACCTCATCGTTATCATCTTGGATGAATCGTACCATTTCATTAGAGACGGAACAATGCAATATAGGTGTCTTGCATGAAACGACAGGTGACTTGCATTTTGGATTGGTGTCCGACTCTTCAAAAAAATCCATATTGACTTTCTTTTTATGCAAACGTACCATTAGAACCATACAAGTTACATAGGAGCCTTCACAATCCTGCCGTGAGTTCAATACAGATGAATGGAGAGATATAATATGTTTATGCTTAAAGTGACGGATCAAATTTCATTGAAATTGCTAGGGCAACGAGATGCGAATGAGCTATATGATCTCGTGGACGATTCCAGAGGGAACTTACGTCAATGGCTGCCGTGGGTAGATTCCATGATAGAACCTGAACAGTACGGCCCAATTATTTCAGCATGGCTGGAACAATTTGCTGCGGAGGATGGCTTTCAGGCTGGCATTCTCTTTAACGGAAATCTGGCTGGGATGGCAGGGTTTCATTCGGTGAGCCAAGCTAATAAACAGACGAGTATCGGCTATTGGCTGGCAGAACCTTATCAAGGGAACGGCATCATGACAGAGGTCGTCAGGTCGTTGCTGGACTATGCATTTGACGAGTACGAATTGCACCGCGTGGAAATCAGATGCGGTACGGGAAATGAAAAGAGTAGGGCAATCCCCGAACGTCTTGGATTTATTGAAGAAGGAGTTCTTCGTGATGCTGAATTTCTCTATGATCATTATCATGATATAATTGTCTATAGTATGCTTAATGAAGATTGGAAGAAGAGTAGAGAGTAAGCGTAATGAAAGGATGAAGAATATGAAATTCGAATTTCAGCAAATTGTCCAATGGATTTTGCTAGTTGCTTTTCTCATCCTGCTCATTTCATTTGCAGTAATATCTTTAGACAGCTATACATTCGACGCTTACTTCATGAGGTCAATGCCCATCGCTGTCCTTACGGGATGTACGGCGATTGGACTGGGTCTTGCAGTGAGCTGGAAGAATCGTTAGAGTTGCCTTGAAAATACGCGGTGTCCTTTGAAATCGGACTCCGCTTTTTTTGTTTTGATAATAATGTGTACTTTTACAATCTCTCGTCAGTCAAGGTGTGCAAACTGAGTAGAGGGATAATTGGGAATGCACTTCTCTTCTTCTTGTAAGTTTCCTCACGGCTTGCTATGATGAAGAAATATCAACTTAGACTGATTGCGGGTGAGAGAACATGAAGAAGGAATCCATTACATTAATACTGTTGTTGTCCAATTTGCTAATTGCTTTTTTAGGGATTGGTCTCGTAATACCTGTTATGCCGACATTGATGAATGAACTGCATATATCGGGTACAGTGGTCGGATACATGGTCGCCATTTTTGCGATGGCACAGTTGCTCGTGTCGCCTTTTTCAGGAAGATGGGTTGATACAGTCGGAAGAAAAAAGATGATTGTCATCGGCTTGGTCATTTTTAGTGCATCTGAATTTTTATTTGGGATCGGACAAACTTTGCCGGTATTATTCATATCACGGATTTTAGGTGGAGTGAGTGCCGCGTTTATTATGCCGGCAGTTACAGCCTTCATCGCGGATATCACGACGATGGAAACACGGTCAAAGGCGTTAGGTTTTATGTCTGCTGCCATCTCTACAGGTTTTATCATCGGACCTGGAATAGGTGGTTTTTTGGCAGGATTCGGTACTCGGGTTCCTTTCTTTTTCGCAGGAGGTCTTGCATTGTTCGCGGCTGTATTTTCATTGATCATGCTGCGTGAGCCTGCTCGTTATCAAGAAGCTGTGGCGGAAGATGAAAGCAAGCCAGGATTGAAGCGGATATTTGCGCGCCAGTACTTTATCGTGTTTGTAATTATCTTTATTTTGTCATTTGGACTGGCTTCATTTGAATCGATTTTCAGTTTGTTTGTCGATCATAAATTTGGTTTTACACCAACAGATATAGCGATTATTATTACGGGCAGTGGTATCGTAGGGGCACTTGCACAAGTATTGCTGTTCGATAAGCTTTCCAGGATGATAGGGGAAAAACGGCTGATTTTCTTCTGTCTTGTTTTTTCGGCATTGCTCGTGTTTTTAGCTACATTCGTTAGGGGTTATTTTATGGTGTTGCTTGTGACGATTATCATTTTTGTAGGATTTGATTTGATTCGTCCGGCTGCAACCTCGTATTTATCAAAAATTGCCGGGAATGAGCAAGGCTTTGTCGGTGGGATGAATTCGATGTTTACCAGCATCGGTAATGTATTTGGACCTATTATTGGTGGTGCATTATTTGATGTTAATGTCGATTATCCTTTTTACTTTGGCGCATTTGTATTGTTCCTCGGTGTTGTACTGAATTATCTATGGATCAAGCGAACGCCTGCTTTTAAGGCGAATGTATGACGATGTGTTGGGGGAGATTGCATTGACGATTATTGGATTTGTACGTCATGGACAGACAGCTTGGAATAAGGAAGGCCGTGTTCAGGGGAGCTCGAATATTCCGTTGAATGATGAAGGTGTCCAGGCCGCTGAAAAATTGGCGACTCGACTTGAAGGAGAACACTGGGATGTTATTGTCACGAGTCCTATGAATCGTGCAAAACATACAGCAGAGATTCTCGCTGCTCGTATGCCGAATGTGAAAGTGGTGGAAGATGACCGTGTGCGAGAAAGAAGCAGTGGTCTAATCGAAGGTACGACAGAACAAGAACGTGTGCAGAAATGGGGTCCCGATTGGCGTGAACTGAATATGCAGTTCGAAACTGCGGATAGTGTAGTTGCTAGAGGTATGGAGTTTGTAGAAGAGCAGATTCATATGAACCCGGATAAACGAATTCTCGTTGTAAGTCACGGAAGTTTTATTAAACGGATGATTGTCACTTTGCTTGAGGATGACCGATATGCGGTAACGATCGACAATACGTCACTGACTATCATTGATGTTGAAGGGAAAAGTTGTTCGCTGTTGAATTGTACAGCACACTTGGCAGGAGGAACAAATGGAGATTCAGTATGAGTTAACAGAAGAAGATGTCGTTGCTTTTAATTTATATCATGTTAAGAATTCTAAAGTGGGAAAAAATTCATTGCAGTGGCAACGCTACATATCGCCTTTGATTTTTCTACTCTTCGCCTATTTTTTATCCGTATTTACAGATATGGCACGGGGACCGCTATTTGCTACATTTACGGTAACGGCTATTGCCTGGGTGATCGTATATCCGAAGTATTTTTACTTTCACATCACAAGGCAAGTTCGGAAAATGTTGAAAGAGGGGAAGAATGAGGGCCTTGTCGGTAAGCATTTTATGAAGATGAATAAATCAGGAATGACGGATACTACATCTACAGGTGAAACGAATGTCCAGTGGGCAGGTGTTAAGACAGGTGTTAAGAGCATCATAGAAGATGCGAATTACTTTTATATTTACACGAGTACGGTCAGCGCGTACATATTACCCAAACGAGATTTGTATTCAGCGGATGCTGTGAAATCTTACGTAGAGAAACGGCTTGTTATCTAGCAATAGAGCCGAGTTGCGGAAACTAATAGGGGCGTCTTGTTCGTTGCATTCGTATGCGATGAACAGGACGCCTTTATAATTGAAAAGATTATATCCAGCGCATTATTTAGTAGGTTTCATTTCTCTTAAGCCAATTTTCATTGCAGCAATCGCACTTGTTACATTCAAGACGACCGCAATACCTAAAAATAGCCACTTTACCTTTTCAGGAAGATCGAGAATGATCGCTAAAATTAGAAATGTAAAGCCAACTGCGAGCATGATCAAATAGGTCAACAATTTTTTAGACAAGACTAATCCGCCTTTCTTATTTTCTACCTTTATTGTAGCACGAAACTCGCTGTCATTTTATGTGAGATTTTTAGGAGAGCTTGTCGAACAAATCCCCAAAAATCGGAAACAATTATGTCGGGACATAACTGATATAAGGTTTGATTCCGGCCGATAGGGGAATAATACATTCAAAATAGGAATGGGAGTGCAGATAATGACGAAAAGTTATGCGGATCAACCCGGTAATCAAGATGAAAACAATAAAAAACCATCTGAAGTGGCAAATGATGCAGCAAAAGAAGCTGAAAAACAAGTTGAGGAAATAAAGAAAGAGGCAAGAGAGCAAGTAAAGGCAGACCGAGATAAAGAATAAAGACAACAAGCGATTATTTCCCCGGAAATAATCGCTTGTTTTACATATTTCATACGGTAACTGTCATTTTAGCAAATGATGCAACATACGGTCTTTATCATCAAAGAACTGCTTCATGATTCGATAATGGCTAGTTTCTTCAAGAGTCGTTTCCTGAGCACCTTCATCAGTGAATTCTACAATTTTTGCATCGGGGTAGGATAACAGGATAGGTGAGTGTGTGGCGATGATGAATTGGGAGCCTTCTCCGACCAAGTCATGAATTCGACTTAGCATGGAAAGTTGTCGCAACGGTGAAAGTGCAGCTTCCGGCTCGTCCAATAAGTAAATACCATTTCCTCTGAAGCGATGAATGAATGTAGACCAAAAAGATTCGCCGTGAGATTGTTCATGCAAAGATACGCCTCCGTAGCCATCTATAATCCGAGGGCTGTTTCCTGGTGCGTTATCCAATTCTTCAATCGTTGTTGCGAGGTTATAAAACGTTTCGGCACGCAGAAAAAAACCATCAGTTGGACGGATTACGCCTTTAATCAATGTTATATATTCCTCTAATACAGAATGTGAATCATAGGTGGAAAAGTTGAAGTTTAAAGATCCGCCTTCAGGATTAAACCCTGCAGCTACAGCCGCTGCTTCTAGTAACGTTGATTTTCCCATGCCATTCTCTCCGACAAAAAATGTCACGTTCCGATGAAAATCCAGTTCATCCAGCGTCCGAATACTTGGTAAATCAAAAGGATATGAGTTAAACGAGGGAACGATGTCCCGTTTTAACCGCATCGCTTTCATAAATTGTGTATTCAGCATAAATTCACTCCCTATTCTAAAATTTATAATCAGTTGGCAAGCAACTTCAAAGCATATCTACCAGCAAATTGTTAGACTAATTGTAGCATGGCGAAGGGAGAGAGTCTAAATGGCAAAAGATATCCATTCATTAGCAGGTAAAACAGCAATCGTTACAGGAGCGAGTGGAGGGATTGGTGCTGCAATCGCCAAAGAGTTGGCAAAAGAAGGAGCGAATGTAGTATTAGCTGCACGTCGCGAGGAGCAATTGAAAGCTGTGGCGAAAGAGATAAATAGTACGAATCAAGGTCAGGCACTGGCCGTTCCGACAGACATCGCGAATGAATCAGAGGTAAAGGAACTGGCAAAGCGTGCGAACGAAGCATTTGGTTCCATAGATATTTATGTCAATAATGCTGGTCAGATGCTATCTGCTACCGTACGTAACAGAGAAGTAGAGCAATGGGAGCGTATGATTGATGTCAATATTAAGGGTGTGCTGTATGGAATTGACTCTGTTTTGCCAGGCATGGTAGAGCGGTCAAGTGGCCATATTATCAATATTGCATCCGTTTCGGGCTTTGAAGCGACGAAGAAAAGTACTGTATATAGTGCTACGAAATTTGCAGTGAGAGCAATTTCAACAGGGCTTGAAAAAGAACTTGCACGGACAGGAGTACGTGTGACGAATATTTCCCCGGGCATGGTCGATACCCGTCTAAGCTCTAGTATGACGGATAGAAAAAAATTAGAAGCAGAAGATATTGCCAAAGCAGTCGTTTATGCAGTGAAACAACCTGAGTACGTCAATGTGAATGAAATTACTGTTCGGCCTGTATAAGAAAGGAGACAAGTGCAAGTGAATAATAAAATTGTGTTTTTTGATTTAGATGGAACTTTGATGAGTCATGATAAAACGATTTTAGACTCAACAAAGTTAGCGTTGAAAGCTTTGCAGAATAAAGGGATACACACGGTCATTTGTACGGGGAGAGCGCCGTTGATGTTCGAATGGCTGCTAGATGAGCTTTCATTTGATTCATATGTATCGATGAATGGGCAGCATGTTGTGTTTGGTGGAAAAGAAATCTTTTCTAACCCGATGAAGCGCGAAGATATGCAGAAGTTAACGGAGCTTGCCAATGAAAAAGGACATGGACTGACATACTCTACATTTGATAATTTTGTCACGAATGCGTCTGAACATCCACTGATCACTGCAGGTACGACTCGATTAAAAATCCCGTACCCTCCAGTAGATAAGGAAATTTGTTCGCATTCCGACATCAACCAAGTTCAGATCTATTGCGAGCCTGAAGAAACTGAGCAGTATATGCAACTATTTAATGATTATTCTTTTGTTCGATGGGATGAATGCTCGGTGGATATGCTCCCAAATGGTGCGTCTAAAGCGATCGGGATTCAAAAAATGCTGGAACATTTGAATATTCCAATCGAGAACAGCTACGCATTTGGCGATGGACTGAATGATATGCAAATGATCGAGACAGTCGGCACAGGCATTGCGATGGAGAATGCGATTCCAGAGCTTAAAGAAGTGGCAGACCACGTGACAGCATCTTGTTCGGAAGACGGAATTTTGAAGGGATTACTTGAAGTCGGTCTGTTAGAAGAAAAAGACGTTCCGTTGTTACAGGGAATTCAGAAATAAGATAAAGCTCCGATACGAACAACTGTAGATGCAAGTAGATTCACAAATCAACCTTGACAATTTTGTGAACATTAGGTATATTTATTTGATACACAAATATAAAAATGTTTATGAATGTATTCTAATTTAGATTTAATAGGTTGGCGTATTTCAAGGGGAGGCTTCATTTGGAATGAAACGTGAAAAGCAGTGCCGGGAATCAAGAGTCGTTCGAACGAGCAGAATCTTTCCCAATGATGTCAACAATCATAATACATTGTTCGGTGGTCGTTTAATGAGTGATATTGATCAAATCGCATCGATTTCAGCAGCTCGGCATAGTAGGGCCGACTGCGTAACGGCCTCCATGGATTCCGTGGATTTTCTGCATCCGATTCGTCCTTCAGATTCCGTTTGTTTTGAATCCTATGTGACGTGGACAGGGAAATCGTCGATGGAGATTTTTGTGAAGGTCATCGCAGAAGACTTGGCAAGTGGTGATTGTAAAATAGCTGCTACCTCTCTATTAACCTTCGTTGCATTGGATGAGGATAAAAAACCATTGGCCGTTCCACAAGTCATCCCAGAGACAGAAGAGGAAAAATACTTGCATGAGACAGCGCCGCAAAGAGCTGAAATTCGTAAAATGAGAAAGCAACAAAGTAAAGACTTAGCAACTGTTTTGACGAATAACTACCCTTGGCATGATCCTGTACAAGTAAAAGTATAACGAAGCTCAGTCAACAATAAATGTTGACTGAGCTTTTTAGTGAGGACGTATAAAATGCTGCACAGCTGTCCACACTATTATCAGATAGGATGTTCTCTAATCAATTTCAGTAGAGGATACCTATCTTTTTTTGTTATAAATGACGTTGAACGAAATGCAATTCACTCCACGATGTTAAGTGTAAACTCCAGATCGGCTTTCAAATGCTCTTCCATTAAACTGCTCGCTAATTCAGGTTTGCGCTGCTCAATTGCATCGCAAATTTTCATATGCTCTTCAAGTAATAATGGGCGTTCATGCACTACTACAGTTTTGCTAAATAGGTAAATAATCGATTGCATTTTATCGACCGTTTCAATCATAATCGGATTTCTGCATTCCTGAACAATCAGATCGTGGAATTCTTTATTAGCTTTCACCGTGCCTTCTGTATTGCTCCTTTGTGCCAAATGGATGCTTGACCGCAATTGAACAATGCGTTTTTCAGACATATACGTGGCAGCCATTTTTGCAGCATGACTTTCAATTAATGTACGCATCTGGAACATATGACGCAAGTCTTTTTCGCTTGGCTTGATCACTTTTTTTCGCTTAATTAAACCTTCCTGTTCTAAACGACGGATCGCTTCTCGAATGGGTGTCCGGCTCACTCCGATTTCTTCAGCCAGTTGGACTTCTACTAATTTCATCCCGCCAGGAAAAGCTCCATTTATAATCTTTTCCCGGATTGTTTCATATGCGATTAGTTGCGCGCTACGTGAAGTGATTTCCATTGTACTTCTCCTCCGTTCGTTACTAAACAGTATACAAGAGAATCTATCAAATTAGGTAACTGTATTCATTGAGTTAAATAATGTATACAAGTCAGAAAACTTATTGTATAATGAAATCGCTAATTGTCAAATAAAGAGGAGGCAACATAAGATGAAGATTGGTTTTATTGGGCTTGGTATCATGGGGCGTCCTATGGTCTTTAATATTATAAAAGCAGGATTTGAAGTGAAGGCATTTGATTTGAATGAAGATGCCAGAAAAGTTGTAGCAAATGCGGGGGCCATGGAAGCGGTTTCACCTGAGATGGCAGCTGAAGGAAGCGATATTGTCATCACAATGCTGCCGAATGCTTTTATCGTCCAAAACGTTTTATTCGGTGAAAATGGAATTGTAAATCATCTTAAGCCTGGATCGATCGTAATCGATATGAGTTCTGTATCGCCGGCAGATTCGATCTTTTGTGCAGAGGAATTAAAAAAAGTGAATGTCCGGTTTATGGACGCACCAGTGAGTGGCGGAGAGCCGAAAGCAATTGATGGAACCTTGTCCATCATGATAGGTGGCGAAGAGCAAGCTTTAAATGAAGCCCTTCCCGTACTCCAAGCTATGGCAGCAGATGTTACGCATGTAGGAGGTCACGGCAGTGGATCGACTACCAAACTTGCCAATCAAATTTTGGTTAATGTCACGATTGCTGCGATGTCTGAGGCAGTAGTTCTGGCATCGAAATCCGGAGTGGATATCGAAAAAATGTACCAAGCCATCCGAGGCGGATTGGCAGGAAGTACTGTTTTAGACGCGAAAATCCCTTTAGTCTTGGAGCGGAACTTCGTAGCAGGCGGGCGTATCGACATTAATATGAAAGATCTGACGAATGTTGTTCAGGCAGGACATGATATTGGTGTACCAATGCCACTGTCTACGGATGTCTTGGAAATGTTCCATGCATTGAAAATAGATGGCAAAGCTGCAGACGATCATGTGGGTTTGATTCAATACTATGAGAAATTAGCGAATTTTGAAGTGCCAAAGGGAGGTAAATAAAGTGCAACAGCGTATTAAACACCTTCCTGTGTACGGACTGGAGTTGGAAACTCTTTGGAAAACAGAACGTCCAACGTTTCAGCAGAAAATTATTGTGCTAGATGATGATCCGACTGGTGTACAAACGGTTCATGGCATTCCGGTATATACCGACTGGTCTGCCGAAACTATCCGTTCCATGTTTGAGGAATCACGTCAGCTAGTATTCCTTTTGACCAATTCCCGAGCATTCTCTGTGGATGAAACGACGAGAGTTCATACGCAAATTGCGGAAAGAATAGCCATCGCTGCGAAAGAAACAGGACAAGACTTTATAATCATCAGTAGGGGTGATTCCACATTGCGTGGGCACTACCCTCTTGAAACCGAAGTTTTGAGAAATGTGATTGAAAAGCAAGGTGCGTATAAAGTCGATGGGGAAATCGTTATACCGTTTTTCAAAGAAGGCGGCAGAGAAACGATAGATGATGTGCATTATGTAAAGCAAAACGGGAACTATATACCGGCAGGAGAAACAGAATTTGCAAAGGACCGGATGTTTGGATTTACAAAGAGCGATCTGAAGGAATATATTGCGGAGAAAACAGAGAATCAATTCCCTACTGACTCGGTATTGTCGATTTCACTTGACGAGCTGCGCGCACTTGATTTTGGTTCGATTGAGTCTAAATTGCATCGTCTGGAAAGTTTCCAAAAGATGATTGTCAATGCGGTATCGGAAGAGGATTTAAAAGTGTTTACGATAGCGTTGATGCGTGTTATCCAGCAAGGAAAACATTTTCTATTCCGTACGGCAGCTTCCTTTACAAAAGTCATCGGTGATATTTCTTCAAAACCATATTTGACCAAAGTGGACTTGATTCAAAAAAATTCAGCAACGGGCGGTTTGATTGTAGTCGGTTCGCATGTGCGGAAAACGACAGATCAACTAAACGCTTTGAAAGCTTTGGATTCGATTGAGTTTATCGAATTTGATTGTCACCTCGTCGTGGATAAAGAACAATTTGAAAAAGAAATTGTACAGATTCAGGAGAGGATCAATGAGAAAATTGGAGAAGGCACGACGGTTTGTGTGTATACATCTCGTAGTCGAATCGATTTAGGTGAAGGGCGGCAGGAAGAGGAGTTGGCTTTATCTGTGAAGATTTCCTCCGCAGTCACACAGTTTGTCGCACACTGCAATCCACAGCCAGCATTTGTCATTGCAAAGGGCGGCATTACGTCAAGTGATGTGGGAACAAAGGGGCTAGCCGTGAAAAAAGCAGAAGTGGCTGGACAAATCGCGCCCGGTATTCCTGTATGGAAAACAGGGGAAGAGAGTCGTTTTCCAAGCATTCCGTATGTCATCTTCCCTGGCAACGTCGGTGAAGTCGATACACTGCGCACAGTTGTAGAGAAATTAGTGAATAAGGATTGAGGTGATGACATGGTAGAAGGTAATATGCTCATTGTCATTTTTCTGCTGTCATTGGCAGCATTATTCTTTATGATATTAAAAATGAATATTGAGCCGTTCGTAACGTTGATTGTTGTAGCCTTTGTTACAGCACTTGTACTTGGATTTCCGTTGGCAGATATTCCGGGCCTCATTACGACGGGTTTTGGTAACACGCTAACTGGAGTCGGAATTTTAATCGGTCTTGGGGTAATTTTTGGCCAGTTCTTAGGTGTATCAGGTGCAATTGAAAAAATTGCGGAAGCTGTGCTGCGAGTATTTGGGATCAAGCGGTCAGCAGCCGGGCTTTCTTTAACAGGAATTGCCGTTTCGATTCCTGTCTTCTTCGATGCAGCTTTCGTCATTTTGAGTGGACTGGTGAAAAGTTTATCCAGACGTACAGGAATTTCGATTGTGACATTCGTAACTTCCCTCGGTGTCGGATTGATCGTTTCGCACAGTATGATTGCGCCAACACCTGGACCGCTCGTTGTGGCGGAAAATACGGGCGCAGACTTAGGATTGTTTATTCTTTATGGAATCATTTGCGCAATCCCAGCAGCGATGATCGGCGGCTATTTTTACGGTTCATTTATTGGCAAACGAATTAAGACCATGCCGGAAGAACTTGAGGATGATATTGCCGTTCCTGATAAAGTTGAAGGTCGTAAAGAAATCTCTACAGGTTTATCGTTCTTTATGCTTGGCTTGCCGATTATACTGATACTCCTGAATACAGTCACGGATTTATGGTTGCAAGAAGGGACTGCATCACAAATTCTAGGTTTCATTGGCGACAAAAACGTTGCATTGTTAATCAGTGTGATTGTCGGATTGATCGTGCTGAAACCGTATATACATGTGCCCTATAAAACATTGTATGATGAAGCAATCAATTCTGCAGGAATGATCATCCTTGTCACGGGAGCTGGTGGCGCTTTCGGTGCAGTAATTAATCAAAGCGGCATAGGAGATTATTTGATTGAGACGATGCAAGGTTGGAGTATTCCGGTTCTCATCCTGGCATTCATCTTTTCACAAATTTTACGTGCTTCGCTCGGATCAGCAACTGTCGCGCTCGTCACGACTTCATCCATTCTCGGACCGATGGCCGGAGAACTCGGCGTCTCTCCAATTTTGCTTGGACTTGCAATTTGTGCGGGAGCGATCGGCTTGTCCTTGCCGAATGATTCTGGCTTTTGGGTCGTCAATAAATTTGGTCGTTTGACGATTCCTCAAACAATTCAAGCATGGTCGATTGGTGGATTTATCGCAGGTCTTTCCGCACTTGGCATGGTATATTTATTAAATTTACTAAGCGGGATTTTACCTGGATTATAATGCAAAACCGCAAGTTGCTCATAGATGGGTGGCTTGCGGTTTTCGTCACTCAATGAGACGACGCGCTCATACGACTTCGATTTGCGCTTATAACTTCGCCATCGCGGCTCATAAACACATCTTCTTGTGTAGAAAAAATTTCCGCCTTCCAAATTAACAGAGAAAAAACTGCATTACTCATCGCAGTTGATTTTCATATAGCAGAAATGTTTAACTATTCTTTTTACTGGGAATAGTTATGTGTGGTTTGTTAAAAGCTTCATTAATAAATCATATAGATCTACGAAAGGGATTGATAGAGTTGAAAAAAACAGGTCGATTTGCAGCAGCGTTACTAATGGCGGGTGTTTTAGCTATTGGTGCTAACCCTTCTATAAATACTGCGCAGGCAGCATCTACCAGTCAGACTATAGGTTCAACTTCCTTAGGAAGTAAGTGGCAAAGCGGGGAAGTTGGATTCGAAGCGGGCTGCGCGTTATCCGAGTGGCTTGGTTGGTTTGAATGTCATCCTTCACAAGTGTCTTGGAAGTAATATCGTTTAAAAGGGTATAAATTATTGAAAGATACTATACTATGTTTAAATTTACGAGACATTTTTAAGGAACGATTTAAAGATCGACTAATAAAACAAGTGATGAGACCAATTGGTGCTCATCACTTTTTTTTTATTTTTCTGTTAAGAAGATGCAACTAATAGACACACAGTCTATAATTAAATTAGATGTTGTTTTCTGATTTCCGTTAAGGGAGAAGGGGTGTCCGCCATCGAAGTTTTATTTGACTTTAATCTGATTCCTATCATATTCACTCTACTATCTTGGATAGCATTGGGGTATATTGCTTTCAAACTCTATACGAAGCAGAAAGTCAAACTAAAATTATGGAAAGTCCTGGTCACCATAATTGTAGGTCTGTTTTCTTTCTCTATTAATGTATATTGGTTTGATCTGCTGCTAAGATTGGCGATTTTACCGCTTGGAGTATGGTTTCTCTATTTCATTTTGAAAAGTAAGGAAAACCGATGGGAGCGTTATCGATCGTTTGTCTGGCTTGGCTTTTGGTCAAATTATATTTTCCTAGCATTTGCTCTGCTATCCGTTCCTTTCCAACAATGGTTTTATCCGAAAGACCAGTTATCCACCTATCTTTCTCAGGTGGAAAACCCAGAACTTATCTCTATTCATCCTGCCGCAAAAGATCATCAGGTATTTCAGACAGAAAAATATTTTGACCAACTGGACACTATGAAAAAGGATAGGGTTTTTAATGATGAGTGGTATACGGAATACTATTTGGAAACAGAGCCTGCTGAACGGAATGAAAGTTTCCCTTATCAGCTGACAGGCACTGGATCAAAATGGGGAAGTGGTTTGCATTCTATGATCTATGTCGAAGAGGACGGTAAAGGAATTTTAGTGACGACTTCAGATCGGCAGCTATATTTTCGCACAGATGCATCGCTGATAGATGAGGGAGGGAGCCAATGAAGAAACAATCGTGGATTCTGACCGGTATCGTGCTCCTTGGTGTGGTAATTGGCTTAGCTGGTTGGTTTTATTTATCGGAACCAGTCTCTTTTCCAACTGATGCGCAATTGATGAATGAAATTCATGAGATGTTTCCCGAAGCGGCTGTTGACGTGATTCAAGATATAATTCATGCAGATGAACGTCATACAGTGGTCCCTTTCATTTCTGAACGCCAAGAATACGGTCTGAGCTATTGGATTTGGAAGAACCGTAAATGGCAGGTGGCACATATTGATATGAACGGCGAACCTAGAGTGTGGAAGGTTGACCAGCAAGATCCATCTTCTTATCATTTTGTATGGAATATATCACCTGCGGATCAACTAAGTACTCTCCAATTATATATGATTCGGGAGAGAGGACAGCGAATCTCAGAAGAAGTAGTAGAAGAAGAAACATATTATCCAAGGGTGCAAATGGAGTGGGTCACCTCTCTCAAGGACAGTTCATATGGCGTGATGCCGTTGCCTGAAGATGGAGTGCAGATTTTGGATTCTTTTTTAAAAACTAAAGCAAAACATCAGCCTGAGTTGTTCTTTGAGAATTTCTCACCAACACAAGAGATACATTTCAGTTGGATTGCAAAGGATCAGTCAGGGAACGAAGCATATCCAGAGAGTTCAGTAAATGGCGATAGCTATAGTGTCAGTAATATCTCGGTAGATTATATGATGATTTTTAGTGAAGAACAGTTAGAGTTGCCGGATAGGAAGTGATGAACCGGATGTCGAAGAAGTTTTTATATGTAGTAGTGACTCTTGCAGCATTGGGATCTTTCATTTATTTTCAAAATAATGCAATCGATATAACTCGCACTACAATTCGTTCGACAAACATCCCAGCTGGCTTTGATCAATTCAAAATTGTGCAGTTGTCTGATTTGCATAATAAGAGTTTTGGGGAAGAACAGCGTGCTTTGGTGCGTAAAGTCAGCGGCTTGGAACCAGACATCATTGTATTTACGGGCGATTTGATCGATTCAAAGAAAAAGGGCGACAAAGCTAGCCTTATTTTGATGGAGGAATTGGTTCAAATTGCGCCTGTTTATTTTGTCTCGGGAAATCATGAATGGTGGTCGGGAACGTTCAGTTCACTGGAGAGTTCTTTACATGATATAGGAGTACAAGTCATGAGAAACACACATGTTACCTTGGTTAAAGGTAATGAAGAGATACATCTTGTTGGGATTGATGATCCGGCGTACGAAAATGAAAGCCGATCAGAAAGAGATACATCAGAGGAGGACATTTTGAGATCGACCGAAGGGCTTGAAAAAGAAAATACTACTCTCCTTTTATCGCATAGGCCCGAAATGTTTTCGCTCTACGCAGAGCATGAATTTGATATAGTTTTTGCCGGTCATGCGCATGGGGGACAGTTCAGAATACCGTTTATTGGCGGTCTAGTAGCACCGAATCAAGGGTTTTTACCGAAGTATACTGCTGGTAAATATACATTGGATCATACGGTCATGGTGGTGAGCAGAGGACTTGGGAATAGTATCATTCCATTAAGGGTTTTCAATCGACCGGAGATTGTTGCAGTCACATTGGAAGCGACAGATAGCGAAATAAATAAATAGAGAAACAGCTGATGGGTATAACTGAGGAGGAGAGCAAATTGACTATTAAGACGATAACACCGGAAGATTTATTTATGAAAATGAATTCTAACGAAGAGATTGTGCTTGTAGATGTACGAGCTGAAGACAAATACAATGACTTTCATATTGAAGGGTCTAGCGTAGAGGATTTGAATGTGCCAAAAACAGAGATATTCAAGTTGGTAGACGAGAAAGATCGACTCATTCCTATGTTACCGATGAATAAAGAATTGACCATCACGTGCACAACGGGGAATTCCGCTACGAAGTGCGCGAACATTCTCTCCGAACGAGCTTATACCGTTGTCGTATTGGAAGGAGGAATCACCGCGTGGAAAGAATATAAGAGCAAGAATTCGACCAATCGTATGTGGGAAGAGTATATAAAGGGTAACCCGCATGCACCTGAAAGTTACGAAGCATGGGCTTTCGGCGATTCAAAAGAAATGGCAGATGAACTTGCCAATCTGGTTATAGAAGGAAAGAAAACAGCGACAGCCTCCAATTACACAATTTATGAATTAGAAAACGAGCCGTTACCGCAAGTGGGCCTACACAATATTATTCTCGATGGTGATGGGGAAGCGGTAGCGATAGTGGAAACGACAGAAGTGGAAGTTGTTCCTTTTGACGAAGTAACGGTAGAACACGCTTATTTGGAAGGCGAAGGTGATCGTTCGTTAAGCTACTGGCGTGACGTTCATGAAACTTTCTTTAGCAAAGAATTTGAAAGTCTCGATAAAGAGTTCACATATAAAATGCCGGTAGTTTGTGAAAAGTTTAGGCTGCTTTATAAGAAATAAATGATTTATCTATATAGAAATACTTCTCAAAAAAGTCAGCCGTTCGCAACCGGTTGACTTTCACTACATCACAATTTTAATTTTATGGGTTTCATTGGGACCTCGTCTTCGAGATTTACCTCTTTTACACCTCGATAGATCCACTTATGTAACGGCTGTTTAAAACGCGGCATCATAAAACCAAGAACTTTTCCGATATAGTACGCAGCAAGAATTGTTCCGATACCAATTGAGCCGAGTGATTGAATAAAGACTAAACAAACTGCACCTGCGATCCCTACGTTAAGCAAGTCACTCGTAATTTTTGCTTTGCTGAATTTTAAATCGAATCGCTCACTAATTACATATGTCAAAGCATCATAAGGCATCAACGGAAGTTTGGCCGTGAAATAGGCTACTAGACCTGCTGAAATGATGAATAGACTGATCACTAGAAAAGCAAATCTTGTCAGAAGAATTTCAGGGTTAGGAAGCAGCTGAACAAGGAGTAGTGTCGCATCCATAAAAAATCCGAATAAAAGTGCGACTAATAGCTGTAAGAACAATTCACGTAATTCAATTCGTTTCTTTAAAATTACCTGGAGTGCGACGAATAAAATGTTCGCGAGGATGGTAGTGATACCAATGGATAGGCCGGCTGTCAGCGACAAAGCATAAGCCAGCGAAGACACAGGGGAAACGCCGAGATTTGCCTGAATGGAGAAACTAACGCCTAACGATAATAAAAATAAGCCGATTATATATAGTATTACACGTTTCATGATGGTTTTCATAAACTTTGAAGGACCTCAGCTTTCTAGAAATGTCTATGTTTAATCATAACATGTTAATTTGGATATGTATTAAACCTGATACGCTAGAAAACCTTCACTTCTATAAGTAGGGGATGGACTGCAATGGCTTACATCATGCAGTCCAAAAAACAACAGTTACTTCACCAACCAATTTTAATCGTCAACACACAGCATGTTCCGTTTTGGTCCCGATATTTCAGTTGAATACCTTCTGGGGTGTAGTGGGTTTCAACGATAGCCGTTTCATCAATGGATGCAATCAGCTGGTTTACTTTATTCTGATTGGATTGTTGTGCGGCCTGCATAAGTTCCCGTGAGAATTGGGGCGATTGTTCGATCTTACCGACTAATAAAGTTGCCTGTTTCATGAGTAGATGGAATTCCTGAGCTGAGGATTGAAATTTTTTCGTATCGACAGGTGGGTAGCCGCTAGTGTCATTGACGGCTTGTGCTTGAGTGGAGAATGGCCAGACAGGATAATAAGGTGAATGGAAGTAAGGGAAACGATGCACTGAAACTCCTCCTTTTTATAAAATTCGGTATGGTATATTATGAAGCTTATCGTAAATACGTGTTAAGTGTCGGTATGGTAGACCCATTTGAAATACGAGAATGCATAATACATAACGAAAAATTAAGGAGCTGTCGTAGAATAGCAAACGTGGACTTAGTGGTGTTTTATTATAGTGCGACCGATACACAAACTACCTTTTCTTCGTGTGTTAAACAGAGCAAAGTTGCAAGGAAGAATGCCTTTCCTTGCAACTTTTGCGTATTACAGTACTAGTAAATAAGGTGTTTCAATATATTTTACTAAAATGGATAAGAACTCGGCAACTTTAGCTCCATCAATGATTTGATGGTCAAACGTAATGCTAAGTGGAATCTTTTTGATGGCTTTTACTGTTCCGTCTTCACTTAAAATCAACTCTTCTTGCAGAGCCCCAATTCCCAAAATTCCTGTTTCGGTTGGATTCAGTATTGGTGTGAAATATTCGATACCACTTGCACCTAAATTGGTGATAGTGAATGTGGAACCAGAGAGAAGAGCTTGATCCGCTTCACCGATTCGGGCTCTTTCAGTTACATCTTTTAACGCGTTCGCGAGTGTTCCAATGGTCTTTTGATGTGCATTTTTAATGACAGGCACTAGTAAACCGTTATCTAGGGAAGTCGCGATGCCTAAGTGTACTTCATCAAATTCTACTAACTGTCCATCAAAATATGTGGAGTTCATGGCCTTTAGCTCTTGTAAAGCCAAGATAGCAGCTCGAGCTAATAAAACAGTTAAACTTAATTTCACTTCGGAATTATTGGCTTTCAGTTCATGGCGCAATGTCTGTTGGAATTCAATTAGCTGATCGATACCTGCTTTGCGATGTAAAGTGAGTTGGGCTGTTTGTGCCAAACTTTCACGCATATTTCTCGCAATCGCTTTTCGCATGGGAGAGAGCCCTTCGCCGACAGAAGCAGTTGGTGCTGAAACGGTTGCTGCGGCTTGTTTGGCAGCGAGCTCATGTGCAGGTTCAGTCTGTCTATCACTACTTGCCAACACTTTATCGATATCGCGCTTTGTTATACGCCCTTTGCCGCCAGAGCCTGTCACAGATTGGATATCGATATCATTGTCGACAGCCATTCGTCTCGCTAACGGGGTAATGAAGATCCGATCTGACTGTTGATGTTTTGTTACTCCTTGCTGTGCAGGTATGTCTGATGGTGAATGTGGTTTTTCGAAATTCATTACATCTACACTGACAGGGTTAGTATCCTTTTTATCAGCTGAGGAAGGCTTTTCTCCTTCTTCGCCAATAATCGCAAGGGCGTCTCCCACTTTCAGTTCATCTTCCACGTCACCGAACTTCTCCAATAGGATACCGGTGTTTGGAGCTTCTACATCTTGATTTAGTTTTTCAGAGCTAATCATTAAAACAGGTTCACCTTTTTCAACTGTGTCACCTATTTCTTTATACCATTCAGTAATGGTGCCTTCTGTCATAGTCATACCTAGTTTCGGCATTACAATTGTTTCGCTCATTTATTTCACCTCCTACATTGTATGAGATTTCTTTAAGTCTTCAATGATTTCATCAGCTACATGCAATACCTTATTGGCATCTGGTATATATGCTTTTTCCAGATTAGCGGCAAATGGAACAGGTGTATTTGGTGCACAAACTGTTTTAATTGGACCATCTAGATAGTCGAATGCCTTATCTGCTACAACAGATGCGATGTCTGTCGCTGTATTGTTGTGCGGGTTGGATTCGTCTATAACAATTAGGCGGCCTGTTTTTTTCACAGACTCAATAACTGTTTCCTGATCCCATGGTGCAATCGTTCGTAAATCGATTACTTCTACCTCGACACCATCTGGATTCAGTCGCTCTGCTACTTCTTGAGCGACCTGCACCATTTTACCTATCGCCACAATTGTCAGGTCACTTCCTTCACGTACTACATTCGCCTTGCCGATTTCAATTGTATAATAGTCTTCCGGCACATCTCCTTTGATGCCATAAAGCATTTTGTCCTCCGAAAAGACGACCAAGTTATCGTCTTCGATTGCTGCTAGCATGAGCCCTTTTGCGTCATAAGGATTGGAAGGAACGACCACTTTTACACCGGGAATTGCACCGAACAATCCATACAATGTTTGGGAGTGTTGAGCAGCAGCTCCTGCGCCTGCCCCATGGACCGTGCGTACGGTAAGTGGGATTTTTGCCTTTCCGCCAAACATATAGCGCATTTTTGCTCCTTGGTTCAAGATAGGATCTAGTGCAAAACCAACAAAGTCATTGAACATCAATTCTGCGATTGGGCGTAAGCCGGTTGCTGCTGCGCCGACAGCTGCGCTGAAGTAGCCGTGTTCTGCAATCGGTGTGTCAATGACGCGTCTTCTGCCAAATTCAGTAACAAGCCCTTTGGATAAACCGAACACCCCACCAAATGCATCGTCATATCTTCCGTCATCTTGGACTAAATGATCAACTTCTGCCCCGCCTGCTACATCTGTACCAATTAGAATAACAGATTCGTCTTTACGCATGGATTGCGCCATTGCTTCATTGATTGCTGTCATAAAAGTGACTTTTCTTTCCGTCATCGTCAGTTCCCCCTTTTCTTATGCAAAAATATCCGTGTAAAGTGTGGATTCATCTGGAAGTGGACTTGCTTCTGCAAAAGCTACTGCATCCTCAACTGTCTTCTTCGCGTTTGATTCAATTTCGTCCGCTTGTTCTGAAGTCATCCATTTATTCTTGGTAGCTTTTTCACGGAATTCCGTAATTGGATCACGGTCCCTGTTTGGATCTTGGTCGGTTTTATATTTTTGTTCATCTCCTTCAAAATGTCCGAAATGTCGGTACGTATCACATTCAATTAAAGTAGGGCCTTCTCCGGCCTTAGCTCGTTTAATAGCCTTCTCAGTAGCCTCGTAAACGGCTTCCACGTCCATTCCGTCTACCCGAACGCCAGGCATATTATAGGCAGGTGCGCGTTCCGCTACGGTTTCAGATGCTGAAGCATAACGGAAAGGAGTGCCTTCCCCGAATTGGTTATTTTCACAGACAAAAATTACTGGTAAGTCCAAGATTGACGCTAAATTAAGCCCCTCGTGGAATGTCCCTTCATTGGAAGCCCCATCTCCGAAGAAACAGACTGCTACATGACTTTGCCCAAGCGTTTTAATGGTTAATGCGGCTCCTGCTGCTAACCCGAACCCACCGCCAACTATCCCGTTGGCGCCGAGCATTCCCCGGTCTATATCTGCAACGTGCATGGAACCGCCTTTTCCGCCGCCCAAGCCATCTTTTTTGCCCATTATTTCAGCCATCATACCTTTAATATCGCAGCCTTTTGCAATGGCATGTCCGTGTCCGCGGTGTGTACTCGTAATATAATCTTCGTCATCCAGTAGTGCCATCACGCCAGTAGCGACGGCTTCTTCTCCAGCGTATAAGTGAACAAATCCAGGGATTAGACCTTTTCCGAATATGTGATGCACTTCCACCTCAAAAAAACGAATTTCATTCATCTTTTGATAAATCCATAATGCTGTTTGCTGATCCATAATAAATTCCTCCTTTATGACATTCTATTTATGAATAGCTAGACCGAAAAATGCGTTAGCACTTTCCCCGATTGCTTCTGAGACAGTAGGGTGCGCCTGAACAAAATTTGCCAGCTCAAACATCGTACCTTCTGCATGTTTAACTGCTGACAATTCCTGAATTAACTCTGTCGCATTCGGAGCAACAATCACTGCTCCAAGAATTTCTCCGTATGTTGTGTCGGCAATAATTTTGACAAAGCCTTCTGTCTCGTCCATGGCAAGTGCTTTTCCATTTCCAGATAGGGGAGTGAGGGTCGTCCGTACTTGATAACCACTCTCTGAAGCTTCGTGTTCACTAAGACCGAATGAAGCAATTTCCGGATGTGTATAGACACATCGTGGAATGGAAGAGGAGTCCAGTGGTAAAACTTCTTCTCCTAGGATTGCTTGAACGGCCGTCAAACCTTCCGCGCTCGCTACATGTGCCAGTTGATAACCCTCTACAATATCGCCAATCGCGTAAATATGTTTTGTACTCGTCTCATAATGATCGTTGACTGCAATATAGCGATCCGAATCATCAAGCTGTAAATCTAGTTGATTAGCTATTTCTAGGTTAGGAGTTCTACCTGTTGCAACAAGCAGTTGGTCATAAGGATAGATTGTATCTATAACTATTACACTGTCTTTTGTGACGCTCTTGATCTCCGCGCTTGTTACAACAAGTACACCTAATCTATTCAAGCGTTGTAAGATAATTTTTCTTGCATCCTCGTCCTCTGACAATAAAATCTTGTCTGCTACTTCAATAACAGTGACAGATGTACCAAGCGGTGCCATGGCAAAGGCGAGCTCGATGGCAATAACACCACCGCCAATGATTACAAGTGTACTGGGTAACTTCCGAAGTTCGAAAAAAGTGTCTGTTGTTAAATAGTCCACTTGATCAAGTCCGGGAATTGACGGGACAAATGGTTTACTTCCAGTCGCTAAAATTACATCTTGGGCTTTGAAGTGTTTATCCTTCACTGTAACGACTCGATCAGTAGTGACTGTAGCAATCCCTTGAAATAATGAAATTTGATTTTTTTTTACTAAGTACTGAATTCCCTGTGCTAACGTGTCAATCACTTGATTTTTCCGGTCCATTAATTTGGGGAAATCAATCGACATAGATCCTGTCTGGATACCCCAATCATTTGCCTTGTGGATGACTTGTATCATTTCACTATGTTGCAAAAGAGTTTTGGAAGGAATACAGCCAACGTGTAGACAAGTGCCGCCAAGTTTACCTTTTTCTATGAGAGCTATTTTTTTTCCCGATTGGGCCGCACGAATTGCTGCGACATAGCCGCCGGGACCTGCCCCAATTACAGCTAAATCAAATGTTTCCATAACTTTCTATCACCTGCTTTCATGAAAATAAAATGAACTTTTAAAGAAATAATAAATTAGCTCTTTTGATGATGCATTATTATATATTGCAAGAAGCATGCCGAAAAAACGAAAATTTTTAAGAGACTATGATACTGTGAGTTTTATTCAATATATCAACTAAATTCGGATTAAATGGAGGGATCCAGAGTGTCTCAGTGAGACAGAAAAGTGCCTCACTGTAGCAAAAAACCTCTAACAGATCAACAGGAGGCTGTTGATCCATTAGAGGACGGGTTATCGTGCGGTAATATTAAATTGCTTCATTCGTCGGTACATAGTTGCGCGTGAGACACCGAGACGTTTGGCAGCATGGGTAACTACTCCATTTTCAGCTTGTAAGGATTCGAGTAACTGCTCTTTGTCAGTTTGCTTTAAGTTTGAATTTAGTTCTAAAGGTAGATGCGCAGGAGTAAGCATTTCACCTTCCAGATTAAATAACGCTTGCTGAATCACGTTTCTTAATTCGCGGATATTGCCAGGCCAGTGGTAATCAATGAGACATTGTACTGTCTCTGCCGTGATTTGTACATGTTGTTTTCCAAATTGATTGCTTAGTTCATTGATGAAACGATGAGATAATTCAGAGATATCTGATGTTCTCTCCCGAAGTGGAGGTAACGTTAATTGAATAATTTTTAGACGATACAATAGGTCTTCACGAAAAAGGCCATCTGTGACAGATTGTGATAAGTCACGGTGCGTGGCGGCGATGATACGGACATCAATTGGAATGGGCTTCGCACTACCGATCCTTGTCACTTCACGTTCCTCAAGAATGCGTAGCAAATGAACTTGAAGATCAAGGGGCATGTCACCAATTTCGTCCAAGAAAACGGTGCCGCCCTGTGCCATTTCAAATTTCCCTGGGCTTCCCTTTGCTCTGGCACCGGTGAACGCACCAGCTTCGTATCCCGATAATTCACTTTCTAGTAATCCTTTTGGAATGGCTCCACAATTGATTGCGATAAAAGGATGATCTCTTCTTTCGCTTGCTTGATGGATGGATTGTGCGAATACTTCCTTTCCTGTACCAGTCTCTCCTGAAAGGAAAATTGTCGCATCAATAGCAGCCGCCTTTTTTGCTTGTTTTATGACATAAGAAAAACTAGTAGATGAACCAGTTATATTTAGAAATGGGTCAGATTTCTTATTTGTAGTTTTCTTTAAAGCAGGTTTATGCTCATGTTTTGAAAAGGATTTAGTTTTCCTTAAAGTGATAATGGCACCTAAGTATATATCTTGGAATGAAAGCGGCTGGATGGAGCAACGAAAAATTTGTTTTGAATGTTTGATCTTCACTTCTTCATTCAGGATATTCTGTCCGTTCATGGTGTGGATTAAAAGTTCTTCCAATCCAATAAGGGATTGAATTTGTGAAACCTGAGAAATAATTGGATTGGTCATCGCAATTATATTTCTTTCTATAATATTTTTTCCGCTATCCACCACCAAAATAGCCTCGTCAGCCACTTCTATCGTATTTTTCAAAAATAGATTGTCACGTACTGCACTTTCATATACTTGTCCCATAATTGAATTTGATACATTTTGAGTCTCTGCGATAATTAGCTTAAATGTATGGGGATGGAGATTCGGATTAGAACCTGCAATGTTGACGATTCCCAATAGCTCTTTTGTAAAAGGAGCAATAATTGGTGTAGCCGCACAATACCAATCATGATTCTTTTCACAGAAGTGCTCGGAAAATAGTACTTGAGCGGATTGTTTAGTTTTCAAAGTGACTCCAACGGCATTCGTACCGGCTGATTTCTCACTCCATGTACCGCCATCCGAGATGTTAAGCGCCTCAGCTCGCTTTAGTGTTTGTCTGTTTCCGCAGGAATACAAAATAGTTCCTTGGCGGTCGGTAATGGATAACATAGTTTGTGACTCATTTAATAACTCTAAAATATGTGTGGTTTTTGGGGTTGCATACGACAATAATTGTTCATTTTGTTGTAAGCGATTGCCTAAATCGTGGTGGGTCACAACTTCTTGTATTTTTGATTGAAGAGGATTTACACCAAGACTCTTGGAATTCTCCCAGGATTCATAAATTTCGTGACGAATAGAATCATTTGAATGTATTCCATGATCTTGATACTGTTTCCAGGCTGCTTTAGCTGACAGATTAAATTCATAAGGTTTAA
Source organism: Sporosarcina aquimarina (assembly GCF_019748715.1). Taxonomy (GTDB): domain Bacteria; phylum Bacillota; class Bacilli; order Bacillales_A; family Planococcaceae; genus Sporosarcina; species Sporosarcina newyorkensis. Next base: position 15,311 of record NZ_JACLBZ010000031.1, on the reverse strand, counting down.
GAATTGCTTTTTTAAGTAAAGGATTCATATCCAAGCCTCCAAACCGTTTATATGCTAAATATAAGACTACCGAATATTTAGACTATAGCATACAAGGTAGATTGGATGCGATAGATAAGACAATCTAGGAGAAATTCTCTATCGAAAAGTTTGAGCGACATGTTATGATAGAGTCAGATAAATGAAAGCGCATTCAACTTTGAAGTTATTGTGTGGATAAATCTTAAGGAGGAATGGGTTATGGAAATGGTTTTACAGCAAAAACAGGATTTGCATTTGCGTATGACGACAGAATTGCGACAAGCCATTGAGTTATTACAATTATCCACTTATGATTTAGAACAATATATAAGAGAACAAGAATTAGAAAATCCACTGATTGAGTTAAAAGAATCCGATAGAAATGAATCCTTTCAGGAAAGAATCTCTACTAAGAGTTCTGGAAATGGAGCAGAGCAACAGGATTGGGTAAAGCAGCAAGAAGAGAGTAAACGTGATCAACTGATCAAGCAAGTGAATGTGAGTTTCCCAGATAGTGAGACAAGACAATTGTTAAAGGCTATCATTCACAACTTGGATGATAATGGGTACTTGTCTACAGACATGCAATTTATGGACCCTTCTCGCATAGAATTGGGAATCGAGCTTTTACAACAAATCGGACCTCCGGGTATTGGCGCAAGGAATTTACAGGAATGTCTATTGCTGCAGGTTAGGAGAAGTGATACAAATCCCGAATTAGTCGAGACTTTTATTGGTGATCATCTAACGCTGATTGCGGAACGAAAGTGGGAGAAAATCGCGAAGAGTATGGGGATTTCCTTACTGCAGGTAAATGAATTGCATGACTATGTCCTAACATTGAATCCTCGGCCGTGTCCAGAACTTTCACTAGTGACTACCGAATTTATGATACCGGATATCGTTGTAGAAGAGACAGAAGGAAAGCTGTCATTCCATTTAAATGATCGAGGATTGCCGAAGATTGGTTTGCAACGAGAATACGTATCGTCTTTGCAAGGAAAATCGGAGCTCTCTTCATATTTAAGCGAATACCATAAAAAAGCACAATGGCTATTGTCGAGTATCGAGCAGCGACGTCATACGATTATTCGAATTGTAACGGAAATGCTGAAAAAACAGGAATCTTTTTTTAAGGAAGGTTTTGCGGCGTTGCAGCCGATGACGTTAAAAGACATAGCCGACAGCATCGAGATGCATGAATCTACAGTGAGTCGGGCAGTGTCAAATAAAGTAATGCAAACTCCGGTTGGTTCCTTCGAAATGCGTTCTTTATTCACTTCCAAATTATCCGGTCAAGACGGTGATAGTATCTCCCAATCGGCCGTCAAATCTTTGTTACAAGCTTTAATCGCAAAAGAAGACAAACGAAAACCGTTATCCGATCAAAAAATTGCGGATTACTTTATAAAAGAACGAGGAATTACGGTATCGAGAAGAACGATCAGTAAGTATCGAGAAGAACTGCAGATCCCTTCATCAAGCAAGCGGAAAGGGATTTTATGAAAAAGCCAATCACACCGGCCGTGATTGGCTTTCTTCTGTTGCTCTCAGTTGAGCACGTTTTTCTGTATGTATCACCAAGCGAATGCTTGCTTCATACAGGAGAATCATTGGAATGAGTACAATAAGCTGGCTGATAAAATCAGGCGGGGTGATTAATGCAGAGAGAACGGCCAATACAACATATGACCACTTTCGTACTTTTTTCATCGTATCGCCTGTCAATAAACCGATTGCGGCAAGAAACATAGCGACCATTGGCAACTCGAATAACAACCCGATTGGCATGGTCGTCAGCAGCAAAAAGCGTACATATTCTTGTGCAGAAATTAAAATATCGAAATTCATTGCACCTAACGAGATTAGGAAGTTATAACTCAACGGATTGACAATGAAATAGCCAAAAGCTAAGCCAGCAGCAAATAAAATAAACATCACTGGCGAGTAAAGACTGAGGAATCGACTCTCCTTTTCGTTTAAACCAGGTCTCACAAATTGCCATAAAAAATTGCATAAGAATGGCAGTGCTAAACCGAGAGCCAACGCAGCAGAGATTGTGGTATAAAAGGTGATGATCTCTAATGGTCCCAAGACGATAAGTTTGTGACCTCTCGTTACATAAGGAAACCACAAATTTATCGTACTGAAAGCTCCGATGAAGAAGACTAAAAAGACAGCAATACTTTTAACCAGCTGTTTTCTCAGATCCGTCAAATGCTCTACAAGTGTCGGCTCCATCGTAGAATCGTTGGTACTTGAATCTTTTGACCCGACAGATGCAACGTGTTCATTCGTTTGTTTTTCTTCTGTGGGTACTGTCATTTACTTCACCTGCTCTTGTACTTCAGTTTTCTGTGCTTCAGTTTTTGGTTGGTCATCATCGTCATCCATTATATCCTTTGCGGATTTTTTAAACTCTGCTAAAGTTTTTCCTACCGCAGAACCGACCTCGGGCAATTTACGTGGTCCAAATAAAATCAAAATGATAACTAAGATGATAATTAACCCCGGTACTCCAATGGCTGCTAAATTCATAGCATTTCCTCCTTTCTCTCCTTAAAAATCAAGTCCTTTTTATATAATAGCCAGTTTCCGACCGCCTAAAACAATTTCCTATGTATTTTTTTATGAAAGAATTGAAAAGGGGATATTTTTGACTAAATTTATGGACTTTCGGGCAAGCTACGGTCTATACGAGATGCATTGAGGAAGTGACAGGAAAATGGATGAAAATACAGAAAATCCGAATACCCCCGAGTACATGAAACGTCTAACCAAAAAACTAGAACCATCTGATGATATTGTACAAAATACCTTGACGATAGAAGGAAAGAAAGTTCATCTTCTGTTTTTGAAAAGTGTAGTCGACCCACTTCAACTGCAATCCGTCATTGTGAAACCATTTTTTGAAATGAAGGAAGAAAGACATTACGCGGAATATATCAATTCGCTGCCGTATAAAACCAAGTTACCGTCCGGTGATCGTGAAGTAATGATCGAACTGACAAAAGGTAATGTATTGGTCATGGTTAACAATCAACTGACCTTGCTGGAATTAAAAATTGTAGCAAATAATATGGTGCAAGAGGCGGATTTGGAACCGACTATGCATGGCCCTCAAATGGGGATGAGTGAAAGTTTGGAAATTAACATCAATATAATTCGGCAACGTTATCACGATCCATCCCTCATTGTAGAGACACTTGAATTGGATGAACAATCAAATCGAGGTATTGCCCTTCTTTACGATAAGGATAGAGTCAGACCGGGCGTGCTGGATAAGATCAAGGAACGACTCCAACCATTGGATGTTGAATTGGTTCAAGCTGCAGATGAGTTGATATATTATTTGAATAACAAAAAACGCAGCCTGTTCCCCACGAGCCTTCTTTCTGGACGCCCTGATCGATTGATTAACAATATAACGGCTGGAAAAGTCATCATTTTGGTTGATGGGAGTCCGCATGCTATTGTGACGCCGATTGTCTTTTTTGACTTTATGGCATCTATGGAAGATAGGTACCATTCTTATTGGATTATGGTGGGAGCTATGGTCTTGCGCTACGGCGGGCTTTTCACTTGTCTCATGCTGCCGGGAATTTATGTGGGGGTTACATCCTATAATCCGGACGTATTCAGAACAGAACTTGCTCTTACAGTAGCAGCAAGTCGGATAGGTGTTCCATATCCATCATTTATTGAAGTGTTTTTCATGTTGATTTTTATCGAACTACTCACGGAAGCCAGTTTACGTCTTCCTGTAACGATTAGTGCAACAGCCACAACGGTCGGTGGGTTAATTTTGGGAACCGCTGTTGTCGAGGCTGCTTTAGCATCCAATATTATCGTAATTGTCGTTTCCCTCGTTGCCATATCTACATTCGTAATTCCGGTCAATGAGATGAGTTACGCTATTAGGATCTGCCGATTTTTCCTATTACTTTATGCGACATTGTTCGGGTTGGCGGGACTTGTTTTAGGAATGTTGGGGCTTATTATGTTTTTGTCGAACAAAGACAGTTTAGGACAGCCTTACCTACGCATGTATTGGTGGAATCGTGAAAAGGAATTAAAGGCGGGTAAGAGATGAGTCGATTCGTCTATTTTCTAATTACAACTAATATGATAGCGAATATAGCAGCCTCTTTGCCAAGGGTTCTTCTAAGCGGAAGTAATAATGGGGCAATTACTTCCATGGCGTTGGCTTTGATTTTCGGAGTGTTTGCCACTTGGTCAGTGATTCGATTACTAAGTTCATTTCCTGGAAAAACACTTCCAGAATTAATGGAAACATATTTATCGAAATGGTTATTTGTTCCGTTGCTTCTTTTCTTTGCAATTAATTGGTATGTTAGTGGGTTGGCAACGTTGATTACGTATTCGGATATATTGCTCCGATACCTAACACCTGAAATGTCTATTTATTCAATTGTCGGCACCTTCATTCTGTTTATTACATTTGGTTTAGTGATGAAAGGTCGAAGTGTCTTGTACACATTAGAAATCATTCTTGTATTACTTGTCCCCATAATTTTATATTTCTTATTAAAAGTATATTTAGATCGACAATTGGACTGGGATAATGTTGGAGTAGCGATTATGAATGTAAACAGCTTCCCCAATTATACCCTATTTACGGCCTCTTCCTATATATTCTTGGGTTTTTTTGACATGCTATATTTTAATAAATATATAAAGAAGAAAATGAAATTTGGTATTAAAGAGGGACTGATTGTCGGAGGGATGGGCTTCTTCGTTTTATTTACAACCTATTTTATCCCAATTGGCTTTATTGGTTTTGATGGAATTGAAGATATTCTCTATCCATGGATTGTAACCACGGATTCAATTCGAATGAAATTTGGAGTAGTCGAACGTATTATTTTTATATTCCTTTTGATTTTCCTTGCCATTGCGTTCTTAAACATTATGATTCATTGGCATGTGTCGTTAAAATTTTTTCAAGGCGCTTTAGGAATCGATAAATTAGAAAAAAGAAAAAAAAGGACGATAGCGAACAGTATTCTCATCATCGCTTTTTGGACGGTAAGTATAGTTGTCGCTGTTAAAATAACAGAATATGGTTTGTTTAAGTATATCAACTATTTTTACGGTACATTACCATTCCTTTTTATATTGCTTATGGGGACGTTGATGTTGGTGAAACGGAGGGCAAACTCTTGAAATATAGACGATCTTCTGTTAAAGACATACTTTTGACCTTCCTCCTGATAGGAACAGTTATTCTTCAATCTGGCTGTGCCTTTAAAGATATTGATAAACGGTTCTTTGTCTCTGCAATTGGAGTGGATCCTGCGGAAAATATAGAGAATGGCTATAAAGTTACGTTGAAAATTGCGTTGCCCTACGGTGCCATTAAGGAGTCAACACAGCCGAGCTATGCGTATCTTTCCCAAGAGGGGGAAACAATAGGAGAGTCAATTAGAATGTTAGAAACACATGTTGATAAAGTATTAGAACTTGGACATATGAAGGTAATTGTCATCAACGAAGAACTTCTTTCGGGCTCCCTTCGACCATTTATGGATTTCTTTACCAGAAGGGGGGATGTTCAGTTGATTGCCTACGTTGCGGCGGCGCGACCATCCGCTGAGAAGGTATTGAAAACAGAGACAAAAACGGAAGCACCTGCTTCTGTCTCTTTATTTAACTATTTTGGGGATACCGGAACGGAAAGTCCTTTCATTATCACCACTTACTTATTTCAATTGAGACGAGATTATTACATGGAAGGAATAAGTCCTGTCTTGCCAGTTATTACGACAAATGGAGATCATGAAGAACTTATTGTCAATAAAAGTCTGGTTATTGGAGACGAAAATGAGTCCGCTTCGCTTGATGACATCGAAACAAAGTATTACAATTCTCTCTTCAAAGATGCTAATGGTTTCTCTTATAAGACGGAGCAAGGTAAGATGAGGCTGCTTTTGAATTTTGACAGAATTAAAATGAAGTACAAAATTATCACGAAAAATGGAGTGCCAGAGGCGATTGACATGAAGGTGACAATGGCAGGAGAAATAGGTGAGTCTAGACAAAGGCTGTCCTTATCTAAATTGGATAAGTACGACAAAATGGCAGAAGAGGAAATTAAAAAGAAAATACTTCATCTCTTGAAGGATATGCAGGAAAAGAAATTGGATCCTTTCGGTTTCGGCTTGCGTTACCGGGCGACGAGACTGCAGAAGGATGGCCTTTATGAGACGTGGAAAGAAGCCTATCCTGAATTGGAGTTTAGAGTGAGTGTGGATGTGAAGTTGATGAGTATGGGAACGAATCAATGATACGAAGAAGGACATTGATTCGAGAGTTTTTTCGAGATGCACTTCAAAAGTTAGAGCAGCAATTTAACTTTTGGAGTGCTTTATTATGACTAAAATAGCAATGAAATTAAGCCGTAAGTGTCTATAGAAAAGGAACGACTTGGTCATAGCACATTGACTGGAAAAGATGGTGTGGAGGCAGAAGTACAGGAAGGAAATCTGGCGAACGCATGCCCTCTAAATTAGAGAAGAATACTCTTCAGGAGCTAAAAGAACAATACAATAAAGAGGGGGATAACGGAAAGACTCTCTCTCGTGGCATCCCAGTTTGTATTTAATATTCAGCTCGGTAAACACGCTTATGGAGGTGTTCTTAAAGGTAAGTGAAGCGACACTACACGTAAGAATCGCTCAATAAACGTAGAGTATTTAAACGTTCAGATGATTTCTTATGGATAAAGTCTTCGGGCTATCGAGACCAGAGATGTATTATGGGAAATGATTAACAAATTGAAGAAATAGAAACGAGATATTAAGATCACCTTTCGTTGTCTTAACGAAAACAGCAATTGGCTGGCATGAGTTCGGTCCGATACCGTCCTCATACCAGCCAATTGACTGCTGTATTAGCGCTAACAATAAGATGGCACATATTTTCTGGATATCGACTAATCATTCATTAATTAGCTTCCAGATCGATTAGAGAGGGCCTATTGGAAAGCCTCCTCTAGTTATTTTCGGTTATTGCGTCGTTCTCTGTTTTGCTCATCATCTTGTCGTTGACGTTTTTGGTCGAAGTTAAACTCTTCACCAAACTCCATGTTTTCTGCTTGATCCTGTCTCTCACGCTGGTTCTGCTGATCTTGACGTTGGTCTTGACGCTGACGATCGTTTTTTCGGTTATCCATTAAAAAACACATCCTTTAAAGTTGTTAGATGATGACATCTACACCTATAGATTGAGCAGAATTACGCTTTATATGAGTGGAAAAAAATTCATCTTAATGGGTCGGCCAGAGAATAAAAAAACTCCGTCTTGCACGAATGCAGTACGGAGTTTTAGCTAGCTCATGACATATGAAGAGGTGGCGGGATAATCCAGCCTTTTGATTTGTTTAGGTTCAATAATTTTGCGCCGAACGCCACTTTTTCCAAATGAAACTTCGCGAATAGCGCGGCGATGTCTTCACGCAAGCATTGACCCATTGCCATACTACATGAAACAAGCCCTTGACCTACGTTAATGGAGACGGCCGCACTGATTTCAGGATCCATAAACCGAGCTCCAGCTGGAATTTCCTCTGGATTTGATTTTGGTCTTTCTGGCAACGCGGGGGGAGGCGTAATACCGTTTGCTTTTAGCACTTTGCCGAATTCTTTATTCTCAGCTTTCATCGTCTTAATCGCTTCCTCCAACAGTGCGATTAAGTCTGCGTCCTCGGCATGATTGACAAATGCTTCATACCCACTAATCAACCCATTATTTGAGCCCATAAACGACCAAACAGCAATTACTTCACCATAATGCATTGGCTCATCTTTCGGATTACCGTCTAAAATACCCAAAAAATCACTCCTTAATATCATGATAATGTTCAGGTATAGTTTTTGCGTAAATCATTTTTTTATGCATACAGTTTTTAGAAGTTTTAAAAACAAGACGGAACTCTCAGTTTAAGATGAATGAAAGCGGGAAGATTACTTAGGAATTAACAAATTGGAGGCGATTGGATGAATTCTCAATATGAAGACGTATTGCGTGTACTGGAAGACTGTGTGAAGGCTTGTAATCAATGCTTTGATGCGTGTTTAAAAGAAGAAGACGTTAAAATGATGGCGAATTGCATTCGATTGGATCGGGAATGTGCGGATAGTTGTTCGTATGCAATACAAGCGATTACTCGCGAAAGCCCATTTACTGCGCAAATTCTCAAGTTGTGTGCAGACATTTGTGAAAAATGTGCGGAAGAATGCGCAAAACACGACCATGATCATTGTCAGAAGTGTGCAGAAGCTTGCCGTAAATGTGCACAGGCATGTCGAAGTGCCGCGTAATTAGGTTAAGTTAAAGTGTTTTTTTGAATCAAGTATACAAAAAACACCTTTCACATCATGTGAAAGGTGTTTTCGTTCGTTATAAAAGCCGTCTTTGCCGTAATTTAGTCATAGAAAGTTTTAAACCACCACTTCTCGAAGTGGGTGTTTGCAGAAACGTTCCTGTACGTCCGAGTTGCTAAAAGGAACCCGGCATGCCATTTCCGTTTCGTAATAAACTCCCTGTTACAGCTTAAAGGTTAAAACTTAATGTCATACGAACAATACAGCTTGTAAATTTATTATACACCCGAACAGCTGAAAATGCAAATGGAAAGTTTTTCAATGAAACGAAACTTAAGCGGTTATAAAAACGTATAAAGAAGAAAACTTGGAGGAGCGATTAGATCTATGGATACGAATGAAACATCTCCGCAAAAAAATGAACTAATTTCTAAGCAATCGCAGGAAATCAGTACGCTGAATACAGAAGTAGAAGAGCTTCGTAAAGAAGTGAAGCAATTGCGTGAAGACTTGGAATTGATCAATGTCTTTCAGAAGAAGCCGGTTGTGTCGACGGAACTGGTCCAAACCGTTGGGGGTCTTATTATCGCCGCTCTTGTCATCATTGGTATATTTTTTTAAACGAGTTTTTTTCTAATGTAATTAGAAAAGTACCAGGAATATGCACAGAGATTCAAGTTGATATAAGCAGGCAAATTTTCTGGAAAGATGAAACGAATACGACCATAAATTTAGATACTGAGGATAAGATACAGCTTAGCCGTGCGATGTTTAGATCTTTTAATTCGTGGAATAGTAGGTCTAGAACATCACATAAGGAGTGGTAAGCAATGGCAAAGATCGCAACAGTACTAGGAGACATGTTTGAGGACTCAGAATATACGAAGCCGGCCAAAGCCTATAAAGATGCTGGACATGAAGTAGAAGTGATTGGGACGGAAGCTGGATCGGCAGTTACCGGTATGAAAGAAAACACGAAAGTAAAAGTCGATAAAGGGATTGACGATGCGAAATCATCAGATTATGATGCTTTATTTATCCCAGGTGGATTCTCCCCAGATATTTTGCGCGCAGATGATCGTTTCGTAAAGTTTGTCAAAGAATTCATGGATGCCGACAAACCAGTTTTTGCTATCTGTCATGGACCACAGCTATTGATCACGGCGAAAACATTAGAAGGTCGTGACGCAACAGGATACAAATCGATTCGTGTCGATATGGAATATGCGGGTGCAAAGTACGCAGACAAAGAAGTCGTTGTCTGTCAGAATCAGCTAGTCACAAGCCGTCAGCCTGATGATATCCCGGCATTTAACAGAGAATCCTTAAAACTGTTGGAAAAATAATAGTTGAAAAGAGACTGTCCTGAAAGTCAGAAATGGCTTTTAGGGCAGTTTTTTCTTTGGGGAGAACAAAGAACACGCTAAAGTACAGCCGCCCCGAAGCAATGCAGTTTTTTTGTTGGACTAATATGCATATTTCAAGTTAATCGTGAAGTAGAATAAACCGATAGCATTCGAATTGAAAAAGGTTCTCACTTACACTTGAAAATTGTTCTCAACTAGAGTATGCTAAATACAACGAATTATTCAGAACCTTTGGGGAATCTTTAACTTGAAAGGTCGGGGATCTTGTTATGTATAAGTTGATTACATTGGCAATTATAGCGGGTATTGGCATAGGCACGACAGCCGGGTTTTCCTTAGGGAGTAAAGAGTGGGCGGGCATGCTGGCAGGTGTGGCGGCATTGGCATTTATTGTAGTGCCGGCAACAGTTGTTTACTCAGCGGAAAAGAAGAAATGGCAGCAAACTCAATGAGCATTTAACAGACATCCTTCTCTCTAGGATGTCTTTTTTATTGCTAGGAAAGAAAAAATCCTCTTGCACTTGAACGCAAGAGGAGATGGGATTAATGAATATTTACGGCTTCTACTGCTTCTTTCGCAGCGTACAGTGCTTGTTTGACATCGGCAATTAAATCATCCGCATCCTCCACCCCGACTGAGAAGCGCAAGAGTCGATCATCGACACCGCGTCGATTCCGTTCTTCAATCGGAATGTCCATATGCGTCTGTGTTGTTGGATACGTGATGAAACTTTCGACGCCTCCAAGACTCTCTGCAAAGGAAATGAGTTTCATATTCTCTAAGAACGGTCCTACCCACTCGCTGTTTTGTACGCGGAACGAGAGCATACCGCCGATGCCGGCGTACAAGACATCTGCGATTAAAGGTTCTTGCTTCAAATAGGCTACCATTTCTTTTGCATTCGCGTCATGCTGCTTCATTCTCAAATGGAGTGTTTTGAGACCGCGGACTACGAGCCATGAATCAAACGGAGATAGTGTAGCGCCACTCGCATTATGGTTCGTGAACAAGCGGTCGCAAAGTTCTTCGCCTTTTGCTACGACAAGACCAGCAAGCACGTCATTATGACCACCGATATATTTCGTAGCGCTATGGATAACGATATCCGCACCTTCCTCAATCGGTCGTTGGAAATACGGTGTAAGGAACGTATTATCAACAATTAGCAACAGGCCATGCTTTTTAGCAAGTTCTGCATAAGTTGCGACGTTAATCTGCAGCATAAGCGGGTTGGTAGGTGTCTCCAAAAATATCGCTTTTGTACGATCTGTAATTGCTTGTTCAACTTCTGAAACATCTTCAAATGTTAGGTAGTGTGTAGAAATCTGATAGGTTTTCTCATACTGTTGGAATAAACGATAGGTGCCGCCATACAGGTCCTCAGGGGCAAGGATTTCGTCACCTGTTTTAAACAGTGACAAGATTAGTTGAATAGCTGCCATTCCGGAGCTGCAGGCATAGCCTTGATCACCGGATTCTAAATCGGCAATGCCGTCTTCCAAAATAGAACGAGTCGGATTTTTTGTCCGCGTATAATCGTAGCCGGTAGACTGACCTAACCCTTCGTGATGATAAGCTGTTGATAAATAAATCGGTGTATTGACTGCGCCCGTTTTCTTATCGCTGTTATTCCCCAGCTGGACTAATCTTGTTTCTAATTCATTGTTTGTCATAGTATCCATCCCCTTCAGAAAAATAAAAAAGAGCCTCTTCATTTCGAATAGGCCCTCGAACATACAACATTTTCTTCAGTATTCTCATCTTCAAGGCGGTGTTCACCCTTGGAATTAGCACCATGCCAAGCTGGCTGGTTGCTGAGACTTCTTTGGGCCTATCCCTCCGTCTCTCTCGATAAGAATATTCTTAATATAGGAAAAATTATTAGTGGATTCATTCTATCATGCGAACATAGCAGATGCAAGCTTACTTCTACTAGGAATGCTTTTTTCGTTTAACTGAAAGGTTTGTTATACTAATAGACACTATAGAGCGAATGAAAGGAGACGTTAACTTTGGCTTGGAGTTATGTCGCTTTAGCTGCGGTCGTAGAAATATTTTGGGTGGTGGGACTGCGCTATTCGGAGACGTTTCTGCATTGGATCGGAACTGGAGGCGCGATTATATTTAGTTTTTATTTCATTATTAAGGCATGTGAGAAATTGCCTTCTGGGACTGTTTATGCTGTCTTCACCGGTTCAGGCGCTGCAGCCATTCTATTAGTTGATATTTTCGTTTTCCACGCGGACTTCACCTGGATTACGCTGTCATTTATCTGTTTGATTGTCATCGGGGTTGTTGGTATCAAACTGACTACAGATGAGCAGTCGGATGAAGCGAATCAAGAAGGGGGCAGTTGACGTTGGCTTGGGTTTATTTAGCGATTGCCAGTCTTGGAGAAATCTTTGGGGTTATAAGCATCAATTATTACTTGCAGAAACGTACGATCAAGCGTCTCCTACTCATAGTTGGAGTATTCAGTTTCGGCTTTGTTTTTTTATCGTTAGCGATGCGCGATATTCAAATGAGTACGGCTTATGCAGTCTGGACAGGATTGGGAGCGGCAGGGGCAGTCCTGGCTGGTATTCTAATCTTTAAAGAGTCTGCAAGTGTGAAAAGGATTTTCTTTTTGTCATTGATTATAGTAGGGGCCGTTGGATTGAAGCTGTTTGGCTAATAGAAAGGTAGTGGGGAAAATGGTTTATTGGACAAGTTTTGATGTGGAAGGTTGGAACGTAACAATGGCAGCGACTGAAAGAGGCCTTCTCTATGTAGGCTTAGCTGAAGATGCTGAGGAAAAAATGAAGAGTTGGCTCACCAAACAATATGGCGCTGGCGAAGTGAAGGAAAATGCAGACAGATTAAGTGAATACGCAGATGAAGTGAGAAGTTACTTGTCTGGAGAAGTGCAAGATTTCACATGCTCCGTGGATTGGTCAGGCACACCATTTCAAAACAAGGTGTGGAAAGCGCTTCAAGATATCCCGTATGGACAATTGGTGACATATTCAGACATTGCCGAGATAATCGGTCATCCTTCTGCAATTCGAGCAGCTGCTTCCGCGATTGGAAAGAATCCGTTGTTGCTTGTCATCCCATGTCATCGGGTCATCGCAAAAAATGGAAGTCTATCGGGCTACCGGGATGGTCAGCAACTGAAAGGTCGGTTGATTCGAATGGAAGGTAATTCTTTTACTTCCTCTAGTTGACAAAGCATTACTCTATGATAAACTATAGTTGTTCGACAATTCAATAATCATAACTAGGGGTGTCCAGCGCGACTGGACTGAGATGGGATGAGTAAAATGCATTCCGAACTCTTTGGACCTGATCTGGCTCGTACCAGCGTGGGGAAGTTTTCAATCTATCAATCAGCGTACTTTTGTGCGTTTTTGAAAGACCAGGTCCTTTTTTTATGGAGCTGGTCTTTTTTTGTGCTGCTGATTCCCTTTACTCGGATGGAGTCATGGTCTGCCCTCACAAAGGAGACGATGACAAATGAAACAAACGACAGAAAAAGAGATCCACATTCACGATTGTTTTCCGGCAAGCAGAAAAGTATATGTACAAGGAAGTCGATCCGATTTGCTTGTACCTATGCGCGAAATTGAACTATCACCAACCGTGACAGAGCAAGATGAGTTTCCGAATGAACCGTTCCGCGTTTATGATACGAGCGGAAAATACACGGAAGCAGGCTATGAAGTCGATATTAAAAAAGGACTTCCAGCCATTAAGGAAAATTGGATATGGGAACGTAATGACGTGGAAGAATATGAAGGAAGACAAGTAAAACCACAGGATAATGGCTATCGTTCAATAGAGCAAATGAATAACGATGCGCAATTTCCTTTATTGAAGCGCAAACCACTGCGAGCTAAAAAGGGAAAGAATGTTACGCAGATGCATTATGCACGAAAAGGGATGATCACACCTGAAATGGAGTTCATTGCGATTCGTGAAGGCGTTGAATCGGAGTTGGTACGCGATGAGGTTGCGAGAGGACGGGCAATCATTCCGTCCAATATTAACCACCCCGAAGCAGAGCCTATGATTATCGGCAGTAAATTTCATGTCAAAATTAATGCGAATATCGGAAATTCCGCAGTCTCTTCATCGATTGCAGAAGAAGTGGAGAAGATGACGTGGGCAACACGCTGGGGTGCGGACAATATTATGGATTTATCGACAGGTAAGAATATCCATACGACACGTGAGTGGATCATCCGAAATTCCCCTGTACCGGTGGGGACAGTTCCGCTCTATCAGGCGCTCGAAAAAGTGAATGGAAAAGTGGAAGATTTATCATGGGAAGTCTTCCGCGACACATTGATTGAACAGGCCGAGCAAGGCGTCAGCTATTTCACGATTCATGCGGGGGTACTGCTACGCTATATACCGCTGACGGTTAACCGAGTGACAGGCATTGTCTCACGTGGCGGTTCGATTATGGCGCAATGGTGCATGCTTCATCATGAAGAAAGTTTTCTCTACACGCATTTCGAGGAAATTTGTGAAATCATGAAGCAGTATGATATCGCATTTTCATTGGGAGATGGCTTGCGTCCGGGATCGATTGCAGATGCTAATGATGAAGCGCAATTTGCTGAGCTGGATACGCTTGGTGAACTGACGAAAATTGCTTGGAAGCACGATGTGCAAGTGATGGTCGAAGGACCTGGGCATGTACCGATGCATTTAATTAAGGAAAATGTTGATAAACAAATGGAAATTTGTCAGGAGGCACCATTCTATACATTAGGTCCGTTGACGACAGATATCGCGCCTGCGTATGACCACATCACATCTGCAATTGGTGCTGCGATGATCGGGTGGTTCGGGACTGCGATGCTGTGCTATGTAACGCCAAAAGAGCATCTCGGATTACCAAATAAAGAGGATGTTCGTGAAGGTGTCATCACATATAAAATAGCTGCCCATGCAGCAGACTTAGCGAAAGGCCATCCAAATGCACAAAAGCGCGATGATGCATTATCCAAAGCTCGCTTCGAATTTCGTTGGAGAGATCAATTCAATCTGAGTCTAGATCCAGAACGAGCGATGGAATATCACGATGAAACGTTACCGGCAGAAGGGGCGAAAGTATCTCATTTCTGTTCAATGTGCGGGCCGAAATTCTGCAGTATGCGTATTTCTCACGACATTCGAAAGTACGTGGATAAAAATAGTCCAGAAGAGAATCTGGCAATCGAAAAAGGAATGCAGGAAAAAGCGGAAGAATTCAAAAGATCTGGTGCTAAAATCTATCTTTGATTAGGAGTGGGTTAGATGACTTCAGCAAAACAGTTAGTTCGTCATATTGTTGTGCAGCGCCAAGGTCTACGTGAATTAGAGGAAAAGTTATATAAGTTGCAAGCCGAATGTGTTCATGAATATATAGAAACCTCGACACATAGAGAATGCGAAAAGTGCCAGAAGGTGGAGAGTATTCATTATTAAAAAAGAAGGTTGCGGGAAATATGTAACGTAACCGAGTCGGTCTGAACCGAGTAAATAAAATTTATCCACAACAAAAAAGAGCCAATCAATGACGTGCACCCCAAAAGTTAGAGTTCAAAA
>NZ_JACLBZ010000030.1 GCF_019748715.1 Sporosarcina aquimarina | reverse complement strand
TATAAAACTCTAACTTTTAGGGGTCACTACAGATGCCATATGGCACTTCGCTCTTTTCCTTATTGATGTGCTACCTCGCTTGGAGGAGAAGTTTGGTTGGTGTCCAACTCCGTCAATGAAGAAGAATCGGGAATCAATCCAAGATGTGATTTGAGGATTTGCTTTGTTTCTTCCAAATCCCGTTCGTCAAGTTTGTAGTAATATACGCCAGTAGACCAATCATCGTAGCCGCTTAATGATAAAGTATCTACCTCGGGCATACCGCTTTTTACATACTCAATGAAAGAAAGCATTTGTTTTGATGTCATGTCAGTTTTCATATTTTCACCGAGAGCGTTGATCACATCACCATATTTTGTAATGGACTTGATGGAGGTTGCTTCTTTGATCATCGCTTGAAGAATCATTTGTTGGCGTTTACCACGTTCAAGGTCGCTGTCGAGTTTACGCGTCCGTGCCAGGGCCAATGTATGGCGTCCGTCCAAGCGTTGCAAGCCAGGCATCAAGTGGATTGCGTTCTTATCGTTTTCATCTTTTTCAATCCGTTCATAAGGTACTTCTACCTCTACACCGCCGAGCGCGTCTACCACGTCGATAAATGCATTGAAATTCATTTTGACGTAATAATTTATCGGGATATCGAATAACTCTTCCACTGTATCGATGGAAGCGGCTGTCCCTCCGTAAGCATGTGCATGTGTGATCTTGTCTTTGTATTTGACTTCTGGAATGTAGACATAGGAGTCACGGGGGATGCTGACAAGCTTCACACTTTTTTGTTTAGGATTTAAAGTAGCTAAGATCAATGCGTCAGAACGGCCGTGACTCTCTTCTTTCTGACGGGTCTCACTCTCATCCACACCGACCAAAAGAATCGAAACCTTATCTTTCGCAGGCTCTACACGCAGTTCTTGTTGCGAGTCCTTTTTGGCGAGTGGCTCGTAGGAACGGTCCAATACATCCACTGTCTGATTATGCAGCTTTGCTAAATACGCGGCGCCTACTGCCACTACAGCGAGAAACGTAAATAAAAATATTTTTAAGAAGAGCCGAGTTTTCGAAGAGGCTTTCTTCCTTTTTTTATAATCTTTTCTTTTCATCATATACCTCCAAAGTGTACGGCAGAAAAGGCCGTCAGTGGCGAATCGGGCAAAAACAGCCGTGACTTACTGACACATAGTCAAGTATTCATGCCTTTTTCATTAGTCAGATTACTGAAAGAAGGACATATTAATCATCTATTACATCTTCTGCTATTATACCTGTTTTTTTTGCAAACGTATAGTAGTTCAAATAGCGAATTCAAGAAACTTGTGACGGATTGTAGTGATTTCTGCTTGACCGTTCGTCAGCTCTGTCATCCATTCTTTAAATGTCATTTCATCTTCTGCAGGAACATATAAAAACAGTCCGACGTCCTCTTCATAGACAATTTCTTTTAAAGGATAGGCAGATTGGCGAACCTCATTCTCAACTTTTCCTAACCAAGTATAATCTATAGAAGTCTTTGTCAAGAGATGCAGCCTTCTTTCTACGACGCCTGTTGCAGCAATTCCTTCTGAAGCGGCTTTACCGTAGGCGCGAATCAATCCGCCTCCACCGAGTTTAATGCCGCCGAAATAGCGTGTGACCACGATGACGGTGTCTTTCAGTTGTTGTTTTTTCAGAACCTCCAAGATTGGAACGCCTGCCGTGCCGGAAGGTTCCCCATCGTCATTCGCTTTTTGGATGTGATCGTGCTCGCCTATTATATATGCAGAACAATTATGTGTCGCGGAATGGTGTTGTTTTTTGATATCCTGGATGAAGTCGAGTGCTTCATCTTCAGTTTCTACTCTTTTGACAAATGAAAGGAAACGAGATTTTTGAATCACGAAATCACTTTCACCATACTGGTTTACAGTTTTGTAATTAGCTCGCATTTGTCGTGCCCCCTACATTTGTAATATACTTATAATACTTTTACATCATCTAGATGATATACTATATGAAGTGTATAAGTAATTAGGCTAAACTGCAATGCTGCTCACTTTGCATATTTTTACATAGACAGATGCGGGAGGGAGTTATTTGAACGAGAAGGCGATCGACATCCAACAAATGGAGAAAATTTTCGAAAACATGGTCGATGTAATGGATCAGTCGAAAAATGACATATTTTTAATTAGCGAACAAAGCCGTCAAAGTTTTGAAGAGATGCAGAAAGAGCTAGCTGAAGTGAAAGAGAGCATTTCCCATGTCATAACTGAAGGCGATTATCTAGAAGATATGTCACGCCACTCAAGAAAACGCTTGGCTAACGTGTCGAAGAATTTCATCAGTTATAGCGAAGATGAAGTGAAGCAAGCTTACAGTGTGGCAAATGATTTGCTTGTACGCGTCTCTGTCAATAAAATGGAGGAAAAGCAATTGCGAACAAGACGTGATGAGTTAGAACGTCGACTTGTCATGTTGCTCTCTACAATTGAAAGGGCTGATCAACTTGTTAATCAAGTAACCACAGTGATTACTTACTTAACATCGGATTTGAAAAATGTGAGTACGGCACTTGAAACTGCTCGTCACAAACAAGATTTTGCAATTCAAATTATCCAAGCCCAAGAAGAAGAGCGTAAACGACTTTCACGCGATATTCACGATGGACCGGCTCAAATGCTGGCGAATGTACTGATGCGTTCAGGATTGATTGAGAAAACATTTGTGCAAAAAGGTCCGGACAATGCATTGTATGAACTGGCCCAGCTGAAAGAGTCAGTCAGAGGAGCACTATCCGAAGTGCGGCGCATTATTTACGATCTGCGTCCGATGGCTCTCGATGACTTGGGGCTTGTCCCGACATTAAAAAAATATTTATCGACCATTAGTGAATATGAAGCACCACTAACTATACATTTTCAGAGCAGTGGAGTTGAGAGAAGATTTGATTCCAACTTTGAAGTGGGGATTTTCCGCCTCGTTCAAGAATCTGTCAATAACTGCATCAAGCATGCAAAAACAGATGAAATTTGGGTGAAAATCGAGTGGTTGCGTGAAACTGTAAATATACTCATAAAAGACAAAGGTTGCGGTTTTGATACAAATGAAGTGAAAGATAAATCATTTGGGTTAATTGGAATGCAAGAACGCGTGGATTTATTAAAGGGAGAAATGAAAGTTATTTCAAGTATTGATGAAGGAACTTCGCTTCTTTTCCGAATCCCGCTAGATGAAGAAAGATAAGCTACATAAAGACTTGGAGGAACAGAACATGGAATCAACGAAAATTTTAATAGTAGATGATCATCAATTATTTCGCGAAGGGGTTAAACGCATTTTAGACTTTGAAGAGTCGTTTAACGTAGTAGCGGAAGGTGATGACGGGAGTGAAGTGGTTGAATTGTTCGAACAATTTCAGCCGGATGTAGTACTAATGGATATTAATATGCCCCGTATGAACGGTGTAGATGCTACGGAGCAATTGGTGAAGGAATACCCGGACGCAAAAGTGATCATGCTATCCATTCATGACGATGAGTCCTATGTGACACACGCTTTGAAAACGGGGGCACTTGGCTTCATGCTGAAAGAGATGGATGCCGATGCGATTGTACAAGCGATCAAAGTAGTGGCTGCTGGGGGATCATATTTGCACCCGAAAGTTACACATAACTTAGTATCAGAATTCCGCCGCTTGAGTGAGAGAGAACATAAGGGATCTTTCCAGCAAAACGACATTCGCCGTCCGCTTCATTTATTGACGAAACGGGAATGTGAAGTACTGCAATTGCTGACGGACGGACAAAGCAACAGGACGATCGGTGAAACATTGTTTATTTCCGAAAAAACAGTGAAAAACCACGTCTCCAGTATCTTACAAAAAATGAATGTAAACGACCGGACACAAGCAGTTGTCACGGCAATTAAAAATGGTTGGGTAGAAGTAAAATAATTATCTTTACAAAAAGAAAAAGGACCTTTGCTTAATTAAGTTAAAAGGTCTTTTTCTATATGTAGGAGGAAAAAATGAAGAAAAAATTAGCAGCCGCATCTATTAGCGTCGCACTGATTTTGGGTGCATGTTCGAATGCGGGAGAAACCAATCCAAATGACATCGACAATGGGGAAGCGGCTCCGGGCAGCGGGGCGATCGACCATGGTGTCGACGATAACAAAGTGGGCTTTAGCATGTCGGGTGATCAAGTCGAAGAGGCATCGGATGTTCCGGACGAAGAAAAGAAAAATATTCTCGCAGCATTCGACCGATATATTGAAACGTTGAACAACAAGGACGTGGACGGCTATCTGGCTACGTTGTCTAAAGAAGGTTATGATCTGAAAGAAGAGCGTAAAGCGACAGAAGAAATGCTGAACACAACAGACATGAAGCGCGAGGCAGATAACGAAACAATCGTAAAATATGATAAAGATACAGCTCAATTGTTTGCTACGATGAAAACGACTTTTACTGATTTGGAAAGTGGAGTAGAAAATGTTCCGGAAGGTCGCCAAGTGACAGTGTTCCATAAAGAAGATGGCGCGTGGAAAGTCTTCTCGATTCATTTTATCGGGGATGAACCACAAGAATAAAAGGCATTCAGCCAAAAACTGCCCCCTGCTTGTTAGGTATGATCTAACAAGTGGCGGTGCAGTTTTTGTATGAAGAGAAACAAAAATTACCATACTAATACTGCTTGCTTTATGAGCTTAAAGGAATTATAATTTGTATACGAACATAAGTTCTTATAGGAGGCGATGTTTATGCCTTTGATTCCTGCGGAGGCATTGCCGTATTTGGAGAACCATATTTATTTGCCCATGCTAATGACCATTCTAGAAAGAGATCGACAATTAGTGGAAAAAGTCCCCTTTAAACTGAAAAGTCCCTATCTGAATTTGCTGGAAGATGCAATGAATTCGGTAACGACAGATTTGCAAAAAACTGCTGTATATTTGCGGCAGCACAAGATGAAAGTAATCCGCCAATCTTCAGATGAGTTATTCACAGAATATCTATTCGTGCATGATGGCTATGAAGACTACCGCCGTTACTTAAACGTACGCTTGCGGAACCGTACAGAAGAGCTATTAAATCAGTATCTCAGGAAATTGGAGAGTCAGAATTTTTTGGCTCCATGATCATATAGTAAGAACTTCTCAGTTCTTCCTGAGCGTTATCAAAACGCTCGGAAAGGAAATGCGACAGTGCAAGTTGCCGATAGACCGTAGCTATGGAAGTGTTTAAAGACATCCGAGTATCATTTTTTAGAACGACCGAGACTCCATCCTTATGCTGGTGCGCATCTTTTACGGCATGATAGGCAATCCAAGAATTTTTATGGAGCGATGGGGACAATAAAGGAAAAAACAGCAGCGGCCGATCGTTTGAATGGGTCAGCATGATCGGCGGTTTAGGCCGTTTCTTTAAGTCGCTTTTTGAACTGTTGATAATCGAATCGAAATTTGTACGATAATGCGTGCAAGAATCCCTCATGATTTCCAAAGGTGTTTTCTCGACAATGAAAGTTCGATCATTTTCTACTACTTTTGTATAGTAAGGATTCGAATGTTGCCCGTGAAGTAATGCAAAAGTATGAAATGTGACTACGTAAGACGATAAATTTTGTTGATTTACCATAGCGTACCCTCCTCTTTCATAGGACAATATAAGTGTTTCTCTCATTATATGACAGAAAAAACTAAAATCAACAACAAAATACAGAAAAGGTGAATTATTTAGTTGATTACATGAAAAAAGGCTGCCAACAGAATAAAATATGTTGACAGCCTACGTTCACTTTTGGTATTCGATTGCTGCAGCGCCGAGAGTTTTTGCCGCTGCCATCATCGCTTTTTCATCGATGTCGAATCGAGGATGATGGTGAGGATATGCGTCCGTCGGTTTAGCTCCTGTAAAGAAGAAGGTGCCCGGTACTTTTTCCAGGTAATAAGCAAAATCTTCTCCACCCATCTGTGGTTTCATTTCTTCAACACCTGCCAAATCAGGAATTGACTCAGCGACAGATTTAAGGAAAATTGTTTCTTTGACATGATTGACTACTGCAGGATAGCCGCGGGTATACTCTACTTTAATCTGGCAATCATTTGCAATAGCGGTACCTTCCGCCACGCGGCGAATCTCCTGTTCCATCAAATCACGAAGTTCTTGTGTGAATGTCCGAACCGTCCCAACGATCACTGCCTGATCGGCAATGACGTTGTATGCGTTATCCGAAATGAATGATCCGACAGATAAGACTGCCGATTCAATGGGATCAACACGTCTAGAGACGATCTGCTGTAAGTTCATGACCAATTGGGAGCCGATGACAATCGCGTCCTTTGTTTGGTGAGGAGAGGCGCCGTGTCCGCCAGCTCCCTGAATAGTGAAGTGGAAACGATCGGGTGCTGCCATGATCGGACCGTCTGCATAATAAATGACACCCGACTCAAACAAAGACCAAAGATGCGTACCAAAAATGACATCTACTTCATCCAGACAACCGTCTTCAATCATGGCGATCGCACCGCCAGGAGCCAGCTCTTCTGCGTGCTGGTGAATAAACACATATTCACCTGCCAACTCTTCTCGCATTTCGTGGATTGCCTTCGCAAGCTGGAGAAGTGTCGCAGTATGGCCGTCATGGCCGCAAGCGTGCATGACTCCCGGAACTTTAGAAGCATAAGGTGTGTCTTTTTGATCTTGAATAGGCAATGCATCAAAATCAGCACGCAACGCGACAGTCTTTCCAGCTTTTCCGCCTTTAACTTTAGCCACAACTCCATTGCCACCAACGCCAGTACGAACGTCAACACCTAATTGTTTATAAAAATCCGCAATATAGGCAGCAGTCTTTTCTTCTTTAAATGAAATTTCGGGGTTCATATGTAAATGGCGGCGAATCTCTACCATGTCATCATATGATTGTTCTAATTTCTTGAATAATAAATCTCTCATCAAAATTCCCCTTTCAACCTAAGTACGAAACTATGCATCCTAGCTACTAGTATAGCAATGCGAAAGGACAGCCGCAAATAGGGCAGTCTGACAATTCAGGCGAAAGCAGAGCTGAAGGAAGAAAAGAAGGTTTGACGTGGATACGTCAAATCTCCTCAGTAGGTGTTTTGTATGTGGCGGTATAAGGTGCGCTCGAAAAAATATGCAAAGTGGCTCCGCCTTGGTCTTTAAAATTATTAGGGTTGGAAAGTTTTGAACCAGGGGAGTTATGCCATAGTTCATAAAGCCGCTTCTCTGTCCATTCAGTCAGTATGATGTACGTGTCGGAACCGATAGGACGTAACAGACGAAAAGCAATGAAACCTGGAAGGTCTTTCAATTTAGTGCCCATCGTTTTGTAGTGATGTTCAAAAATCGGTTTGCCTTCGTCGGTGACTGCAACGTTATCCAAAGCATAATATCCGTTCTCAGAAAGCTGCCCTTCTGCTCCTACAACCTCATATTTTCTAGGAGTTTGGAAAACGGATGCTCCACTTGTTTCGTGAAGCAAAAGTGTATGACCACCGCCATTCATTAAGATGATCGATTCGTTCTTGTACTTTTCTTTAACCTTTTCCATAAAGTCAATAGTTCCTGTTGTCATATAAATATTCATCAATAGTTCCTCCTTTGGCTAGTAACATACGAATTAAACGGCTGAATCCAGTCGATCGTGTTCTATCTTATCCTGTTTGTGTATTCTATAGTAAATAGTTCCCCTTAATACTAAAAATCAAACTCAAAGTAAGTTAGTTAGGGGGAATGATTGTCTAAAACATGGCGAAGTGGTCAAGAAGCAAAGCACAAAATTATGACAAAGGGGCAATTCGCTATACATTGACTTATCAACAGTTTATGATGAGAAACGAATAATAATTTAACTTCACTCTACCGTGCTTGAATTTCAACGGAGTGAAATTAAAGCCTCCAGCGAATGTCACAGATTTTTAAAGGGAATTTTCGAGTGAGTTCGAAAAAATCTGGACACAATTGCGCCGAGGCGTAATTGATTGATAAACGTAAAATAATGGAAAGAGGGATCGGTAAACATGACAACGTTTAATGATACGTTGCTGCGTGCTGCCAGAGGAGAAGAGATTGGCCACACACCTGTGTGGTTCATGCGTCAAGCAGGACGTTCGCAACCGGAATACAGAGAGATTAAAGAGAAGTACTCCTTGGAAGAGATCACGCACCAACCTGAATTATGTGCATATGTGACGAAATTGCCTGTCGATCAATACGATGTAGACGCGGCTATTTTATATAAAGATATTGTAACACCATTAGTTGGAATCGGAATTGACGTGAAGATAAAGTCCGGCGTTGGCCCAGTCATTTCTAACCCGATACGTTCGATAAAAGATATCGAGAAACTTGGAGAGTTTTCGGCAGAAGACCAAGTTCCATACGTTTTGGACACGATTAAAATCTTGACCCAAGAACAACTGAATGTACCGTTGATTGGTTTTGCTGGAGCACCTTTTACACTTGCCAGCTACATGATCGAAGGGGGACCTTCCCGCAGTTATAATTTAACGAAATCCTTCATGGTGTCTGAACCAGAGGCTTGGTTTGCGTTGATGGATAAATTAGCGGACATGACGATTGCCTATATTCAGGCGCAAGTGGCAGCCGGAGCAAAAGCTGTTCAAATATTTGATTCGTGGGTAGGTGCACTAAACGTGTCAGACTACCGTATCTTTATTAAGCCAACGATGACACGTATTTTCTCAGAACTTCGCAAGTTAAACGTTCCATTGATCACATTTGGCGTAGGTGCGAGTCATCTGGCAAATGAATGGCATGATCTTCCTGTCGACGTAGTAGGACTGGATTGGCGATTGTCCGTTAAAGAAGCAGGAGAACGCGGGTTGACAAAGCCGCTTCAAGGGAACTTAGATCCATCCATGCTGTTGGCGGATTGGTCGATCATTGAAGAACGCGCGAAACGAATTGTCGAAGAGGGTGTCGAACACGGCAGCCATATCTTTAATTTAGGCCATGGTGTCTTCCCAGAAGTACAGCCGGCTACATTGAAACGTTTGACAGCTTTCGTGCATGAATATAGTGCGCAACTGCGCTCAAAATAAACTGAAGAATAATGTATTAAAACCAATGAGGTGAACAATATGACAAAGAAGAAAATGGGTCTGCTTGTCATGGCGTATGGAACACCATACTCTGACGAAGACTTGGAACCCTACTACACGCATATCCGCAGAGGCCGTCCGCCGGCACCTGAGCAATTGGAAGATCTGCGCAATCGCTATGAAGCAATCGGAGGGATTTCACCGTTAGCTAGAATAACGGAAAATCAAGCGAACGCGTTATGCAACCGTTTGAATGAAGTGCAAGACGATATCGATTTTCAAGTATATGTCGGGCTGAAGCATATCGCTCCGTTCATTGAAGATGCAATACAAAAAATGCATAACGATGGAATAGAAGAAGCTGTATCTATCGTCTTGGCACCTCATTTCTCAACGTTCTCGGTAAAATCGTATAACGGTCGTGCGAAAGAAGAAGCGGACAAGCATGGAATTCGTATGACATCTGTGGAAAGCTGGTACAAACAGCCGAAGTTCATTGACTACTGGGCCAACCAATTGCGTCAGACATATGATGCGATGGACGAGTCTGAACGCAAGCATGCATGTTTGATCGTCTCGGCACATTCATTGCCTGAAAAGATCTTGGCAAATGGCGATCCGTATGCAGATCAGTTGAAAGAAACAGCTAAACTGATTACAGAAGCAGCCGGAGTGAAAACATATGCACTTGGATGGCAGAGTGAAGGACAAACCGGCGAGCCGTGGCTTGGACCTGACGTACAGGATTTAACACGTGAGCTGCATGAAACAAAAGGTTACAAGTCCTTTGTTTATACGCCGGTCGGTTTTGTTTCCGATCACCTAGAAGTGTTGTACGACAATGATTACGAATGCAAAGTCGTTTGCGATGAAATCGGAGCGGCGTATCATAGACCTGCGATGCCAAACACAGATCCGTTATTTGTGGATGCGATGGCGGATGCAGTATTAGAAAAGTTAAAGTAAGGTATGGAATCCAGCAAGATCGGAGGAACGAAGGACATGAATGGGCGGAAAAAAGTAGTCATTATCGGCGGGGGCATCACAGGGCTTTCTGCGGCTTATTATATGCAAAAAGAAGTTAATGAACAGGGGTATCCTTTAGATATCACCTTAATTGAGGCTTCACCGGAGCTAGGTGGCAAAATCCAGACAGTGCGCCGAGACGGCTATGTGATAGAACGCGGTCCCGACTCCTTCCTGATCCGTAAAAAGAGCGTAGATCAATTGGCAAGTGATCTCGGAATAGCCGATCAACTCGTCCGAAATGCGACTGGACAAGCCTATATATTACTGCAGGATCAAATGCATCCTATTCCGGCAGGTGCTGTGATGGGGGTTCCGACAGAGGTCAAACCATTCATTACATCGGGATTATTCAGTTTAAGCGGAAAACTGCGAGCAGCAGGTGATTTTGTGTTGCCACGCTCCGAAGTATCTGGTGATCAGTCGCTGGGGAAATTCTTCCGTCGACGCTTTGGTACCGAGGTAGTGGAAAATTTGATCGAGCCATTATTGTCAGGTGTCTATGCAGGCGATATTGATCAGATGAGCTTAGAATCTACTTTTCCACAGTTTTATGAAGTGGAGAGAAAGCATCGGAGCTTAATTTTAGGCATGAAAAAAACAACGCCGAAACAGTTGCCGCAGAAAAACAGCCATAGCTCCAAAAAAATGGGTGCTTTCCACACCTTTAGGCAAGGGCTGGAATCTGTAGTAGAGGCGCTGGAAGAACAGCTCGATCCAGTAGTTGTCATGAAAGGGACTCGGGTTATCAAGGTAGATAAGCAAGACAACCGAGTGATTTTGACATTGAGCGATCAGCAACAAATCGAAGCAGATGCAGTGATCATGGCAACGAGTCATTCCGTAGCAAGTCAATTGTTTGAACCGCATGGTCTGCTAAAGGAACTCGGAACAATCCCAACCACCTCCGTCGCGACCGTTGCACTTGGTTTCCCAAAAAGTGCAATGAAACGCGAAATTGACGGAACGGGTTTCTTAGTGCCACGCAGCAGCAATTACTCAATTACCGCCTGCACACTCGTCGACCGCAAATGGCCAACGACCACACCGGACGATAAAGTGATGGTCAGAGCCTTCGTCGGAAGAATCGGAGAAGAAGCGATCGTCGATTTGCCTGACAGTGAGATAGAGAAAATCGTCCTCAAAGACTTAGGTGAAATCCTAGGCTTAGAAGGTCAACCCGAATTTTGCATCATCACACGCTGGAAAGAAGACCGACCGCAATACCGAGTCGGACACAAAGAAAAAATCCTAAGAGCGAGACAAGAACTCCACGAACAATTCCCCATGATTCAACTCGCAGGCGCCTCCTACAACGGAGTCGGCCTGCCCGATTGCATCGACCAGGGAGTAGCCGCAATGGAGAACATCTTGACCGACCTCTTTAAATAACCAAAACAGCCAGAACGCTATGCTCTGGCTGTTTTTTTATGTGAATTTTTTGATTGATAAATATTATCTGTTAAGAACAGTTCACTTTTAATTTTAGATTTGAAGTTTTAGGTTTTAGATTTTTATTTTTGGGGTGGGAGAAGTTCAAGTTGATTGGAGCGGAAATCAACGGTGTGCAAAGCCTGTATCTATTTCAGACAACAAAAAAAGCGAATACCGAGATATTCGCCGAATGAAAGTTTTATATTATTTAATGTTGCAGTGGTCACAGTGATTAGAGTAGCACTCATGCTGCTCTTCGATTTCGTTTCCGCATGTCGCACAAACCTTCGCCGGCAAGTTCTTGAAAAACTCTACGATACTTTCAACCATATCTGATCAATTCCTTTCCCTTGTTGTATAACTCCTTGATATATTCATAGTGTATTATAACAGGTAGCAAAAGTCAACACTCTGCAAATTTATCTGTTAAAATAGGTTCAGACCTTTGGTGACGCGCTTTCCACAGGTTTTGGACAAGTTAAATTGAAAGAATTCACAGAAAATAAATGTGACAAAATTGTGAGGAGAGATAGGAAATGCAATTTATTGACAATAAAGGGGTAACAGATCCACGAATTAACTTGGCAATTGAAGAATATGTCTTAAAGACGATGGACGTCGACAAAGATTCGTATTTACTGTTCTATATCAATGAACCATCGATCATTATCGGTAAAAATCAAAATACCATTGAAGAGATCAACACAGAATTTGTGGATCGTGAAGACATTCATGTCGTCCGCCGACTATCTGGCGGCGGCGCTGTCTATCATGATCAAGGAAACTTGAACTTCAGTATCATTACGAAAGATGATGGAGATTCATTCCGGAACTTCAAGAAGTTCACTGAGCCCGTAACGGATGCGCTCGCGAAGATGGGCATCAAAGCAGAACTGCTTGGTCGTAACGATATTCTGATCGATGGACGGAAAATTTCAGGAAATGCACAGTTTGCGACAGGTGGCCGGATGTTCAGTCACGGGACATTGCTGTTTGACACAGATATGGAAGGTGTCGTCAACTCGCTGAAAGTGAAAAAAGACAAAATCGAGTCGAAAGGCATTAAGTCGATCCGCAGTCGTGTTGCCAATATTTCGGAGTTTCTCGAAGAGCCAATTTCGATTGAGCAATTCAGGCAGGAAATATTGAATTCGATTTTTGATGGAGAAGAAAATATTCAATATAAGGAACTTACAGAAGAAGACTGGTCAAATATTCGCAAGCTATCTGCTGAGCGTTACGGAAATTGGGATTGGAACTATGGTCGTTCTCCAAAGTTCAATGTGCAACAATCGAAACGTTTCCCGGTCGGGGGCATTGATGTACGCTTGTATGTTGTAAAAGGAAGCATCGAAGATATCCACATCTATGGTGACTTTTTCGGGGTTGGTGAAGTGGCGGAGATTGAACAGCGGCTGACTGGCGTAAAATATGAACGTAAAGCGATTACGGAGGCGCTAGCGTCGATGGATGTGGAGAAGATTTTGGGCGGTATTCAACTAGAAGAGTTTGTTGGATTGATTTATTGAATGAAGAGGAAGCGCGTGTCTTGCGAGGCACTGCGCTTTTTTTCGTTAAGGATATGGTTTGGTTCGGTGCAAAAGGAGTTTGGCGCGTTAGTCTGCTGTTTTGGTTCGGTCAGGGTGGAGAATGGTTCGGTGTGATGAGAATTACGTTCGGTTCTGCATCTTTTTTGCGCGGTTCGTTTGTTGATTAGTGAAGAAGCAAGTAGACGGGCTGAGATTTTATGTGGATGAACAAATGCGCTATACTAAATGAAGTAGGAAAGTGAGGGATTGTGGTGAAGCATCGAATTTTCATTGTGGAAGATGATCAGAAGATTGCGCAGTTGCTGGCGGGTACACTTGAGAAGTACCAGTATGAAGTGGCAATTATTGAAGATTTTGATCGGGTGGTGGAAGAGTGCGTGGCATATAATCCGCATTTGGTACTGCTCGATATTAACTTACCAATTTATGACGGCTATTATTGGTGTCGTCAATTGAGACAGCATACGATGTGCCCGATTATTTTCATTTCGGCACGTTCAGGTGATATGGATCAAGTATTTGCATTGGAAAACGGCGGGGATGATTTTATTACGAAGCCGTTCCATTATGAAATTGTGTTGGCAAAAATTAAGAGTCATTTGCGTCGATCCGTCGGGGAGTATGCGCCGAATCAATCGGAGCGGGTTATCGATTTCGGCGATTTGACATTGTACATAGAACGGATGGCGTTACAAAAGGGAGGGGAAGAGATTCCGCTTCAGAAGAAAGAGTGTGTCATCTTGGAGCTGTTGATGGGTGAGTACCCCAAAGTGGTCTCAAGGGAGCGGTTGCTTGAGGAGTTATGGGATGATCAGTCATTCGTCGATGAGAATACGCTCAATGTCAATATGGCGCGCGTTCGTAAAAAGCTGACGGATTACGATGTGAGCTCGTGGATTGAGACGGTGCGCGGAGCGGGCTATCGTTTTATACCGGAGTCTGAGGCGTAATGAAGAAGGCTATTTTGCTGTTCGTTAGAGAACATATCCCATTCATGCTGTTTCAGTTGGGGCTCGTCCTGTTCATTTTGCTGCTGTATTGGCTGGATGGCTTCCGGAATCCAAACACGGCCATCTATTCGGTAGCGATGAGTGTACTGCTGACTTCAGGTTATTTGGGCGGAAAGTTTATTATGCGGCGTTCTTTTTATTCAGCTATTGTTGAAAAACCTGAAAAAATGGAGGACGCGCTCATCCGGCATGTGTTGACACCGGAACATCGAAAGACGACCGAATATACGCGTCAGTTGTACCGTTTGTATCAGCATGAAGTGCAGACGCTCTATAACGTCCAACATCGTCATCTGCATTTCATGAATCAGTGGGTGCATCAAATGAAAACGCCGATTTCTGTTATTAATTTATTATTGCAGGAGGAGGAAGTGGACAAGAAGAGCATCGGTCAGGAAGTGGAAAGAATCCGGACCGGCCTGGAGATCGTCCTCGTCAATGCACGGCTTGAAACATTCGAAGATGATATGCAAATTGAACGATTGCCGTTAAAAAATGTACTGCAGGAAGTGTTGAATGAAAATAAGCGTTTGTTTATTACAAACGGTTTGTTTCCTGTCTTAAATGTAGATGAACAACTGACTGTTGCGACGGATCGCAAGTGGATCAAATTTATGCTCAATCAATTCATCACAAATGCAGTAAAATATACGTTTCAAAAAGGCAAGAAGATACATGTGACGGCTATGCAAAATGCGGAGGGCCTGCTGCTTGAAATCAAGGATGAGGGAATCGGCATACCGGCGTCCGATCTGCATCGTGTGACGAAGGCGTTTTTTACAGGCGAAAATGGCAGACTGTCTGGTGAATCGACGGGCATGGGCTTGTATATTGCATCGGAAGTGTGTCAGCGATTGGGACATGAATTGACGATTTCATCGAAGCAAGGAGAAGGTACAACGGTCGCCTTGTTATTCAAAGACGGAAAGGCGGGTGAACAGCTAGATGCACGATCACAAGATAAACAATCACCAAATAAACAACCAAATGAGGAAACCAATCGTTGAGATGAAAGATGTCACCAAGATTTATGAAGGAAAAGTGATGCACCGCGCATTGAAACAGTTGGATTTTGACGTAGAGGAAGGGGAATTCGTGGCAATCATGGGTCCTTCGGGGAGTGGTAAGACTACGCTGCTGAATTTATTGATGGCTACAGACATCCCAACATACGGCAAGATCGTCATTGGCGGAGTGGAGCCGGAAACTTTGGGTCAAAATGAAATTGCCTTATTCCGCAGACGGCAAATCGGCTTCGTCTTTCAAGAAATTAATTTACTGCAGATGTTGACGGTAGAGGAAAATTTGGTGCTACCGCTGACTCTTGATGGTTTACCTGTAAGGGAAATGAAAAGCAGAGTGCAAGATATGGCGCAGAAATTGAATTTGGAAGATATTTTAGAACGCCGACCTGATGAATTATCGGGTGGTCAGGCACAGCGCACGGCGATTGGACGCGCGTTGATTCATCAGCCGAACATTGTGCTGGCAGACGAGCCGACAGGGAATTTGGATTCGAAGTCTGCGAAAGATGTGCTGGAGCTGTTGGAGAATATTAACACGCATGAGCGAACAACGATCATCATGGTAACGCATGATCCGATCGCTGCGAGTTATTGCGATCGTGTGCTGTTCATTAAAGACGGCGAATTTTTCAATGAAATTTATAAAGATGAGCGCAGGCAGACTTTTTTCCAGCGCATCTTGAATGTGCTGTCATTACTTGGAGGCAATGTGCATGACTTTTCGTCAGTTCGCTTACCGTAACGTTCTCCGAAATCGTCGTGTCTATGCCGCATTTTTCATGGCTAGTGTGTTTTCGGTCATGGTGTTTTTCCTGTATTCAATGCTGCTATTTCATCCGTCAATTGAGAATTCGTTTCTAAAAGAAATTTCTTCTCTGGGGATGGGAATTGCGGAACTCATTCTATTTATCTTCACGTTATTTTTTCTGTTTTATTCGATGCGTGCATTTTTGCAGGCGCGTTCGAAGGAATTTGGCGTGTTGTTGTTGCTCGGGATGGCGAAAAGGCAATTGTACCGCTTGATTTTCATTGAGACGATGTTGCTTGGTTTTGCTTCGATCCTTACTGGGATTTTTATTGGCTTTATGTTCTCCAAATTCTTTTTCATGATCGTTAAAGCGATCGTGCAAATTCCCGTGCTGCCGCTTTATTTATCGTGGAAACCATTTGGGTTGACCATAGGCGCGTTCCTCAGTTTATTCGCGATTATTTCGTATATTGCACCAGTGTTCATCCAACAAGGGAATGTATCGGATTTATTGCATGGTGATACGGCAGTGCAGTCGGTTTATACGTACTCAAAAAGGCGCGGCGTTTTCGGCGTCATCTTGTTAGCGCTGGCGTATGGAATGGCGGCATTTGTCTCACGTTCGAGCATTCTCAGTCTGTTTTTCTTACTACCGCCGTTTATCACGTTCGGGACGTACTTCTTTTTCACCGATACGCTGCCGCTTATTTTGCATGCGCTTCGCAGTCAGAAGCATTTTTTCTGGCGTGATTTCTGGATGATTTCCATATCAGAAAGCATTGTTCGGCTGAAAGAGAATGCGCGGATGTTTTTCATCGTGACGATTGTCTCGACGATTGCGTTCATGTCGGTTGGAATTCTCGCGTCACTGACGTCATTTGCTTCACAATATCGAGAAGTGAATCCGCTTGGCTTAGTCTATAAAAGCTTTCCGGATAATGAATTTGAGTATCGGCATATTGCACAGCTGACAAGTGAACTGGAGCAGCAAGGGCTGGGTTACTCGGCTGTGCGTTTACGCGTTCTCGAACAGCAATCTTCCCATACGCGAAACAAAGTGAATATCGTCAAATTGGCGGATTTGAACGAACTTGCTGCTTCATTCGGCAAAGATTCTATCCGGTTATCGCAAGGGCACGCCTTATTCCTGCCTTCCAGTTCTTCCGCTGCGGAGATGTTGCAGAATAAATCGGTACGAACGAAACTATCGGATAGTAATGTAACATTAGAGGTAGAAGGGGTCTATCCGTATAAGTTGTTCCCGCCGAATGCGATTGGCCTCAATACGATCGTTCTGAATCATTTGGATTTCGATCGGGTGGAAGAACAGATATCCGCCGATTCATTGGCGTTTACGTATTATGCGTTCAATATAGAGGATTGGCAGAAGACGAAGGACATCGGGTTATCGATCAATGCGCAAGTGCTGGCCGGTCTCATGCTGGACGATCGACAGCCGGTTCGCTTTGAATTCGAGAACCCGGGACTGAATTATTCTCATATCCGCATGACGTTCTCGTTGTTGTTGTTTATCGGCTTGTTGCTGGCGGGCGTGTTTTTCCTGGCGTCGGGCAGTTTTATTTATTTCAGGCTCTACACGTCGCTCAATCATGATCGAAGGCAATATGCTGTGCTGCAACGGATTGGGATGACGGATCGGGAGTTTAAGAAAATCGTCAATCGCCAATTAATCCCGCAGTTCTTCTTCCCATGGGGCGTGTCATTCATCCACAGCGCGTTCGCGTTCCTGTCGCTGCAGGTGATTTGGGATGCGCTCGCTGAAATTTCAATTGTCAAAGAACTGACACTCGTGTTACTGGGCTTTGCGGTCATGCAAGTGTTCTATTTCTACCTGATCCGCTGGCGGTATATTTCGCATATTAAGGCACCTACTTCTTGAAGTGGGTGCTTTTTTAGAGTCGAAATTTAAAATACAGCCAGTAAGCGGTCCAGGATTTCCGCTCCAGACGGTACGCTTTCCGGGGGGCGTGGCCTTGAGCCTCCTCGTTCGCTGCGCTTCCTGCGGGGTCTCAAGGCGCACGCTAATCCCCCAGGAAAAGCCGTCACGAAGAACGGCTTTTGCGACTAAAAGCGAAGCGTTAGGAGCACATTTTTGCCTTTCGACCGTCTTCCACTCCAATCCTTAGTTAGCGTGTTAGAGGCACATAGCAAGCTCATTGTAGTCTTTTTATAATCTAAGAAGTGCTCCCGCAGTCAGAGTATAAAACTGGCATTTTTCATTGACCTAGTTAAAGGGCGAAAGTGATTTTAACATCAACAAGCCCACGAGCAATGCCCCATGCCATTAAGCTTTTGAAATTTGATGGCTCTTGTAAGGAATCATCGCTTTGTCACTTATAAATTACGATGGACAAGCCACTATAATTCCTATAAAAAAGTAGGGATTGGAGCGGCGGGTGGCGACTCCTGCGGGATTAGCGCGACAGGTGAGACCCTGGACTGAGCGAAGCGAAGGAAGCGGCTCACCGCGCGCCCCGCGGAAAGCGTCCACCCAGAGCGCAAATCCCCGGGCTACATGCTCGGTACCTTTTATCTTTAGTAGGTACTTTTTGAATTGCACAATAAATCCAACACTCAGTGACAAAATCTATAAAACTTTCAGTAAACGGTTGCGGATTAATTATTCTATCGATATAATGAATGAAATACTGAATGGTTACTCATTCATTTATTAGGGAGATGAAAGTATGAATTTAGTTTCAAGCGTTCACCAGACAGCCCAGACAAAACCCGACAAAGTTGCTTATCGTTTTATGGAGAAAGACACTACATATGCAGAATTTGATCTATCCGTATCGATGTTTGCCTCTGCATTGAAAGAGCTAGGAGTCAATAAAGGAGATAAAGTTGCGTTTTTATTAGGCAATACACCGCATTATTTAATCTCCCTTTATGCCACGATGCGTCTCGGTGCAACAGCCGTGCCGATCAATCCACTCTATACGCCGGACGAAATTTCATTCATTTTGGAAAACAGCGATGCGAAAGCTGTCATTGCGATCGACCAGTTGCTGCCGCTTGTGGAAGTCGCGAGCCATTCATTCCCAACGATTGAAAACTATATTATTTGTGAATTGAGCCCCGACACGCCTGAAAAAATGGCGGGACTTGCGGACTCTGTGAAAACAAAAGTACATGCGTTCATGGCATTGATGAAACAATCGCAACCGCTCTCAGAAATGGTGAAGGTTGATGAGGGTGAAAGCGCTATCATACTCTATACATCCGGTACAACAGGACATCCGAAAGGTGCGATGCTGACACATAAGAATATTTATTCCAACGCGCGTGATGTCGGGAACTATTTGGACTTCTCTGAAGATGATCGAATTGTTGCGACGTTGCCGTTATTCCATGTGTTTGCTTTGACGGTTGTGGCGAACGCACCATTGCTTAAAGGAGCAACCATTTTGCTGGAGCCGCGCTTTAGTCCAAGCGAAATCTTTTCATTGATCCGCAAACAGAAAGCGACCGTTTTTGCAGGTGTGCCAACGATGTATAACTTCCTTTATCAGTATCCTGACGGTAAAACAGAAGACTTTGAAACGGTCCGACTTGCTATTTCGGGAGGCTCTTCATTGCCAGTTTCCCTGCTGCATGATTTTGAAGAGAAATT
This sequence comes from Sporosarcina aquimarina, assembly GCF_019748715.1. Taxonomy (GTDB): domain Bacteria; phylum Bacillota; class Bacilli; order Bacillales_A; family Planococcaceae; genus Sporosarcina; species Sporosarcina newyorkensis. The sequence goes on along the minus strand of NZ_JACLBZ010000030.1, from coordinate 54,953 downwards.
CCAGGTCAGAGTCTCTGAAGGCTACGGATTATCGGAGGCATCACCTGTCACATGTTTCAATCCACTAGATAGGGAGCGGGTACCCGGTTCAATTGGTACGACGATTATGAATGTGGAAAACAAGGTCGTCAATGAGCTAGGCGAAGAAGTGGCAGACAATGAAGTGGGCGAGTTGATCGTCCGCGGACCGAATGTCATGAAAGGTTATTATAAGTTGCCGGAGGAAACAGCTGCAGTACTGCGTGACGGCTGGCTCTATACGGGCGACCTTGCACGGCGCGATGAAAACGGTTACTTTTATATCGTTGACCGCAAGAAAGATATGATTATCGTCGGTGGATTCAATGTGTATCCGCGTGAAGTGGAAGAAGTGTTGTTCAGCCACCGCGATATTATCGAAGCCGCTGTAGTCGGCGTGCCGGATGTCAATTTAGGTGAAGAAGTTCAGGCGTATGTGGTGCTGAAGGAAGAATCGAAGGCGACGGAACAAACGATTCTGGATTTCTGTGCGAAGCGCCTGGCGAAGTATAAAGTACCGAAACATATCGAGTTCCTTGATGAATTGCCGAAAAATACGACGGGAAAAATCTTGCGTCGTTCTTTGAAAGATCAAGTGAGAAACTGAATTGTCAACTGCGAAAGGACCTTCCTGCTTATGGGAAGGTTTTTTTGTTGCGTGGATCGTCTTCTATAGAATGAATGGTTGCCAAAGTTCGCGTAAACTTGTTATGGTTTAATGAAACGACAACAAAATAGGAGGGATTGGGTGGAAAAACGGCCAGTAGGAATCAATGATTTATTCGAAACGAAGTCAGTGACGAATCCAGTACTGTCACCGAACGATGAGGAAGCAGTCGTCGTTGTGACGGAAATGAATAAAGAGGATAATGAATACTATTCAACGATTCACCATATCGATTTGGGGACGCAGGACGTGACCCAATGGACGTTTGGCAAGCAAAAAGTGAGTATGCCGAAATGGTCTGCGGACGGTAAGATGCTTGCGTTTTTGTCAAATCGTACGGAGAAAAACCAGCTGTATGTCCTGCAGACTGCCGGCGGAGAAGCGAGACAGCTGACGGAGTGCAAAAATGGCGTGGATTCATTTGAATGGGCACCTTCCGGACAGAAGATTTGGTTTAGCGGCCGTGTGAAAACGGGCGAGACATTTGCTTCGAAAGAGGAAGCGAAGAAAGAGTTTCCGCAGCCTGTGCGCGTTACGAAAATGAAATATAAAGCGGACGGAGCAGGCATTTTACAGCAAGACGAGTTTGCGCAGATCGGTTGTATAGATCTTGCGACGTGCAGCATGACGAATTTTACTTCAGAGCCGTGTAATCATTCATTAGAAGCGGTGTCAAATGACGGTAAGCAGCTGGTCATTGGTGTGAAGAGAATGGAAAACGATGATCAGGACTTCAGCTTGCCTTTGATTCTCGTTGATACGGAAACGAAGGAAGAGACTGTGCTCGTTGATGAACAAGGCTATTTTGGCAACGTCCATTTTTCAAAAGACGACCGCTATATCGCTTATGTCGGAGCAGACTTGACGTTTAAAAACGCAACGCAAGCGGATGTTTTCGTCTATGATCAAGCGAACGGGCTGACGATGAACTTGACAGCGGGGATCGACGCGCCAGTCGGTGATGACAGTATTTCGGATCATTTACAGCAAGCCGCTGCGCCGGGAGTGGTCTGGACAGAAGACGAACAGCTCTACTTCCAGCTGTCCGTCATGGGCGACGTGCGATTGTATGCGGCCACGCTGGACGGGGCGATTTATCCCGCGACAGGCGAAGAAGAACATGTCTATGGATATGACGTTTCGTCGAATGGAGAATTCGCACTTCTAACGGTCAGTACAGCGACTAATCCTGGAGAGCTGTATCATCAGTCCATAGCAACAGGAGAGCGGACTGCACTCACTACATTCAATGAAAATTGGTTGAAAAAAGTACAGCCTGTTGCGCCACGAGCTGTTCAGTATATGAGTGGCGCCACGGAAGTGCATGGATGGCTGCTAAAACCGGCAGACTATGAAGAAGGTAAACAGTATCCGCTGATCGTCGAAATCCATGGCGGACCACATGCGATGTACGGTAATACGTATTTTCATGAGCTTCAGATTCTTGCTGCTAACGGCTACGGTGTATTATATGTCAATCCTCGAGGTAGCCATGGCTATAGTCAGGTGTTTGTCGACGGAGTGCGAGGAGACTATGGCGTAGGTGATTACGAGGATATCATGGCAGGTCTCGACGAAGTCTTAGCGCAAGAATCTTGGATTGATTCGGATCGGCTGGGTGTTACGGGTGGAAGCTATGGCGGGTTCATGACGAACTGGATTGTTGGTCATACGAATCGCTTCAAAGCAGCCGTAACACAACGCTCGATCAGCAACTGGATCAGCTTTTTCGGTGTCTCGGATATCGGTTATTATTTCAGTGACTGGCAGTTGAATGCGGATATGCGAGATGCGGATACATTATGGAAGCACTCGCCGTTGAAATACGCCAAGCAGATTGACACGCCGTTATTGATTTTGCATTCGGAAAATGATTTCCGTTGTCCGATCGAGCAAGCGGAGCAATTGTTCATCACGTTGAAGGATTTAGGGAAAGTGGCGGAATTCGTTCGTTTCCCGCAGTCGGATCATAATTTATCGAGAACCGGCAAGCCGAATTTACGCGTTGCGAGGCTAAAAGAAATTATTGGCTGGTTCGAACGCTATCTATGAGGTAAGATTAGATAGTAAAAAACCTGTCGAAATTACACTATACATCGCGAAAAGTGTATACGTATAATTGGGATGAATATGTAAATACAGGAAAAATATTTGAGAAGAGGTTCTGCATGATGGTAGAGGAATTGTTGTACAGAATAGAGAAGGATTTCATCGGAGAAAAGAAAGTGCCACAAGATGCTTATTATGGCATTCAGACACTGAGAGCAGCAGAGAATTTCCCAATCACTGGCTACCGGGTCAACCGCGATTTGATTCGTGCGATCGCGATCGTCAAGAAGTCTGCTGCACAAGCGAACCGCGACATCGGCCAATTGGATGAAGAGCTTGCAAAAGCAATTATTCAAGCGTCGGACGAAGTCATGAACGGCGCATTGCGCGATCAGTTTTTGGTCGATCCGATCCAAGGCGGCGCGGGTACATCCGTCAATATGAATGCCAATGAAGTCATAGCCAACCGAGCGCTTGAAATCCTTGGTCATGATAAAGGTTCATATGATGTAATCAGCCCGAACTCCCATGTCAATATGGCGCAATCGACAAATGATGCGTTCCCGACAGCGATCCATATTGCGACACTTGTCAAAGTCGATAAATTGCTCGAGGTCATGGAGGCGCTTCATAAAACATTCCTGAAAAAATCGATCGAGTTCCAATCCGTTCTGAAAATGGGACGCACGCACTTGCAAGATGCTGTACCGATTCGTCTTGGTCAAGAATTCGAAGCATACGCGATGGTGCTGCGCCGTGATATCGAACGCGTCCGTGTCTCTCGTGTCTATTTGTATGAAATCAATATGGGTGCAACAGCTGTCGGAACAGGTTTGAACGCCGATCCACTCTATATCGAAAAAGTAGCAAACTATCTATCAGAAAACAGCGGCTTCGAATTAAAGTCCTCCACGCATTTAGTGGACGCAACTCAAAATACAGATTCATATGTACAAGTCTCCGCAGCGTTGCGCGGCACCATGTTGAATATGTCCAAAATCTGTAACGACTTGCGTTTGATGGCGTCAGGCCCACGCACAGGCTTGTCTGAAATTTCATTGCCTGCAAGACAGCCGGGCTCTTCGATCATGCCAGGAAAAGTGAACCCAGTCATGGCAGAAGTCATGAACCAAGTCGCGTTCCAAGTTGCCGGCAACGACATGACGATCGCGCTCGCTTCAGAAGCGGGACAATTCGAATTAAACGTTATGGAACCAGTTCTAGTGTTCAACTTATTGCAGTCACTGAAGATCATGACAAACGTCTTCGAAGTGTTCCGTGATTACTGTTTAGACGGCATCACAGCAAACGTCGAGCATTTGGAAGAATACGTGGAGAAGAGTATCGGCGTCATCACAGCGATCAATCCACACGTCGGCTATGAAGTAGCGTCACAGATTGCGAAAGAAGCGCTGCTGTCGAACAAATCGATCCGTGAGCTCTGCATTGAGAAGAAAGTACTGACAGAAGAGGAACTAGACCTGATCCTGCACCCGTTCGAAATGACGAAGCCTGGAATTTCAGGTAAAGATTTACTTAAGAACAAGATTGTTTTGTCGAAGTAAGTAGTGAGTGGTGGTTTAGCTTTTACGGAAGAGTGAGTGTTCTTTGCAGGAGTATGGGTCGGGTATCCGGGGATTTGCGCTTCAGGCGGGACGCTTTCCTGGGGGCGTGGCTTGAGCCTCCTCGTTCGCTTCGCTTCTGCGGGGTCTCAAGGCGCACGCTGATCCCCAAGGAGTCGCCCGCCTTACGCTCCAATCCCTACAAGGCGAGCTGAAGCACTTAGTAAATACTTTGAAATTATAAGGTGTTTGCTGTACCAGTGGAAGGTTCTTCAGCTTAAGAGCTAGAGAGACTAACGCTTAATAAATAAGCGTTAGTGTAGTGAATGCAATTGTTTTTTATCGAATTTAGTTGATTGTAGTGGAGGGCGGCGACTCCTGTGGGATTAGCGTGACAGGTGAGACCCTGGACTGAGCGAAGCGAAGGAAGCGGCTCACCGCACGCCCCACGGAAAGCGTCCGCCCGCAACGGAAATCAACGGTGCCTAGGACAAAATGTAGCCCGTATCCACTCAACGCAAGCAGAACACTAACTCCCTGTGCAGGTTGAAAAGGGGTATCAGAAAATGAAAGTGCAGAACGTTATGGAGATTGTCGTCAAAGATGTTATTGAGAAATACAAAAAAGAGCTAAACATGTCATGCACATGCGATCATTGCATGAACGACGTGTTGGCGATGACGTTGAATAATCTATCGCCTCAATACATCGTCGACGAAGCAAACAGCGCCTACATACGAGCCATTCATCAAGCCGATCGCCAAGGCGCCACCGCCATCTTGACAAAAGTGGCCTGGGCCGCAGGAGTTGTGGCAGAGAACCCACGCTGTGAAAACGTAAAAAACCCTTCCAACGAATAAAAGTTGGAAGGGTTTTTGCATTCACTTCAGAAGCGATAGAACATCCTGCAAATTACTATTCACAGTCTTGATCAGCAACTGATCGCCCTTTTGCCGAATATCCTGCTGGACGAAATTCATCATTTCCCCCGCCATATCGGTATCCGCCAGCAACGAAAGCGATTTGGTCAGATTGCCTTCGAACACGAGAGCATTTGTCAAATGGTGCTCGATCGATTCCATCTCAGAGCCGACTTTCGTTAAATGACCGCCGACAACGCCGATTGCTTTATCAATCTTCGAAATCAATTCCTCCGCGTCTTTCTGTGTCGCGATGGAAGCACCGTCAAGACCGAGTTTGTCCGTGCTGACGTTAATATTACCAATCGTCAATTGCTGTCCTGGATTCGCACCAACCTGTAAAATCAGCGCCTTATCTTCTCCAAGGATCTTCTTCGTATTGAACTCCAGTTTACCTGCAGTGTCATTAATGGACTCCATGATCTGGTCCAGTTCCAAAGAGCTTGCTTCTCGATCCTGGTCGGTCAATGTGCCGTTTGCCGCAGCAACTGCCATTTCACGCGCTCGCTGAAGCAAGTTGTTGACGTTATTCAGTCCTTCATTGGAAGATTCGAGAACGGAAAGTCCGTCTTGCATATTGCGCTGCGCCTGGGAGAGTCCCCGGATTTGAGCACGCATCGTTTCGGAAATGGCCAGGCCGGAAGCATTTTGACTTCCTTTTGCCACCTTCGATCCGCTGCCGAGCTTCAACAGCGTCTTTTCAATATCCGTCGCATTCCTTTGCGCACGATTCGTTGAAAACGCAATATGTTCTTGGCTGTGTATTCGCATCCTTTCACCTACTTTGATTATTCATTTGTGCATCAGATTTTATATCGGCCGATTTCATTCAAAATCAAACGAAACAGACGATAATAAAAGAAAAACATTTGGAGTGAGCGGCATGTACATAAAACGTGCGATCGAAGTCTATCAAACGACAGCGAGCACGACGACCCCGACGATTGACTCCATTATTCAACTGCTAAATGAAATGAGCAGTTTGCTTTCAGAAACACAAGCCACTACAGAACGAGTAGCGAATCCTGACGTAACCGAACCGCTGAAAAAGCTTCAGTATGTGCTGTTCGAGCTGATGGGTGTGGTGGATCACCGAAGTGAAGAGGGCAAGCGGCTAGTGCTGCAGTATGTTGTGATCAATCAAAGTCTCTTGACTGTGCAATTACATAAATACTACGAATTGCTGCCGGAGATCCGGGAACAGATCGATCAGCTGGCGGAAGCGTGGAGTGAAGCGCGCCAAAACCAACGGCGTGAGCGATTTACGACGAATAGTTTGTAAATGAAGAAAGGCCATCTTAAAAGTCAGTGAAAAAGACTTTCTAAGATGGCTTTTTTCGTTTATTAAACTTTTTTTGAATAGCTGGCAACTGACTGTAGTCGTCGCCGCACCAATCTGCCTGCGCACCGAACCAAACAAGACCCCCACCGCGCCAAATTATCGGTGCACCGAACCAATCCCCGCTACCACCGCACCAAACTCTCATCGAACCGCGCCAAACGAAGTAAACGCAGCACCAAAAACAACTGACCATCTCTTTTTGATCATCAGCGCCCTTTAAACACAGGCTTCCGCTTTTCAGCAAATGCAGTCAACGCCTCAACCCGATCTTCCGTCGGCAACGTCATTTCATACGCCTTCCGCTCGATCGCAAGCCCCGTCTGCAAATCTGCGTTCATCCCTTGCTTGATGGCAAACTTCGCCTGCTGAATTGCAATCGGTCCATTTACGAGCAATGAAGCCACGAACGCTTCGGTGGTTTCCGCCAATTGATCGGCAGGCGCTTTTTGCGTCAAGATTCCATAGTCTAGTGCTTCATCCGCAGTCAATCGCTTCGCTGTCAAAATCAACTCGAGCGCTTTCGCTTCACCTATCAACCTAGGCAATCGCTGAGTACCGCCAGCGCCCGGGATAATCGCAAGTCCAGTCTCCGTCAGTCCCATGACCGCTTCATCCGCCGCAATCCGGAAGTCGCACGCCAAAGCAAGCTCCATCCCACCGCCAAACGCAAAGCCATTGATGACCGCAATCGTCGGCTGCGGCAGCTGGTCAATCATCGTAAAGACATCACCAATTTTATTCAGATTCCGTCGCACTTGAGCTTCCGTCAACAGTTTCCGCTCTTTTAAATCAGCCCCCACACTAAAAGCCCGATCCCCGCTGCCTGTGAAGACGACCGCACGAATGTCTGAATCAATCCGAATTGCCTCCACCACTTGTCCGAGTTCCATCAGAAGATTAAAGTTGAACGCATTCATCGCCTCTGGTCGATTTAGCGTCACATAAGCCACCGAGTTCCTTTGCTCGTAACGAATTTCATGCATCATGAAAACCCCTTTCAGTTTGGATAGTCTACTTACAAGATAGCATGAGTGGAAGGTTGTTGTCAGAAGATTGAAGAAAATCGAGGTGAGAAATTGTGAGCGGTCCGGGGATTTGCACTCTGGGTGGACGCGTTCCGCGGGGCGCGCGGTGAGTCTCCTCGTTCGCTGCGCTCCTGCGGGGTCTCACCTGTCGCGCTAATCCCGCAGGAGTCGCCACCCGCCGCTCCAATCCCTACCTCGAGAAGGTAAGAATAAAGTGTAGTTCATCGTAATTTTTAAGTGACAATGTATTGTTCTCCTATAATAGTTCAAAAGCTAAATGGCATGGAGCATTACCTGTGGTCTTGTTGATGCTAAATTCACTTAACGCTCTTAAACTAGTCAATGAATGATGCCAGTTTTGTACTCTGACTATGTGAGCACTTCTTAGACCTGAAAAATTACAATGAGCTCGCTATGTGTCTATCCACGCCCTCCGGAAAGCGCCCCGTCTGGAGCGTAAATCCCGGACCGCCCACAAAGTTAATCTCTTATATAGGCTTCAACTTCACAGATGCCATCTTAAACAATTTCAGGTAGAATAGGGGACAGGAGTTGATCATGTTGAAAACAGCGATTGTGACAGATAGTACGGCGTATTTGCCGGATGACATAAAAGAAGAACTTGGAATACACACCATCCCCTTAATGGTGACGATCGATGGGAAATCGTTTGCGGAAGACGTCGACCTGACGACAGAAGCATTCTATGAACTGGTACGCGGAAAAGGTCCGCTTCCCAAAACATCCCAACCTGCAATTGGAGACTTTGAAACGCTCTACACACAACTGGCGAAAGACTATGACGCCGTCATTTCAATTCATCTATCCAGTGGCATCAGCGGCACATATATGGGAGCGATGCAAGCAGGTGAAATTGTAGAAGATATTGAAGTCTTGCCGTTTGATTCGGAAATATCCGCGTATCCCCAAGGTTTTTACGCGGTGCGGGCAGCCCAACTGGCGAATGAAGGTGTCGAACCACGTGCGATTTTGGAAGAACTTCATGAAATGAAGAAAACGCTAAAAGCGTATTTCATGGTGGACGACCTATCCCATCTGCAACGTGGCGGCCGATTATCCGGCGCCCAGGCGATTGTCGGTGGACTTCTGCAAGTCAAACCTCTTCTGCATTTCGAAGATAAGGTCATCGTGCCATTCGAGAAAATCCGTACGACGAAAAAAGCGATGAAGCGAATCGCGGATTTATTGGCGGAAGATGCGAAAGATCAGTTGCTTGACGCAGCGATCATTCATGCAAACCGCTATGAACAAGCAGAGGAATGGAAAGAAATTTTAGAGAAAAAACATCCGAACGTCGATTTCACGATCAGCCATTTTGGTCCGGTCATCGGCACCCATCTCGGAGAAGGGGCGATGGGACTCGGCTGGGTGAAGCGGCGCGGAACATAAAGGAGGATTTCTTCTATAGCAAATTACGATGAGCTACAAAAGTTCCTGGCAGGCCGCATTTGGCTGCGCCACGTCATGCCATTTTCACCCGAATCGATTGCCGAATTAATTGGACAAGGAGCAATTCAAACTATGGCAGGCGTTACAGCCAAAATGACTTGGCACGGTACACACTTTATGTGCCGCCGTTGCCTCAATGAAGACCAATCAAAGTTTACGAGTTTCCAATGTGCGCAGTGTGAAACGACTTGTGCTTACTGCCGCAACTGCTTAAAAATGGGACGCGTCTCCCGGTGTTCGGAATTGCTCATTTGGACTGGACAAGCTCCGATATATCCAACAGAGCATCGAATGAACTGGCAGGGAAACTTGACGCCAGCCCAGCAAAAGGCAACAAACGAGTTACTGGACAGTACGAAACAAAGTATCTCCCATCTACTTTATGCAGTCTGTGGTTCTGGTAAGACGGAAATGCTTTTTAAGCCTATTCACCACTTGCTGAATGAAGGCAAACGCGTTTGTCTTGCGGCGCCGCGAGTGGACGTCATCCTCGAACTGCTGCCGCGACTGAAAATCGCATTTCCGGACACCGTCATTGAAGCACTTTATGGCGGGGCAGAAGTGGAGCGCTTTGATGCACAGTTAATTCTTGCGACAACCCATCAGCTGTACCGATTCCAAGAAGCGTTTGACGCGGTCTTCGTTGACGAAGCAGATGCATTTCCTTATACTGCCGACGAAACACTGCAACAAGCAGTGCGAAAAGCAGCAAAGGCAAACGCACCGATTCATTTCGTCACTGCCACACCTTCAGCACAATTGCTTGCCATGAATAAAAAAAACGGCAATATTTCCATCCTCGCGAGGCGCTATCATGGCAAACCATTGCCTGAGCCGCGCAATGAAACATTATGGAATTATGAAAAACAGATAAAGAAGAAACGCATCCCCAAAAAACTGCTGAATTGGACGAAAGAACGCCTGGATAAACAACAGCCGTTTCTCATCTTCTTTCATCAAATTGAATTAATGGAACTTGCGGAGCCGCTTTTTCAGCAACTCGACGACAGGATATGTGCTGTCCACGCGGAGCATGCGGATCGAAAAGAACGCGTACAATTGTTAAGGAAAAAAGAAGTACCCGGCCTTTTGACCACAACCATACTTGAACGCGGCATTACGATTCCGAACGTGCAAGTGGCGGTCATCGGCGCGGAACAGAAGATTTTCAATAAAGGGGCACTCATCCAAATCGGCGGCCGAGTCGGGCGTTCCGTTCCGAATACATCCGGCGATTTTGTGCTGTTTCATCAAGGCATCACGAACGCAATGGACGAAGCAAAGCAGGAAATCCGCAAGCTTAACAAACAAGGAGATCCCTTGCTATGAACAGCTGCCTATTATGCGAAAAGCCGCTCGACGACCAGCCGACGTGGCAACAATTTCTTGGTATCGAAAAGCAAACCTCAACCTGTCCAGTGTGTTTAGCGAAATTCGAACGGATCGACAGTATCACAAAAAACGATCAGTTGGGCTCTATTTATTCGCTCTATGCATACAATGAGCAAGCGCGCGAATACCTGCACCAATTCAAATTTCTGCAAGATATCGCACTGGCGTATGTATTTGCGAGTGACCTGCGAAGCGTGTTGATTGATCCGAAAAAAATTATTGTGCCGATTCCGATGCACCCGGCGAGTAAAAAGAGGCGAACTTTCGCGCAAGTCGATGCGTTGCTCGAAGCTGCTGGCATTCCATTTCAAGAACTTTTGCAAAAAACGACTGAGTCGGTGATGGGCGAAAAAACACGGAGTGAACGTCTGGCGATAATTGAACTATTCACCGCGTCAGCCGATATAATAAGTAATGAGAAGATCTATGTGCTCGTTGATGATATTTATACGACCGGTACCACTATGCACCACGCTGCGCATACGTTAAAGCAAGCGGGAGCTGAACGAGTGGAAGCGGTGACATTATTCAGAGCTACAGGAAAGAAGTGATGAGACATGGCAGAACTGAGGAATTGTCCGACATGCGGAGATTTTTTCAATTACACGGGTGTCCGGGATGTGTGTGCGAAGTGTGCAATGAATGAAGAGAAAATGTATGAAACGGTCTATCGGTTCTTACGCAAACGCGAAAACCGAGCGGCGAACATCGACCGGATCGTCGAAGCTACAGGCGTGACCGAAAGCTTACTGCATCGCTGGGTGCGCAAAGGAAGACTTCAGCCCGCATTGTTTCCGAATCTAGGCTATCCATGCGACAAATGCGGCTCGTTGACGACGACCGGTAAACTTTGCGTAAAATGCACTGACGAGATTAAACGCGAATTGAATACGATCGAAGCAGCAGAAGAACTGCGTGAAGCGATGAAAGAGCAAGACCGAGCGACGTATTACTCGCAAAAAGACAGCAAGTGACGAAAAAACGAGCAGTTCGTACTGTTCGTTTTTTCATCCCAAAGCCTCTAAACGTTTAAGGAATTCTGCCGAAGTAAAGAGTAGGACCTATCTGAAGGCTTAAAACGAAAGGAGCGAGAACTATGAAAATTGAAAGATTCAACACCCCAGCGGTCAATCCATACCGCAATCAGCAAATGAAAGTGGATCAAGCGAAACAGTCGAATCAATTGAAGACCGACAAACTGGAAATTTCATCGGAAGCAAAAAAGCTATCTACGGCAACACCTATTGAAACGGAACGTCAGCAACGCGTGCAACAGTTGAAAGCACAAGTGCAATCCGGCGACTATCAAGTGGATGCAAAAGAACTCGCTTCCAGCATGCTGTCTTATTACAATAAGCTGTAACAGAAAGTAGGGAACCACATGTCCATTGAACCGATCTTAACGACGCTCAATCACCTGGAAAAACTGCATACGAGCCTGCTCCGTCTGTCCAACGACAAGACCGCACTGCTGAAAAGCGGAGACATCAACGGGATTGACCAGCTGTTGAAGGAGGAGCAAGCCCATTTGGCGGCTATTGTGCAAATGGACCAACAGCGCGTGAACGCCGTGAAGCAGTATTTGACTGAACAAGGAAGTCCAGTCCCTGCCGAACCGACGATGACGCAACTGATCGAACTAGTGAACGAACCGGACAAAAAACCGTTAGCAGAGGCGAAGGACCGTCTCCTGCATGCGATTCATGAGTTGAAACAGCAAAACGAACTCAACCAACAAATGACCTACCAATCCCTTCAATTTGTGAATCTATCGCTGGACATGGTCCGTCCACGTCCGGAAACCGCCAACTATTCGAAAAACGAAGTACAAGGGCAGTCGCCAGGAGCCAAACCAAAACTCTCCTCATTCGACTCCCAAGCCTAAGGAGGACACAACATGCGATCAACATTCATGGGATTAGAAACAAGCAAACGCGGATTGTACACACAACAATCCGCTCTTTATACGACAGGACATAATATTAGTAATGCGAATACGCTGGGTTATTCGAGACAGCGTGTGAACATGCAGGCTACTTCCGGTTTTCCGGGAGTGGGGATGAATGCAGGGACGATGCCTGGGTTTTTAGGGACAGGTGTGGAGGCTGGGTCTATCCAAAGAATCAGAGATGGGTTTGTAGATAAGCAGTTTCGGGATGAGTCGAATAAACTCGGTTATTGGGAATCACAGACAAAGGCGATCGCGCAGATGGAGGATGTGCTGGCGGAGCCTTCTAAATATGGCTTGCAACAGTCATTAAGTGACTTTTGGCAATCATTGCAGACGCTTGCAGCGAATCCGGAGAATGGTGGAGCTAGGGCAGTAGTAGTGGAGCGTGGGGTGGCAGTTGCTGATTCTTTTAACTATATTCATAAATCGTTGGAAGAAATTCAAACAAACCTTGGGAAAGAGATTGGTGTATCTACGAAAGACATCAATTCCATTCTCACACAAATCGGTGAATTGAACCGTCAAATTGCAGAAGTTGAACCAAACGGATATTTGCCGAATGATTTATATGATGCCCGTGATGGATTACTTGATCAGCTATCAACATATTTGCCGATTGAAGTCAGTTATGAGAAGACTGGCGGACGTGCACCTGCGATAGCTGAGGGAACAGTGACTGTAAAGATCAAGACAGATGGTGACCCGATTACGGTAGTACAGAAAAAAGATGTCGCAAAGATATCTGTAGACGATGCCGACACAGAAGGAAACCCTACTGGTGCGATAACCGGTTTCACATTTACGGGGAATGGTCTAGCTACAGGTGGAGATCTAGATGTAAATGAAATGCAAGACGCAGGCTCTCTGAAATCATTGGTGAATTCATTTGGATACGTAGACGGCGATGTGAAAGGCTTATATCCAGATATGCTTGCAAAGTTAGATAAAATGGCAGATGCCTTTATGAAAGAATTTAATGCAGTACACAGTGGTGGTGAGCCGCTTCCTACACCTGACGGTCAACCTGCAAAACCTAAGGTGAATAATTTCTTTGAAGGAACAGGAGCAGCTGGAATTAAAGTAGTCGAAGCAATCCAAAAAGATCCTAGCAGAGTCAATGCTTCAGGTGCAGCGGGTGAAGTAGGGAATGCAGAGAATGCAAAGAAATTAGGGGATGTATTGTTTAAACCCTTAGGTGATTTGGGTGGCTCTAGCGTACAAACCTATTATTCAGGTGTAATCGGTGAACTCGGCGTAGAGGGACAACAAGCAGTCAAAATGACCCAAAACTCCATGACACTACTAGGCGCAGTATCTAACCGACGTGACTCGGTCAGCTCCGTCTCACTCGACGAAGAAATGACCGACATGATCCGTTTCCAACAGGCATACAATGCATCGGCCCGCATGGTCACCGTCATGGATGAAACACTTGATAAAATCATCAACGGCATGGGCGTTGTCGGTAGATAATAAGGAGGAATCATAGCAATGCGTGTTACACAATCAATGCTTTCCAATAATATGCTGCGTAACTTATCAACCAGCTATAATAAAATGGGCAAACTGCAAGAACAATTGAACACTGGTAAAAAAGTTAGCCGTCCATCCGATGATCCGGTTGTTGTTATGAAAAGTCTTGGTTATGGAATGACGGTAGACAAGGTGGCGCAGTATCAGAAGAACTTAGGAGAGGTCAATAACTGGCTGGATAGTTCGGATGATGCGTTGGATGGAGTAGGACAAGTATTACATCGCGCAAAAGAGCTAGCGACGAATGCTGCAAATACTGGAGCTATGACGCCAGAAGACCGAGATAAGATTAAAATTGAACTTGAACAAATGCAAAAACAGCTACAAGACTTGGCCAATACAAAAGTTGGAGACAAATACATTTTTAGCGGTACGATGACAGATAAACCATTATTCAATGGCACGGATTATGAAACTGGAGATGCGTATCAAAAAAATGTGGAGATTGAAGTTTTTGATGGTGTTAATTTAAGAGTCAATACAGTTGCAGGTGAAATGTTTAAAGAGATTGATGATTTGTTTGAACAGATTAAAACAGAAGGTGAAAACTTTGATTTCGGCGGAGCACTTACTTCAATTGAAGGGCAATTGGATAAAGTCCTAACAAACCGAGCTGACATCGGTGCCCGCTCTAATCGTGCTGAACTCATGGACAACCGTCTTCAAATGCAAGAAGGTGCAGCAAAAAAACAACGCTCTGAAAATGAAGACATCGATTATGAAGTAGTCATCACAGAACTCATTACATCCGAATCAATCCATCGCGCGGCACTATCCGTAGGCGCGCGGATCATCCAACCGTCACTAGTTGACTTCTTACGCTAATATCAGGAGACAGACACAGCAAAGAAGTGTCTGTCTCTTTTCTCTACATACGAATGGAGGTCACCCACAATGAACATCCCACAGTTACAAATCCAAACAACACCAGCTAAGCTAGGGCTGCAAATCGATAAACCGATACAGGAAATTGAACAACCTAAAGCGACACAAAATATCGAACAACCAGCCGCCATCCTAGAAATGTCTACGACGCGTCCGCGGCTATCATTGGATTCAACTGAAAACCGAGCGGATATCGATTTGAAAAGCACGCTAAGACGCAGTGCGGAAAATGCTCAATATGGTATGCAAAAAGCTTTGGAAGGAGCAGGAAGGCGCGCACAAGAAGGCCAGCAACTAATGAAAATCGAAAACGGGGCCAGCCTAGCGGACGTCATCAAACAAAGCACCGACCGACCACAAGCCGACATCAACGTCCGCTTTGTTGGTGACCGGACAAAACTACAAATGAGCTTCTCACCCGGCTCACTGGACACCAATGTAAGAACCCAAAAGCCGATAGTAGATGCACAAATAAACCGTCCGATCCATAACTACACCCAAGGAAAAGTATCCCGTGTAATGGAACAATACAACTCCATCGACATCGACTGGAAAGTCTAAAACTAGTATCCAAACAATGATAAAAGGAGCAACCAACATGCAAATCCAAACGAAATTCCACGGCTCTGTCCATATAGAACCCACCGAAACCTGGCACTTCCCAAAAGGTCTGCCAGGATTCGAAGAAGAAACCAAATTCGCCCTATTACCAATAGAAGGAAACACAGCATTCCAAGTACTCCAATCAACAAAAAATACAAATACAGCCTTCATCGTAGCCAATCCATACACCATAGTCGACAACTACTCATTCGAAATCGACGAACCGACTATTGACTTACTAGAAATTACAAAACCAGAAGACATCATGGTACTAGGCATCCTATCCATGAAACAACCATTTGAACAATCAACCATAAACCTTCAAGCACCATTAATTTTCCAACTGCACAACAAAACAGCAAAACAAATGATCCTGAACGATACCCATTTCGAAGTCAGACACTCAATCGGCAAAGGAGGAAATTAACATGCTCGTCCTTTCACGCAAGACAAACGACACCATTAAAATCTCAGACAACATCGAAATCCGCATTCTTGAAATAAAGGGTGACACAGTACGTATCGGGATTGAAGCACCAAAGTCAGTCGACATCCTACGTGGAGAGCTAGTCCAATCCATCACTGAAACCAACAGCGAAGCCATCACCCTGGACGCCAACCTGTTTACCACCCTACTCAAAAAAGACTAACCACCAACCAACAGCCCACCAGGCTTCCGTCACAATTCACCGTAATTCGTGAATTGTGACGGCACTTGGCATCCCGGCATCACAAGAATCCCCCACGTCTATCAACCAACCGCCATAACTCCTACACATTTAAAAACAATCGAAAAAAATTTCATAAACTACTAAACACTTCACCCGGCCATCCGATATTAGTAGTGTAAGCGGGAGAAAGAGTTCGGCCGGCTCCAGACACCGCCACAAAAACCCGGGTCACATGGACGTGAACCCAACAAACACTCAAGGAGGAAATTAAAATGATTATCAATCACAACATTGCAGCACTTAATACACACCGTCAACTAGGTTCAAACAACACGGCAGCTTCTAAAAACTTGGAGAAACTATCTTCTGGTTTGAAGATCAACCGTGCTGGAGATGATGCAGCTGGTCTAGCTATTTCTGAAAAAATGCGTGGTCAAATCCGCGGTTTGGACATGGCTCAAAAGAACTCACAAGATGCGATTTCTTTGATTCAAACAGCCGAAGGTGCTTTGAACGAAACACATGATATTCTTCAACGTATGCGTGAATTAGCAGTTCAGTCTTCGAACGATACAAATACAGATGGAGATAGAGGCGAGTTGCAAAAAGAGCTCAAGCAATTAACAGACGAAGTTGATCGTATTGCTAACACAACACAGTTTAACACTAAAACTTTAATGTCAGGAGGCCTATCAGGTACGGATAAAGGTCTGAAGTTCCAGGTTGGAGCTAATTCTGGACAAACTGTTTCCTTAGAGTTTGCTAACATGAAAGCTTCTGGTATTGGAGTCTCAGGTTTATCAATTGAAAAGCAATCAGGTGCAGAGAAGGCTATTACTAAGATTCAATCCGGCATTGACAAAGTTTCCGCAGAGCGTTCTAAGCTAGGTGCAATGCAAAACCGTTTAGAACACACAATTAACAACCTAGGAACTTCTTCCGAAAACTTAACAGCTGCAGAATCACGTATTAGAGACGTCGATATGGCGAAAGAGATGATGGACTTCACAAAGAACAACATCTTAACTCAAGCAGCACAAGCAATGTTGGCTCAAGCACAACAGTCATCTCAAGGAGTTTTACAACTTCTTCGATAATGTTGTACGGGCGTCTTATCTGGCAACGGATAAGATCATCACTGGGTGAATTGCTGGAACCTCCTGAGAGCTCTTCTTCCACAGCGGAACTGGAAACGGTAAACGCGACGGCCTGAAAAAGAAGAGATTGGACAATCAGCAGCGAAGCCCCTGTCGGGAAACCGTGGGGAACGTTCAACGACTAGGATATACCGTCTAAGGCAGCCGCTATGACGATGAAATCCGTAGGGTGTTACCAACTGTAACATTCGAAGTGCCCAGCCCCTTGTAGTATGAGGGTGAAGATATAGTCTATTCCATGATCGAAAGACATGGCGGCAAAGCAAGCCAACCAACAACCACAAGGCGTACTTCAATTGCTACGTTAATTTGGTTAAAAAGACACGATCTGATAACTCGGATCGTGTCTTTTGAAATTTATGGCAAGGAGGATTATAAATGAATGTTGAAAAGCAAATTTTAGTGGGACAGTTTAAACAATGGAATTACTCCGTCCACACAAAATATATAACTCCACGACGTTGCAGGCTAGATTTGAAATATATATTGAGTATTGAAGAGTTAGCGAGAGAAATAACTATAACAGCTGTAGATTCTGAAATAACAGAGGGGAAAGTGGAATCATTAATCAACAATTTAAATAATATTCTAGAGCTTGGCAATTGGATGATTGCCACTGAATTTGCTAGAAAAGTTATAAACAAAATTGATGTTTATTCCGTCGGCTCTACAAAATCAGATGTGATTTTGTAGCTTTGATTTACCAACAGATAACTAAAACTAGGTATTAACCTAGTTTCGTGTTATAATCTCCTGGACAGTAGGACGTGGACGTTTTTTTCATAGAGATTTAGAAGAGGTCGCTTTAGGTGGTAAAAAGGTGTTGGAGCATGAATCTTTAGCACCTATTCTCCCTTTATAAACATCTTTTTCGTCTTAGTTCCTTCAGTTTATACACAACCGACCAATAAGACCTGCCTAATTCATCTGCAATCATCTGGTCGGCAACTTTTGTATTCTTCAAGATAATCATTCGCTCGATTTCCTCCTTGGTATAAGCCTTAAATCTTCCAGATGAACTGATGACAATCTTTATAACCTTCCTGTATTTCACGTGTAATGACTCTGTCTTCAATGTTATATTTTCTTCCAAGTTGGTCTTGTATCTCATGCAGTCTATTTCTTTCACATACGAAGCAATCACATTAAACAAATACTGTACATCCTGTTCCTTATTCAGCTTTAATAGATATTGGTGGCCGTCCGGATGGCCTGACAATACATAGTTGGTCCCAAATGTTTTATTCACATGATCTGCAAGCAACTGACAAGCTGCCGTCATCCAGATAAAGTGCTGCCAAAAATACAGGGTGTGTACAGCGAGTGAGAAACGCTTGGTCCAGTGTCTTACGTCCGCTTGGGTATAGAATTTCACGCAGCTGTGATAATTTCCACTCACGATATCCCCGCTGGCCTTCTCCGAAATGTTCTTGATAATAACAGTTAACACTCCGAGCTGCCCCTATGCTTATATAACCGTCGCCGAGCAGGCTGCCGAACAGAAGCTGCTCCTGATAGTGCGACGGTTCGAATGGTGAGATGCTGTTTTCAAACCATTTAGATCTGTCAGTTAAAAGCTGCCGTTTCAATCCTTCCTTATATAAATCATATTTCTTGATGTGATGTTTTTTACCAGAGTACGAACTTGGCTGATAGTGAGATTGACAGCGTCAGCTATAATTTTGTAGGAGTAGTGGGAAAATGCTGTTTGATATAGGAAATGGTTTCATCACTTGGCATAGTGAGATCCTCCTTCTCAGATTAAAGTAAACCACATATAGGAACGTATGTTTTTTATCATAGCATTAGCATGGCAATTGACGTAATGATATCTATATCTTGCTGAATCAGTTATTCCAACAATACCATCTTCAAAGCTCTTCCTTCAAAATACTGATTTTCCGCCGATATATACTATATAAATATGTTACACTTTACATAAAACTATCAACTGGAGGCGTTCTCCGTGGAACTGATTTTTCAACAGCAGACGACCACTCTCGACAATGCAACTGCTGAAAATATTATTGAACAAATTAACAACTTATTGGCGAAAGATTATTATTTAAGTCATTTTATCGCAGACGGGGCAGAAGTCTATGAAGATCATGAAAACTATCTGAATGAACATGCTGAGAAAATTGAAAAGCTAGAAATTATTGCGAAGACAGTTAAGGAATTTGTAAATGATCTGCTTCTTTCTGCTGAAGAATATACACAGCGCGCAATCCCGGAACTGGCGCCGTTAGCAGAAGCTTTCTATGATAATCCACAACCTGAAACATGGACGACTCTTGATCAGCTGCTTGGCGGACTTCAATGGATCAATGAAATGCTGATGACCATCGGAAAAAGCATGGCGGTACCGTCGAATTGGCAAGGATATATTACTATTTCCAACAAATTGCAGGAAGATATTTTGAGTTTGGCCGAAGCTATAGAGAATGAAGATAATGTATTGATCGGGGATATCATTCAATATGAATTGTTGCCGAACTTTGAGGGATTAGAAAAAGAAATACAGTTGACTATGGACAATGAGGGTTTGCGCCATGATCTTAATTGATAATCGCAATGTGCTGCGTTTTAAAGACCGGGAACTATTGCAGCGTCTTTCTAAGTGGGATGACCAGCCGGCGAGCGGGACGGTGTTCTCTGAACCGGCAAGAACTGGGGCACTTACAATAAAAGTACTGCATGACGGTAAGCCTCTCTACTTGCAAAGTAAATACGACCCGCAGAAAGAAGCGCAGCGATTTGCCGGGAAATTTGATGGGGAAGTCATTAAACATGTACTCTTTGCGGGCATAGGCACCGGCGCGCATATCGAAGCGTTCATGGAAAAGCACCCTAATGCGAAGTTTTCTATTTATGAACCAAACGAAGAATTACTGCATATGTATTTATCGAACTTTCGTCTTGACGAACTGCCCATTCGGCAGTTAGAAAAGATTTTCACTGGAACTAAAGAAGAAACAGTAATGTTTGAGGTCCAGCAACTTCTGGCGGCATCTAATAATGTCCTAAAGATTATTACACTGCCTGTCTATGAAAAGATTTATGGAGAACAAATTCAAATCATCTTCCAAAAAGCCCTTGAATCAGTGAAAGACAGACACAGCGTTCTTGCAACTAATGTCGCTTTTCAAAAGCGATGGACCATTAACTCCATAAAGAACTTCCCTACTGTTTTACAAACGCCGAATATCTTGCGTGACATTAATCGGAGCGCTTTTGAAGGGAAGCCTGCAATCATTGTTGCTGCCGGGCCTTCGTTGAATGAAGAGTTTGAGAATCTGAGGTATATTAAGGAACATGGTTTAGCTTATATCTTTTCAGTTGGTTCTGCGATTAATGCGTTGATTGAGCAGGGGATTTATCCGGATGTGGCTTGTACGTATGACCCATCTGAGAGAAATCAGAAAGTATTTGAAAAATTAAAAGAAAAGAATATACCTGAAATACCTTTGATTTTCGGCAGTTCCGTGGGATTTGAAACATTAGAGAATTATCCAGGAAGCATGTTCCATATGATCACCAGTCAAGATTCAGTTTCACCTAAACTATTAGATACAGCTCAATCTATTGATATTGTTTTCGACGCTCCATCTATTGCAGTAGTAACATTGCAATTATTAGCCAAGCTAGGTGCAAACCCTGTTATTTTAGCGGGACAAAACTTAGGTTATCTTCAAAATCACCGGTATGCAAAAGGCATTCGCTATGATTTTGTGGAAAATGAACTTAACGAGGAAGAGCAGGAAAAATCTTTAAAAATTAAAGATGTGGAAGGAAATGAAATTGAGTCAAGTGACGACTTTAACCGTATGCGCAGTCAGCTTGAAATGTATATCGCATCTAATCCTTCTGTAAAAGTTATTAATACAACTAAGAAAGGCGCACATATAGAGGGCGCTGAGTATATGGTTCTAAAAGAGGTTATTGAAACATTTTTTTCTGAAAAGCAGGTTATAGATTTTTTTAGTTCAGTTACCAATTGTTATGACGTAACATTCATAAAAAAACGTTCCGCACTTTTAGCTGATATGGCTAGTTCAATTCGAAAAGAAATACAAATTCTTTTAAATGAACTTGAACAAATTCAACTTGCAAAAGAGCAAAGACGTTTTCGTAACATAGAAAAGCAATTTGCGGCTTTTGACCAACTATTCAACCGCCTGAAACAAAACGAATATTATCAGGGTTTCCTAGAACCGCTTGTGCGGGTGCAAAATGAAGAACTTTCTTTAAAAGTCAAAGATATACGTTATGAAGAAAATGTTGAGAAAAAAGCTAATACAGTTGTCAATTCTTTCGGCCGCTACTTGCACGAAGTGGCTATTCATCATGATTTTGTTCTGCCGTATTTTGAAGAGATGAAGTCTGAGATCGACTCTATGAATGGAGAAGATACTATATGAAAAATAAAGTATTAGTCACTGGAGCTGATGGTTTCATCGGCTCTCATTTAACAGAAGAATTAATTCGAAGTGGATATGATGTCAGAGCTTTTGTTTATTATAATTCTTTCAACTCATGGGGATGGCTAGATACCTTGTCTTCAGAGGTAAAGAAGGAATTAGACGTATTTACAGGTGATATCCGTGATCCGTATGGTGTCAAAGAAGCAATGAAGGACTGCACACATGTGTTGAATCTAGCAGCACTCATAGCGATTCCTTACTCCTATCATTCGCCTGATACATACGTAGATACGAATATCAAAGGAACGCTTAATGTAGTGCAGGCAGCCCGTGAGTTGGGAATGGAGAAAGTTGTGCACACTTCTACAAGTGAAGTTTATGGAACAGCACAATATGTACCGATAGATGAAAATCATCCATTACAGGGACAGTCTCCTTATTCAGCTACGAAGATTGCAGCAGATCAAATGGCCTTGTCTTTCAATAAGTCGTTCGATCTCCCGGTTGCTGTTATTCGTCCGTTCAATACATACGGACCGCGACAGTCAGCTAGAGCCGTCATTCCGACAATTATCGGACAGCTCGCAGCAGGACAGACAAGCATCAAATTAGGTGCTGTCAGTCCAACACGTGATTTCAATTATGTAAAAGATACAGTGAATGGATTTATTTCTGTTATGAATAGCAGCCGTTCCGTTGGAGAAGTTATTAATATCGGTTCCAACTATGAAGTTTCTATCGGAGAGACTGCTGAAATCATTGCAGAGTTAATGAATGTTGATTTGCACATCGAAACAGATGAACAACGGCTGCGTCCAAGTAAAAGTGAAGTGGAACGGCTGTGGGCGGATAATCGTAAAGCTAAAGAATTACTTGGGTGGGAACCTATCTACGGTGGCAAAGAGGGCTTCAGACTAGGCTTGAAGGAAACGATTGATTGGTTTACTAATCCTCAAAATTTAGCCACTTACAAAACGGATGTGTATAACATATGAATGATCAATGGATTGAATTTGCCGATCAAATTAAGAGAATGTACGGTAAAAATATTGTTCCGTTGCATGAACCAACTTTTGATGAAACAGAAATCAAGTATGTAACCGATTGTGTTCAATCAGGATGGGTATCTTCCGTCGGAAGCTATGTTGATCGTTTTGAACGAGATCTTGCCGAGTATACTGGCGTGAAGAGGGCGGTTGCTGTTGTAAACGGGACTTCAGCTCTGCATATCTCCTTGAAGATAGCAGGGGTACAGGCTAATGAAGAGGTATTCATGCCGTCTTTAACTTTCATTGCGACCGCCAATGCAGTCAGTTACCTGCAGGCTATACCTCATTTTGTAGATGTTAATGAAAGTACTCTTGGGTTGGATCCTCAAAAGTTGGAGGAGCATATTAAAGATATCGGAGAAATAAAAAATCGGCAACTATTTAATAAGCAAACAGGGCGACTCATTCGTGCAGTCGTTCCTATGCATACATTCGGCCATCCTGTTGATTTGGATCTTTTACTTGAAGTATGTGAAAAATACCATCTTGTTTTGGTGGAAGATGCGGCAGAATCTTTAGGTTCCTATTATAAAGGGAAACATACAGGCGGATTTGGTCTTGCATCCGCATTAAGTTTTAATGGAAATAAAATCATCACGACTGGCGGAGGCGGAGCGATTCTTACGAATGACGACCAGTTGGCTGACTATGCAAAGCATCTGACAACTACGGCAAAAGTACCGCATAAATGGGAATATGTTCACGATGAAATTGGTTACAACCATCGGATGCCAAATATAAATGCTGCATTGGGTTGCGCACAATTAGAAAAAATTGAGGGGTTTATCCAGTCTAAAAGAGATTTGGTCAATGAGTATCAAAGACTGACCAAAGATATGCTAGGAGTTAAGTTATTTACCGAGTGCGACTATGCTAAAAGTAATTACTGGTTGCAGGCACTTTTTATTGATCCTGAACAATATAAGTTAGATGAAATTCTTGCGCAGCTCAACGGTGAAGACGTAATAGCTAGACCGATTTGGACTCCTTTGCATCTATTACCAATATATGAAACAAGTCCGAAAAGCAATTTGGATATTACTGTTTCAATTAAGAGGAATTTAATAAACGTTCCATCTAATCCTTTACGAAAGGGTGTATGAGTGTGAATAGGAAAAAAGTTTGTGTGGTTACTGGTACACGAGCGGAGTATGGTTTGCTATATTGGCTTATGAAAGAAATTCAAGATGATCATGAATTAGATATGCAGTTGATTGTAACAGGTATGCATCTATCTCCAGAGTTTGGATTGACTTACGAACAGATTGAAGAAGATGGTTTTGTAGTTAATGAAAAGATAGAAATGCTCCTATCGTCTGACACGTCTGTAGGCGTGATCAAGTCAATTGGCTTGGCCACAATTGGTTTTGCTGAAGCTCTTGAACGTCTGCAACCTGATATGGTAATGGTATTGGGAGACCGATTTGAAATATTGTCGGCAGCTCAGTCGGCACTTATACATAATATACCGATAATCCATTTACATGGAGGAGAACTGACCTATGGTGCTTACGATGATGCCATCCGTCATTCTGTTACAAAAATGGCAACTTGGCATTTTGTCAGCACAGAAATACATAGGAAACGCGTAATTCAAATGGGGGAAAACCCGGATCGCGTTTGGAATGTTGGTGCGTTGGGAATAGAAGGTATATTAAAAGCTTCATTATTGGATAAGGTTGAATTGTATAAAGAGCTTTCTATCTCTAGTACAAAGCCATTCTTTCTAATAACATTTCACCCTGAGACGAATGGATGTATAAACGGCATAACACCGCTTTTAAATGTCTTAAATAATTTTAATGAGTTTAACTTGCTGTTCACTAAATCAAATGCAGATAATGGCGGGAGAAAGATTAATAAGTTAATCGAGGATTTTATTGCAGAAAGAAGCAATGCCTATCTATTCGATTCTTTAGGTCAATTAAAATACTTGAGCGCTGCCAAGCATGCTGCTGCAGTGATTGGTAATTCATCTAGCGGACTAATCGAAGTTCCATACTTGAATACCCCCACTGTGAACTGTGGTGAACGTCAGTCGGGAAGAGAACGTCCTTCCTCAGTTATTCAGGCTGAACTGAATGAGGAGTCAATTTACAGGGCTATACAAGAAGCGATTAATTACTCAGGATCTTATGAAACAATATTTGGAGATGGACAAGTCTCCGAGAAAATCGTAAGCGAAATTAAAAGTTTTCCGAAAGAACCTATCCGAAAGGAGTTCTTTGACTTATGAATGATCAGATATATATCATCGCCGAAGCAGGCGTCAATCATAATGGATCTATACTATTGGCCAAACAATTAATAGACACCGCTAAACACGCGGGCGCAAATGCAGTGAAATTCCAGACGTATAAAACTGAAAACTTGGTCACGAAGGAAGCGCAGCAGGCTGATTATCAAGTGGATAATATCGGAGAGAAAACATCGCAGTTTGAAATGTTGAAAAGTTTGGAGCTTACTTACGATGAATTCAGGGAATTGAAAGAGTACTGTGATCAGAAGTCCATTACATTCTTATCGACACCTTTTGATTTTGAGAGTGTCGATTTTTTGCTTGATGAGATGGACATGCAACAAGTGAAAATTCCATCTGGTGAATTAACAAACAGCCCTTTATTGCATTATATAGCAACGAAGCGGCGTTCGATCATTCTATCAACAGGCATGGCCACGTTGAGCCAAATTCATGAAGCTTTGTCATTCATCGCATACGGCCTTGCTTTGCCAAATCATAATGTTGAAGTAGAAGCAGTCAAAGAATTTTATTCGACAGAATCGGCAAAAGAAGTATTAAAGAAGTATGTAACGGTTTTACATTGCACAACTGTCTATCCGGCGCCGCCTGAATCGGTGAATTTGCGTGCTATGAATCAAATGCGTAAAGAATTACATTTGCCAATTGGTTTTTCGGATCATACGACAGGGATCTCCATACCTATAGCGGCCGTATCTATAGGAGCAGTAGTTATTGAAAAACATTTTACACTTGATCGAAAACTGCCCGGACCTGACCATGCAGCTTCGCTGGAACCGAGTGAATTAGGCAAAATGGTTAGTGAAATTCGACGTGTTGAAAAAGCAATGGGCAACGGCATGAAGGAACCTTCTTCTATTGAGTTGGCAAATCAGCATGCAGTTCGGAAAAGCTTAGTTGCCACTACTACTATTACTGAAGGTGAGCTATTCACTCATTCAAATATTACAATTAAGCGCCCTGGCAATGGGATGTCGCCAAACAGCTATTGGTTGTTACTAGGACGACCGGCTAATAAATCATATGAAAAGGATGATTTGTTGGATGAATAAGCCGGTGATTATCTTAGGAGATGGCGGACATGCGTCTGTCTTGGCTGAAATCCTTCTTTTAGAACAAAGAAATGTTTTGGGCTATACTTCTCCCGAGCCAAATAAAGTCTTTTTCAGTCTGAATTACTTAGGAGCGGATGAGGCAATCCGAGCATTCGATCCAAGTGAAGTTGAGCTGGTATTGGGGTTAGGATCAGTTAACTTGCCATATGTAAGATCGACTATATTTCAACACTTTAAAATGCTAGGATACACATTTGTTACTGTAATTCATCCATCTGCCATAATTGCCCCTTCTGCTAAAGTCGAAGAGGGGTGTCAAATTATGGCTGGATCTATCATGCAGACGAATAGTGTGATAGAAGAAAATGTAATTCTAAATACAGGTACAAAGGTAGACCATGATTGTTCAATAGGCTGTCACTCTCACATCGCTCCAGGCGTCACGATTTCAGGAGGCGTACAAATTGGTGACACTACCCACATAGGTACAGGAGCAACAATTATACAAGGGATCAAGATCGGAAGCCATGTGTTGATAGGTGCAGGCTCAGTCGTGATAAATGATATAGCAGACGGCAAGACCGTGTATGGAGTGCCGGCAAAGGAGGCGAAGCAATGAGTACCTGGAAAGATGTATTGCTAACACCCGACACATCTATCATTCAAGCAATGAAATTGATTGACGAGACGACCATGCAATTTGCAGCAGTCGTCGAGGTGAACGGCAGGTTATTAGGAACTGTGACGGATGGAGATATCCGGAGGGGGATTCTGAAAGGGCTTGCTTTAGACTCGTCTATTGATGAAGTGATGAATCAATCCCCACATGTTGTGCAACAAGGTAAGCATCCGTCGGCATATAGGAGATATATGAAACAATATGGGATTAAACAGCTGCCAGTAGTAGATGAAAAGGGAAATTTACTGCGGATTATATTCTCTGATGAATTAAAAAGATCTTTAAGGAAAGACAATAAAGTTGTTTTGATGGCAGGTGGTCTCGGAACACGGCTCCGTCCGTTAACAGAGTCTATCCCAAAACCTATGCTAAACGTGGGAAATAAGCCAATACTTGAAACGATAATAGAAGGCTTCAAAAATTATGGATTTGAGCAATTCATTTTAACTGTGAATTATAAAAAAGAAATCGTAAAAGATTATTTTCAGGACGGTTCACATCTTGGTGTGAATATAGGATATATCGAAGAAGATAAACGTCTTGGGACAGCTGGGGCTTTGTCTCTTTTAGCTGAAATACCGGATCAACCGATTTTCGTTATGAATGGGGATTTATTGACAAAGATTAATTTTGAACAACTCTTGGATTTTCATTTGGAAGCCGAATCTAAGGCTACAATGTGTGTTAGAGAGTATGAATATCAAATACCATATGGCGTAATTGAGACAGAAAACGACAGATTGTTATCTATTGTGGAAAAACCTGTTCATAAAAGTTTTGTGAACGCAGGTGTTTATGTATTGAACTCGGAAGCACTAGAGTACATACCACGCGATGCATTTTTTGACATGCCACAATTATTTGGAAGTCTTATGAGAGAGCGGCAAAACGTTTGTGCATTTCCATTGAGGGAATATTGGCTAGATATCGGACGAATGGCAGATTTTGAGAAAGCTAATGGGGATTATGGAGAGATATTCTATGATTAATGACAAAAAAGTGCTGGCAGTCATCACTGCAAGAGGGGGTTCAAAAGGTGTCCCTGGGAAGAATATAAAAAATTTGGCGGAGAAGCCCTTAATTGCATGGACAATTGAAGAAGCGCAAAGATCACAATATATTGACCGATTGATACTTTCCTCTGAAGATAGAGAAATCATAGAAACTGCGAAAAAATACGGTTGTGACGTGCCATTTGTCAGACCAGATGAACTAGCACAAGACACAACTCGTGGTATTGAACCCATCTTGCATGCATTACAAGAAGTGGAAGGCTATGATTATGTTGTATTATTGCAGCCTACTTCTCCGTTACGAATAGCTGAAGACATTGATCGAACCATTGAAATTATGATAGAAGAATCTGCCCCGGCATGCGTAAGCGTAACAGAAACACAAGAGTCACCATATTGGATGTATAGGATAGAAGACAATCAACAGTTGCAACCTCTTCTATCTCAGTCAGATTTATCGAAGCGAAGACAAGATTTACCTTCAGTTTTTGTACTGAATGGCGCGGTTTATGTAGCTGAGGTTGAATGGCTAAAAAATACGAAATCCTTTTTAACAGATTTAACCGTTGCTTATAAGATGCCTAAAGAACGTTCTTATGATATTGATACTGAGATGGATTTTAAAGCTTGTGAGTGGATGTTGGGTTGACTTGTTTAACGTAGGATATTTACAGGAGAGAAAAGGGTAAGAATGAAAATATAGTAATTTAAACACTAATGTCGCATTAAAATAAAATCTTACATTACTTAGTTCAGAATAACTTTGAAATAATCTTTTCCATAAAAAAGTCCTTTATAATAGGATGGAAGTAGTAATCCATACAAATCCAAAATAAAGGGCAATCTTTTGGATAAGATTACACGAAAAACTGCATTTGAGTAATGACTATAATCAATTTCCAATGAATTATTTACGGAACAGTTCCAACTCCATTGTCTTGTCTACTATACTAAGGAGTTGCATATGGCTTCGTTTATGAACTTATTCTTCTATGCACAGCTTCATGAAACGGAAACGTCAGTGACAGCGTATTTTACTAAGAACAACAGGAAGCTACGAACTTTGATTCCAACAGCTTCTCGCAGCCCGGCAGGAGATTGCGCCAGGTACTGACGGAATTCTTTCAGGTCATTTTTCTCGACTTGGTCGCACAGATTTATGATGCTACCGATTCCCAGACGCGACGCAAGCGAATGACTCCACTGAAAATTATCGATTCCAGTACATTGCCTTTGAATTTGATTAACCACCTACGGGCGACGTTTCGAAAACCAAGTTCGGTAATCAAGCTTCCCCTGCGACTTGTGCTCTTTGGAAAGGGCTGGTGCCTTCCTGACCAGGCGGTTTTGACAAGCGCCAAGGATCATTGATCGCGGTCAGCTAGAAGTGCTAGTCGGCGATAAGGAATGCATGTATGTGCTCGACCGCAGTGGTCCGTTCACTCGAGCACTTCGAACTGCGGGAAGACACTGTCGTGTTGTCCGATGAAATGGTTGTCATCGGCACGTCCCGCAATAGGTCGGAGAATCTGTTCCATATATTGAAAGTGTTAGGTTCCATAGGCAATTAACTGAACCTGGTCACGACCGATTTGATTTGTCTGCAGATGAAATCGCGGAACTATATAAGTCTCGTTGGGCCATTGAACTGTTCTTCTAACGGATGAAACAATATTTGAACAGCAAAAAATTCTTCGCACAAAACCAGCAAGGCATGCACAATCAAGTGTATATTGCGATGATTGTATATTGCCCGAAAGTCCTTGCCCAGCTGCGGACTGGAAGTAAGCGAACGTTCTTGCAGATCATCTGCTATTTGAAAGCTTCTTTATGGAAGCCCGCATATATCTGGCTTCGAAAAATCGAAGGAACAAGCATGCCATAACGTGGGCGATCAGTTTCTGTCACAGTAGACAAAAGTTATAGTGGGAAAATGGATCTATACTGTCTCTGATCTGGTGTCTTCATTTTTTACTTGAAAGCCAAAAAGAGAGGTCGGAATATTTTAAACCTATTTATGCGACATTAGTGTAATTTAAAATTACTCATAGAATAACGGAGTGCAGTGCTAATATTACTGTTTGTCAAACAACTCTTGCTCGTATTGATTTGATAACACTAATCTGTTGCTTCTGTGCTCTCTGTCTAGATAATATAATATTTTATTCTATGTCTAATAAATTTGAATTCTAGGAAGTTTCTTCTTATCGTTCGACTATTTACTCCAATTTATTGGTTGAAGAAAAGGGCAAGGAATTAGTGACGTTTAAAAGGAGACTATGATGGCAGGAAATCAAAGTATAACAATACCTGCGCATCCTAATATATATAATGGTTCAACAGGCCGGGATCTTCGAATTGATTTTTCAATTCCAAATTCAGGAATGTCAGATGAAACAGGAATATTAATTTTGGTTCCTGGTTTCGGTGCCCATATTGAATCAAAGGTATATAAAAAAATGCGTGATGTATTTGCAGATAAATATAACCTTGTAACAGTACAATGTTCATTTTTCGGAGATGAATTTATGCAAGGGGCAGACAACTTTAATCTAAAAAACGGAATGGTGGAAGTGGAGAGGCATCTGAATGTCGATGGGTTAGAAGCGCTTCAGAGAAATCCATCTGATTTATTGAATTTACTTTCAACGAAATCTCTGAGGCTTCCAGTAATGGCAAAGCTTGTTGAAACAAATGATAATTTTAATGATATGGGATTTATGCAGGCTATTGACATTGTGACAGCGCTAGAGACGATTAAAACCATTTTAAAGGAAAATGGATTGCCTTTTAATGAAAGAAAAGTTATTGGTTATGGACATTCTCATGGGGCACACCTATTACATTTAAGTAACCGATTGGCCCCACACTTATTTTCATACATCGTCGACAATTCGGCTTGGATTGAGCCGGTCTACTTATCGGCTAATCGATGTTTATATCAGCAATATGGCTCCATGCTTCTTCAAATTGAATTTGATTATCTTGCAAAAGAGGTTGTTACAGACAAAAAAGCACTAAGTCTCAATACGCTTTACGATAACTTTAATAATCATGCTAAGATGATTGTTTTTCAAGGAACAAATGACAGTTTAATCGATTACCGGTTAAAAGAAAAAGTTGTTTCGAAAATAGAAAACTCCATATTTGTGTTAGTTGATGTAAAAGATATAGATAATCAAATATTCAAATCTAATATGCATGGCTTGGATGCCGATTTCCTCAATATGTTTGAATGGGCTCTTGAAAAAATGGGTGATTATGAAAATGAGCAAACGATGAAGAGAATCGATGAAATCCAACTTTCCAATACAAAGATTACTGTGAATTATAATCATGGGTTACCGGTGTTTGTGCTAGAACTGTGAGGTAAAATGAAAGCATGGACAATTATGAGTGAAGTTGCGATTTTAATGCTAACAGTTATTATCATTTCATAAGCTCAAGCTCTCGATGTTCCCTAAATTTAGACACTGTTGTGAGCAACGTGAGCAATCAACTCAATACTCCGACACAAAGAAGGATATATTCAATCCGTAGGCTTGTCTGCCGCTGATTCATAAGAATGGAAACGGAAAGGACATTTTGGCATGATTCAAAAACTTAATTGTGGGCATTGGTGCGTATTTCGCGAGTAAGGCGGCAGCAGAAGTGCTGGTGAAGACGGTCGCTGCGGAAGAGAAGGGACACAATGTATACATAAAGCTATTCGATCCAATCCATCCCGTATCAGAAAAGATTCCGGACGACGGCATGCCGCGATGATTACGAGAACATATGCAATACACAACTATAGTTGCGGAATCCCGTATCCGCCGTGGATTATGTCTTAGCTGCCTAAGCAACAACAGACACAGTCGTCCTGACTGGTGACGGTCAGAGAGTACGGCCGGGTGAATTGCTGGAAACCCCTGAAACTTTTCTTGCCACAACGTAACTGGAAACGGTAAGCGTGACGGCTCAAAAAAAGAAGAGATTGGGCAATCAGCAGCCAAGCTCCTGTCTCGAAAGAGTGGAGAAGGTTCAACGACTAGGATAGACCATCTAAGGCGCAAGCTACGATGATGAAATCCATAGGAGACGCAGGACTGAGTAACTTGCCGATCCGAAGTGCCCGGCCCCTACCCGAAAGTGGAGGGTGAAGATATAGTCTAGTCATTAGTGAAAGCTAATGTTCGCACGATGGCGAAAGAGATGATGGACTTTACGAAGAACAACATCTTAACTCAAGCAGCACAAGCAATGTTGGCTCAAGCACACAGTCACCGCAAGGAGTATTACAACTTCTTCGATAATGTTGTACGGGCGTCTAACCGGGTAACTGGTTAGAGCATCACTGGGTGAATTGCTGGAACCTCCTGAGAGCTCTTCTGCCACAGCGGAACTGGAAACGGTAAACGCGACGGCTTGAAAAAGAAGAGATTGGACAATCAGCAGCGAAGCCCCTGTCGGGAAACCGTGGGGAACGTTCAACGACTAGGATATACCGTTTAAGGCAACCGCTACGACGATGAAATCCGTAGGGTGTTACGAGTCGTAACATTCGAAGTGCCCAGCCCCTTGTAGTATAAGGGTGAAGATATAGTCTGACCTCGTTTAGAAATAACGGGACAAGTCGCAAGCAAACCAGCAGCCTCAAGGCGTTCTTCAGTTGTTACGTTAATATTAAAGACCCTAGATTTTCTAGGGTCTTTTTTACCTTTTAAGCCCCGAATGAGAATTTACTCCGATATAAGTTATCAAGTAAAGCAAAAAAACTGACTGTAAATGAAACTGCTTTGAATTGACCTAATTGCGGAAAACTTCATGTATTTAATAGAGAGCCAAATAGCGATATTCCAAATTAGAAAGATAAATACATTTACTATATATTTTATGTTGGAGGTAACTAACTATGGTTCGAGAAAATAAAAGGAAGATCGGACAATTTATCAAAAAAGAAAAGAAAATTACATCTACATTGGGGATAATTGATGTAAAAGAAAAAATTGGCGAGGGCGGGAATGCCATTGTATATAACGCCCAGTTCGGAAAGAGTCAGGTGGCATTAAAAGTTTTAGCAGAGGAAAATGGCTCCTCAAAGTACAATAGATTAATTACTGAATTTAGAGAAATCGTTCAGCTAGCAGAAACAAGAGCTGTCGTACCAATTTATTACTTCGGGCATTTGGAGATTGATGGTACACAGTTTCCATACATTTTAATGAAAAAATACCCTCGTACTTTAAAAAAATGGAAAGAAGGAAAAGAGTTTTCGACCTTTAGTGAGATAAATGGAACTTTCGAAAAGCTTCTAAATGCCATATCTGTTATTCATAAGAATAACATCGTTCATAGAGATTTGAAACCTGAGAATATATTGATTGGTGATAATGATGAAATAGTTTTAGCTGACTTTGGAATTTCCTGGTTTGACCCTGAGTTTTACGAAAGATTTGTACATACAAGGAAAAGTGATAGGATGGCAAACTACGATTTTTCAGCGCCTGAACAATTTGAAAAAGATAGTCAACCCCACCCAACGATGGATATATTCGCGTTAGGTCAAATTATTACATGGTTAATAACTGGTGGGGTAGCAAGAGGTAGTAGGACACCCTTAACTGCAGTTGATAAGTCTTTTGTGGTTATTGAATCAGTAATTAACAAAATGCTCAGTCGTTCACCTGTAGACCGACCGCAATCCATTGAAGAGGTGCGGAATATAGTGAGCAAGATTTTACAAGAAGTAAAAGAAGAATCTAACGCGCAAAAAGAGATAAACAGAGTTATCGGGGAATTAAGGGAATTCAATGACGTTTTATTATTTTGTTTCCCTGGAAAAAGGGGATTTATTGAAACAAATAACCCGAAAAAAATAAATAATATAATGACACGGATAAACAACTTAATAGGAGAAGTGGATTTATGGTGGACTCAGGGCTTTAGCAATAGCTCCATTAACAGAAGAATTTACAAAATTTACGAAGATACATGGGTTATGGATAGTATGGAAATGAAAATTGAAAAAGTATGGGCATTGAAAAACTCCTATTCCCTTGATCACCAATTTTTACTCATTAAGACGAAGCCTATGCCTCATTTTGGAATTTACGCAGAAGTAGGGGGTGTGCAATGGGAAGAGGCTGCATGGTATAAGGATAGATATATAACGAGGGAAGAGTATGATGATGGCGTTGCCGATATAGATGGGGAAAGTGTTTTGCTAGACTGAGATGAGCAAATCCGTATTAGGAATATGGAATCGGAATATTATTTTATAGCTACTCAGTCTCATCCTATACTTTTATCGAAAAACGACGTAGTCGTTGAAGAAGTTTATAAGAAGTTGTTAAGCTTCGGTACATTAGACGATGAGGACATAATTAAAATTAAACGATTGCACAGGCATAGCATTTCAATAATGATGAATTAGTATACTTGGTTTGGGGTGCCTATTACACAATTCAGACACTAGTCTGAATTGCATACATAACCTATCTACCTCTATACAGAAATGATGAATTTCACCCCGACAATGGGATGTCAGGTATAGCCACAATTCGCAAAAGGCGTGCGTATGTTGGCTATAAATTACGTACCAGATTCCCACAAAATTTGGACACTGATCTGGATTATATTCATTTCATACTCTAAAACAATAATCAACCAGTTGGCTTACAGTCACTCCGGTTTGTAAATCAGGTACCTGGTCCCCAACCAATTCAAACACAATACTAGTTTGTATACATGGTGGAAAGTACCAGACCCCCCCACAATTGTTGAATTAGAAGTTGCAAAGGCATCAGATGGCAATTCGTACTTTAATGAATCATTTGGATGGTTTGCGCTTTCTAATCGGGAGTAGAAATTGTAGTTCTTTTTTCATGATTTGTCCTATTCACTCTTCCTATTTCATATTGTTTATAAAATAGAGGAAATGAGGAGAGTAAATTGGATAAGGTCAAGAGTAATTCGGATTTACTATTTTCTACTGTCGGATTAGTGGTCATCCTATTTTTGTTGATAGCTGCTGATAAATTACTTGGACCAATTAAAGACAGACTAGATCATGAAATTGCAGGTGAAAAATTCAATAATTTTTTTCAGGCTTTAGGAAACATTATAAAAGCGGCTTTTGTCAAACCCGTTATAGCAGTAGATCATACGTATAATCAATTTACCAATTTGTTTGCACCAATGCTGTTAGTAATACTAGCATTTATCATCGCAGTTACTGTCTGTATCGTTTTGTGTAAGTCCCTGTTGCAAAAAGAGGATGCGTTCCTCAATAAGATCATTGTTGGTATCTGGATTGTGATATTCCTTGGGCTGATTTATTTTATTGCTCGCGTTGGTTGGTATCTCATCGCCCTTAATTTCAAAGTTATGCTAGTCTCCGCCTTGGCAATTCTTATTGTCGGGTCAATCTTTACTGTCGGGGTAAAAGGAAGAAAAACTAACGCTTTATCCTAGTTGCTGGATAAAAGCAAAACCCCGCACAATTATAAAATCCCTTCACGTCGCAGTCTCCTCAACTTATAAACAACCGACCAATAAGACCTGCCTAATTCATCTGCAATCACCTGGTCGGCAATATTTGCTTTCTTCAAAACAACCATCCGCTCGATCTCTTCCTGCGTATATGCCTTAAATCTTTCAGATGAACTAACGACAATTTTTACATCCTTCCCGAATTTCTCCTGTAATGACTCTGTTTTCAATGAAATGTTTTCCTTCAAGTCGTTCTTATATCTCATACAGTCAATTTCTTTCACATATGGACCAATCGTATACAGTAAATGTCGTACTTCCTGTTCCTTGTTCAGCTTCAATAGACTTTGATGGCCGTCCGGATGACCTGACAATACAAAGCTAGTTCCGAACGTTTTATTCAGATGATCCGCCAGCAACTGATTCTCTTGCCGTGTGAAATTCAGTGTATACAGCATAATACTCGGCATGCAGTAAACGGTCCGGTTGCGTTCATTATACCGGAATGAAACCGTCAGGCTGCCGTCATCCATATAGAGCGCAGCTAGAAAAACGGGGTGGATACAACGGGCAAGAAATGCCTCATCCAGTGTCTTGTGACTGCCCGGATATAGGGCATGACGTAATTGCTTAAAATACGGATGGCTCGCTGAACGTAGATAATTGCCGTTAATGTTAAATGGCAGGCCGCTTAGCTGTGCTAGTTTCCATTCACGATACTCACGCTGATCTTCTCCGAAATGCTCCTGATAATGACAGTTTACGCTCCTGGCCGCGCCTGTACTGATATAGCCGTCACCGAGCAGACTGCCGAGTAGAAGTTGTTCCTGATAGTGCGAAGGCTTAAAAGGGGATAGGCTACTCTCAAACCATCTGCGCCTGTCAGTGACAAGTTGCCGTTTCAATTCTTCTTTATATAATTCACATTTCTTGATATTATGCTTTTTTGCCAAGGTACGAACTTGGCTGATGGTAAGATTAACAGCTTCCGCTACAACTTCTGTTGGGGTAGTAGGAAAATGTTGTCTGATATAAGTAATAGTTTGATCATTCGGCATAGCGAAAATCCTCCCTTTTTAGATTAGAAGAATATCCCTGGAAAAGAACGTTTGTTTTCATTATAGCATGCTCCTGCTGAGTGCCGATATATTATTTGTGTACTTTAGTGGAAAATGCTAGGTCTCCACACAATTATTTTGAAAACCCTTTGTTGGGCGTGAGTGGTAAAAAGTCTTTTAGTTATGTATAGCAGTATTCCGACCAGCAAAATTTTCAATTCGGTGAATGGATTGAAACCTCGGTTTCCGATTTCCTTGCTTCGTTATACAGCCATCCCCCAGCAACTTCCCGCAAATCCGGTGATATAATTGCTTGCTGACCTCCATTAAACTCAACAGCTTATAGGAAAGCTTGTTCTATTATCCTATGTTTGCCGGCTTAACCCGACTTGGAACATCAGGCAGACTATCTAGCTTGTTTCCAGTAGATAATCTACCTGATTAGCCGATATAAACAGTACTACTTAATGAAAAAGGAGACGACGGTTATGTATGAAAACTCCAAAGAGGAACTCGAACTGCTTAAACAGCAACTGGAGCGAGTTAAGCAGCAAGATCGGGTCCTTGCAGAGATTGAGATGCGGTTGAATAAGATGAAGAAGATGAAGAAGATGAAGAAGATTGTAGAGTACGCGGCGGGTTATCAGCTGTCAGGGGAAGAGAGTGAACTGTTGAATAAGCAGCTGCGTGAACATCAGGCGGCGATTCAGTCGCTGGAGAATTATTTGGCGTAATTTTGGTGGGAAGTCCTAGGTCTCCACACAATTAATCAAAAGAACCATCCTTTGCTGTTGTAAGCGAAGGATGGTTCACGAAAAAATAAGCGCAGTTCATCTAAATTAAGCTATTCCTCATTCATTGTAATCGTCTTAAATCACGAAGATCCGTCTCTTGCTCAAGCGATCGCATTGCCAACGATTCCAAAATCTTATCTTGGCGTTCCTGTCCCCGTTTCAAAGAAGCAAGCTCGCCATGTAGTTTATGAACATCCAGTGTGCGTGCTTCCACGTGGGCATCCTTTTCATCCTGCCGGTCGAAGATAGCCTTTGTGAGTTGCGTATTCTCTGATAGCTGTGACTTGATAGAAGTTAGCTCGTCTGCTATTTGTTCCAGCAACGTTATTTCCATAACCTCTCATCCTTTCTTAAGCATAATACTTTTCCTGTTAACTTCCAATTTGACGATTGAATTTATAGTTAAGTTGAGTTAGATCTAGAAACTTATAATAACACGCATTGCGTGAATTTCAACGGCGTGTCAAGAAAATCCACGTTACATAAAGGGTTATGCGAATGATCTCTGGATTTTTGAATACTGTATGCGATTTCATTCAAATACAGTTTTGAATTCTGTTTAAATTTTGTAGAGACCTGGTGCCACAATTAAAAAACGTGGTTTCAAGACTCCGGTGAACATGTGTATCCCATAATCCATACAGGACAGTTAAGTTGCCAGTATTAGTGAGATACACCTGTGCAAGATACAACCAAGAAACTAATCTGACTTATATATACATCCCGCACACTAAAACAATAATCTCCAACTTGCTTGTGATTGCTCAGAAACGAGCCAACAGAAATCCTCAATATTATCCCTTAAAGATAATTTGAAACTTTGCAAAAGTGTGGTATTATTGAAGTGCTTATAACAATGGTTATAAGGTCACTTGTTTCAACGAATCGATCTTCTGGCTTGTAAACAGACAAGGATAACCAGCTGAGCGACAGGAAGTTGAAATAGTTGCCAACGATTCCAATTCCTTGAGGTGAAGGTCACAAACGACTCTGAGCACAATCATGGACAGGCAGCTCCAATCTCCTGAGGTAATTATAACAAGTATCTTGATTAGTTTAGATAGCAGTGTCCCGTGGTAAACGACGGCCTAGGCCGCGGCAGACTATGGCCTTCACTGGTAGCTTTCAATTGATAATTGACAGCTGGTAGTGGGTGTGCTGAGCAGGTAGCATTCAAGAACTGCATTGATACCTGCTTTGCTCTATTAAAAGGAGTGACGCACCTTGATATACAAAAAAGAAAAACACGGTTATAAAGCAAAGAAATATATACACTTTGATGATAAAAGAAAATTTAACGGTAAAACAGAAAGTTATGTAAGCAATCACAAGAAAATTCAAACACATAACTTTTACCCGTTGATCCGATATATTAGCAAGACCGAAAAATATGTTTTTGATGAATCGCGTCCTGACAGTCGTCCCATTAAGACTAAAAAAAGGATGATTATGTATGCGAGTCATTTAGATAATTTTATTTATAAGTATTATGGAGATAAGTTAAATGATGCCTATAATAATTGGGTTCGGAAAAGATCTATAGATGAAACCTCGATTGCTTATCGTTCTAAAAAAGGGGAAAAAGGAAAAAGTAATATCGACCATGCTGCTGCTGTCATTAACAAAATAAAGAGTTTCGGGTCATGTTACATAATGATAGGAGATTTTAAAGGTTACTTTGATCAAATAAAGCACAGGAATTTAAAAGACAAAGTACTTAAAGTTATGGAAATCAAAGGAGATCAGCTACCGAGGGATTGGTATAAAGTATTTCGTTCAGTCACTAAATACTCTTACTATAACCAAAAGCTTCTTCATAAATATGTAGGATCGCCCAAAGAGCTAAAACAACAAAAAAAACATAAATATTTTTTAACTTCAAAAGACTTTCGTGGTTTCAGAACCATTTATAAGCCTACTACTAATGAGGAGAAATATGGAATTCCACAAGGTACAGCTATTAGTGCTGTTTTGTCTAATGTTTATGCCATTGATTTTGATGAACAGGTAAATCAATTGGTGCGTAAATATGGAGGGATCTATAGGAGATACTCTGATGATTTTATAGTAGTAATACCTGAAAACGGCGGTATTGAAGTAACAGAATTTAAGTCCATACAGGATGACATATATTCTTTAGTAAAATTAAATGGAATGTATATTGAAAAAAATAAGACAAAGTCTTTCATCTATAATAGGAATTGTATTGAGGACTTTTTCACTTCCTCCCCGACACGGATGGATTATTTAGGCTTTGTCTTTGATGGGGAAACTGTAGAAATGCGTGCGAAAAGCCCTTCAAAATTTTACCGTCATGCAAAGAGATTAATTGCAAAAGCGAAAAACACTATGGAAAAGCAAGGCCTAAACAAGTTACCCTATAGAAAGCAAATTTATAGGTTGTACACTGACTTAGGGATAGATAGAAGACCCTACGGGAACTTTATAACATACGCTACAAGATCGCAAGAAATTTTTGATGAAATTTCTCCACAGACTGATAATTTGATGTTGAAACAAGTAACCCACAGGAGAGAAAAGATAAATAAAATGCTAGGTTATACAGTAAGTCACACTAAGTAAACGCATATTATTCTGTACGAATTACTGTCTACAAATTAATATTGACGAAGTTTTTAGTGCAGGGTGTTTGCTAGACAATTCAGACGCTACTCTATTTTGGCAATCTGTACAACAAATGTATGCCTTCCTGAAGCGGACAACATAACAATAAAACTATCCTTTGTCGTCGTAAGTAAATGCTGGGTTACAAAAAAACGTAGTTAGGGATAAGTACTAGGTCACTGCATAACTCAGACACTACACTGAATCGTATACATTTCACACTCTAAAACAATAATTAACCAGCTGGCTCACCGTTAATCCGATTTGTTGCCGTATACTACCGGTTTTTTTACACTGGAAATCTTGAATTCTAATTTGATACGCGCTCATTTCTGACACTACATAACATTTTTTGTGAATAGCTGAAACAATGGCGCGTGACACACAATTATACCTTCATGGCAAATAAGTGTAACCAACTTGTTTAGTTTTTCATTAATCTCCGCAGTCGGCTCTAAGAGAGAAATCATTGAGGGTAAGTAGATTTAAAAACTGTTCACGGAACTGTCGAACCTTTCCTTACAACAAGATACTAATCTACTTGGTGCGTATCTGCCACGGTCCCCACAAATCCAGATCAATTATCGAAAAGGATAGCCCTCTGCTCTAAAAATTAGAAGCAGCAGGGCTATTTGTGCAGCGTGCTGAAAAGGTACGTATTTTTTTATATTATACGCTTGCCTAAAATCTTGTTTTTTTACTGTATACCCGTATAATGATGATAATAAAACGTCGTTCCTTAATGGGGAACTTGGGAGGTTGTTAGTAAATGAGAGAAGTAGGAACTGTACAATCAGTTGACCGGGCATTACTGATCCTGGAAAAACTTAAAGAAGCTCCAAAAGGTCTCGGTGTTACTGAGTTATCGACGGAGTTAAAAGTATCGAAGAGTACAGCGCACCGGTTATTAATGTCATTGCTCAAGAAAGGATTCGTGCGACAGGATCCCGAAAATCAGAAATATATACTTGGCCTGAAGCTGATCGAATTCGGCCAGACTGTTACAGATCATCTGGATATCCGTAACATAGCATCCGGGCATCTCCGACAGCTGGCTGAAAAAGTAGGAGAGACAGCCCATCTAGTGATTAGAGAACGGTCAGAAATTGTGTATATTGATAAAATTGAAAGCTCTGCAACAATCCGGATGTTTTCTAATATCGGAAAACGTGCCCCTATGCACTGTACAGGAGTTGGCAAAGCCATTCTTGCATTCTTGCCTCACCA
Source organism: Sporosarcina aquimarina (assembly GCF_019748715.1). Taxonomy (GTDB): domain Bacteria; phylum Bacillota; class Bacilli; order Bacillales_A; family Planococcaceae; genus Sporosarcina; species Sporosarcina newyorkensis. The sequence continues at coordinate 14,051 of NZ_JACLBZ010000030.1, read as the reverse complement.
GGAAATCGTTACGATTGTGGAGGAAAAAGGATTAGAGGGGTTCACACCGAAGACGATCATCGAGCTTGACGCACTGCTCGATCATTTGGAGATGATCCGGAACAGAGGCTACTCGATAGATGATGAAGAACATGAGCTGGGTATCAAATGCGCAGCTGCTCCCATTTTGAACTACAAAGGTGAGGTGATTGCCGGCATAAGTGTAGCAGGCCCGATTATGAGGGTAAGCGAGGAAAAGCTTGAAGAAATGGCGGCAGAAGTACTCAAAACATCAAAAGCAATTTCTATGGATTTAGGGGGAGTTATTTAGAAAATATTAATTTTGAATTGACTTTGTTTTTAGTTTAGCTATATAATTGTATAAAGTAATTAAGTGAAACGTCGTTCCTTATTGAGGAACGACTAAAAAATAATCATTTAATGAAACGGTGTTCCTTATTAAGGAATAGAGAGGGAGCGTTAGAATGAATTCGATTCTAGAGAGAATAGCTAATGAAAAGATTGTAGCCATCATCCGCAGTCAATCGTCTGAGAAATTAGCAGAAACTGTCGGCAGCCTTTATAAAGGAGGAATCCGGACCGTTGAAATCACAATGAACACCCCTGGCGCCCTGAAAAGCATAGAGGATATGAAAGCGCTTTACCCTGACTTGATCATCGGGGCTGGCACTGTCCTGGATTCAGAAGCAGCTGTACTGGCAATAAATGCAGGAGCCAGTTTTCTATTGGCTCCTACGCTTTCATCAAAAGCGATTGAAGCATCAAACCGGTATGATGTTCCATTGATTCCTGGTGTTTTTACACCTACCGAGGCTCTGACTGCGTATGAATATGGAGCCAAAATGGTTAAAATATTCCCTATTCGAAATTTAGGGCCGGGTTTTCTGAAAGATCTTAAGGGACCACTGCCATTTGTCCAAACAATGGCTGTAGGTGGGATTTCTCTTGATAATGCCAAAAGCTATTTAGAGGCTGGTGCATCATCTTTGGGAATCGGCAGCTCACTTGTGGATGACAAATTGGTTCAGACAGGCAACTTTGAAGAAATTCAGCGGCGAGCATCACAATTTGTAGAGGTGGCACGCCAAGTATAGACAGCGAGATGAATACAGAAAAGCGGTGATGAAATGTTTACCATCCTTATTGACTCGGGAACAACCAATTCACGAATCAGACTGATCGAAAGCAGTAAGAACTTGATAACAGATATTGAAAAAGTTCGCATCGGTGTCAGGAATACAGCGATTGAGGGAACGAATGAAGGACTGAAAAATCATTTACATAACGGTATTGCAAATTTACTGGAAAGAAATAATTTATCTGCAGCTAATATCGAGTATATAGTAGCTTCAGGGATGATTACCTCTAAACTAGGAATTCTTGAGGTGCCTCATCTGACTGCGCCTGTTACTGCAGAAGATTTTGCAAAGAATTCTCAAGTCGCGATATTAGACGAATTTTTTAATATTCCCTGTATTTTTGTACCGGGTATGAGCAACTATGCAGCAAATGTGGCTGATCAGGTTGATCAAATTAATCAATTTGATGTAATGCGGGGAGAAGAAGTTGAATCTCTAGGTTTATTAAAGCAATTGGAATTAGAAGGGAGAGGGATTTTGGTATTGCCGGGCTCCCATACAAAGTTTGTGATGGTGGATCGAAATCGTACACTGTCTTCCTGCCTATCTACATTGGCTGGTGAAACACTGATGGCCATTCAAAAAGAAACTATATTATCTGATTCGGTGAGCTCAAAACTGGTTCAATCAGTCGATGAAAGTATGTTGCTTAAAGGGTTCAGAGCGGCGGAAACGCATGGTCTTACCCGAAGCTTTTATCATGTTAGACTGCTGGAGCTTTTCACAGATGTAACGGATAACGAAAGAGCCAACTATTATGCGGGTGCAGTAATCCATGAGGATCTGAAATCTCTTCTGAGTAGTGTTCATGATAGTAAAGATATTGAGTGGGTTGTAGTTGGCGGATCTAATCCTTTACGAAGCTTATTTACTATTCTGCTGAAGCATTTGGGTCCAAAATGGAATGTAATTGAGGCAAGTGATTTGCAGGTTGAATACTCTCTTGTATTGGGCGCACAGGAAGTTGCTGAAAGAATTGATCAGAATTTATTCAAAAATTGTAAAAAACATATATAATTAGGGAGGTAATTGTATGAAGAAGAGTATGAAGTGTATCGGATTGTTTATTGTGTCAGTATTGATGCTGGCAATCGCAGGATGTGGAAATGACAAATCGGAAAATGCAAGTGACAGTGCCGGCTCAGGTGACAAAACAGACTTCCCGTCGAAAGCCATCACGATGATTTCACCTACATCAGCCGGCGGTGGAACAGACGCGACTGCAAGAGCGTTGGCGGCAGATGTTGAAAAGCACTTGGGACAGTCTATTGGCGTAGTTAATAAGCCGGGTGGCAGTGGTTCTGTCGGAATGACTGAAGGCGCTAATGCGAAACCGGACGGCTATACAGTAACTATGGTTATTGCAGAATTAACAATGCTTGAACATATGGGCGTTTCCACGTTGAATCAGGACCAGATGAAAGCGGTTGCTATGATCAACTTGGATCCAGCGGCACTTACAGTTCCTGCAGATGCACCGTATGATACATTGGAAGAATTTATTGATTATGCTAAAGAGCATCCTGGTGAACTTCAGGTCGGTAATGCGGGAACGGGCTCTATCTGGCATGTGGCTGCTGAAAGTTTAGCTAAGAATGCAGACATTGAATTAAACCACGTACCATTTGAAGGAGCTGCACCTGCTGTAACAGCTTTGGTCGGTGGACATGTGGACGCAGTCACAGTCAGTCCGGCAGAAGTAAAAACTCAGCTGGATGCCGGTAACTTGAAGACCCTTGCAATAATGTCTGATAAGAGATCAGATATTATTCCTGACGTACCGACATTTACAGAAGCAGGCCTTGAAAGTGAAACAATTGCCACTTGGAGAGGGATCACAGTACCAAACGACACACCGGATGAAATTGTCACAATTCTGCAGGATGCTTTCTTGAAGGCAGCGGATGAAGAGGGCTTCAAAAAATTCATGAGCAGTAATGGATTGGGAATTGAATTGAAGAAAGCAGATGAATTTAATGCGTTCATGGATGAAAACTACGATTATTACAAAGAGATGTTTGCAGAGTTGGGCTTAGGCAATAAATAAAGATTGGGACTTCCCAATCTTTGTTTTTTCACTATTTAATAGAAGTGAGGTGTGTGGCTATGAAGGTTCCGCATATAACGAGTGGGATTATTTCTATCTGTTTAGGCGGGTTGTTTTACTATTTGACTCTGGACTTTCCTAAATTAAACACTGCGGATACGGGGGCGGCATTTTTGCCCAGAATATACTGCGGTTTGTTGATTCTTTTTGGGATTATACTATTAATTCAGGGGATACGGGATCATTCGAAAAATGAAGAAAGTTCTCAAACAGTTAGATACGCATTGATCTCGATGGTCATTGTGCTGGCTTATATTTTGGTCATTCCCTATATCGGTTTTTATGTATCCACAGCTTTAACGATCTTCAGTTTGTTGTTTTTTTCTAAAGTCCGTAAGGCTGTTACGTTGGTGAGTGTTCCGTTAGGGGCCGTTTTGTTTGTCTTTCTTGTATTTGAAAAACTATTGAAAGTTTCGATTCCCATGGGATCTTTATTCTTATAAAAAGGCGGTGATTAAATGAGTTTATTAATGGAAGGTATAGTTAATATTCTTCACTGGGATGTTCTTCTTTTCCTGACTTTTGGTACTTTATTAGGGATTATCATTGGATCCCTGCCCGGTCTAACTTCGACTATGGGGGTCGCGCTGATGCTGCCTTTGACTTTCGGAATGGATGCGGTGACCGGGATTTTATTACTGATCGGGGTCTATTTTGGTTCAGTGTACGGAGGCTCACTGACCGCTATTTTAATCAATACACCGGGTACCCCCGCTTCTGCAGCTACTGTAATCGACGGGTACCCGCTTACTCAGAAGGGAAAAGCACAGAAGGCGCTAACAGTATCAACACTGTCTTGTGCAATTGGTGGTCTTGTCAGTGTAATTGTACTCATTTTAGTTGCACCGCAATTAGCTAATTTCGCATTAAAGTTTAGCGCGCCTGAGTCTTTCGCTTTGGCGCTATTTGGCTTGTCGATTGTATCCAGCATCGCCGGAGATTCACTTGTGAAAGGATTAATGGCCGGAACATTGGGACTGCTGATCGCCTCAATCGGATTGGACCCAATCGGAGGCTTTCCACGTTTTACATTTGGAATGTCGGAATTGTCTTCCGGTATTAATTTTATTCCTATTATGATCGGACTGTTTGCGGCTTCTGAAGCTTTTAAATCAATGGAAGACATATTCACTGAAAATAAAGTGAAAGTGACTATTGATAAAGTGAAATTAAAGTGGCTGGAGTTTAAAGGATTGATTGGTACCATTCTCCGTTCCGCAGGTATTGGGACTTTTACAGGCATGGTTCCGGGAGCTGGAGCGGATATTGCAGCTTTCGTCGCCTATAATGAAGCGAAACGATTTGCCAAAAATAAAGAGGAGTTCGGCAAAGGTGATCTGCGTGGGGTAGCAGCGCCAGAGGCAGCGGGAAACAGTGTAACTGGAGGAGCTATGATCCCGTTATTGACTTTGGGGATTCCCGGAGATGCGGTTACAGCAGTTTTATTGGGAGCGTTAATGGTGCAGGGGTTGCAGCCCGGTCCAATGTTATTTGAATCGAATGGGCCAATCGTTTATACGTTATTTGTGGGAATGCTGTTGGCGAATGTACTGTTATTGGTCTTTGGTCTGCTTGGAATTCGTTTGTTCACAAAAGTGCTGTTAATTCCACAAACAATACTCACGCCGCTGATCCTTATGTTATGTGTGGTAGGTGCCTATTCATTAGGAAATAATTACTTCGATATAGTTGTAATGTTTATCGCTGGTGTAGTAGGTTACTTTTTTAAACGGTTTAAAATTCCAGCTTCACCCGTCATTTTAGGGTTGATCTTAGGACCGATGTTGGAAAGCAATTTCCGAAGAGCTTTGGTTATGTCGCAAGGGGACTTGAGTATTTTCTATACAAGACCTATTACGGTCGTTCTATTAGTGATTGCGGTTATTACTCTGTTCACACCGTTATTTTCGAAAAAATTATTTAAAAAATCATAAGGAGGAGTATAGATGAAAATTACAAACTTTGAATTGTTTCAGGTGCCTCCCAGATGGCTGTTTCTCAAAATAGAAACAGATGAAGGATTGGTAGGCTGGGGAGAGCCTGTCGTGGAAGGGAGGGCCCATACTGTAAAAGCTTGTGTAGAGGAATTGATGGAATATTTAATAGGGAAAGACCCGATGAATATAGAGGATCATTGGAATAAGCTGTACCGGTCAGGATTTTACAGGGGTGGTCCTATTCTAATGAGTGCACTATCAGGAATTGATCAGGCGCTGTGGGACATTAAAGGGAAGTTTTTCAATGCGCCTGTTCATCAATTAATGGGTGGCGCTTGCAGAGATTCTATTAAAGTATATTCATGGATTGGAGGAGACCGTCCTTCTGATGTAGGAGTGGCAGCCAAGTCTATAGCTGATGCGGGTTTTACTGCCTTGAAAATGAATGGGACGGAAGAATTGCAGTATATTGACTCGTTTGAAAAAGTGGATCAAGTACTGGAAAGAGTAGCCGCTGTAAGGGATGCTGTAGGGGAATATATAGGAATAGGCATTGATTTCCACGGCCGTGTACATAAGCCGATGGCAAAAATACTGGCTAAGGAATTGGAGCAATTCAGACCTATGTTCATTGAAGAACCCGTACTTACCGAGAATATGGAAGCTCTTAAGGAAATCGCTCAACATACCGCAATTCCGATTGCAATGGGCGAAAGAATGTATTCTAGATGGGATTTTAAAAATATATTAAACGATGGCTATGTAGACATTATCCAGCCCGATTTGTCGCATGCCGGTGGAATCACGGAAGTAAAGAAAATTGCCGGTATGGCTGAAGCATATGATGTGGCTCTTGCCCCTCATTGTCCGCTTGGTCCGATTGCTCTAGCTGCCTGCCTACAAGTGGATGCAACTTCTCATAATGCGGTCATACAGGAACAAAGCTTGGGAATTCATTATAATAAAGGCAGCGATTTATTAGACTATATTACTGATAAATCTGTTTTTGACTATAAGGAAGGCTATGTCGCAATCCCTAAAGCTCCCGGTCTGGGCATTGAAATCGATGAAGATTATGTGAGACGGCAAGCCAAGATAGGACATAATTGGAAAAGTCCTGTGTGGAGACATAAGGATGGTAGTATAGCAGAGTGGTAACAGTTGAATAGGAGGGAAGTTCTGTATGAAGCCCAAAGTATTTATTGCTAAGCCCATACCTCAAGAGGTGGAAGATTATATAGCACAACACTGTGAGTATAAAATCTGGAACAAGGAAGAAGCGATTCCAAAAAGTGAATTGCTGAAGGAAGTAGCTGAAGTAGAAGGACTGATGACTCCAAAAGGGGTAATCACGAAGGAGTTCTTAACATATGCCCCTCACTTGAAGGTTGTGAGCAATATTGCAGTGGGATACGATGCGTTTGATACGGAGGCGATGAGAGAAAGACGGGTCATTGGCACACATACTCCCTACGTGCTAGATGACTCGGTCGCTGATTTGGTATTTGGACTGCTGCTTTCCGCGGGAAGAAGAATTGTAGAATTCGACCGCTATGTCAAAGAGGGTAAATGGGAAAAGCCGTTGGATAGCCGGGAGTTTTACGGGAAGGATATTCATCACGCGACAATAGGTATTATTGGATTGGGCCGTATCGGGGAAAAAATTATGAAACGGGCAAGTGCCGGTTTCGATATGAAAGTTCTTTATCATAATAGGTCACGGAAAATAGAATTGGAAAACCAATACGGCGTATTATATAGAGACATAGATGATTTGTTAAGGGAGTCTGATTATGTGGTCGTTATGCTGCCTCTTAATGAATCTACAACTCATATTATAGGCAAAGGGCAGTTTGAGCTCATGAAAAATGATGCGGTCTTCATTAATTGTTCGAGAGGAAAAGTGGTCGATGAACAGGCTTTGATTTCTGCTTTGCAGAATAATGAAATCCGTGCTGCCGGGCTCGATGTATTTGAAATAGAACCTATAGAAAAAGATAACCCTCTGTTGAAGATGAATAATGTTATTACATTGCCTCATATAGGTTCCTGCACCAACAACACCCGATTCGATATGGCTATGACAGCTGCAGAAAACATGGTGGCAGCCCTTACGAATCAAACTCCTCCAAATGTTGTGAAGGAACTACAAGACTTAGTAAAATGAAGTTAAATCGAGGCTTTAGTGGTGTCATCTTTCTGACGCCATTGAAGCTTTTATTAAAAAGTTACTAGGTTCCCGCACAACTAATCCTCAATTCTGAATTTCAAACATCATTGGGAAGTGTAACTGTCATATAATTCAGACTTACATAAATTTCACTCTCTAAAACAATAATCCACTAGCTGGCTTCCCGTTAACCCAGTTTGTTGCCGTATACTAGCTAGTTTTTCGCGCTGGACATCTTGAATTCTAATTTGATAAGCACTCATTTCTGACACTACAGCACAATATATTGTAATTAGCTTAAACAATGAAGCGTTACAAACAATTTTACCCTCATGACAAATAAGTGTATCCAACTTGTTTAGTTTTTCATTCATCTCCACAGTCGACTTTAAAAGGGAAATCGTTGATGGTAAGTAGATAGTCGTTCGTTTCGAAACCGTTTTTCGTTCACAACTTTTAGATGTTCATCATCCTGATACCAGCAAGACAATGCCTCCTCGTTTAAATAGTGATTTAGGAATTGAAAAGGCACTTCCTTCTTGCCGGCAGGTTACCACGTTTGATATAGCTCGGTAATTACTTCATGCGCCTTTGATTGTAATGTGTAGCATTCCGAGAAATTTGTTTGAGACGTGGATCTACAACTCATTTATAAACAGGGGAGTGAGCGGTAAAAAATCTTTTAGTTATGAATAGCAGTATTCTGCCTAGTCAAAATCTTCAATTCGGTGAATGAATTGAAACCTCGATTTTCGATACCTTTGCTTCGTTATACAGCCATCCCCCAGCAACTTCCCGCAAATCCGATGATATAATTGTTTGCTAACCTCCATTAAATTCACCAGTTAATGGGGATGTTCGTTCTATTATCTTATGTTTGACGGCTTAATCCTACTTGGATCATCAGGCAGATTATCTAGCTTGTTTCCAGTAGATAATCTGCCTGATCAGCCGATATAAAAAGTACTACTTAACTTAAAGGAAGACGACATCTATGTATGAAAACTCCGTAGAGGAACTCGAACTGCTTAAACAGCAACTGGAGCGGGTTAAGCAGCAAGATCGTATCCTTGCAGAGATCGAGCGCAAGTTGCATGGGATGAAAGAGATTGCTCAGTACGCCGCAGAGCATCGATTGTTAGCTGATGAGCAAGAGAGGTTGGATAAGCAAATGCAAGAACATCAGAATGCGATTATGTCGTTGGAGAACTATCTGTCTTAAATAATAGTAGTTGTTCAATTTTACTAATCCGCAATCCCTTACTGATTTATTGCAGATGACAGCACAAAAGAATTAATTCACTGTAATTAATCAAAAGGCATTTGAGTAGATTGCTTAGGTCTACAAGAATGCACATGAAGTGAATTTGGAAAAATAAAGAAGCGTAGGGTCCAATAGGAAGTGTGCTGGTTTGAATGCCACCTTCCACTTGTTTGTCGTTGTTTAATGTTTATATTTGGTACGCGTATTTATTCAAAGGTATGACATTCAATCTGAAAGTCACATGGATATTGAATCTTTCGATAAACAATATATGGAACAGGTGTGATATAGTGGGGACAAAAAGTTCCTTTTCTGAAAAAAAGAAACGCATGCGCGAGTGGCATGAGTTTCTTTCACGAGATACGCTAACGCGTGTTCAAATGACACGAGTTATACGCATACATATTATTATGTTACTAATCTTAACAAGTATACATACAGTCTGTCAAGAAAGTGGTGGGTTTTGTGAATGGAACTAAAAGTACAGAGATCATTATTTGCTTCGATGAAAGCGGTAAACAGAAACAAGATCCCATTCAATTAATGGGGGCAGTTAGTATTCCTTCAATTGTTTACAATCATCCTAACCACGCTGACATTCATGCGCTAAATGATAAGTACAAATTTCATTGGACAAGTTATGGAGGCTACTCTAAGGATCGGGAGGGAATAGAGTTACTATTTGAGCTGCTAGAACCTTTAGTCCCTTACATACAAATAAACATTATACATTATTCAAGAAATAAGCTAGATAGCCAAGCAGGATTGTTCACATCAGCTTACTCCTCAAAACAGAAAATCCTAAGTGATATGATTTACACAAAGTTGCCTGAAAGAATTTTTTATGGTTTGTTGAGAGGATATGGTGAACAAAATCAGCTGCATGCAAAAATATTTATCGAGGATGCGACCGAGTATCGCTCCAAACATCTCGATGTGCATGTGAAAGATACTCTGAACATACACTCACTTTATCGAGGAGAGTATTTTGTCATAACTGAATGCCATTATCGTTCGAAGGGAAAAGAAATTGGAGTAGAGTTAATTGATTTGCTATTAGGCATGGTCGGTCTCATATTAGATAATCCGGTTGCTCCGGGGACCAAGAAAAAGGCTAAGATTGCCTTGGTGCTGAAATTATTAAAGAATGATAAATTACAACCTTTAATAAATCGCTTAAGATTATTTCAGTTGAATCATTCTAACCAGTTGGTAGAAGTTGATTTCAATTATAGTATTAAATTGTTCATCAATCGAAATTTTAATGACTACCTTAAAATATAAAAATTGTGTAATGGTGATGTAGAGGGCGGCTCTTCTAATATACGAAAGTAGAAGGTGGAAGTCTAGAACGATTTTGGAGTGTTCTTGTATTATCCGATCGGTTGCCAGAGTAATGTGAATGTTGAATGACTTAACTCATTAAGTGCTAATTTCCTTATTTGAGCAGAAATTGATTGCTCAAATAAAAGACATTCTGCATGGTCAAAATCAAAGTGCAGCCGAGGTGGAGATTCAAATACTCAAAAGCAATTTTAAAACCTTTCCAAACTTAAAGATTATGCGAGCTATACGAATAAGTCGCTACTGTTGCATAAGCATAGAAATGGTTTTAACTTGCCTAGACACCACAAAACTAAAACAGGCCCCGTGGATGAATAAGCAAACGCGCCTATCGAAATAGTCATGTCTGTTTTGCGCACAGACAAGCATGAGAAATGGAACGGAAAAAGTAAAACCGCTGTCGAAACGCCCCTCATATATGGTAAACTAATATGCTTACCATATACGATAAGAAATTGAGGAATAGATATGTCAAACAACACCATGAAAAAAGGAAGTCACCTTTCGTTTTTACCGCTCATTGTTTTTGTAATTCTTTTCATCGGCTCAGGTATCGTTACAAAAGATTTTTCTATCATGCCGCTGAACGTTGCCATTCTCATTGCGGCAGCACTTGCGCTTGTGATGAATCGAAAGGAGTCTTTCGGCACCAAAGTTGATATTTTCATGAAGAGCGCAGGGCATCCAAATATCCTTTTAATGGCGGTCATCTTTCTTTTGGCTGGTGCTTTTGCAGGTGTCGCCAAGGGAATGGGTGCTGTTGAATCAACGGTCAATCTTGGGTTGTCGATGTTGCCAGCGAATTTACTCATGGTCGGTTTGTTTATTATTGGCTGCTTCATCTCTATTTCGATGGGGACTTCGATGGGAACGATTGTCGCGTTGGCACCGATCGGAGTGGGTATTGCCAGTCAGACGGATATTCCGGTGGCGCTTGCCATGGCGACTGTTATTGGTGGCGCGATGTTTGGGGATAACTTGTCCATGATTTCGGATACAACGATTGCAGCGGTCCGGACGCAGCATACGAAAATGAAAGATAAGTTTAAAGTGAATTTTTTTATTGTCCTGCCGGGTGCGATCTTGACGATGATTCTTCTTGGCTTCTTAACGCACGGCAATACAGCTGATCTAACAGGTAACCACCCGTACCAATTCGTAAAAATTTCGCCATATCTGGCTGTTTTAGTCGGTGCTTTGGCTGGCACACATGTGTTAATCGTGTTAGCAGGCGGGATTATTATTGCTGGTGTGATTGGTTTGATGGACGGCTCCTACAACTTGCAAAGCTATCTGAAGGCAATCGCTGACGGTGTTGTCGCGATGGAGGATTTGGCGATGGTATCGATTTTAATTGGCGGCATCGTTGGGATTATTCAGCATAACGGTGGTATTGATTATTTATTGCGCATGATTACGAGTAAGATTCAAACGAAAAAGGGTGCCGAATTTGGTATTGCGGGTTTAGTGAGTGCAGCGGATATTGCGACCGCGAATAACACAATCGCCATTATTATAACTGGACCGGTCGTGAAGCATATTGCGGATGAATATGAGATCGATCCCCGCAAGTCGGCCAGTTTGCTCGACACGTTCTCTAGCGTTTGGCAAGGTGTTTTGCCCTATGGTGTACAAATGCTTGCTGCTTCGGGGCTCGCTGCCATTTCACCGGTGAGCATTATCATGTATTCATTTTATCCAGTATTGATGGGAATTTGTTGTGTAATCGCGATTTTGGTTGGTTTTCCGAGGTTTAAAGGGGCGGAGAAAAAGGAGTAAGGAGTACGATTTTTATCTCAATCCAAAAAGAAGTTGTCCAAGAAGTCATATGTGGGGACCTGGTACCTCGAACAAACCCAAAAAAGCGAACAGCTATGTAAGCCGTTCGCTCAATTCTTATCCCCAAATCTCTTTGGAAATATCCACAATGAATTTCAACTTCGCCCATTGTTCTTCTTCGGTTAAAATATTGCCATGATGAGTGGAAGCAAAGCCACATTGAGGGCTGATGCATAATTGCTCCAATGGGACATAGTTTGTTGCTTCTTCCACACGTGCTTTAATATTCTCCTTACTTTCCAAATCACCGTGTTTTGATGTGAATACACCGAGCACGACTCGGGGACCGCCGTTTGGTATGTATTCCAATGGTTTGAAGTCTCCGGAACGATCATCGTCGTATTCCAGGAAGAATCCGTCCACTTTTTCCTTTGCAAATAAGACAGGGGCGATTTTAGCATAGCTGCCTTCAAAAGCCCAATTAGATCGGTAGTTACCGCGGCAAAGATGAGTCGTTACAATTAAGTCTTCTGGTTTATCTTCCAACACCCCATTGGCTACCCGCAATGCTAAGTCAATTAACTCTTCGCGGGAATGACCGCCGTCGTTAAATGGAATTTCGGGAGCATTGAGACCGGCGATATATACATCATCCAACTGTAAATACCGGCACCCGGCATCATAAAAGGCTTGGATTGCCTCACGGTACGTACTGATAATATCTTTTGCATATTCTTCAATGTCCGGGTAAATGTCCGGGTTGCGGATGCCCGCGTTAAATAATTGGTTGGGGCTCGGAATCGTTTGTTTGGCAATGGCACGGTCCCCGACGATCTCTTTAAATTCGATGAAGTCTTTTATGTGTGGGTGGTCCTGATTGAAGGAGACTTTCCCGATAACCCGTACATCGTATCTTTCCGTTTCTTCCCCTTTGAATGAAAAGCCTTCTTCCGGGATGTAGCCTTCCACTCCGTTTAAATGCTCAAGAAAATCCGTATGCCAAAATCTGCGGCGGAATTCTCCGTCTGTCACTGCTTTCAAACCTACTTCGATTTGCTTATCAACGATATGTTTAATTTCCTCTGTTTCGATTTCATGCAGCGTTTGTGAAGAAATGTTTCCTTCTTGGAAATCCTTTCTTGCCTGATGAATTCTTTCCGGTCGTAATAGACTCCCCACGTGATCCGCTCTAAACGGCGCTTTGACTAATGTCTTTACCATCAATACCCACTCCTTATTTTATAATTTTAATTAAAATGTAGGACCGAAATTAATTTATGTCCTTGGTAATTCCCAAATTCAAAAACCCTCTCCTAATAAATAAGAAGAGGGATAGGTAGACAAATTGGAATTACCTGCTCATCTTATCTTCTAGCATTATGCTACTGGAATTGGCACAGTTCTTATAAAAGTCCGTTGCCGAGGCTTCAAAGGGCCAGTCCCTCTACCTCTCTAGATAAGAAATTTCAAAATATTAAGTTGTTAGAACTCAATATACCATGTAGAAAAGAATTGTCAATAAATAAATGATAGATTGTATCTGAGTATGATTTTGTCGTACCAGTTCATCACACAACTTGAACATTTCCTGAATTACTTACATGGTCTATCTATTTCTCTAAGGAAGAAGCCTCTACGGGATTATCGGTACTAGTCAAATACAAGTTTAAAAAGAATTGATAACGTGTGATATAATTGAGAGAATCACAAAGTGCGACCCTAAGTGCCCATAAATTCCCTAAGAGGTTTGCGCAAAAAAACAGCAAAATCCTCTTTAAATCAGGAATATTAGTTTGCATATCTAGGGAAATACGATTTTAACTGCACTATATAGTATTTAAAGTATTGATGAACACAATATATCGCAGTCATTCTCTGTATAGAGAGTGTGGATTGAAATCCAAGTTAAGTGCTTTTGTTGAAGCAGAAAAGTGAAACATAAAGGCATATCCGGCGGTTTCTATGGAATAAGCGTGAACCATAAAAATACGTACTTTTTAGCCATGGAGTATAAAAGGAAATCTACTTGTTCTGTCAATTCACGACAGACACATAGAACTCACTTGTCATAATCATACCCATCAAAATGTATGTCTTCTCATTAAACCAAATAAGGTAAATTAGGCCTTCCTAATTAGCGTAATAAAACATTTGCCCCAACGGAAATTAGACACTCATGGATTAAAAAGGTATCATTGGATTGTCAACACTAAACTGAACAAAACTTATAAGGTTCCTAATCTGTATTCCAATGGACTTTTATAACCAAGTGTCCCATGAATCCGAATCGTATTGTACCAATTTACGTAAT
>NZ_JACLBZ010000003.1 GCF_019748715.1 Sporosarcina aquimarina | reverse complement strand
TAACCGCACACTAAGTAACCCGAACCTTTTTGGGTTTTTTATGATCGTTCGTCTTTCATTATGAACAAATTAGATTTGTCCCAGCCTCTTTTGATATGTTTATAAAACGTCTAGCAAGGTGGTAGTGGATAGACAAATCAATATCAATAAAGCGTCGAAGTTTTTATCCGGCTGTTAAAGGAGCAAAGTAAACTAAAAATAAACGCTGAATAGGAAGTATGTCGTAATAATAAGAGATAACAGTAATTGTAATCAAAAAGAAAAGTGGTAAGTAATATGTTTGATTTATAGAATGATGATACAATTAAGGCATCATAAGATCGGCGGTATCTGAGCTTCATTATAAGGAGGAAATATGTCTGAACTGTATGACACACGTGTAATGCTCTTAAACCGATTATATAGATAAATTGATTTGTAAGGAAGGAGTACACCTCATGAAACATAACCTCGATCAAACTAAAGCAGATCATATCATCCAAATTTGTGCCTGTGCGAACCTTCGAATGGTTTCGGGATCTCTTACGCAGCTGTACAATAAGCTTTTGAAGCCTACGGGATTAAAAATCACTCAATACTACATGCTTGGAAATATTTATCGTTATCCATATATTTCAATAAGTAAGTTGGGGGAAATCATGTTGCTGGATCAAACTACAGTGACTCGCAACTTGAATATTTTAAAGGAGTCTGCTTATGTGGACATCAAGAGGGCCGAGCATGATTCCAGAACAAAAGTTGTTGCGATAACAGAATTAGGTTATGAAAAATTAAATAATGCTACTCCCATATGGTCACAAGTACAAGGTGAAATTGAAGACTCTATCGGTAAAGATGAGTATAGGGATTTATTAAGCAAACTAGAGGAATTGCAGCAAGTAATAGATCAGTATGAAAGCTGAAACAGCGAGAATAGAAGGGAACATCGTAAGAGTTATTTTATAAATTGATTGACAATTCGTGATAAACAGTTACAATACATGTATATACATGCATTGTAAGATTGCTTATACAACGTAGTTGTTTTCAAGGAAATGTACATACGCTGATAAGAGTCAGAGTAAATTGTGAAGAACTCCTGTCATCTTGAAAACAGCTACTATAAAGTTGTTTGAAAGCGCTTACGTGAAAAGGAGAGTTAATATGATGAATTTACAAGAATTGAAGAAAAGTATGAGAATCCCCGTAATTGGATCGCCTATGTTTATTATTAGTAATCCGAAGCTTGTGATTGAGCAATGTAAAGCTGGAATTATCGGCTCTATGCCGGCTCTAAATGCAAGGCCATCCTCTCAATTTGATGAGTGGCTTGCAGAAATCACGGAAGAATTAGCAGAATATAATACGAAAAATCCTGATCGTCCGGCAGCACCTTTTGCAATCAACCAAATTGTTCATCGGTCCAATGAGAGACTGGAAGAGGATATGGAAACTTGTAAAAAGTATAAAGTGCCGATCATTATTACATCGCTCGGTGCAAGAGAAGATGTATACCAGGCAGCACATAGTTACGGTGGTGTCGTGTTACATGATGTGATCAATAATATGTTTGCGAAAAAAGCGATTGAAAAAGGGGCAGATGGTTTAATTGCAGTAGCGGCAGGCGCAGGAGGGCATGCGGGACCAAAAAGTCCATTTGCACTTATTCAAGAAATTCGTGATTGGTTCGATGGTCCGCTGGCACTTGCAGGTTCAATTGCAACCGGAGGCAGCATTTTAGCGGCAGAAGCGATGGGTGCTGATTTTGCATACATCGGCTCACCATTTATTGCTACTGAAGAAGCGAGAGCTGTTGAAGAATATAAGCAAGCGATTGTAAAGGCGAATTCCGATGACATTGTTTACAGCAACTATTTCACAGGAGTGCACGGGAATTATTTAGCACCGTCCATTCGAGCTTCAGGATTGGATCCAGATAACTTGCCTGAAAGTGACCCGACCAAGATGAATTTTGGAGGAGACGCTGGACAAAAAGCATGGAAAGATATTTGGGGCTGCGGACAAGGAATCGGTGTGATTGACCAAGTGCAGTCGACAAAGGATTATGTTGCACAATTAGAAGAACAATATAACGAAGCCAAAGAAAGGCTAGTAAGATAATAGATTAAAAAGAAAGTACTAAAATCATAGAGGAGTGAAACAATGCAACCTATGTTATTTAGTGATCCAATTAAATTGAATGCAGCGCGGTACCAAGACAGAGAAGCTATAACATTTAAAGGACTGCAATTTACTTACCGGGATTTCAACGAGAGAATTAATCAACTGGCTCATGCACTGCAAGATATCGGAGTTGATAAAGGAGATAAAGTGGCATTCATGCTGATGAATTGCCACCAATTATTTGAAGTGATATTTGCTTGCGGGAAAATAGGCGCTGTTTATGTACCGATCAACTCTCGATTTGTCGGTCCAGAAATTCAACATGTCCTGGATGACTCTGAATCTGTCGTCCTAGTAGTAGACTCACGCTTTATTAATGAAGTAGTCCCTTTCATTGAAAAGTATAGAACAGCAAAACAATTTATCACGGTAGGAATAGATGAACAAGCTGAGTTTTTGAACTATGAAAATTGGATCTCTGCATTCTCGAAGGAGGAACCTGTACCTTCGTCACCCCTTAATGAATTAGATACTCTCTCCATCATGTATACGGGCGGGACAACCGGTTATCCGAAGGGAGCAGTGCGTTCTCATCGCACCATGTACTTAGTCAGTTTATTGTTCAGTATTGAATTTAACATAGGTAGACTTGGAAAAGGGTTAGCAACTGGCCCTTTATATGGCGCGGCCGCTTTAAGTATTTCGCTACCTAATCTATTCGTAGGAAACAGCGTTCACATTTTGGAGAAATTCCATCCGGTAGAAGTATTGAAGGCTATTGAGCAAGAGAAGACGACTACTACATTTTTAGCACCACCTATGTTAGAAGCAATCTTTTCATTGCCTGAAGAGATCTTGCATCAATTTGACGTCACTTCATTAAAATCATTAATTTCAGTTGGCGCACCTTTACATACGAGCACGAAGGAAAAGGTGTTTGAGTATTTTCGTACAGTTGAATTGAATGAATTTTATGGAGCCACCGAGTTAGGCGGTGCCGCTAATTTATTCCCGGAAATGCAGATGGAAAAGGATCGATCGGTTGGAGTGCCGATGTTAGGAATGGAAATTGAATTACTTAATGACGAGGGGGAACAGGTGCAAGTGAATGAAGCAGGGGAATTCTTTGTCAAAGGAATTACTTTATGCGATGAATACTATCAAAGACCAGAAGCGAACAAAGAGTCGTTTAAGGGTGATTGGCTCAGTTTAGGCGATGTAGGGCTTCAAGACGAAGATGGATATTACTATATCGTGGACCGAAAACAAGATATGATCTTATCCGGTGCAATCAATGTCTATCCCGCGGAGATTGAAGGTGTACTGCATGAACATCCTAAAGTGGAAGACGCTGCAGTGATCGGGATTCCGGATGAAAAATGGGGAGAAGTACCATTGGCAGCAATTGTGCTGCGCAAGGGTGAACAAGCCGAGAAAGAAGAAATTATTGAATTTTGTAATGGCAGATTAGCGAAGTTTAAAATACCGTATCACATTGATTTTGTAGAGGAATTACCGCGAAGTTTGCAAGGGAAATTATTAAAGTTCCAAATACGGAAAAAGTATGAGTGAAACAGAGCCACTCATACAGAAATATGCAAACAAAAAGAAGTGCTATTTCGTACTCTGGTTTTCATACGTCTTAACTAGTTTTTTAAAGGTCTAAATAAAGTGAAAAAACTGAGTTTGCCGATAATGTGCAAACTCAGTTTTTTATTAGAGAAGCCATTCTTCGAGATACAATAGATGGTATTTATATGCCTGTGCTCATGAAGGGAGAATTTTGGGGATTTTTTATAAAGAAAAAGATAGAATCGTATTACTGAATATTGAAATAATGATATGATGTTAATAGAACAGGACGGTAAATGATAGTGGTCGGTGATTAGAATATTATCCTCGGCTCAATTCGTTAATTCAAAGTGTTTTCATCTTGTATTGAATTAAAGATGGGTCCATTTCGGGATTAATTGGCACTATCTTATCATAGAAGGAGAGGAATCAGATGTCTGTAGTTATCAATGAATGTACAATTGAGGATATACATACTCTTCAAGAAATCAGTTATAACACCTTTTATGAGACTTTTTCTCATATGAACTCGGAAAAAAACATGAAAACCTATTTGGAAAAAGCCTTTAATACAAAGAGGTTAGAAAAAGAAGTTTTAACTCCCTTTTCAAAATTTTATTTTCTATATTGGGATGAGAAGCTCGCAGGTTATTTGAAAATAAATGTCAATGAAGCTCAAACAGAAGAAATGGGTAAAGAAGCGTTGGAAATTGAACGGATTTATATTAATAAAGAATTTCAAAAAAAGGGACTTGGAAAATTTCTTTTAAATAAGGGAATTGAACTTGCGAAGGACCAAGGTAAAAAGAATGTATGGTTAGGTGTGTGGGAAAACAATCTAGGGGCAATTCAGTTTTATCAAAAGATGGGGTTTGTTAAAACAGGCGCTCACTCTTTCTATATGGGAGATGAACAACAAACAGACTTTATTATGATGAAAACAATTGAGTGACCAACGCGAATGATGCGGTCTGGCTAGTATGTTTTTCTTGAAAATTAATAAACGATTGCTGTGCGAAAATAATGCTTAGTGTAAAATTTGGTAAAAGAGTAAGTATGGAACAAAGCTTATTTTCTTACCGGAATTATTTCAATCTAAATACGAGCGACATACAAATGATTACAGTTGAAATGGTAAAGCGAATCAAACAAGTTACCATGGAACTGAATAACCTTCGCATGTATTCCTTCCAGTGACTCCACAAGAGAATACGATAAAAGAGCAAACCAATATGAATTGGTTTGCTCTTTTAAAGTTACATCTGAACTTAACAGCGTATTTGGAACAAGTCTTGTAAAACAAACGCCTTTTCTTTGGCTGAAAACGTCGAGGTTCTTCGGTTTCCATCTGCCATAACAATAGGTCGCGCCCACATCAGATTGCTATGTGTCCCGCATTAGTCCTTCACGTTTTTCACATAACTCCACTTTTCATTGTCGGTTAATATGTTCATTTTCACTTCTAGATTGCCACCTAAATAAACATTCTGCCCTTTTATGGAAACAACCATTGCTTGCATGACAGGATCACTATCATTTCTTTGATATACATCGCCGATTTTAGGTATATATGTTTCCGGTAAATCGGTTTCTGCCTGTTGTGATTCCTGGTTCTCAATCATTTCGCTATCTGGATTTTGAAAGTCGATAATCGTCGCGCCCTCCTCAAGTCCAGGCACCATTACCCAGTATTCATCATGTCTGATTCCATTTGACTGATTACTAATCACGCCATTTCTTTCAACTGACGATACGATTTCGATGGCGTTGAGATAGTGATGATCCATCGAATCAGGTTTTGGATTGATCACTAAAATGTAATCACCCACTTTCGCTTTGACATTTTTATCTAGTGTATAACGTTTATGAGTGTAAACGAAACTATCTAAGTGTTTAGGTTTATAAAAATCAATATCTTTCGCTGTAGAAAGTTGTTGTTCAAAATCTTGCAGGCGAATGAGGTGAATGGACCGTTTGAAAAATGTCTTTACAGAATACACTTTATGCAATTGATTTTGATAATAAACAAATTGGCCTTTACGAACGTTTACTAACTTCATTTATAATCCCGCCTTACTAAAAGTATTGTTAAGCCGTTCCCAATCACTCGGTACGTTTGATTGTTTTGTAAAACGATATGACCATTAGAATGAGAATAATGGAAAAAGGGAGTGCTGCAATAATGAGCATGTTTTGAAAACCGTCAAGTCCGCCAGAGTACATGACAATTGCAGCCATCGCTGAAAGTATCAGTCCCCAAATAATTTTCACAAAATTTGATGGGTTAAGTTGTCCACCTGTACTAAACATACCGAGTACAAATGTAGCTGAATCGGCAGATGTAATAAAAAATATCGCAATTACAATTATCGTCAAAAAAGATAGTATCATGCCTATTGGATAATATTCAAACATTCCGAATGTCACGGTTTCCGTAGCCAATTTGGAGAGTTTAGCAATGCCGTGTTGTTCTAAATTCAATGCGGACCCACCAAAAACAGCGAAAAAAATAAATGTCACGAGTGTAGGGGCGATTAATACACCAATAATAAATTGTTTGATTGTACGCCCTTTTGATACACGAGCAATAAACATCCCGACAAATGGTGCCCATGATATCCACCATGCCCAATAGAAGATAGTCCAGTCGTTAATCCATTCCCTCTGACCTTCGTTTATCGGTTTTAATTCGAAACTCATTTGAATAAAGTTATTTATATAATTTCCAATTGTCGTTACAAACATGTTTATAATATACATTGTTGGTCCTACGATAAATAATGCGCACAATAGTATGATCGCGAGCCACATATTAATCGAACTTAAGTATTTGATGCCGTTGCCAATACCTGACCATGCAGATATGATGAAAATGACAGTGGCTACAACTAATATAATGAGTTGAAACCAAAAAGCTTTTGGCGCGTTGAATAAAAATGTTAACCCACTGTTGATTTGAGCCGAGCCAAAACCAAGCGTGGATGCAACACCCACAACTGTTGCAAAAATAGCAAGTGTATCGACTAATTGTCCGGTTGAACCACGCATCACTTTCTTTCCGAATAACGGTTCTAGTGTTGCGCTAATTAACCCCGGAGCACCGACACGAAATTTAAAATAAGCGAAGACAAGTGCGACTACAGCATATAATCCCCAACCGTGGAATCCCCAATGTAGGGAAGTATATTGAAGAGATTCTAAAATTGCTTGCTCTGAACCTGGCACCACATTTGGTGATTTAATGAAAGCATGCGAGATAGTTTCTGCTGTCGAAAAGAACATAAGCCCAATTCCCATGCCAGCACTAAATAACATCGCAAACCAAGCAGGCAAACTGAAATCGGGTTCATCATCATCTTTCCCCAGCTTAATATTACCAAAACGTGAGAACATCATATAAATACAAAAACTAATCATTGCAATGATGACAACCATATAAAACCAACCAAATTGATTGTAAATAAAACCAGTAACAGACGCGGTTAATTCATTTAAATGGTCAGGGGCAAGAGATCCCCAAAGTACAATTGCAATACATATGACAACGGCATACCAGAATACGTTTGTAATATGCAATAAGATCCCCCCATTCTTTCCTATGAATAGGATGGGCATTTTTATCGGTGGCCATTCATTTAGATTTAAATGAACTTGTCCACGTATTCTTAAGTGTTGCGACTGCCACATTTATATAAATCGACAAACTCAAAAAAAATCGGCTTACCTGTCAAACTGTTTAAAGTGAATTTCTCGGTTACAATTGCAGAGTGATCCTCTGTATGAAGTATGTCCTAATCATATAAAAAGTCTGTGAAAGTTGAGTTAATTAAATAGGTTAGGAAGGCAAAATCGATCAAAAAGAAAATAAGGTCCACGAAATTAGTTAAGTAGTTTTTCAATCAATTTTACATCTCCATCTGAAGGAACATATTAAGAACACAAAAAATCCGAAGCGCTTGATAAAAGCACTTCGGATTTTCTTCCTTATATTATCTTTCAGTTTCATCAGTCGCCGCAATTTCACTCGTTTTCGATTCAATAGGGTCTGGCTTTGTACGAATCACTTCATTCGTCAGCTCCTCAATACTTGAACGAATATTTCCTTTGCCTGAATAATTTTCCAGCATCTCTTTCACGTCGATACCAGAAGAAGCTTTAAGTGTCTCTTGCAACGTAGACATTAGATCTGTCGCATAGGAAGTGACTTTATTGGCACCGCCGCCTTCACCGCCACCTGTATCCACAACAGTGATTTTGTCGATATTGCCTAGTGGACTTGCGACTTCTCTTGCGTATTCAGGCAGCATTCTGACAATCATATCAAGCACAGCAGCTTGCCCGTACTGTTCAAAGGCTTCTGCAATTTTGCGTTTTGCTTCGGCCTCTGCAAGACCTTTCAGTCGGATGATGTCGGCTTCTGATTCACCTTGCGCACGTTGGGAATCTGCTTTAGCCATACCATCGAGTCGAACTTTTTCGGCATCGGCTTTGGCACGTGCTTCAATACGGTACTTTTCTGCATCTGCCTCCGCTAATTGTCTTGATTTTTCAGCTTCGGCATTTTGCTCGATTGCGTAGCGGTCCGCGTCCGCTTTTTTCTTCACTTCGGAGTCATATTGCTTCTCACGACGTAAAATTTCTTTTTCTTCCAATTCGATTTGTTTCTGACGTTCAATAATTTGAATTTGCATTTCTTGCTCCGTTACTTCTTGTTTGGAGCGAGCGGTTTGCAATTCATACGCTTGGTCAGCACGTGCTTTTGCGACGTCTTGCTCACGGCGGTATTCTGCAACTTTTAATTGGTTTTCTTTTTCAGCTTCGGCAATTTCCGTCGCACGTTCAATTTCCGCTTTTTGTGCTTCTTTAGATGCTTCAGCGTTTTTAATGCGTGTTTCCTTTTCTGCTTCAACCGTTGCAATGTCTGCATCACGTCTGACTTGCGCAATACGCGGCTTACCGAGTGAATCAAGATAGCCGTTTTTATCACGCACGTCTTTAATGGTGAAGGAAACAATAACAAGGCCCATCTTGGCAAGGTCTTGAGAAGCGACACGTTGAACTTCTTGTGAGAACTTATCGCGATTCTTGTAAATTTCCTCTACTGTCATAGAACCTAAGATGGAACGAAGATGACCTTCCAATACTTCCTTTGCTTCATTCTCACGATCGGCTTTTGATTTTCCTAAAAACTGCTCTGCAGCCGTCGCAATTTCAGATATGGAACCACCGATTTTAATGATTGCCGTTCCGTCCGCCATAACCGGAACGCCTTGTTCGGTATAGACTTCAGGTGTGGTGACTTCCAGCTTGCTTGATAATAAACTAAGCGGTTCGGCTTGTTGGAAAACCGGGAAGACAAATGTACCTCCACCCCGAATAATCTTAATTCGATTTCCTGATTCATCTGTATGCACATTTTTCGAACCTAAATAACTTCCTGTCACAATCAATGCTTCGTCTGGTCCAACTGTACGGTATTTCAGAACATATACACCAATGACAGCTAGTAACACAAACGCTACGATTCCTATTGCAATTAATCCAAAACCCATTCTGATTTCCCCCTTTACTTATTTGAAGCGGAATGGCTCATACTCTTTTACGAAAAATGTTCCATTTTCCACTTCGATTAATAATACTTCTTTTCCATACTCAATGGCTTCATTCTCATAGCCGGCAGCACGTTTCGCTAAATTGCCATTCACCGTTTCGATAATGATCTCGCCATATCCGTCTACTGGGATCGGAACAATGACTTTGCCAACAAGACCTGTAAGTGATTGATCTGTGTAGGCAAGCGAAACTTCGGCGGATCTGAGCGGAACTAAAACGAAGAAATAGAGTAAGAAGTCTAAAACAATAGCAACGACTGCCGCAATGAGTAAGATGCTCCCACTATTTAATGATGTCATAAGTTCTAATAGATATGCGGTAGCCGAAGTAAATGTTATGAACGCAAGAATGACAGCTGGATCGAGAAATGGGCTTAGTTCACCAACTCCATCAGCTAAATCACTGATCAATACATACACAAGGCTTATGATACCTGCGATGATTAAGATATATAAATATAGCTGTTGAACTTCGATTCCGAACAGCTCCATATCCATCCCTCCATTTCTATATTCTTTCGTTTCTTATTCTACGGATAGGTAAATGAAAGGTTTCAATTTTATCAAATTGGTGACTGATAAATTCTATGGCAGGACCTGAAGGGAAGTGGGAGAGGTGAAACGTGCATAAACAAAAACAGACTTTCTCTTACAGCGCAGTTCTTTGATACGTACATTCTACACCGGCAGCCCTAAAAATATGAAAACCGATTAGTTGACCGTATACGGCTAGGGGTATATACTATAGATATTAACAAATGAAAAGGGGTTTTTAATTATGACTGCAAAAGCAACGGTTTATGTTTCGTCGACTTGTCCTTACTGTACGATGATGACAAATTATTTAGATGAAATTCATGTGCCTTATGAAACGATCAATGTGACGATAGATCCGGCAGCTGGTCAGCGCCTGGTGGAAATGACAGGGCAAATGGGTGTGCCGCAAACGCAGTTAAACGGTAAATGGATATTAGGGTATGATCCGGCAAGTGTTCATGCTGCATTAGACGCATGAAACGAATGAAGCAACTCTTCACATGCAAAACATGTACGGTTCAAACAGCGGAAGAAATGGAAAAGAAATTTTTTCCTCGATTTTGCATTGGTCATGTAGCGTTCGTCGTGATGGGTGTAATTCTAGTCATTGTGGAATTGACCAACTAAGCAGCGGGGGGAGGAAATTATATTGGGATGGATCATCGCCGTCGCAATTGTCGTATTTTTCATTTGGCGAATGAAGCCCGCTAAAGATATCAGCACCATTTCGACAGATGAATTGAAAGTAATCTTGGGAGATAAAAAAATTCAGTTCATTGACGTGCGCACACCGGCAGAATATAAAGGTAAACATATTAAGGAATTTCAAAATATTCCACTGCACGTATTAAATAGTAAGGTCGCCAGTTTGAAAAAAGAACAGGAAGTTGTAGTCATTTGTCAAAGCGGAATGCGCAGCTCAAAAGCAGTCAGTCAATTGAAAAAGGCAGGATTCACTGTCACCAACGTACGTGGCGGAATGAGCGCATGGCGTGGCTAACTATAACAAACGTTTCGGGCATAAAACCCGGAACGTTTTTTTATGGTTAGAAAATTGCATATGAGCGCTTGCTGCATGTGAAGACCGATAGATTCAAAGTAACGTTTTTTCCGAAAATACATAAGGTATGATACACTATTCTAAAGATTGAAGGAGGGGACTTTCCATGATACACATCGGCTTGACGGGATGGGGAGATCACCCGAGCCTATATAATGAAAAGACGGCAGCAAATAAAAAGCTCCTTGATTATAGTCAACATTTTCCGATTGTGGAGTTGGATTCGACGTTTTATGCAATCCAGTCTGAAAAGATGATGCGAAAGTGGACGGATGAAACGCCCGCTGATTTTCAGTTTATCGTCAAAGCCTATCAAGGGATCACAGGTCATCAGCGTGGTAAGATTCCTTATGATTCAGAGGAAGAGATGTTCTCGTTATTCAAACTATCGATGAGTGCGTTTGTGGAAGCAGGGAAGCTCGCAATGGTGCTCGTACAATTTCCACCTTGGTTTGATTGTCAAAAAGAAAATGTAGAGCGGATTCGCTTCGTGCATGAGCAGTTGCAACCTTTACCGATAGCGGTGGAGTTTCGCCATCAATCTTGGTATTCACCAGCCTATCGCGAGAAGACTCTAGAATTTCTGCGTGGTCTGAATATTATCCATGGCGTCTGCGATGAGCCGCAAGTAGGTGATGGCAGTGTGCCGCTCGTTCCGGTTGCGACGGACTCCAAGGTATTATTGCGTCTTCACGGACGTAACGACAAAGGATGGGTCAATACAACGGGAGACAGCAAGGCGTGGAGGAAGGTTCGTTATTTATACGACTATAATGAAGCAGAGCTAGAGGGGTTGCGAAAAGTTGTCCAGACATTGGAGCAGCAAGCGCAAGATGTATATATCATTTTTAATAACAACTCGGGTCAGCATGCAGCAAAGAACGCGAAACAGTTCGCAAACCTTTTCAACATAGAGTATGGTCAGCCGCCCACCAAGCAGTTGGATTTGTTTGAGGAGGATCACTAATGGAATATGCAATCCTGGCATTAATCGGCTTGGCTTCAGGTGTCATCGGCTCCATAGCGGGTCTAGGCGGCGGTACGATTCTTGTGCCTATCACATTGTTCGTCGGTCTGAATCTCGGAATGATTCCAGACATCACACCGCAAAGCGTAGTTGGTTTGTCCGTCATTATGATGATCGCGAACGGGCTTGGTTCGACGCTTTCTTATATGAAAGTGAAAACGATTGACTATCGCAGTGCCTTTTTATTTTTCATAGCGAGTATACCCGGCATCGTAGTAGGGGCTTGGATCAACAAGAGCTTAAGCATTCAATCATTTAATTTATATTTCGGTATTTTACTGATCGTATTGTCCACCCTGCTACTGACTAGGAAGTACTTGAAGCCAATTCGTTGGTTTGTCGATAACGGCAAAAAGATTTCATTTACCGATCCGCAAGGTGAGACACATCTGTATGGCTATCCAATTTGGTTTGCTGTCTTATTGTCGCTGTTCATCGGTCTGACATCTGGTTTATTCGGAATCGGCGGAGGTACGATGATCGTACCTGCAATGATATTATTGTTCTTATTCCCGCCGCATGTAGCGGTAGCAACGTCGATGCTGATGGTGTTCTTGTCGGCAGTCGTCAATTCGATTTCGCATATTTCACTTGGAAATGTGCCGTGGCTTTACACCATACCAGTTGTCCCGGGAGCATATCTCGGTGGAATGCTAGGCGCTTATTTAAATGGCAAAATGAAATCAGATACATTGGTTTTAGTCATACGTATCATTTTACTCGTCTTTGGATTGCATTCAATCTATGAGGGGATTTGGGGATGACCTATATGAAAGAAACGGTAGCTACGATTCACATTTATCATACCAACGACATACATAGCCATTTCGAAAATTGGCCGCAGATCAGACGTTTTCTGAAGCAACGTAAAGAGCAGGCGGAAGAGGCAGGCGAGGCTTGTTTCATTTTTGATATTGGTGATCATGTTGACCGATCCCATCCTTTTACAGAAGGAACGGACGGCAAGGGCAACGTGAAGTTATTGAATGAAGTAGGATATGATGCCGTGACAATCGGCAATAATGAAGGGATCACCATGTCTAAACAGACGCTTGAAACGTTATATGAAGATGCTCTGTTTGATGTATTGATCTGTAATTTGAAAGAGCTAAATGGAGAGCAGCCAGTTTGGGCAAAGTCTTCTGAAATATTTGAAACGACAGATGGCGTGAGGGTTGGAGTGATCGGAGCCACTGCACCGTACTATGCTTTTTATCGACAGCTTGGCTGGAAAGTGACAGAGCCGCGTAAAGAAATCCGGGAACAGTTAGTTCGTATTCGACAACAAGCAGATCTCGTGGTTTGCTTATCACATTTAGGCATCAATGAAGATCGCCTTCTGGCGGCGGAATATCCGGCATTAGATATTATTTTAGGAGGACATACCCACCATTTATTGAAGGACGGAGAATGGATTGAGGATACATTGCTTGGTGCGGCAGAGAAGTTTGGTCATTACATCGGCCATATCCAAGTCGAGATCGATCGCATGACGAATCAGGTTGTCCATATGGAGGCCGGTGTGTTTCCTACCAATACGATGGAGCAAACAGCAGAAGATGTTGAACAGGTGAATGCCTATCTTTCTGAAGGAGAGGAAGCTTTGCAAGTGCCTGTCTTCTATAACCCTTCCCCGCTGGCTCAGAAGCTGACAGCAGAAAGCCCGCTTTCATCCTTTTTCGGACGTGCGCTTTTAGCTTATACGCATGCGGAATGTGCACTTTTTAACGCCGGGATTTTCCTTGGAAGTCTAGACGAGGGTTGGGTGACAAGAGGTGATTTACATTCGTTGTTGCCGCATCCGATCAATCCTTGCATCGTACACTTGGACGGTTCGGAATTACTTCAGGTTTATGAACAATCACTTGATCCGAAGTGGACGGAATTGGAAATCAAAGGTTTGGGATTCCGGGGAACATTCATGGGAAGCATGGTTCATGAAAGATTATTCCGCAATCAGGACGGACAATTATTTGCAGGCAACCGGGCAGTGGAGCCTGGCGAAACGTATAGGCTCGCTACATTGGATATGTTTACATTCGGATTTTTCTTTCCTCTATTAAAGGATGTTCCTAAAGAATATATCATGCCTGAGATGATTCGCGATGTCCTAGGCTGGTATGGAAAAAAATATTTTAATGAGAGCTAGTATGTCCGCCTCCTGATTCGCATAATGTGAAGCAGGAGGCGTCGTTTTGCGGTTTTATACGAATCAAAAAAGACCGAGAAAAAGAAGTTATGCGAGAAATTGGCTGAGGTTGATCATTCCGACGATTTTCATAGCAGTCGCCTTATTTTTTTACTCAGTCAATAAACAGCTGACCCCAATCTATACGCAATATGCTGAAAAACAAACGCAGAAAATAGCCAGCCATGTAATCAGCCAAGCGATCAATGCACGATCTACGAGCGTGTATGATATCAATGAAATAATTGAAAATGTGCCGGATGAGACACGAGATACCGTCACGACGAAATTTAATACGGAAATCATCAGTCAGGTTATGGCGGAAGTTCATCAATTGGTTGAAGATCACCTTGAACGTGCAGAAGGTGGCGATCTAGACATGCTGCCGCCGTTAGGTGATTTGGAGTATAATCCTGAAATGATGGCGAAAGAGCAAGGCGTCGTTTTCTTTGTCCCGCTCGGGCAAGCGACCAATATTCCGTTGCTCGGCAACTTGGGTCCGAAAATTCCGATCCGTTTTCATGTCATGGGAAACGTCCACACCGATGTGGAAACGGATATACAGGAATTCGGGATAAATAATGCCTATGTAGAAGTGACCTTGCTGGTGAACGTGAATGTTCAGATTATCGTTCCGCTTGCAACGAGTAAGAGCGTAGTAACGCAGAGAATGCCTGTCGCGATGGGCTTGATCAGAGGAAAAGTTCCGCAAATTTATTCGAAAGGAGAGCAGACGCCGGCACAAATAGAGGTCCCGTTGCAAGAACCGGAATAAAAGGCTATTGTGAACAATGTCGATTATTGCTACACTGTTAAAAGAAGAATATCGAGACTTACGTAGAGGTTGCATTGTTTATAAGTATTTTGCGAGAGAGTGACGTCGATGACCGCAATTGAAAGGAGACAATGCCGAAGTTTGAGAAGGGTCAACTTCTCAGGTTGGGGTCATTTCGAAGAGGAATGATCTTGTCATACAGCGGTAATGTATGGAGCGCTACAACAGCCGGATGATCCGTATCCATTTATCTTGTACATGATGATTGATTCGCAGATGAACTGTTAAGCCGACTCCTACACGTTTGTAACATGTTGGAGTCGGCTTTTTCTCTGTAATAGGCTTTCCCTTCTTCGACTGACCATCTACTTTTCGATACAATCTACCGACTAGAAAGAGGAGGAATTAATATGATTGGAACATGGGTATCCATTTTGCCTCCTGTTATCGCTATCGTGATGGTATTGGTGACGAGGAGAGTATTACTATCGTTAGGAGCTGGGATTGTCACAGCCGCTTTACTCATCGCGGAATTTTCCCCAATGGAAACATTGAAAAATGTTTGGACAGCTATGACGATTTCATTTTGGGATGACGGATTGAATACGTATAATATATTTATTATGTTGTTTTTATTATTGCTTGGTGTCATTACGGCATTTGTCAGCCTGTCCGGCGGCAGTGCGGCCTTTGCGAGATGGGCGGTCACACGAATTCGTACGCAGCGTGGAGCGAAACTGTTGACGATGATTTTGGGAATCGCAATTTTTGTAGATGACTACTTTAACTCTTTAGCGGTTGGACAAATTGCAAGACCGATTACGGATCAGCATAAAATATCTCGTGCAAAACTAGCTTATTTCATTGATTCTACGTCTGCACCGATTTGCGTAGTATCTCCAATTTCAAGTTGGGGGGCATTCTTGATCGGGCAGCTTGCTCT
Organism: Sporosarcina aquimarina; assembly: GCF_019748715.1. GTDB lineage: Bacteria > Bacillota > Bacilli > Bacillales_A > Planococcaceae > Sporosarcina > Sporosarcina newyorkensis. The sequence continues at coordinate 35,965 of NZ_JACLBZ010000003.1, read as the reverse complement.
TATACTTGGGACGACAGCCGCTGTTAGCTATTCGCCGTTAACTGCCTTTATTCTGATGGCGCCGATGAATTTCTATGTAATCGCCACATTGTCCATGGTCTTTTTCTTCGCTTGGACGAATAATGATTTCTTTGAAATGAAGAAACATGAAGATCGGGCAGTAAATGAAGGTTTGCTGTATGATCCGGAAAAAGAGATACCAGGTGAGCTGAAAGAAGAGTTTCCTGAACACTCTTATGGGAAAGTTCGCGATCTGGTTGCACCTATCGTGACGTTAATTGTCGTGACGCTTGGAATGATGGTCTATACTGGCTATCAAGAAGCGGGTGTCTTCGATATTTGGGCTATATTCGAAAATACAGATGTGCCGAAATCATTAGTAGTTGGTGGCGTTACAGCTACACTGTTGGCTATGTTCTTATATGTTCTGCAAATGAAAGTGAATAAAACAGCAAGTGTTTCTTGGATGGGCCGTGCATTCATCAGCGGTTTGAAAGCGATGATGCCAGCGATTCTGATTTTGATTTTCGCTTGGGGCTTAACTGAGTTAATTGCTACACTTGATACAGGTCTTTTCCTGTCAACAATGGTAGATCAATTGAATATTCCAGTAGCTTTCTTGCCGGTATTGATATTCATTCTGGCGGGACTGATGGCATTTTCAACGGGAACTTCATGGGGATCGTTTGGAATTCTATTGCCGATTGCCGGCACAATTATGGTCAACGCAGAACCCGAATTATTATTGCCAGCGTTATCTGCAGTTCTTGCTGGGGCGGTTTTCGGAGATCACTGTTCGCCGATTTCCGATACGACAATCCTTTCTTCAACGGGTGCAGGCTGTAATCATATGGATCACGTAGCAACACAATTGCCGTACGCATTGGTGGCTGCTGGCGTGTCAGCACTTGGTTATTTTGTTCTAGGCATGACTGGTTCCGTTTGGATTGGTTTAGTAGCTGTTATTATAGCATTGATAGTATTATTCACGTACTGGACGGCTAAAGGTAAAAAGCGTCAAGCGCAAGTGGCTTAAAAACTTTAGACTAAGAGTGTCAGCAAGATTCACACTCTTAGTCTAAAATTGTTTTGACATCTTTTACTGTCCTGTTTATACTAAATATACAAAACTTAAATTATCGGAAAATAGTGAATGGTGGTAAGTTTTGAACAACAATACACTAAAAGGAGGAAGTAGTATGGAAAATCGTTCGCAGTGGGGAACGAGAGCTGGTTTTATATTAGCGGCAGTGGGTTCGGCAGTCGGGCTTGGTAATATTTGGCGCTTTCCTTATGTCGCATATGAAAATGGCGGCGGGGCATTTTTTATCCCCTATTTGTTCGCGCTATTGACCGCTGGTATTCCGATTTTAATCTTGGAATTCACGATCGGTCATAAATATCGTGGATCGGCACCATTATCTTTTTTCCGTTTGAATGGAAAAAAGACAGAATTTCTAGGTTGGTGGGGGATATTTGTATCCTTTGTCATATCCACTTATTACGCCGTGATTATTGCATGGGCCATGAAGTACACGATTTATTCGTTTAGTTTATCTTGGGGAAAAGACCCTGAGGCTTTCTTCTTTGGGGACGTCTTAAAAATAGCGGATAACCCGGGAGAAGTTGGAGGTTTGGTTGGAGGAGTAGCATTGCCGCTGTTGCTCGTCTGGGCGATTTGTTTTATCATCTTGCTGGGCGGAGTCAAGAAAGGGATCGAGTTGGCGAATCGGATATTTATTCCTGTCCTATTTATACTCTTTTTATTCGTCGTCATTCGTGCGATTACTCTTGACGGAGCGATGGTAGGTTTGGATGCTTTCTTCAAACCGGATATTGATAAGTTATTAAGTCCGCGTGTGTGGGTCGCGGCATATGGACATATTTTCTTTAGTTTATCGATTGCGTTCGCCATCATGATAACATACTCCAGTTATTTGCCGAAGAAATCGGATATTACAAATAACGCATTCATCACGGGGTTTGCAAACTCTTCAGTTGAATTGCTTGCAGGAATCGGGGTCTTCGCAGTGCTGGGATTCATGGCGACTTCACAGGGTGTGGATGTGGGAGACGTTGCTTCGGCTGGAGTAGGTCTCGCCTTCGTCGTGTTCCCGGAAATCATCAATCAAATGCCAGGAATGAACGGGATATTCGGTGCATTCTTCTTCCTGTCACTTGTGCTCGCCGGTCTGACCTCTCTCATTTCGATATGTGAAACATATATCGCAGGAATGGCGGATAAATTCAATATTTCGAGAAGACGTTCTGTGTTCATTGGTGTCGGACTTTCGGGATTAATCTCTATGCTATATGCGACGAAAGGCGGTTTATACTTCCTCGATGTAGCAGACTACTTTATCAACCAATTCGGAATTGCAGTCATCGGACTTGTAGAAGTCATCTTGCTGGCTTGGGTTTTCAGAAAACTCGGTGTTTTCGAACAACATGCCAATGCGGTGTCTGATATTCGTTTGGGCTGGTGGTGGAAAGTTTCATTGACATTCATTACACCGGTTGTACTTGGAACGATGCTGTTCTTCCTGATTAAAGACAATATCGCTGAAAACTATGAAGGCTATCCTACTTCATTCTTATGGACAATGGGTTGGCCGGTTGCTATCGGTGCATTCGTGATGTCGATTGTTTTCACTTCACTGAAATGGAAAAACAACACGCGTGTTGCTACTGATTACGAAGAAGACAAAGGAGGGCTTTAAATGGATACAGGAATGAGCGGCTCTGCTATTCTTATGATGTTAGTCGGTGTGATCATCATCTGGGGTGGTCTGTTTTTAAGCATCTTCTATGCCTCTGTTCTGACTAAATTCAAGAAAAAGTTTAAGGTTGAATAAAAAATACGAAACGTCTGCAGCCAAAATTGCTGCAGACGTTTTTTGGTCTGGCGCGCTTCTTGCCAAACTGTCAGGAGGGCAATCCCAATTGAAGATTTTCAGAATTTATGTTACATTGGCATGAGTAGAATCTATGATCAGAATGGAGTCGGTAGCGTTGTCCTGTAGACCTGAAACCGGAAGAAAATCAGAGCATATTAAGAAGCCCGATTGGCTGAAGATTAAGCTGAACACCAATGAGAACTATACAGGTTTAAAGAAGTTAATGCGCGAGAAAAATCTACATACAGTTTGCGAAGAAGCTCGTTGTCCGAATATTCATGAGTGTTGGGGCGAGCGTCGAACTGCTACATTTATGATTTTGGGCGCTGTATGTACAAGGGCTTGTCGTTTCTGTGCAGTTAAAACAGGCTTGCCAAATGAATTGGACACTGCCGAGCCAGAGCGCGTGGCAGATTCAGTTGAGTTGATGAATTTGAAACATGTTGTCGTGACTGCAGTTGCACGTGATGATTTGAAAGATGGCGGTTCTGCTATTTTTGCAGAGACGATCCGTGCCATTCGCCGTAAAAATCCATTCACAACAATCGAAGTCCTGCCATCTGATATGGGAGGAGATCGTGATAATTTACAGCGTCTGATGGATGCGAAGCCAGATATATTAAATCACAATATTGAAACCGTGCGCCGGTTAACGCCTAGAATCCGAGCGCGTGCCACGTATGATCGCTCATTGGAACTATTGGCTCGTGCTAAAGAGATGTACCCAGTAATTCCAACTAAGTCGTCATTAATGGTGGGACTCGGTGAGACTGTTGAAGAGATTATTGAAACAATGGATGATCTCCGCGCACATGATGTGGATATCATGACAATCGGTCAATATTTGCAGCCGACCAAAAAGCATGCGAAAGTGGTAAAATACTATTCACCAGACGAGTTTGGTGAATTACGCAAAATTGCAATGGAAAAAGGGTTCTCCCATTGTGAGGCAGGACCACTTGTGCGCTCAAGCTATCATGCGGATGAGCAGGTCAATGCTGCTGCTAAAGAAAAGCAACGTCAAGGTGACAAGCAGCTTGAGTTAGAACAGCAAGCGAGCAGTTAATATGGAAGTGAAGAATCGAATGGTTATTTTAGAGAATGTACAATATGAGCTAGCAGAAGAGTTTCGGGACGGCTTTGATGAAGAGGCACTGAACGAACGATTCAGTGAAGTATTGTTGAAGTATGATTACATCCTTGGCGATTGGGGATACGGTCAATTGCGATTGAAAGGTTTTTTTGAAGACCGCAATGCAAAATCGACTTATGAAACAAAGATCAGCACCGTTCAGGATTATATTTATGAATACTGCAATTTTGGCTGTGCGTATTTCATTTTGAAGAAGATTGGTAAAGTAAAAACCGAACCACAAGAAACTGAGTAAAATAAAGTGAGAGCTGCGAGCAATTGCCCGCAGCTTTTATTTGTTTGGATGAAAATATGATAAGATAGAAAGAGAAAAATGATGAGGAGGAATACAGATCATGTATTTTGTCGATCAAAAACAAATCAGAAAGACACTTGCTTATATGGAAAAATTAATTCAACTTTTCGAAAAGGAAAACAGCTGGCAACAAAGCGAAATAAATAAACTTGCACTTGAGCGTATTGCGCACGGTTTAATAGAAGGAATTATCGATGTAGGGAACTCGATGATTGATGGATTCATTATGAGAGATCCGGGAAGTTACGATGACATCATCGATATTTTAGAGGATGAAAAAGTGATTAAGCCGGAACAAGCGGATCCTTTGAAAGCATTAATTTCCTTACGACCTATGATTGTACGTCAATTTGTTGAAGTAGAAACAGCAGAAGTAGAAACGGCTATCCGAGAAACGTCAAACGAACTAAAACAATTTCCGAAGCAAGTACGGGATTATTTGACGAATGAACTAGGACCAGTTTCTGCGTTTCTGCCGACGGAGTAATGGGTATGGGAGAGTATAAGGCATATTGTCTCGATTTGGATGGCACAATGTATCGTGGTAAAGAACCTATTGTTGAGGCGGTCGATTTCGTAACTGACTGTCAGGCAGAAGGCGCAGAAACATATTTCATTACGAATAATGCGGCTTTGACACGGGCCGCACAGCAAAAGAAATTAGCTGAATTTGGTGTGCTGACAGATATTGATCATATTATGAATTCAGCCATAGCACTTGCTAGATATTGTAAACAATATTATGCAGGGGCAAGTGTCATGATGATAGGCGAGGAAGGGCTGGAAGAGGCATTAGAGGCGGAACAAATTACGCTTACAACGAAAAACCCAGACGTTGTAATGATGGGGCTTGACCGTCAAATTACTTACAGCAAATTAGCGGAAGCTTGTCTTGCGATTCGAAATGGCGCTCGCTTTTTAGGGACCAATCAAGACGTGAAATTTCCGACTGAAAAAGGTCTCGTACCAGGAAATGGTTCGTTTCTTCATTTGATGGAGGTCGCTAGCGGCGAAAAACCTATCGTTGTAGGAAAACCAGAGCCGCATATGCTGCAGTTTATTCAGCAGCAAGGTGCATATGAAAAGGAAGAAATGGTAATGATCGGGGATAATTACGATACGGACATTTTAGCAGGGATACGCTATGGAATAGACACGGCGTATGTAGCGACAGGTGTGACTCCGCTGGATGAGGTGCTGATAAAAGAGTTGCTGCCGACCTATGTACTGTCTTCACTAGGGGATTGGCCAAAAAAATAAGCATAGTGCCCGTAGAGAACTATGCTATTTGCTATATGATTAAAAAAGCGGATTTTCTTCAATGAATTGATAAATGCGTGCTGTCAATTCGTCAGCAGTATCCGCTTCGACAAGTTCGCCGTTGACGATTGCGTATAAAGTATCTGTACATTTTGTACAGTAGCTCAAGCATCCGTATTCTAGTACATCAATGTTCGGGTCTCTTTCTAATGTCTCAAATACCGGATAAGAACCACTCGCCAAATTACTGATGCAAAACTCTACGATAGGGTTCATCATTCTCACCTCGCTACTAGAAATGGTACTCTTTTTTTAGAGAGGCGTCAATGAACATGGCATATTGTGAAAAGTATCACAAACTGCTATAATAACAAATGAGCTTTGAGCGGAAAATAGACATAGAAGGAGAACATTATGAGGAAATTATTGTTACTAGGTGCCGGTTATGGAAATATGCGAATTCTACTTCGTCTCCTAAATAAGGATTTGCCGAAAGATATAGAAATCACACTTGTCGACAGGACACCATTTCATAGTTTGAAAACGGAATTTTATGCGTTGGCTGCAGGAACAGTGCCTGATTCTGAAATTCGGGTAGCTATTCCTAACCATGAACAATTGAAAGTAGTAGAGGGCGAGATTAAAGAAATTAAGCCTGGTGAAAAAGAAGTGTTGCTAGTTGACGGCCAAACACTTACGTATGACGATTTAGTGATCGGCTTAGGTTGCGTAGATAACTTCCACAACGTCCCTGGCGCGGAAGAAAATACGCTGAGCATTCAGACAATCGGCAAGTCAAGAACAACGTATCAAACGCTTCTAGGTTTAAGTGGTGGAGCAACTGTAGGTATTGTAGGGGCAGGTTTAAGCGGAATCGAGCTGGCGAGCGAATTGCGTGAGAGTCGTCCTGATCTGAAGATTAAACTATTTGACCGCAGCCCTCGGATTCTGCGCGATTTTCCAGAACGTTTGAGTAAATATGTAAAGGATTGGTTTGACAAGCACGAAGTAGAAGTGGTCGCCAATTCGAATATCACGAAGGTAGATCAAACCGTCCTTTATAATCATGAAGAGACGATTGACGTGGATGCGGTCGTTTGGACTGCAGGTATTAAACCGAGTCAAATAATTGAAGCAATGGACGTTCAAAAGGATCGTTCAGGACGAGTTGTACTCAACCAATATCACCAGATACCAAACCACACGAACGTTTATGTCGTTGGTGATGTTGCTGCTCTTCCTCATGCACCAAGTGCACAGTTGGCCGAGGTTCAAGCAGAGCAGATAGTACAAGTGTTGCGTCTACTCTGGAAAAATGAGCCGCTCATGGAGGAAATGCCGGAGTTGAAATTAAAAGGGTTCATGGGTTCATTAGGAAAGAAACAAGGATTTGCATACTTGGCCGATCGTACAGTCACGGGTCGAATTGCTCGTCTGATGAAATCAGGTTTACTGTGGATGTATAAGTGGCACAATGGATAATACTAAAAAGGTCACTCATGGAGCGTAAAACTCTGTCGGTGGCTTTTTTATTATCTTGAATCGCGGAGGAAATAGCGTTGTTTTTTTGCTTGAAGAAAAAGAGTGGAGAAGTAATGACAGGGCCGCCTTTGGTAGATAATTATCTATATCGTTTGTGGGGAAGAACGTTTCATAACAGAGGAAGCTACAGGACAAGCTGCCGAAATGTTGCGAGAGAAATATGGCTGGACTATCTATGTCAGAGTGGCATAAAGTATGAAGGAGCTGCTCAGACAGCTCCCTTTTGCTATTTGATTTGGCGCGTTTTTAAAGTCAGTCTACATTGTATAGATCGTGTAGCAGATCGAAACATTCTCGTAATGGTTCTCAATTATTCAGTCCCATTATCAATTTATCCTGCATGATAACCGTGCGTTTCCATTGCTTTAAAAACTGGTTTTAACTGGATATATCCTTCGCCGATCACCTCGTCTTCAATTAGGACGAGTGGATAAAAATACTCGTCATCTCGGACTTTTTCTGCAATTTCTCTCTGCCGGTCATCAGATAGTTCATTGTCGATATCAATGTACGTGATGGTGAAAGGTTGGTCAGGATACTTCCTTGCAATTGCGGCTTCAAGCCATTCGTACGTGTCTTTTGAAGAAGGAGCGTTCACACAGCTGGCACAGATTATATCTGCACCAAACACTTCAATTGTAACGGGTGTTTGTGACATATTCATCAATCCTCCGAATCATTATTGGATTTTTTCTGCTCGGCAGTTTATAATAAGTATTATAAGGAAAGGAGAGAGTGATTACAATGACAACAGATACTCAACTATACGAACCGGTTAAAGAAGTTTTAGATAAATTACGGCCATTCCTCTTGAGAGATGGAGGAGACTGTGAACTTGTAGATATCGATGAAGGAATCGTCAAGCTGCGCTTACTAGGTGCATGTGGTACGTGCCCAAGTTCTACAATCACACTTAAAGCAGGCATCGAGCGCGCTTTGCTTGAAGAAGTGCCAGGCGTCGTGGAAGTCGAACAGGTCTTTTAAATTAATTATGAAAGCCGTGCAGGGAAGTCAATACTTCTCAGCACGGCTTTTTTTAGCTAATCAATCATTGCTTTCAGATTCTTCCCCGCGAATTTCCTGCCACCGATCCTTCGCGAGCTCGATAAGATGGGGCTCGGTCGATCTTTTCTGACTTTCGATTACACGTGAGAAATTGCGAATTGCTTCTTCCCGATCGCGTATACGCCAAGATAATTCGGCTATCATATACTGTACGCGTGTCTCCGACATTTGGGTACCAACATGATCGCCTTCTGAAAATGCTTGTATATAGAGGTCACGTGAAATTCTTAAATAGCGTTTTTCGTTGGCATCATCTTCTGCTTCTCGATAGATCCAGGCAATTCTCAACATCATACCAGCCATTGTCAAATACTTTTCTTTCTTAAAGTTCGCACTTAAATACGCAAGTTTATACGACTCGATGGCTTCTTCTTTAGTACGGATACTGCCGAATGAACGACTATGCCATTTTGACGTAATGTTTTTTTCAATCATCTCTTTTGTGCCTGGAGCAAAATAAGGGGAAAAGTCTTCAGTAGATGCAAAGCCGCAGTGAGGACAAACGGCAACATTATATAAAAGAGGATTAATTTCCTCATTGACGTATATAGGTCTAAAATCGCTATCATGCTCTGCTACCCTAACTTGACGCGAACGGATTCTAGTAGTTGGAAAATGCTCTTTGCACAATAAACACTGCATTTTCTTTTCGTAAAAAGGGCTAACCTCCAATATACTCATTCCTTTCATTCATAAGTCTTAGTATACAGCAAAATAGACCTATAGCGGGGACTATTTGTTTGCATTCTAATGAAAAAGATTGATATGATAGAACAAAACGTGGAAAGTGAGTGTGAATAATGAATAATCCAGTTGAAATTACAGAAGCAGCAGCATTTCACGTGAAGAAGATGATGACTCATAATGAAGAAGAAGGCTCTTATCTGCGCGTTTCCGTCAATGGCGGAGGGTGCAGCGGATTAACATACGGTCTAGGCTTTGCGCAGGAAAAGGAAGAAGATGACGTGTCGTATACACAGCACGAAATCCCAGTTCTTGTAAAAGGTGAAGATGCAGCGATTTTAGAAGGAACTAAAGTGGACTACAAAGAATCCCTAATGGGCGGCGGTTTCACCATCGATAACCCGAACGCCATTGCAAACTGTGGATGTGGTACGTCTTTCCGAACAGCTAAGAAAGCAGGAACTCCTGCTGAATGTGATTGATGAACCGTTTTGTAAATGTTGGGTGCGGATTGTAATTGGCGGTTAGAATTGATGTGTACACAATCCCGGAAAAGTGTAAACACAACCCTAAAGTAATGTGTTTAGGGTTGTGAATATCGAGCCTTTTTGATTTGTATGTTGCTAAAACAATACAAATTAAGGAGGCTTTTTTATGTCGTTGAATAAAGGTATCCAAGTATTAACTTTGAGCAAGTGATTGACCTTGTCATATCTGCTAAGAGTGCAGAGGGTCTTAGACCATGGATATTGAAGGATTATAAAATGTATTTAAATTTAATTTGGTCTTTTTGACTACAAACCCCACTTTACTATATAAACTTATTTTTTTAGACTAAATACCGAAAGTACATTTTTGATTTAAAATAAGGGGTTAAAAACTATATTCCAAGATGTAGAAAACGAGTTATGGAAAGTTATTCAAAATGTAAATGATGAGATGAAATATTAATGTTATAAAAATGTGGTAAATTTCCTTTATGAGAAATCTTAGAATGAATAGAGAAAAATTTATATAATTCTTGCTTTGAAACGAAAAAATAAAAAACGGGGTTGTGAAGTTTAATGGATGTGGATAAAAGTCAATACATTGATCAATGTATTATAAAATATGAATCAATTATAAATAATGCAAAAGAAGGAACGGCACAAGATAATGAAGTATTAACAGCAATTACTAAATCGATGTCATTTGGTCTGTTAAAAACCAACTACGATATATGGTTAGATGAGTGCTTTTTACATCAAGACTGGCAAAAGTGGAATAATTTAATTTTCCAGCAAATGCGTTATCAATTACTTCCGGGATGTAGCGGAGGGTATGACCATTGTCAAAATTCCTTACATATTTTAGAGGCATTCGCTTGCGGGGATAACAAAATAATTGAGCGCATTCTCCCATCCGAACTGGGGTTAACTAAAAATGGTTACCCGTTTTATGTTGTGATGAGCAATCTCTTGAGGGCAATTTGGTATAGGGATGAAATACTTTTGCTAAAAGCGCTCTATGCTGCCGAAAAATTTGTTGGCACAAAGAAACCACAATGGGAGCGTTCAGTAGTTGCATTTCTGCTTTCATTACATAAAGAAAATGTCGAGGCAATGGGGAATCATTTACAAAATTTGTGTTCAGGATACATGCGTGCAGATTTCAGTAAAGCGATGAAACAACTATGTGTGCCTGCACATGGTCTTTATTGTTTGGCACAAAACTTATTGCCCGCAGAAATATTTCAACAGATAAAAATGCCTGAACACAAGAACTTTTCTCAAGGATTTGCAAAATGGAGAAATGAAAATCCGCACCCTGTTTTAAATTTATACTTTGAATATCCTGCGCCTCTGGAAATCCTCAATCAAATTTATGTGGCCCCAGTTGCTAAAAGCATTATTTCACAACCATATCTTCATAGCGATAATCCTTATCATTCTCCGCAATTAAAGAAAAAATGGTTTCTTGATGAGGAGGCAATGCTAATAGCCTTTGTTGAAAATGTATAAACTTTCTTTTTTAACTCATGTTATAGAATTATGTGAAATTGTCTGTTTTAGGTATATTAAACAAAATAACTGAAGAAAAATGGAAATGACATGTTGTACTTACACGAATTGAAAATTTCAATGAAGCGTCTAAACATCCTCGAGAATGGCTTTTCCACATTAGTTAGGCTACAATAGAATCAAATCATACAGGCAAGGAATACACAATCCGGACTGTGATTGAAACCTATAAATTGTTTATAATAGCCTGAAAATGCATGTGGCTCACTAGTCGAAATTGATTATTTGCACAATAAGAATCCTATTGAAAAGCATGCGCAAAAAGGCTACTATAAATAGGGAAAGCAAAATCATATCAAATCTAAATGCCAGCACTTCGTAAAACTATGTATTGCCTATTTTACACGTACTCGGCATTTAATAAATTTAAAGGTGGTTTCGATTTACGTGAAAAGACCGACAATCTTAGTTTTGGGTGCAGGATACGGTGGTTTGATGACCGTTGTCAATTTACAAAAATCATTAGGTGCAGATGAAGCTGATGTCATCCTCATCAATAAAAACGACTATCACTACGAGTCTACTTGGTTGCATGAAGCGGCTGCAGGAACGTTGGCTCCTGAGCAAGTGCGTTACGATATTGCAAGCGTCATTAATAGCAACAAAGTGCAATTCGTCAAAGCTGAAGTGACGGGAATTGACGTAAAGAACAAGAATGTGACGACAAACATTGGTTCACATACATATGATTATCTTGTGATTGCACTTGGTTTCGAGGGTGAAACGTTTGGTATTCCAGGGCTTGATAAATATGCTCTATCGATTGCAAACGTAAAAGCAGCTCGCCAAATCCGTGATCATATGGAATACCAATTTGCGACTTGGTCTCTTGAAGAAGAGAAAGACGACAGCCGTCTAACGATTGTTGTGGGCGGGGCTGGCTTCACAGGTATTGAATATCTTGGTGAATTAGGTAACCGTGTCCCTGAATTATGTAAAGAATACGATGTGCCTGCTGAGAAGGTACGCATTCTATGTGTAGAGGCTGCGCCAATGGTCTTACCGGGCTTTGATCCGGAACTTGTTGAATATGCAGTACGTCAATTAGAATCTAAAGGGGTAGAATTCTCTATCGGAACTCCGGTTGTGGAAGCGACTCCTGAAGGCGTTAAGATAAAAAAAGGCGAAGATGAATTTGAGTTCATCAAAGCTGGTACAGTTGTATGGGCTGCAGGTGTTCGCGGAAACCGTATGATTGAAGAATCGGGTATTGAAAACATGCGTGCTCGAGTAAAAGTAGACAAAGATTTGCGGGCACCTGGCTTCGAAGACGTCTTCGTAATCGGCGACTGTTCTCTAATGATCAATGAAGCGATCAATCGTCCATATCCACCGACTGCTCAAATTGCGATGCAGCAAGGTGATATGTGTGCGAATAATATCATTGCTCTGATTCAAGGCAAGCAAACCGCTGAATTTGTACCGGATCTAAAGGGAAGCGTATGTTCACTTGGCGATTCCGATGCAATCGGTGTTGTGTTCGATAAGAAAATCACAGGCACAAAAGCATCATTCATGAAGAAAATGATTGATAACCGAGCGCTCTTTATGGTCGGCGGAGTCGGCTTGACGATAAAAAAAGGGAAGTTCAACTTCCTGAAATAAAAAAATGGAAAAGCACTCGCAGCTGCGGGTGCTTTTGACTTGTAGATGAAAATACTATCAAGCGGTAAAGATACCGTTGACCTACCTTCCAGGCGGACGCCTTGCGGTGAGCTAATCCCGCTGGAAAAGCGAAGCGTTACGAGCATATCTAAGCTCTAAATTCCGGAACCCTAAACCCTGTATATCATTCCTGCATTATAAAACACACGCTTTTAAAAGTGCTTTTTTATAAGTATGATATAAAGTCAACTCTGATGAGTGATTTAGCAATCAAATCATTTTGTTGTTTTTTAAGATTTAATGACAACTGAAAAAATTGTCTCCATACTCTGTCTCATTCTATTGAAAGCATTCATCCTATCCTGTAAAATGTGGAGTGATGAACTGGAGGTAAACGACAATGCAAACGATATCTATAGCACAAGTGATGCTATCGATCTTGATATTTATTGTTATGTTTTTCGGCATCGGCTTTTTGTTGAATATGCTGTTGCGCATGACATGGCTTATGGCAATCATTTATCCGATCGTGGTCATTTTCATTATTGATGATGTACCGATGTATCAATACATCACGAAACCTGGCTTTGCGTTTGGTGAGCTGGGAAGTAATATTATGTCCCTTCATGTGGTAGATATCGTGATTCTATCAAGCGGACTGGTAGGGGCGATCATTGCGGGATTCGTCATTAAAATATTACGCAAGCAAGGGTATCAGATGTTTTGATGGATGAATCGTTACATATCTAAAACCCCCAAACCTATAGTGGTTTGGGGGTTTTTATGATGATTGACACTCATAAAATCACGGTATACGTGAAAATTGAAATCGCGATACCTGTTAAGGCGCCAAAGAACACTTCGCTCGGTTTATGGCCGAGTAAGGTCTTCAACTCCTTCATTTTTGTCTCATTGTCCTTCTTAGGCCAGTCTTTTATATCCTCTACAAATATTTGAAAATCTGCCCGCATTTGATTAATAATAATGGCCTGCTGCCCCGCTTGATAGCGGATTCCTGTCGCATCAAACATGACTATGACTGCGAAAATTGCGGACACAGCAAACAATGGAGATTCGAGACCAGTTTCAAACGCAATGGCAGTGGTCAAGGCAGTGACCGCGGCGGAGTGCGAGCTGGGCATCCCTCCTGTAGATGTCATTAAGCCGATATCGAGTTTACGTGTTAATAAAAAATGAATGGGAATTTTTACAAATTGAGCAAAAAGAATGGCGAATAACGCTGCGAGGAGCGGTATGTTTTCAAAAATGGCCAAATGATTCCACTCCCTTTCGGTCGGTATATTGAGAACAAGTATACCATAATCTTTCTGAATCGATGCAAAAAACAATAAACCTTGTCATTGGTACAGTGAATCTGACTAGTCTATACTAATAAAGTGTAGCTGTATAAAGAGAGGGGATATCATCATATGATTACAGTTGAAACCGCATTAACAATTGACCAGCAAGAGGTTGATGTACTGATTATTGGAGTGCCCGACCACCCGGAAAATATAGAAGGCTGGGATGCATTCGTGAAAGCGTTTCATCCATCTGTACCGGATTGGATAAAATCACATGATATTCAACAAGATTTTAAGCAACTAACGAAAATGCCTGCTCTTTCTGAGAAGAAATACAAGCGTGTATATTTTATGGGAGTCGGCAAGCAGAAAGAATTGGCGGAACAACCGCTTCGTGAATTATTCGCTGCCGTAGGAAAGCAGTTGCGCAAGGATCGAGTAAAAACAGCAGCAGTGTGGACGGCTCCTTTTTGTAATGACGACATTACCTGTGAAGATGTTGTCTACTTGGCATCTGAAGGTATCAGCCTAGGTGCATATGAGTATGAAGGTTTTCAAACGACTTCCAATGAAATAGATGTGGCACTCTCTGCCGTGACATTCATCACGACAGCGGATGAACAAAGTGTTAAAGCAGCAGGCGAAGTGGGCATGATTTATGCGCATGCTGTGAATGAAGCGCGGACACTTGTCAATGTCCCACCTAATTTATTGACGCCGACTAAAATGGCCGACTATGCCCGCGAATTGGCAGATAGCTATGACCTGGAGATTGATGTCCTTGGCAAAGCGGAGATGGAGGAGCTTGGTATGGGTGCAATACTGGCCGTTAACCAGGGATCCGTAGAAGAACCCCAGCTTATCGTCTTAAAATATCAGGCGACCGAACAATGGGAGGATGTCATTGGATTGGTCGGTAAAGGCATCACATACGACACGGGCGGATATTCGTTGAAGCCCCGTGAAGGCATGGTAGGTATGAAAGGGGATATGGGCGGCGCTGCGGCTGTTCTTGGTGCAATGTGCATCATTGGGGAGTCGCGACCGAAGAAAAACGTCATCGCGGTCATCGCATCGACTGATAATATGATTTCTGGTGCTGCATTTAAACCGGATGACGTTATTACTTCATTGAGCGGTAAAACGATTGAAGTATTGAATACAGATGCAGAAGGCCGTCTCGTGCTTGCGGATGCAGTGACCTATGCCAAGCAAGCCGGTGCTAAATACTTGATTGATGTAGCGACGCTGACAGGCGGTGTCATTGTGGCGCTAGGTAACGACAAGACAGGCACATTGACGAATAACGAAGACTTTTATACTCAATTTGCCGAAGCGGCAGAGGAGACAGACGAATTCATTTGGCGTCTTCCACTTACGGAAAATGATAAGAAACGTATTCGCAAAAGTGATGTTGCAGATTTGAATAACTCACCTGGTCGCGACGGCCATATGATTTTCGGAGGCGGGTTCGTAGGCGAATTTGCAGAAGAAACGCCGTGGATTCACTTGGATATCGCTGGTACGTCTGACGCAGCAAGTCCTCATGCGTTAGGACCTAAAGGAGCAACAGGTGTCATGGTGCGCACGCTTGCGACCTTTATAGAACGTCTTGCGGCAGAACAAGAGGAATAACTTTAATTAGGCATTTGACCCAAACCCTTTTTTATCTTGGGCATAGGATACAGGGAAAGGGGGAGCATGTTATGTCAAGAGGTCATTACAGAGGCGGTTATGGATCAGGTGGAGGTGGATTTGGCGGAGGCTATGGATTCGGTGGTCCATTTCTCGGCGGCTTGGTCGGCGGATTTTTAGGAAATGTCATTTCTCCAGGCTATGGATATGGGGGCTATGGCGGTGGCTACGGCGGTTATGGTGGCGGCTATTATCCACAGCCTTATCCTTTTTATCCTCCTTTTTATCAGCCATTCTATCCATACTTTTAAAGAAAAAACACGCATGGAGGATCAATCCTCCTGCGTGTTTTTTGCTATTTCCGCTCTTTTCTTTTCAACCTCGTCCTTCAAATCATCTCCAACTGTCAATTCGGTAGGTTTCACGCCTGACATATAGGCAGCGCGTGCCATCAAATGACCGCCGATCGGAGAGGTGATGAACAAAAACGCAATCCCTAATAATAACGAGATACTGAAATGTCCTTCATTCCACCAAAAATGAAAGAAGACACCGAGCAACAGACTCATGACACCGAGCGTGGCGCTTTTCGAAGCAGCATGCGCACGAGTATAAGCATCAGGAAGCCGCAAGACTCCAATGACCGTGACAATCGTAAAGATGATTCCCACAACGACGAGTGACACAATAATAATATCAGCTATCAGATCCACGTTCGATAATCTCTCCTCTCTCAATAAATTTAGAGAAGGACACAGTACCAATAAACGACATGATGGCAATTAATAATATCACGTCGATAAAGAATGGCGTGTCGAATAGGATAGACAATAGCGCGATTGAAGAGATCAGCATGACACCAATCGCATCGAGCGCGATGAGCCGGTCAGGAACAGAAGGGCCCCGCCATACACGGTATAACAACCCGACCATCGATAAGATGACCAATACTAAACAGACTGTATAAAAAATAATCATCCCCGACTCACCTCCATAATCGCTTTCTCAAATGTGTTTTTAATGGAATCAATCGCTTCATCGACATCGTCCACATCAATTGCATGAATATATAGCGTCCGCTGATCATCCGAAACATGAATGACAATCGTTCCAGGTGTTAACGTAATCAGACTGGACAAAAGTGTGATTTCCCAATCTTGCTCCAGTTCAGTAGGCAAGGCAAAAATCATAGGCTGAATCGATGACAAGTCCGGTTTAATGACCAACAGTAAAACCGAGATATTAGACAACACCAATTCCCTTAGGAAGATAGCGGTCAATTTAAGCGCTGACCACAGACGCCAAATATATAGGCGACCTGGGAAAAAGCGTCGAGTCATAATGATGAGAAGCAGACCAATGATATATCCAATAACGAATGTAGAAGGTGTCAATGAACTTGTCATGAACATCCAAACGACTGCAATGAAGAAATTTAAAAGTATCTGAAAAGCCATTGACCTCTACTCCTTTAACACCGCATTTATATAAATGGAAGGATCACGTAATACATCAGACGCATCCGATATATAGGGCATGAGCCATTCCGTACCGACACCATACGCTACCGTAACAAGCACGAGCAATACTGCTGGCGCCATCAATTGGCGGTATGTTCGCTTACTCGTAACAGGCAGCGGATAATCGGGATTTTGAGGACCCCAGAAAGCATATATGAAAATCCGGATGACAGACAGCAAAACAACTAAACTGGAAACCAAGAGAACGATGCTACCAAATGCATTGTCTGCTTCAAAGCCCCCTTTGACGATCAATAATTTCCCAATGAACCCGCTCAGAGGGGGAATACCCGCTAAACCAAACGCTGCAATCAAATAAAACCATCCTAGTGCAGCGTGCGACTTAATCAGCCCGCCCATCTCCCGCAAATTCGAAGTACCGGTCACGTAAATGATGATTCCGATTAAGACAAACAAAGCGGCCTTAATCAACATATCGTGAATCAAATAATAGACAGCGCCTTCTAAACCGGATGTATTCATTTGCGCTACACCGAATAAAATGACACCGACTGCTATAACGATGTTGTAAATGATAATTTGTTTTAAATCAAAATAGGCAAGAGCCCCGATACAACCCGCCACAATCGTCAGCAATGACAGGACGAGCAAAAATTGATGCGTAAATCCGATATCATGGACGAAAAACAACGTATATGTACGCGTGATGGCATACACACCGACTTTTGTCAGAAGTGCGCCGAATAATGTCAAGACAGGAATCGGCGGAGCGGCATACGATCCAGGTAACCAGAAATAAAGGGGAAAGATCGCACCTTTGATTCCGAATACAATTAAAAACAAAATTGCGAGGACGGAGATGATCCCCGGCTGGTTTATCTCTGCTATTTTCACCGAAATATCCGCCATGTTCAACGTACCGACAATAGAATATAAATAAGCAACGGCGATGACAAATAGCGCTGAAGATATGACATTAACCAAAATGTATTTAATGGACTCCCGAAGCTGTCTCTTTTCGCCGCCTAATACGATGAGTAAGTAAGAAGCGATGAGCAAGACTTCAAAGAATACAAACATATTGAAAATATCACCTGTCGTAAAAGCACCGTTAATCCCTGTGATCATGAACAATATCGCAGGGTAATAGAAAAAACGTTCTCTCTCGATTCCGATGGATTGGAAACTATACAACACTACAAAGAATGTTATCAAAATCGTAGTGGTAACGAGCAACGCGGAAAACATATCCGAGACCATCGTAATTCCGAACGGTGCAGGCCAGCTTCCAAGTGTCACGGTTTGGATTCCTTCTGCTTTTACTGTTACAAGCAGCCAAATCGAAGCAACGAGACTAAGAGTCAATCCGATCACTGTCAAAACTCTCTGGATGACTACCTGCTCTTTGAAAAACAATAAAATCATCGCGAAAAAGAAAGGAATAATGATCGGAAATAAAAGAAGATTAATCATGTTCATCATTCCCTCTCAATTCATTCATATTATCTGTTTTATGGACCGAATACATCCGGTACGCCATGACGAGGATGACGGCGGTCACACCGAAGCTGATAACAATCGCTGTTAAGATCAGCGCTTGCGGCAAGGGGTCTGCAAAATCAGTCACCCCATCAATCAATACAGGAGGCGCTGAGCCGCCGAGTCCTCCCATCGTCAAGATGAGCAAGTGCGCACCATGACTGAGAAGGCTGGTACCTAAAATAACTTTCAATAAACTTCTTGAAAGTATTAAATAGACGGCTGCCGTAAACAAGATACCAATGAGGATTGCAAGCAATAGTTCCATCAGTCGTCGCCTCCAATCGATTGGATAATCGTAATGGCAGACCCGACTACTACTAAATAGACACCGCTATCAAACAACATCGCTGTATGAAGTGACGTTTCACCAAAAAGCGGTAAGGTGAAGTCGTCGAATGCATGTGTGAAAAACGGAACATTGAAGAAAATTGATCCGGCAGCAGTACCTAATGCCAGCAATAAACCGATCCCCGTAACTATAGTGAAGTTGAAAGGCAAAATTTGTTGAATCGTCTTCAAGTCAAATGCCAGAAGCAACAGCACGATAGCACCCGTTGTCAATAGGCCGCCTACGAATCCTCCGCCGGGCGTATAATGTCCCGCGAAGAAAATATGAATAGAGAACAGGAAGATGATGAAAAACACTACTTTGGTTGTGGTCTGCAAAATGACGTCATTTGTTTTCATCTGTTGTCTCCTTTCTCGATACACGCAGGCGAATCATGCCAAGAACCGCAATCCCTGCAATCGCAAGTACTGCGATTTCAAACAATGTATCAAAACCACGGTAATCCACGAGAATGACGTTGACGATATTACCGCCGCCCGCCTCAGTCGCTACCGTATCCTTATAATACTGAGAAATCGAAGGTATCAATTTTTGAGAGTGGCTGGAAAGGGCAACCAACGTCACCATTACACCGACACTTAAAGAAATAATCAAATTGACAACTTTGGTTTTCTTCGTTTCACCATGCTCATTTAAAGCAGGTAAATGTTTGAATGCCAACAAGAATAACGCGACCGAAACGGTTTCGATCACCAGTTGCGTCAATGCCAAGTCTGGTGCTTTGAAAATGACGAAGAATAGCGCAACAGAATAGCCGACACCGCCAAGTGCGATGATCGCAGCCAAGCGTGACTTTGCGAACACAACAAACCCGATAGATAACAAGAGAATGACCGCATTCAACGCACCATATAGCGTGATCGCCGCAAAGCTATTCATATCGACGACAAATGCATCTTTAATGAACAGTACAGCAATGACCGTGACAGATAAAAACGCAAACATATAAAGTAAATACGTGCGTATAAGACCTGTCATATAGGCACGGGACAAGCGGTTCATCCCTTTTTCGCTGCCGCGCATCAAGGCATCATAGCCTTCATTCAGAGACAGCTTGGCAGGCTGAAGCTTATAGAGCGGCTGCCATTTTGGAATGGTCAAATAAAGTAATGAGCCGACAATGACAATGGCAACTGTCAACCATAGCCCAACCGATCCGAAACCATGCCATGCCAAAACGTGGATATCAATATCAGCAGGACTGCCGTACAAAGTAGGCTGTACTGCCATTACAGCAGGTTTAATGACCCATTTTCCAAGTACATTTGGAATGAAGAAAATAATGATCACCAAGCTTGCTAAAATCATCGGTGCAACGAGCATGCCAATCGGCGCTTCGTGCGGACGTTTCGGCAGCTGATCCACTTTACCTTGACCCAAGAACGTCTTCAAGACGAAGTATAGGCTATATGTAAAGGTGAATACGCTTGCAACCCAAGCGACAATCGGGAACAAAATACCCCACGTATCAAACTGGAACAATTCAAAATGTCGAAGAGCTACCATTGATTCTAAAAACATTTCTTTACTTAGAAACCCATTAAACGGTGGCAATCCAGCCATCGATAATGAACCGATCAAGGCAACGGTAAAACTTAACGGCATAATACTCATCAATCCACCGAGCTTCCGAATATCCCGCGTGCCGGTTTCATGATCGATAATCCCTGCAATCATGAAGAGACCGCCTTTAAACGTCGCATGGTTAATCAAATGGAAAATTGCCGCGTATGTAGCAAAAGCGAACATGGCTTCCGTCGTATGATAGGAGATGGCTCCTGCACCGAGCAACGACATGATCAAACCGAGCTGACTGACCGTCGAAAAGGCTAGAATCGCTTTCAAATCGGTCTGCTTTACAGCGAAAAACGAGCCCCAGAACAACGTCAGTAAACCAATTCCGGTTACGAGCCAAATCCAAGTGGAGGAAGTCCCGAAAATCGGTGTGAAACGCGCCACCAAGTAAATTCCTGCTTTAACCATTGTGGCGGAGTGTAAGTACGCACTGACAGGGGTAGGTGCTTCCATTGCATCGGGTAACCAAATGTAAAAAGGAAATTGTGCTGACTTCGTAAAAGCGCCAAGTAAAATCAGTATCAGAGCCGACGTGAAATACGGATGACTCACTAAGTCAGGTGCTTGTGCTATTAACTCTCGAATAGAGAATGTTTCCCCCATTATACTAAGTAGGATAAAGCCCCCAAGCATCATCAATCCACCAAAAACTGTAATCATCATGGATTTCAATGCACCAAACCGAGATTTATCACGCGTATACCAATAACCGATTAATAAAAATGAGGAAATGGACGTTAATTCCCAAAATAAATAAAGCGTCATCGTGTTGTCTGACTGTACAACCCCCAGCATGGCTGTCATGAAAAGGAGCAAGTAAACATAAAAGCTGCCCAGGTTTTCTTTTTTCTTATCCATATAAAAAATGGAGTACAATACAACTAACGAACCGATGCCAGTAATTAATAATGTGAATAATAAGCTGAGACCATCTATGTATGAAGTAAACGCGATTCCAAGCGTGGGAATCCATTTTATTTCAGAAATAGCATGACCGCCATCCATCGTCAAAGGGATGAAGCTCAGGTAGTATCCGAACAACACTAGAGGAACGAGTAAAACGAACCAACCGGTATGTATACCTTTAATGTATTTGTAAGCAAAAGGAACAAGTATTGCGAATACAAAAGGTAAAAAAATCAATAACACGAATTCCAAGAGAATCCTCCTTCCATCCATATTTTTTAAAGTATAAAAGTCCAGTAACCTATACGTGGACGTAATTGTAAGTATAGCGCAAAACATTTCAAATTGCATAGACAACATCTGACCAATTATTGCTTTATTCGACTTCCTTCTTATATTATTAAGAGGGCAAAAAAAATTTTTGAGGTGTCTAATGAAAAATCCGTATTTGTTTGGTTACTTACCATTTGTAACCGTTGTTCTGTTCAGTTTAACTTTCGGTGTATACAGTGTGGGCGAATCAATTATCTTTTTTAAGGAAATCGGTCTCTACCAAGGAATGCGAGAGTTCTTGTCTGATTTTCAACTCCGTATTTTCTTATTGACGATGTATACATTATTATTCTTTATGGTATTTGCAGCGCTGAAGTTGATCGCGACGACGATTCACGAGACAGCGCTACTGTTTTTCTTAAAAGAAGAGTCGGAAGGTTCTTACAGTGCGTCGAAATCCGGAGCTGTTATTTATTTTGTTGGGGCACTTGTTTCCGCGTTTGGCATTCAGTCTTGGAAAGCCTTAGTGTTGATTTTTATCGTGACATCCTTCGTTTATTTCATATATGTCGTCTATAAATTAAGTCCATTCATGTCGCTGACTCATACTGTCGGCTTAATTTTCTTCCAGATTGTGATTTGGAGTGTCTTATTGGCAGTCCTCATCTACATCGTCATCCGTCTGTACAATGGGTTGCTGGCAAGTATTCCATTATCAAATCCGGTTAAATGAAAAAACAAGGCTGTTAGAAAATCAATGTACTATGATTTTCTAACAGCCTATATTTCATTGTCAGCTACTAATACATCATCTCTAAATGATCATATCCTGCCCTCTAATCTTGCATAGTAGAGGAGAACGCACGCAGATGAAGTTTTTGATCGCGCAGGCGAGGAATAGGGGTTGGTGTGTCATAACCAATCCAAACTGCGGATGTATACCGATCATTCATGCCGATTACCCATAAGTCTTTAAATGAATCGGTCGTTCCTGTTTTTGCCCCCGTGTAACCGGTCGTGTAGGAAATACCTCTCGCTGTACCGTTCAACACTGCTTCCTGCATAAGAGAACGGATGCTCTTGACAGTAGAAGGCGACCATACGACTTTCGAAGATTCCTTCCACTTGTACAGTACATTGCCTTTAATATCCTTTACAGCCCGTATAGCATGGGGGGGTTCGTAAGTGCCGTCCAAAAAGCTGGTCGTCGCCCCGGCCATTTCAAGAGGTGTTACGCCTTTGGAGAATCCGCCAAGAGCAGCAGGGTAGGTATGATCTGCTTCCGTGACATGCTGGAAATGAAAAGGTTCCAGATGGGCGAAAGCATTATCAATCCCGACTCGTTGCAGCAGGCGGACGGCTGTCGTATTATAACTGTTACGGAAAGCTTCCCGAACAGAAGTCGTCCCAAATTGATAGCCTCCGTAATTTCGTGGGCAATAGCCATAAATGCAAATACTGCTACTGTTGACAGGTGTGTCGGCATGATACGGACCGCTCTCGAAAAACGGAGCATAGACGAGCAGCGGCTTGATGGCAGAGCCGGGCTGACGGACCGCTTGGTATGCCCGGTTGAAATCCGTTTTTTTATAGCCTGCTCCTGCATAGAGACTGACGATTTCACGCTGCTCATTGTCTATCACTGCAGCACCCGCTTGCACGCCTCGGTTCCCAAGGAGGGCAGATAATCTATTTTCATCATGCTGTTGTTTCGTTGGATTCAATGCTGTTTCGATCATTAAACCTTGTCGGATGACCTCTCCGGCACGTCGATTGATTTCATTTTGCCAGTGCTGTCGTTCTTCAGGCGTCTTGGCTTTGAGCAATGATGCATCTAGCCCTTCGGAACGAGCAATCAGCTGTTTTAATTCTTCTAGAACATAGGAGCTGTACATTGGAAAGTCCTGTTCTTTTTTCTTTATATTCAGTTGAATAGGGAATTGGCGATAGTCTTCAAATTGTTCTGCTGTGATCACTTGCTGTTTAACGAGAACATCGAGCAATCGTTCTTGCCGCTCTTTTGTCCGATCGAAATGACGCAATGGATCATAGAGTGAAGGATTATTCGGAATCGCCGCTAAAAATGCAATTTCTGCTTCATTTAATTTATCCAGCGGTCTGTTGAAATAGAATGTAGCGGCACCACCGATCCCGTAGACCCGGTTACCGAAATACATTTCATTTAAGTACATTTCTAAAATTTCATCTTTGGATGATTGTTTCTCCAATTCAGCAGCAAGGAACAGTTCCTTGAATTTCCTCTCGTACGTCTTCTCGGTCGTTAAATAGCGCATACGTACGACTTGCTGTGTGATGGTAGAAGCCCCTTGACGCACATCATCAGTAGCGGCATTAATCGTGAACGCACGAATGATTGCTGCAATGTCATAACCGCGGTGTTCATAAAACGTGCGGTCTTCACTTTTCAAAAAAACTTGCCGTGTAAAATACGTCATATCTTTTAAATCCACTGGTCGTCGCCACTCCACATACTCCTCCGCAAACATTTGTCCATTCCGATCCTTCATCTGAACCGGGGTTTCAATTACTGGCGCTTCCAATTGCACAGCTTCTTGAATAGACTCTTGCAAAGCTTCAGTCTGTACTGCTTCAGCCTGAATCTGATCTTGTATGAACAGCAACAACGGAATACAAGCCAACGTAATGACCAAACCAACCAACTGCTTCAAACCTTTCAGCCCCTCTACACGTTCGCAAATCGAAACTCACTCTTTAGAAAAATATAACATAAATTAATTGGAAGAGATGGAGTACAGAATAATGCGAACTTAAGTGAAAACACAAAAAGTCTCGTACATCACAAAGGATATACGAGACCGGTACTATATTTTGTCGTTCGCTTCTACTTGTCGATCTTCCAAAAAGTGTTCGAAGTCTTGAGTTGGTCGTCGAATCGCAAATGTCAAAAAGGCATAGCCTATCACAAATAGCACTCCTGTGACGATAAACACAGCTGGAATTCCGATGTAGCCACTGACAATACCGCCAAACATCGGACCGATAATATTACCGAGGAAACGGAAGCTTGTGTTATAGCCCATCACCTCGCCCTGCACTTCAAGAGGGGCTTCCCTTCGGACAAGTGCTGTTGTAATTGGAATCATACCGCCTGTTGAAATCCCGAATAAAAATCGCAGCAAGACCAGTTGCCAAAGGGACGTGACGAACGCTTGCGGGATAATAAATACAAAGGACAGAATCAGTAAGACCCCAAGCACTTTTTCGTATCCAATGTCATCTCCAATTTTGCCCCACATTCGAGCAAAAAGTAAATTTCCGAGCCCGGTCGCACTGAATGTCAAGCCTGCCAAGAATGCCACATTGGTCGCAGCGTGTGTTAAATCCGCCACGTACAGTGAAAGCAACGGTTGGATACTGAAGTTGCCCACTTGAATCAATGTCGTCACAATCATCACATTAAACATCAAACGGTGCTTAAACAGTCCGCCAATAATGACTTTTCGAGAATACGCAACTACTTTTCGGGCCTTCACACGGTGTTCCTCTATAATTCCGAATAAAACGAGCAACGCGGCGATGACCACGGATACTGACGTAATGATGAATGTATAGCTGAAACCGAAACTATCGGCCATCATCCCGCCTAATACCGGGCCGAACAGCATCCCTGCGACACCGCCCATCTGCAGCGTCCCGAGCATCTTACCTGCTTGTTCACGAGGTGTCTGAGAAGAGATGAAAGCCAATGAAGTCGGCAGAAAGCCTGTCACCAAACCATTTACTAACCGTAATAGAAAAAAGACCTCCACGGAATTAACGAACCCCATTAAAAAGACGGAAATCGCAATCCCGAATCCATTGATCAGCAATATAGGCTTAAATCCAAAACGATCGGCAAAACGACCCCAAATAGGCGACATGATCAGTGCAGTAATGAATGTTGCCCCAAAAATCAATCCTGCCCATTTCTGAACATACTCCTCCGAGTAATCTCCAAATGTTTCAATGTATAACGAAAGAAAAGGCATGATCATCGTCATCGTGCCGGCAACTAGAAAGTTGGTCACCCAGATGATTATAAAATTTTTCTTATGTCTGCTCAAAATTGGACCACCTTTTATGGAAAACTTTATAATATACAGTATAAAACAATTCGGTAGGCGAAGGAAATATCTAGCTTGAACCAAAAGCGGAAGGCGTCTGAAGCTGGGTGTCATCAAAAAACTGGTACTGTCAACTAACTGTCACAAGTTCAATTATCGAAATTTCCACCTAACTATGGTAGACTGTTTTCATATACGAAGCAGTACCAGGCAAGCAAATTAGAGGAGGAATTCCATGTACGCACAATTAAACCATGAAGTAGCAGAAAACGAAGCACTTGTTGTCATGAATACAACGATGGGTCCAATAAAAATTAAGCTTTTCAAAGAGCAAGTACCTAAAACAGTAGAGAACTTTCTGACACATGCTGAAAATGGCTACTATGATGGAATTATTTTCCACCGTGTAATCCCTGATTTCATGATTCAAGGCGGAGACCCGACCGGCACTGGTATGGGTGGAGAGAGCATCTATGGCGATTCATTTGAAGATGAATTCACAATGGACCTATTTAACTTGCGTGGAGCGCTATCCATGGCAAATGCAGGTCCAAATACGAATGGCAGTCAATTCTTCATTGTCCAAGCTTCAGAACTAGCTGGCGCATCTGCAGATCAGTTGAAAAAAGGTGGGTGGCCTGATGAAATCGCGGAAGCTTACGCAGAAAACGGAGGCACGCCGCATCTTGATCAACGCCACACAGTATTTGGCCAAGTGATTGAAGGAATGGACGTTGTCGACAAAATTGCAGGCGTGAAACGTGATCGCCAGGACAAGCCAAAAGAGGAAATCAAAATCGAATCGATTGAAATCGTTCAAAAATAATCTTGATTTACCTATAGGGGGAAACTAGCATGAATTTTGTTTTATTGATGCCGTTCCTTTACTTTCCAGAAGATAAGGCAGAATATATCCCTGCAGCCATTTCATTCTTCATTTTCATGGTCTTGATGCTGTTGACATTCCGCTGGATTTTACGGAAGTCCAAAAGGCAGGAAGAAGAAACGAAAGAACTCGAGCAGCGTATTTTGAAAGAACGCCAACTCAATCAAAACAAAGAACACCCCGTCGATTGATGGGGTGTTTTTAATAGATAAAGAATAGATGGGCTAGTGGGAGCTGCATCGTTGGTCTGCGTTCCAGGCGGACGCTTGCGGGGCACGGATGAACCGCTTCCTCCGATTCGCTCCGTCCAGGGTCTCACCATTCGCGTTAAACGCCGTAACGTAGAACGACTTTTGCGAGCATAAGCGAAGCGTTGGGAACACATTTTTGCCTTTCGCCGCCTTCCACTACGAGCAACTGGCATAATGTCCTAACTTTAGTGAGTTGAAGGTCGATGCAGGCGGGAGGGCAAGAACACGGGCTAGCGTCTCAGAAGGAATAGAGACTTCTTTGTTTAAGGAGGCAAACACACTTACTTTATACAGTGAACTCACTATTTACTACAGCGAACAATCCCCGGGCCACAAGCCCGTGTTTCTGTTCAGCGCTTTTTTGGTTCTACTCATAAACTCAAAATGTTAAAGTTTGTTGAAATTGTGGCGTCTCTCTTTTTTCTTTTAAGGCGCTATGCTATGATAGAAAGAAAACATAAATAAGGTGACGAATCGTGCAAACCATGGAAATGAAGAAACGTGCTGTCGCACTCCTGAAAGAATGGGATCCTTTCTCAGCAGGCGAGGATGCGTATGATTTAGAAATTGCGGATGTCGTGGCGGGACTCCATCATATCGACCATCCGACAGACTTGGCCAAGTGTATTCGTAATGTATATGAGCAATCCTATCAAATTTGGATACCTTTAGAAAAATGCATGGAAATTTCATATAAACTGTTAGCTGTCAAATACGAAGCCAAGTGCATTGTTTGATGCTTTACAGAGCTTTATCACCGCCTTGCTGAAAGGCGGTTTTTTGTTCAACTCTTCAGAATATGGTATACTATGAGCGGCCGCAATGGCAGACTAGATACTACTATAGATTGGGAGCTGTTTTGCATGTCTCACAAATTTGCAGTAGGAGATGAGCTAACCGGTAAAGTTACCGGAATACAGCCGTACGGTGCGTTTGTCGCGCTAAATGCTTCAACGCAAGGGTTAGTGCATATCTCTGAAATCACCTATGGATTTGTCAAGGATATCCATGAACATTTGGAAGTGGGTCAAGAAGTTCGTGTGAAGGTGTTGGAAGTGGATGACGAGGCTAGCAAAATTAGCTTATCGATTCGCGCACTGCAAGAACCGCCCAGCTCCTATCAGAACCATCCCCGTACTCGTCAATCCTTACAAGAACGTGTGGATCAGCAAGACGCAGATGGATTCAACTCACTTAAAGACAAGTTAAAGGACTGGATCGAACAATCTGGTCATTAAAAAATCACGAAAGCAGCGATCTGCTTTCGTGATTTTTTAAATTATCAAAGTTGAGTGATTGCTCTTTGACATCCTCTGAAACTTCTTGCATGATTATATATGTAAGCGTTATCAAGCGCAGATAGTTGCGTCTTATCTATAAAGGAGGAGTAGACTGATGATTCCATACAAACATGAACCTTTTACAGATTTTACGGTCGAAGAAAATCGCAAAGCGTATGAAGAAGGCCTGAAGACAGTAGAAAGCTATGTAGGTAAGGAATATCCCTTGATTATTGGCGGCGAACGGATCATAACGGATAAAAAATTAGCATCGAACAACCCTTCGAATAAAGACGAAGTCATCGGCAATGTATCGCAAGCTGGCCGTGAACTTGCAGAGAAAGCGATGATAACAGCCAAAGAAACATTTGAGAATTGGAGAAAAGTGAAGCCAGAGTTCCGTGCGGATGTCTTATTCAAGGCAGCAGCAATCATTCGCCGCCGCAAATTTGAGTTTTCTGCGTTGCTGACAAAAGAAGCGGGGAAGCCTTGGAATGAAGCGGATGCTGACGTGGCGGAAGGTATCGATTTTATGGAATACTATGGACGCCAGATGCTGAAGCTAAAGGACGGAATGCCGGTTGAGAGCAGACCTGGCGAATATAATCGTTTTGAATATGTTCCGCTCGGCGTGGGTGTTGTCATATCCCCATGGAACTTCGCTTTTGCGATCATGGCAGGAACAACTGTGGCGGCGCTCGTTACCGGCAATACGGTATTATTGAAGCCGGCATCAACTGCCACAGTAGTCGCCTATAAATTCATTGAAGTATTAGAGAAAGCGGGTATGCCAAAAGGCGTCGTCAACTATATTCCAGGGTCTGGTTCAGACATTGGAGACTTTTTAGTAGATCATCCTGCTACTCGCTTTATCTCATTCACAGGCTCGCGCAAAGTGGGAACGCGTATATTTGAACGCGCGGCGAAAGTTCAGGATGGTCAGATTTGGCTGAAACGCGTCATTGCAGAAATGGGCGGGAAGGATACGATTGTAGTGGACAATGAAGCAGATTTGGAGCTGGCTGCGCAGTCGATCGTCAAATCTGCATTTGGCTTTAGTGGACAAAAATGCTCGGCTTGTTCACGCGCGATCATCCATGAAGAGGTTTACGATGAAGTGGTCACCCGAGTAGAAGCGTTAGCGAAAACGTTCAACTGGGGCGATCCAGTCGATGGGAAAAACTTAGCCGGTCCGGTCATCGATCAAGCCGCATACGATAAAATAATGGAGTATATTGAAATTGGTAAACAAGAAGGACGTCTTGTGGCGGGTGGAACAGGTGACGATTCCAAAGGGTATTTTGTGGCGCCGACAGTCTTTGCAGACGTTACTCCAAACGCACGTATTTCACAGGAAGAAATCTTCGGACCGGTCGTCGCATTATCGAAGGCTTCATCTTTTACGGAAGCGATTCAATTTGCCAATGATACAGACTACGGATTAACAGGCGCCGTTATCACGACGAACCGTCATCATATCGAACAGGCGCGGGAGGATTTCCATGTCGGCAATTTGTATTTTAACCGAGGCTGTACGGGTGCCATCGTAGGATACCAGCCATTTGGCGGATTTAATATGTCAGGCACAGATTCAAAAGCAGGCGGTCCGGATTACCTGCAGCTTCATATGCAAGGAAAGACCACATCGGAAATGCTATGAGTGGGTTATGAGGAGGGTATGGGTATGTCTAAAACAGATCGCATTATAGAACAAACGAAAAAATATGGAGCGAATAATTACCACCCGCTTCCGATTGTCATTGCAGAAGCGGAAGGTGTCTGGGTGAAAGATCCGGAGGGCAATAAATATATGGATATGCTAGCCGCATATTCTGCAGTCAATCAAGGCCATCGCCACCCTAAAATCATTCAGGCACTGAAGGATCAAGCGGACCGTGTCACCCTTACTTCACGTGCGTTCCATAACGATCAATTGGGCCCGTGGTACGAAAAAATGTCTGCTCTTACCGGAAAAAATATGATTCTTCCAATGAACACGGGAGCAGAAGCTGTGGAAACCGCTTTGAAAGCTGCGAGGCGCTGGGCATATGACGTGAAAGGTATAGAAGATAACCAAGCGGAAATTATTGCGTGTGTCGGAAACTTCCATGGCCGAACGTTGGGCGCGATTTCATTGTCGTCTGATGAAGAATACAAAAAGGGATTCGGCCCTTTACTGCCGGGCATTAAGTTGGTGGAATACGGCAATTTGGAAGCGTTGAAAGAAGCGATCACACCGAATACCGCTGCTTTCCTAATCGAGCCGATACAGGGAGAAGCCGGAATCATCATTCCTCCTGAAGGCTTCTTAAAAGAGGCGGCGACTCTCTGCAAGAAAGAAAACATCCTCTTCATCGCGGATGAAATTCAAGCAGGACTTTGCCGTACAGGTAAAATGTTCGCATGCGAATGGGAAGGTGTCACGCCCGATATGTATATTTTAGGAAAAGCGTTAGGAGGTGGCGTATTTCCAATTTCCTGTGTGGTAGCGAACGATGATGTGCTCGGTGTCTTTAATCCAGGCTCGCATGGATCGACGTTTGGTGGGAATCCTATGGCATGTGCTGTATCGATTGCGGCGTTAGAAGTGCTGGAAGAGCAAGAGTTGGCAAAACAAGCGAGAGAGCTTGGCGATTATTTTATGGAGGAACTGAAGAAGATTTCGCATCCGTCCATTCAAGAAATACGCGGACGCGGCCTATTCATCGGGATGGAATTGACGGAAGCTGCCCGCCCGTTTTGTGAGAAATTCAAAGAACTGGGTCTATTGTGTAAAGAAACCCATGACACGGTAATCCGCTTTGCGCCGCCTCTCACCATTTCAAAGGATGAACTGGACTGGGCGCTTGGGAAAATTCGTGCAGTATTTGAGAGCTGATGAGAAGCTCACTTTGGATCGCCAT
Source organism: Sporosarcina aquimarina (assembly GCF_019748715.1). Lineage (GTDB taxonomy): Bacteria > Bacillota > Bacilli > Bacillales_A > Planococcaceae > Sporosarcina > Sporosarcina newyorkensis. The sequence continues at coordinate 4,934 of NZ_JACLBZ010000003.1, read as the reverse complement.
TTATGACGAATGAAATAATTCGAAAAAGGTTTGGATTCCATGGGTGGAAGTTTCATTATCCTCATGTTATAATGTGTCCGTGAAAGACAATACCAAACAAAGAGGCGAACCATACAATGACAGAAAACCTGAATCTATTTACGTCTACGCAAGTCGTGATCAAAGAAGCACTTGAAAAGTTAGGCTATGATGAAGGAATGTATGAACTACTGAAAGAACCACTCCGTATGGTGGAAGTACGAATTCCAGTCCGCATGGATGATGGGAAAGTAAAAGTATTTACGGGTTTCCGCGGTCAGCATAATGACGCGGTCGGACCTACGAAAGGCGGCGTGCGTTACCACCCGGGTGTTACAGCTGATGAAGTGAAAGCACTTTCTATGTGGATGACGTTGAAAGCCGGCATCGTTGACTTGCCGTATGGCGGCGGTAAGGGAGGAATTATCTGTGATCCGCGTGAAATGTCGATGGGCGAACTAGAACGCTTGTCTCGCGGATATGTGCGGGCTCTAAGTCAAGTAATGGGACCGGCAAAAGATATTCCAGCGCCAGACGTCTTTACAAACTCCCAAATTATGGCTTGGATGATGGATGAGTACAGCAAAATTGACGAATTCAACTCACCAGGCTTCATTACGGGTAAGCCAATTGCTCTTGGTGGATCTCACGGACGTGACCGTGCGACTGCTGAAGGTGTAACAATCATTATTAACGAAGCGGCAAAACGTCGCAATATCGATATGAAGGGCGCACGTGTCATCGTGCAAGGTTTCGGTAACGCAGGAAGTTTCCTATCCAAGTTCCTTCATGATGCAGGAGCGAAAGTAATCGGTATCTCTGATGCGTATGGCGCATTGCATGATCCAGATGGTTTAGATATCGACTATCTGCTTGATCGTCGTGATAGCTTCGGAACAGTCACTACGTTATTTGATAACACGCTGACTAATGCTGAATTGCTAGAATTGGATTGCGATATCTTAGTTCCAGCAGCAATCGAGAACCAAATTACTGAAAAGAACGCTCATAACATTAAAGCAAGTATCGTTGTGGAAGCAGCGAATGGTCCAACTACGTCTGAAGCGACTAAAATCCTGACAGACCGTGGAATTCTATTGGTTCCTGACGTATTAGCGAGTGCGGGCGGTGTAACCGTTTCCTACTTCGAGTGGGTTCAGAACAATATGGGTTACTACTGGACAGAAGAAGAAGTACGTGAAAAGATGACTGAAAAAATGGTTACAGCATTCGAAAACGTTTATAATGTTGCGACTACACGTAACATGGATATGCGTCTTGCTGCTTACATGATCGGTGTGCGTAGAACAGCAGAAGCCAGCCGCTTCCGTGGTTGGGTATAAGTTGTAAATCAGTAAAGGCATCTCCTCTTGTTGAGGAGATGCCTTTTATGCATTTTCTGTGGATGGCGCAGGTGTCGGCTCTTCATCTGTCTGTTGCCAATAATTAAATAACACTCCAAGCGTCATCAATCCGGATAATCCGATGACCACGTATAAAAATCTTGCTAACGGCTGATAAGCACCTTCCGTCAATTGTGCAATGACATCAAATCGGAAAATGCCAACGACTCCCCAATTCAAAGCCCCGATAATCGTAATGGCCAGTGCTAATTTTTTTAGTGTTTCCATACGATCGCCTCCTTTAGTAAAGTATATCCCGTTTCGAGAACACTATACTTGCATCCCAAATACATCTTTTTCATAATGGAGAGAGGAAAAAGGAGGCAGAAGAATGAATAAATTTGTTTTTCAAAACCCGACAAAACTGATTTTTGGTAAAGACCAACTTCAAAGATTGCCTAAAGAACTTGCTGGTTACGGAAAAAAAGTACTATTAGTGTATGGTGGCGGTAGTATTAAACGTAACGGCTTATATGATTCATTAATGAAACTTTTAAATGAAAATGATTTTGAAGTAGTGGAAATGGGGGGAGTCGAACCCAATCCACGTTTATCTACTGCTAAAAGAGGAGCTGATCTCTGCAAACAGCACGATGTCGATGTTATTCTGGCGGCTGGCGGCGGTTCTGTAATCGATTGCACAAAATTGATCGCTTCTGCTGCAAAGTATGATGGAGATCCATGGGACCTCGTAACAGGAAAAGCCAGACCGAAAGAAGCATTGCCTTTTGGCACAATATTGACGCTTACGGCAACCAGCTCTGAGATGAATGCGGGTTCCGTTATCACGAATGAAGAAACTCAAGAGAAGTATGGTTGGGGTGGACCTTTCAATTACCCTAAATTTTCTATACTTGATCCAACTTATACATTAACGGTCCCGATGGATCAAACAGTCAACGGTATCGTGGATACGATGTCACATATTTTCGAGCAATATTTTCATGTAACAGACAATACGCCTTTTCAAGATGAAATGTGTGAAGCGGCCTTACGTTCCGTAATGGATATTGGAGGTAGACTAGTAGAGGATCCTAATAATCTAGAACTTCGAGAATCGATGATGCTGGCAGGAGTATGGGGATTGAATGGTTTCTTGTCGATGGGGACAAGGGGAGATTGGGGAACTCATGATATCGAGCATGCGGTCTCGGCGGTTTACGATATTCCACATGCAGGCGGCTTGGCGATATTATTCCCGCACTGGATGAAGCAGACATTCCCGCGCAACCCAAAACGCTATGTACGTTTGGCGACCAACGTCTTTGGCGTGGATCCAACCGATAAGTCGGACGAGGAGATTGCAATGGAAGGTATTGATCGATTGAGTGCTTTTTGGAAACAAATCGGTGCGCCGGTTTCGCTTGCCGACTATGAAATTGATGATTCGAAATTAGAGTTAATTGCCCAGAAAGCCGCTGTTAAAGGGCCGCTTGGCGGATATGCGAAGCTCTCAGAAGATGAAGTTTTGACATTATTGAAAGCAAGCTTATAAGAAAAAGCGTCAAGTCCCATCGACTTGACGCTTTTTACGGATAAATAACGAGCTCCACTGATTCTACATAAGGAAGGGTGGTTAACTCTACATAGAGAGAAGACGTAGATTTTTTTGGAAGTGCAGTGAGTTTGAATTGCAACTCATGCTGGTACTGATGCTGAGTGGTTTCGAACTGTCTAATGCGCATATGGTCAATTTCCATGCTTTCTTTTCGCAAGTATTGGACAAGATCTTCGATTTTGTCCTTGTCAGTGATGATGACGATGCAAGTTGCTTCTTTCATCCGAAGGCGTCTTGGACCAAATCTGCTTAAGAATGGAGCGACCACCTCGATGACAAGCATTACACTAATGACCGCAAAGAAAGATTCGATGTAAAATCCGGCTCCAACGGCAATCCCAATTCCTGCAGACCCCCAAATCATGGCAGCCGTAGTGAGCCCGGTTATGTTATCATTGTCTCTTCGAAGAATTGCTCCTGCGCCTAAAAATCCGATGCCGCTGACGATCTGTGCAGATAAACGTAAAGGGTCCATCGTGATGTTGATATCGTCTCGTGCGGGGACTAAGTAGGCAGCCTCAATTGAAATGATGGTTAACAAGCAACTGAAGGTGGCAATAACTGCACTCGTTTTTAATCCAATCGGTTTCTTTTTAATTTCTCGCTCGACACCGATTACCAAACTAAGGAAAAGTGCAATGCCGATTTTCATAACTGCTTCCATATTTAATGATTCAGTAAGTAAGGGTAGCAAGGTAAATCCTCCTTTGCTGCTAAAGTGGGGAGATAGCCGGGAAGGCTTTAAAATCCAAAATAGTTTTTTAGATCTCTTATCACCTATTGTAAAGGGTAAAGAGATAGAAAGAGAAGTGATTCATTTTGAATAAACCGATAATTCATCCATACATACCTATTGCAATCGGCGTTTTGACTGTTGGTTTATCCGCAATTTTTGTGAAACTGACGACAGCGGATGCAGGAGTGATCGCCTTCTATCGTATGTTTTTTTCAGTAGTCATTATGCTTCCATTCTTTTTGCAATCCTATAGAAAGGAGTTATATCGTTTATCAAAGAGGGATTGGCTGCTTTCCTCGATAGCAGGTATATTTCTTGCTATCCATTTTATACTTTGGTTTGAATCTCTTAATTACACTTCAGTTGCAAGTTCCACGGTCCTTGTAACCCTGCAACCTATTTTCGCATTAACAGGAACTGCCCTCATCTTTAAAGAAATCATCAGTGGGAAAATGCTGACCGCTGTCATAGTTGCACTTACCGGGAGTATTATTATAAGCTGGGGAGATTTTCGAGTAAGTGGAGCTGCGTTATTCGGTGATGTGCTGGCATTATTGGCTTGTGGTTTTATCACAGCTTACTTATTGGTAGGACAAGACGTAAGAAAGAGAGTATCACTTGTAACCTATACTTTTCTTGTCTACTTAGTTAGTTCGATCGCTTTGTTTCTATATGTTATTACGATACAGCAACCTTTATTTAGTTACCCGGCTTCTGACTGGGGTTGGTTTCTTGCTTTGGCTTTACTTCCGAATCTATTAGGTCACACATTATTTAACTGGGCAATAAAATGGGTTAGCACGAATGTGATCTCGATTACAATCTTATTTGAACCTGTGGTTGCTTCCATTGCAGCATATTATATTTTGCAAGAAAGTATTTCTGTTTCGCAAATGATAGGCGGAATCGTTATTCTGACAGGGATCTTGCTGTTTGTGCTCGACTTCAAAGCAATAAAGAAAAAACTTTTTTTTAAAAAGGCTTGATTTCTTTATCGAATCTATTGTATATTAGTTCTTGTCGCTTGAGGCAGTCACAAAAACAATAAAACTTCTTTTAAAAAAGTTGTTGACTTGAAGTGGTGCCTAGTGTAATATAGAGAAGTCGCTTTTACAACAAGCACACAACATGAACCTTGAAAACTGAACAGCAAAACGTTAACGAATTATACGTTTGTGCATCGGCTTTGCCGGTGACATAAACAAAATGAGTATCTTAA
>NZ_JACLBZ010000029.1 GCF_019748715.1 Sporosarcina aquimarina | reverse complement strand
TTTGCAGTTTCTTTGCATAGAAAAAACCGAACCATTTTACAAAACTTTGATTGAATGTTTTGGAATCGTTTGGAATCGTTTGGAATCCTTTTGTCCCAGTCTCATTTTTTGACTTAGTCTCTTTTAAGTTCTGAGATTAAAATATACTTGAGTTCTTCAATTATAAAAACACCATCTTATCCCCACCACATCGCCGTAGCGAAAAATGAAAACATGGAAACCGGAACGGCGACGATACTGATTACGAGAAGACTAAAAACAGCACTTCCTCCACTCACCTTTTCTTTCTTCATTACTAAATATGCTAAAACAAAACTGACTATATACAACAACATGCTCATCACAGTAAACACAGTCAAATAGTACACCGGATTAATGTCTATTGCATGCTCTGTCATGAAATAAGCCAACCCCTGACCATACACACCTAGGATTGTCGCTATTATCATGCTGGAAATTATTGAAATCACGATCTTCATTACAATCCATCCCTATCTGTTTCCATCAAGTTTACTTAACCGGCACATAGCCCACTTTCTCCACCAATTCCTGTCCTTGCGGAGACACCATCCAATCTATGAACCTCTTTGCGTTCGGATTGTCAGTCCCTGCTGTCACAGCATAAAATTCAGATGAAATCGGATACTCGTGATTACGAATTGTTTCCTTTGTCGGTGCTACTCCGTCAATTGCCAGCAGCTTAATCTGATCGTTGCCCACCATTTCCGTTGAGTAATAGCGGAATGTATACCCAATGGCATTTTTGTAATTGCGATACATCGATACTTCTTTGATGATGCCGCCCATTCCTTCAGGTACATTTTCTTTTGGGGCTTCCATGATCGGGATGTCACCCATCAACCGCTCCAATGCAGTTTGGCTTCCGCTGTCTGGGGGTCGCTGAAATGCGCGGATCGGTTCATTTTTCCCACCGACTTCTTGCCAATTGGTGATCTTTCCTGCATAGATATCCTGGATTTGCTGCAACTGTAAACTGTCTATTGGATTTTTTTGATTGAGGAAAAATACAAAGGCTTCTCGCCCAATCGGGGTCAGCTCCAATTCCACTCCCTTTTGCTCTGCCATTTTCAGTTGTGCATCGGACGGTCCTGCCGCCAAGATCACATCTACCTTGCCTTGAATTAAATTTTGGTACGCTTCCGGTGTCGTATTGACCATCACTTCACTATCATACGGACTATATTCCTTTTCAGGGTAGACCGCCTGAGTGAATGCGGCATACAGCGGATACAGCGCAGTCGCCCCATCGATTTTTGGCAACTGATCTTTCAGCTGCAATGTTGCAGGTTCATCTAGATCTGCAAGCTTCGAGTTCTTTGAGAAAGGCTCATAATAATAGATATCAACCTCTGCATCTACTGTTGGAATACTATCTTTGTAAGCCTGATAAATTGGCCAAACCGAAGTACCGAGCAAGACTACTCCGGCAATAGCTCCAAACTTTACTTTCCGCTCCTTCGTATTGAAAAAGTGAAAAATCATCATTACAATCCATATATATAAAATTACAACCGCCCCAATCACTAACGGGATATAATGTACTAAACCCATAAATAACAAATAGAATAGGCCAATCGCTGTGAAAAACAAAATCATAATCAGAAAAAACACAGCAAACACAATGGGTGTGAACATTCCAACTCTCTCCTTTCTACTTTTTATTCAATTCGCTCAAGCGATGTCTCGCTTCCTCTTCATCAAATGAACTATACCACCGAAAATGTTCGTCATCTAAAATACGAAAATGCTGGCTGATCAAGTTTTGCTGCAAACGAAATCGTCCATTCGTTTCAAGCTCTCGCCACCACACTTTACCGCCCATCGACTGATCAATCGGTCGATCAATCCCGTCATGTGCAATCGTTTCAAGCACTTCTAAAGGATCGCCGCCTACTGTCGCTTGCAAGACATCACTTTCACGAAATAGCGCGCATATTGCAATAACGGCAGTCCAGCTCGCAGCGGCCCTGCCCTTTTCGATCTGGATCAATGTCTTTTTGGAGAGACCAAGCACGTTCGCCATCTTCTGTTGAGAGTATTCTCTTTCCAAGCGTACAACCCGTAGCTTAAGAGATATCAAATCTGTCAATTCTTGTTTGTTCATACATTCACCTCATGGTTACATTTTATATCTATAGATGTAATATTACACCTATAGATAAAGTAATGCAAGAAGTTTTCAAAACTCTCTGTAAATCCATTCACTATCGCTTTTTTCTCAAAATTATGATAGGATTTAGTGAATTTGTCATTATGTACAGGAAACGAGGACTTATATGAAACAGCGTGAACAATGGACTTCTAAGATTGGATTTATTTTAGCAGCTGCAGGCAGTGCTATCGGATTAGGAGCCATCTGGAAATTCCCCTATATGGCAGGAACAAATGGAGGCAGCGTATTTGTCCTATTATTTATCATTTGTACGTTGCTGATTGGTTTGCCTATTTTATTGGCGGAGTTTGTAATTGGGAGAAGGGGACAGGCAGACGCTGTCACATCTCTGAAGAAGTTATCGACCGGACGCAACTGGGCTTGGGTTGGCTGGATGGGTCTCGCTTCATCTTTTATTATTTTGTCCTTTTACAGCGTTGTCGGAGGTTGGATTTTATCCTATTTGGCGAGAGCTTTTACTTTTAACTTGGGAGAGCTAGATTACGGTGAATTATTCGACTCTATTATTGCAAATCCAGTGGAAGTACTCCTTGCACAAGCACTGTTCATGGGACTGACCATTTGGATCGTGCAAAGTGGGATTCGTGGCGGAATTGAACGTGCCAGCCGCTGGATCATGCCTTTATTATTTCTATCTTTCATCGTCTTAGCAATTCGATCATTGACTCTCGAAGGAGCAATGGAAGGTGTTCGTTTTTTATTCGTCCCCGATTGGAGTTATTTTAACGGAACTACTTTTCTTGTCGCTTTGGGACAAGCATTCTTTTCGTTAAGTGTCGGTGTCACTGCGATGATGACGTATGCTTCCTATCTTTCAAAAGAAGAGAAGCTCGGTCAGTCTGCATTTAATGTATCAATATTGAATATCGGAATTTCCATTCTGGCAGGTCTTGTGATTTTTCCAGCGGTATTCGCGCTCGGTCACTCACCTGCGGCAGGGCCTGGGTTGATCTTCGTGATCTTGCCTGCCATTTTCAATGAAATTCCATTTGGCGCCGTATTTTTAATCATATTCTTCCTATTGATGTTGTTCGCGACGATTACTTCTTCAATTGCGATGCTTGAAATTGTCGTTTCAACCGGAATCCGTAATAAACATGACCGGAGAAGGCGTGCTTCATGGGTATTCGGCGGGCTGATCTTCTTGGTCGGTATTCCAAGCGCGTTATCCTTCGGCTTATTGTCGGACGTAAACGTATTTGGCAATACGATTTTTGATTTCGCTGACTTGCTGACGAGCCGAATTGCCATGCCGATTGGAGCATTGGCAGTTTCACTTTTTGCCGGTTTTATCCTGACGAAAGAAGATACTGCAGAGGAGCTACGTATGAACTCTGCTCTTCACTCCCTCTGGAAAGTAATCGTTCGTTACTTTGCGCCATTGGCAATCGTAGTGATTTTCTTTTCTTGGATATTCGGAATGTAAAAAGCACGCCGGAGTGAACTTAATCACTCCAGCGTGCTTTTTTAGATATGCTTCATCAGAACAGCTGCCAATTGCATAAGTCCTGTTAGATCCTCTTCAGTAAAACGATTTAATTCAGGGCTGTCGATATCCAGTACCCCAAATACTTCTCCATTTTTAATAAGCGGCACGACAATTTCCGAACGAGAAGCTGCATCACATGCGATATGTCCAGGAAAGGCATTGACGTCAGGGACGACTAGCCCTTCTTTCGACTGTGCCACCGTTCCACAAACCCCTCTGCCTAGCGGAATGCGGATGCAAGCCGGCAATCCTTGAAATGGTCCAAGCACTAATTCCTCGCCATCCATCAAATAGAATCCAACCCAATTGATGCGGTCAAAGAACTGATTAAGTAAAGCTGAGGCATTGCTTAAATTAGCGTAGACATTCGGTTCACCAGACACTAAGGCATCTAGTTGCGCTGAAAGTTGCTTATACTTTTCCTTTGAATTGTTTGAATAATCAATAGTTGTATACATTGCTTTTCCCTGCTTTCTGATTAAGGTCTTTTCTTAATCATACACAGAATAACATCTAGGGAAAAGTATTCAAACTCCACCTACATTGCAAGTCAATCCAATTTAACCCTCAAAACCTCACCCGTTACAGCATCTACCTTTACTTCATACTTATGTCCCTGTTCATTTCGAATGTCAATTTCATAAATTAGAATTCCATCATCATATTCCAACTCTGCTTTCACCACTTGCCCCGGTACTTGTCGCAATGCAATTTCATTCGCCTGTTCCATCGAAATTCTTCGATACTGTGGATGTTGCCAGTGATTTACCCAATTAGGGTTTTGCCCTTCTCGTTGTTGATTCAATACAAGATCCCCCCATTTCTTCACTCGCTATCAATCTATGCGAAGAAATGAAATAATGTGCCTAATCATCCACTGTCGTTTAATGAGGAATTATGCAATATTTCCCCGGAAATAATTAGTTCAAATAGAATCAACAAGGGGTTTCTTCTCTTTATAGCGCATCCAGATAATCAGTGGGATTAGTAGTAACGAGATATACACTCCCAGAAAACTCAGCAGGGCAAAACTAGAGAATGCCACGATTAACCCCGATGCCAAACCTCCTGCGGTTCCAGCCAACGCAACAAATACATCAATACTACCCTGAGTCTTCGCACGCGTCAGCACATCAGTCGAGTCAATGACGATGGCTGTTCCACTAATCAATCCGAAATTCCAGCCTGCACCTAAGAGAATCAATGAAATAGACATCCAGAAAACCGATCCTCCCGCCACATAAGTAGCGAGAATACCCGATAATGCCAAAGTCAGACCTGACGCGATTACCATAGCAGGACGACCAATACGATCTACCAATACACCTGTAAAGATTGATGGCAAATACATACCGGCAATATGTAGCCCTATTACCAAGCCGATACCCGACAATTCAGCCCCATGATGCTGCATATGTACAGGTGTCATGGTCATGATAGCGACCATCACTCCATGGGATAATACAAGAACAATTGCACCTACCCATACTCCCATCCGACTCGTCGTTTGGCGGTGAGTAAGTTGCCCATCCTCAATGCTCTTTCTGTCTTTTTCTGCAGCCAGCTCTATTTCACGCGCCACCAGCAGCGGATCCGGCCGTAAAAAGACCAGGAAGGTGAGACCTGCTAAAATATAGGCAATACCAGCCAATAAAAAGACCCCAGTCAGTGTAGGGATCCCAATAAAATCAGCTACATGGCCCATTGGCAGTACGAGATTAGGTCCAGCGACAGCTCCTACAGTAGTAGAAACTAACGCTAGGCTGACTGCTGTAGCCCGCTGCTTTTCATTGGCTAAATCAGTGCCTGCATAACGAGCTTGCAAGTTCGAAGACGTGCCTGCTCCGTAAATAAGTAGGAACAGAAATAAGATTGTTAAACTGCCCATCATCGCAGCCATTATGACTCCGATCGCACCAATCCCACCAGTTATAAAGCCAGCTCCTAAACCAAGTCTTCGGCCATATCGTTGCGAGAGTCTTCCAACAAGGTATGCAGAAATAGCAGAACCGAATGTAGAAAGCGCAATTGGCATCCCTGCCAAGTTCTCATTGCCAGTCATCTCCTGAATCAATAGTGCGCCAACTGTAATCCCTGCCGCCAATCCAGCTCCACTAAATATTTGAGAAATTATTACGACAATCAAAGAGCGCTTGTACAATTTCTGCTGAGCTTCCTTGGAATGTGTATAGTATGAAAAGTCTTTTTGCTTGCTTGCCATTTTCCCCCTCCACTATCTCTAGGAACGTCACCTAGTCATCTATAGCTGCTCATTTAGGTCCTTGGTTTTTAGACTTCATTCATCTTATCATATCCCCGCCAACGTATAGCGGAAAATTCTATACATTGCAAAAAGAAAAAAGCAGTCCTTATTTTCAAGGATTGCTCTTTAACTTTGAAGGAACTCACCAAGTACGCCCACTACAACTTCAAAAGGCAGTCCCAAACAAATTGTTCCTCAATTTAGCTTCTTACTTCGCCAGTTCTTTATACCTTTCCAAACATTCTTCATACGCTTCCTGCACAGTATCGACCTGAATCACATGTTCACCCGACTTCGCAAAACGTGCAACGGAATGTTCATATTGTGGATCGTAGTAATAAGTCAACAACTGTTCAACTGCTTCAGCAAATCGGCCGTTTTCTAAATCATTTTGGATTTGCATAGCAATCGGCTGATGAATTCGCTTTCGAATCAGCTCGAACGCTTCTAAAAACTTGGAAGGATTTTTATCCGGCTCATACTCGGAAAGGATTTCTTCTACACGTACAGCTGTCGGCAGCTGGATGATCCATTGCGAACTCTGTTCTTTTTTCTCATATAACTCTGGCGGCATATGTACCTGGCCGATCCGTTTACTTTCCCCTTCGATAAATACATATGGCTGATCCGCATACTCCACTAACTTTTCGGCCAATAGCATTTCAAATCGCTTTTGATTATTCGGCTTTACACCAATTTGCCCAAAAATCGAGCCGCGGTGTCCTGCCATCCCTTCCAAATCAATCACCGGGTAGCCATCTTCCCTTAGCTTATGCAGAATCTTCGTCTTACCGCTTCCTGTATAGCCGTTTAACACAAGCAACTGAGGAGTAAATGGCTCCCCGAGACGTTTTATTACCCATTGTCGGTAGGTATGAATCCCACCGATTATACGATTTGCTCGTATACCCATCAATTCAAGTACCGTTACTGCCGTTTTGCTTCGCATGCCGCCACGCCAACAAAAGACAGTGATTGGTGATTCAATTTGCTGAAATGCTTTGATAAATGATGGAAGTTTCCGAGAGAAAATCATTAATCCTCGATCCATTGCCGCTTGCTTGCCAACCTGCTTATACAATGTACCTACTTCGGCACGTTCTTCATCTGTAAAAATAGGAATGTTTAAGCTGCCTGGAATAGTGGCTTCTTCAAACTCTTTTGGCGAGCGGACATCGACTAATATATGTGCTTTTGTTTTCTGTAAATCCAATGCATCTGTCAATGTAATATCCCGTACCATGTCCTTCACCATCTCCTTGAATTACTGCACGATAATTCGGCCCTCTTGCTCACCGGTCACTTCTCCAATCAAATGCGCATCCACGCCCTCTTCGCGTAATTGTTTTAGAAGGCGATCAGCTTCCTCGCCTGCAACTGAAACTAGCAAGCCGCCTGAAGTTACTGCATCACATAAAATCCATCTGTCTACTTGATCCATCGACTCTGGATAGTCGACAACGCCTTCCAAGTGAGCAAAGTTATTTTTCGTTCCGCCCGGCACAGAACCCGCTTCCGCCAATTCTCTTGTGCGGGGTAAGACAGGCACTTTTTCACTATTGATACGCAAGCATACGCCGCTGCCTTTCGCCATTTCGGACGCATGTCCAAGCAATCCAAAACCCGTCACGTCGGTAGATGCATGTACATTGTAGCCATCCATCACTTCAGCAGCTGTTTTATTGAGCGTTGTCATGACGCCAGTGACCTGGGTGATTTCTTCTTCCGTCAATAACTCATTCTTCAATGAAGTTGTCATGATGCCTACGCCAATTGGTTTCGTCAAAATTAAACGGTCCCCGGGTTTAGCCCCTGCATTCGTCCGGATCTTATCAGGATGAACCGTACCTGTCACCTGCATGCCGAACTTAGGTTCTTGATCGTCAATGGAATGTCCGCCAACCAACACGGCGCCCGCTTCCTTCAGTTTATCGCCTGCTCCCCGTAGAATCTCCGTCAATATACTGCGTTCCAATGTATGGATCGGAAATGCCACGATGTTCAATGCTGTGATCGGTTTGCCGCCCATTGCGTAGACGTCACTGATTGCATTTGCTGCCGCCACTTGTCCAAAATCATACGGATCATTGACGATTGGTGTGAAGAAGTCCAATGTTTGAACGATAGCTGTTGTGTCATTCAATTTATAAACTCCCGCATCATCACTTGTGTCAAGCCCTACAAGTAAATTGGGATCCGTTAAACCAGGAGGCAGTGTATGTAATACTTCAGCAAGGTCAGCTGGACCAATTTTACAGCCACAACCCCCTTTGGAAGATAAAGCAGTCAGTTTTACAGTAGAATTTCGCATAGTCGAAATCAACCTTTCATTTGTAGTACCTTAATTTTACCATAAACTTCAATGGTCATACTGAATTAGGACTTGTGATGCTCCTCCTCCGCCAATCATTTGAACAACCTATTCCATTCGTCAGAAAATGTTTACCCAATCAAAATTAAGGGAATAGAAAGGAAGTTTCACAAAATGGGAGGTACACAAACATTGGTAGCTCATGCACAAAAAACATCCACTATAAAATGTATAACAGAATACGATACATTGCGCCGGGTGATCCTATGCCCGCCAAAATTTATGGCGATTGAAGAAGCCATCAACGAAGTACAAAAACAGTATGAAGATGAAAATATCAATAAGCAGCGTGCAATGAAACAGCACGCCCAATTTGAAGAATTACTGAAAGAGCATGATGTAGAAGTCATCACACTACCTGCATCTTCTGAATTTCCTGAGCAAGTTTTCACGCGGGATATTGGATTTACTATTGGAGATGAAGTGTTCATCGCCGACTTGGCAGCGGATATCCGAAAAGGGGAAGAGGCGCCGCTCAAAGAATGGTTGTCAGAGGAAGCTGTCCCCTATCAATCTGCAACGGAGCGGATGGAAGGCGGCGATATTATCGTTGATCGAGGCACCGTCTATGTCGGAATCAGCAGCCGTACGTCAAAAGAAGCCATTAACCAGCTTGAAAAGAAGTTGCCCGATTACAAAATTAAACGCGTACCTTTTGACGGGCGCTATTTGCATCTTGACTGTGTATTCAATATTCTCTCACCTGAGAAGGCGCTTATTTTTCCATCTGCATTCGACCGGGAAACACTCAAGGAGCTCGCCGCTTCATACCAATTGATTGAAGTATCGGCAGACGAGCAGTTTTCACTCGGCACAAATGTACTCTCAATCGGTAAAGGGCACGTCTTTAGCCTGCCACAAAATCATCAGGTCAACATGGCATTACGCGCAAATGGATTCCATGTCATAGAGGTCGATTTCTCCGAGATTATCAAATCCGGCGGCTCTTTCAGATGTTGTTCAATGCCGATCGAACGTGGGTAAAATAAAACCTGTCCATGGCTGTATGAGCTACGGACAGGTTTTATTTGTTGTCAAAGGAATTCTATATAATCGCCGTATTCGTCACCCGTTTCCTGAATATCCAACTCAACCGACTCGGGTATGACTAAGTGAATGGTTATCACGCCTGAAACCATACCTGAACTATAGCCGTGATTTTGTACCCCGGTGAATTGATTCAACATATTCGAGTCGTGATAAAACGTATACTGAATTTTATTTATCGGTTGTTTTGGCACAGACATAGAATGACTGTCCCAAATTGGCAATTCGATTTGCAGTTGATCTGATAAATCATAATATATCCCACCTGATTCATCAAACCCTGTCAGTAATTCAGGCTTATAGACTGTTTCTTCAATTGTATTGCTTTCTTCCGGCGTTCGCTCAATTAGAATATATGCGTGTCTATAGAATTTGGGTAACGAGAACTCTCCTTCCACTTCATGCGTTCTTTGAGCCGCAATCAGGCGTTCCGGGATAGGTGCCCCCTGATCGATCGCGTATCTCAAGTCGAAACCAGCCTCGCTCGAAGTTACTGTCGGCGGTGGCTCCATTTGATGATTCTGTACCATTATTTCTGCCACTATCAACACGATAACCAGCAGCGCAAGATACCCTATGATCAGCTTGTGATGAAACTTCTTTTTTACTCGCACATTACCCATACTTTTCACTACCATCATAATCGTCAGTATACCTATTATCAAAAGGATGGGCATCACGATTGCAAACATCATCATGGATTTCTCACCTCCAACCGATTCGTCACCCAAAAACTTACACCGAATAATAGCGCTATGGCAATCAAAACTTTCAATATGAATAGTAGAATAGAAGTCTCTCCATAAAAGAAATTTAATAAACCGTTGCTGTCACTGCCGAATGAGATTTGCGTAAAGGCAATCCAGATCAAAGCAAACAGCGCAATGAATAGCTTGCTGAACTGAATGAATGTGCCAAGTGTATAGCCGACAAGCATGAGCAGCAACGTATAGGCCGTCATCGCAATAATTTGCGAAAAGAAGTCTAAAGGAGCCGAAAATAAGCCACTCGTTTCAATGATGGCATTGTCATTGAAAATCGCAACAATTTTCATAACCGATCCTAGCAAAACTGTCGTCACACCGCCAAATAGCGCTGCCATACAGAAGAAATAGAAGTTGGCCAGCTGAAAGGTCAAACGATTCGTCACAAAGGCAAAGGATTCATTTCGCTGGGCAGCGGAAGTTAGCAAAAAGCCTACGATAAATGCCCAAAACAACGTCAACCCTACCTGACCATCAT
Organism: Sporosarcina aquimarina; assembly: GCF_019748715.1. GTDB lineage: Bacteria > Bacillota > Bacilli > Bacillales_A > Planococcaceae > Sporosarcina > Sporosarcina newyorkensis. Next base: position 114,755 of record NZ_JACLBZ010000029.1, on the reverse strand, counting down.
TAGATACATTCGCATAGTTAAACGATAGTAGTGTGTCCCCGTCCTCGTACGAAGAGGTAGAAGTAGATGCACCGCTTAAGAACACTGTAGAAATGATCTGCAACACGATCAACATCGTGAAAATCGGTCCATTGGCGTTAAATTTGAATAAAAACTGGCGCTTCGCCAGCTCATGCACGCTCCATTGCGTTGAAAACATCATCCACCCCTCCTCTCGTCTGACCTGTCATCGCTAAATATGCATTACTCGCCGACACTGCTGAAATACGGATGCCTGCTTGCTTCAATTCTTTTAGTTCCGCTTCTGTGTGTTCACTATCAACAATCCATTCAGAAATTGGACCAGCTGAAGAACGGTGAATGACTGCATATTTATTGGCATACTTCTCCAATACCTCTAGTTTCCCTTGCAGTAATAAGAACTTTTCTTGCAACTCAGTGATGGGACCATGAAACCCGATACCTTTCCCATCGATCAGTAAAATATCTTCCAAAATGTCTTCCATCTCTTCCACATGGTGGCTTGATAATAAAATTGTCCTCGGATGTGCAATATAATCTTTCAACAATGCCCGATAGAAATCTCGGCGCGCAGCCGAATCCATTCCTGTAATTGGCTCATCGAACATCGTCAACGGACAACGTGCTGCAATCCCGACAACTGCATTAAATGTACTGCGCTTCCCTTTAGATAGCACCCGATGATTCAAAATTAGCGGTAAGGAAAAGTACTCCAATAATCGTTTAGCTAGTTCTCCATCCCAATTCGCATAAAAACGTTCGCACTCTACTAAAATATCACCCAACGTCAAAGAGTCTGGAAATCCCATCAGATCATCAATAAAAATCATATTTGCAGAGACGGAGAGACTGTTAAAAGGACGCTCACCAAACACCCTCAACTCGCCACTAGACTCTTTCATAAAGCCTGCAATCATCTTCAGCAGCGTCGTCTTCCCCGCACCGTTTCGTCCTACCACGCCAGTAATGACGCTTTCCCGAATGTCCAGATTGACTTTATCCAATATGGTGAGGGATCGATATTTTTTCGTCACGTCTCGTAGTGTAACAGTTTGCATCATAGTCTCTCCTTTCGCTCTGCCCGAATTAATTGGAAAAGCTGCTCTTCTTCTATGCCTAATAATTTTGCTTCGTCGAGCAGCTCATGTACTAGACGGCGTAATGTCCGATCTTTTCTTTTCGCCAACAACTTCTTTCGTGCATCTGCCGACACAAATGTACCAAGGCCGCGCTTTTTATAAATGAGTTCCGCATCCAGCAAAATCGTCAGCCCCTTCCCGGCAGTCGCGGGATTAATATTAAAAAGCTCCGCCAACTGGTATTGTGAATATACTTTGGCATCTGTTTTCAGTGTTTCGTCAATAATCTCTCTCTCCAGCCATTCTGCTATCTGTACATAAATTGGTTTTTCCCCATCCATCTCCAGCAAGAGCTTCACCACCTTCTGGTTACCCAGTACATTACTGTTGTCATGTACTATACATTTTATATTTAAGAAAAGCAAATAAACACAAAAAAGATGCAGGATAACTACCAGGCATCTTTTCAATCCATCCTATTTATTTAACGGCATCAATTCGTGTGAATAAATCGCCCGCTTTTGACACATCCTACTTATTTACAATGTATGTTAGGAGCGAATCAAATGAATACCGTAAAAGACTTGCCCATCCAACAGAACCGGTTACTGAATGCCGGCTTTCTATTAGTTTGTTTATGTTTATTAGATGCTGTATTCACCGACTATGGCATTCGTTCCGGTCATATCCAAGAAGCAAATGTACTCGTTGCGTTGCTGTATGAGCAAAGCATTCCAATGTTCTACATTGTCAAACTAGGGCTGCCTTTACTACTTTTATATATAATCACGATCAGTAAGTCAGGCATAGTATTGCGTATTTCTTTGACGACCGCCTTGTTCCTGTATATAGCCGTTATGTGTATCCATATTTTTTGGCTGGTCGTAGTCGCAATTTAAAATTCTATAAAAAAGGGCTATCTTTTGTGATACCCTTTTTCCTTTATACAGCATTACGAGTCATTTACATGCCCGAAATGGCTAAAACAAGCAGCAGGACTAATAAACTGTTTAACGTAACGGTCGCTGTAGCTAATGCGAAGATTTTGTTATTCCTTACTTCAAAAAATGTGGCTATAATTCCCATCCCACATACGATGCTCCCATAGGGGAAAAACAATCGATCAACTATATCAGGAACCACCGTAAATAACATGATGATAAAGAGCAGCACATTGAGTAAAAGCAGGCTAAGACTGAGAACTGAAAATATGTATGGTCTTGGTCCTGCACCATGATTCTTATGTAGGTGTACTGCAAGTAAGAGCACAGCTACCATAAGCATACTCATGAATAAAAATAATAGTCCTGTAAACCCCAAACCCTCTCACCTTCCTTTCATTGGTATATATTTCAGCATACTGATTGGATGAATTATCTAATCAGTATAGGGTGGATACTGGCTAGCATCCACCCTATTTGTCGTAAGTATCCAGAAAAACCTTCAAAAGCCTTATGTTTTTGAAGGTTTTTTATCTTAATCGGTTCTCGCTTCTCTTAATATGTCCACATCCAACTCTCTGACTGAATTAGATCTTGCAAGTCCTAGAGTGATATCTAGGGTCGGCAACTATATTTTGAAGTACTTCTTTCGCGCCTTGCTGTCCCGCAACAGCGAGTCCATACATATGCGGCCTCCCGACCAAAACTGCCTTCGCCCCGAGTGCTATCGCTTTGATCACATCTGATCCTCGACGAATTCCACTATCCATCAGTACAGGGATTCGGTCTTGAACAACTTCACAAATTGCAGGCAACGCTTCCAATGCTCCGATTGCTCCATCTACTTGTCTGTCGCCATGGTTGGAAACTATGATGCCATCTACTCCAAACTCCATTGCTTGCTGTGCATCCGCAGGGTGAAGAATGCCTTTCAAAATAATTGGCAAACTCGTATGTTCCTTTTTAAGAAATTAATATCCTTCCATGTTAAGCTCGTGTTTCCAAAAATCTTTGTCCAATGTAGGATGACGGCTTGCGGAACTTCAATTGGAAATTTTTCCAGTTTTGCACAAAATACTGGATCTGAGAAATAGTTTCCCACTCCTTCCCCCGCCAAAAACGGCAAATATATATTTTTCAAATCATACTCTCGACATGCCATCATCGGCGTATCGAGTGTCACGACGATCGCCGAATAGCCTGAGGCTTCTGCACGCTTAAAAAAACTGGCCGCTATGTCTGGATCTCTGCTCCAATATAATTGAAACCATTTAGGGGCATCACCCATCACTTCAGCAATCTTCTCCATAGAGACAGAAGTTGCTGAACTTGCGATATATGGGATACCTAACTCTGCACATGCTTTTGCGGAGGCAATTTCACCGTCTGGATGAATAATTGATTGGACACCAATTGGGGCATGAAATACAGGATAAGGATATGTCTTACCAAATAGTTCAATAGATAAATCACGATCATCCACATTGTTCAACATTCGAGGCAAGAGTTGCCAATGTGTAAATGCTTTCAAATTGGATTGCATTGTCTGTTCTCCGCCAGCGCCACCAGCAATATAATAAAAAGGACCATCTTGCAACTTTTCTCTTGCGAGTTTCTCCCATTCCTCATATGTGACTGGCAATCTGTTTGGATCAGGATTTTGCATTGTCATGTAAATCTGATATTGAATTTGATTTCCAATATTACGCATGCTCACTCCTCTTATTTATTCAGAATATTCCAACAATATTTTACTAGTATAGCAGATATTCATTTTAAAAAGAAACCCTTTCATTCTAATACAGTTGCCAGCAGACGCCCTGCCGTTTCCTCCAAAGTAGAGTATACATATTAGTAAATGCAATAGGAGGTGAATGAATTGGAGAAGAAGAATAATCGCGACCAACTCTATGGGCTGTCAAATCAGTTAATGGAACTTTTTGTTTCAGACTTATTTACCAAGAATAAAGTTAGTACAGAGGAAACAAAGCAACGCCTTACAGAGGTCCAAAAAGAAAAACTTAAGCAAACTGTAGAGCAATTAAAGACACAGGTAGAGGAATTTTTAGAAGAAAAAAATTCACAAAAAATAATTACCGAAACAGAAAATGCAACGGACTTGAAATCAAATCCACTCAGAGAAGCTCTTTTGAAAAAAACAACAAAGAAAGAGAGTGAAAATGAAAATAATGAGGATGGTCAGGGACAATAAAAATAGACGTTTCGTTCAGCTCAAGAGATTTCCAACGCATGTAATAGAGAGAGAGAGGAGGGATGAACCCATGAGCCACCACTACGAACACGAAGAAGAAAGATGGTCTGCATTAGACACGTCTTCAAAACACCCTTGCGCCCCTTGTTCCAATGACTCAAACAATACAGGAGCCGACGCAGATGTAATTTCTGACATTGACCAGTTTTCCAACGAGGTCATCGTCATTCGAGATTCTTGCGATGTCATGGTTAGTACGACGGACACACAGGTCGCAGTATCCTTACAAGCTGCACTACAAGTAGCCATTGCATTTGTTGTAAATATCTCAATTGCAGACGGTACACGTGCAGAGAAAGTGACAGCAGAATTATTGGAGAGAGCTCAGATTCGACAGACGAACCGCCAAAAACTCATCATTGAAAATAGCCGTAATATTGAAGTCACAACAGTAGACACTGACGTAGCGATTTCTTTGCAGCTATTGCTACAAATTCTCTTAGCGTTAATCGTACAACTGGATATTCTATAAGACTGGTGGGCTATCTAACCGATAGCCCATTTTTTATTATTGAAATTTAATATCATAATTAAATATCTGAATAATATAAATGCCCTACTATTTGTATGGTAGGATATAAGTTATACATAAGAGAAAAGAGTGATATCATGATTGAACCGAGTACACGGAAACTGATTACTTTATCCATCGGCCTCCCGAAAAAATTACAGACTTCTAAAGGACAAGATTACATCAGTGCAATTTGCAAACAGCCTTCTAGAGAGGCATTTCTTTCTATAGATGGTTTTCGGGGGGATGGCATTGCAGATACCAAACATCACGGAGGACCGGATCGTGCAGTTTGTATCTATCCTGCTGAGCATTATCCGCATTGGGAAAATGAATACAACTGTACTCTACCCTCTTCTACTTTTGGGGAAAATTTGACTATCTCAGGCATGCTCGAAAATGAAGTGTATATTGGAGATACTTTTCGGGTAGGAGAAGCCGTGCTACAAGTAACACAAGGCCGGGTTCCTTGCAGTACGATCAATAAACGAACCGGCTTGCCTACTCTCATGAAGAAGATCGTGGACACTGGATTCACAGGTTATTTATGTCGCGTACTGGAGGATGGAATGGTGCGCGATGACTCATCCATTACTTTATTGGAACGCGACCCAAATGGTGTCTCTATACTCTATGCGAATGAAATTTATTTTCATCGACCGAATGATCTGGATGGAATGAAACGGATAGTAGCAGTGGATGCCTTGGCGGATGTTTGGAAAGAAAAGCTTGTGAAACGGATAGAGAAACTTCAAACTACGTAAATTGAAAGGGTGACGGCAAAATGGCTCTTCACTATAAAGAGGCTGATGATTCAAATGGTGAACTTCTACTGTTTATCCACGGAGGCGGCGTGGACGGTTGGATGTGGGATCAACAAATTCCGAAATTCAGTAACTACCATATTCTCGTTCCCACGCTTCAAGGACATGGTGAAAGAAGCGATAAAACCTCTTTCTCCATACATCAAAATGCAGTAGAACTGTTGGAACTGCTTGAAGAAAAGCAAGGCAGCAAACGTATACACATTGTCGGATTTTCCATTGGTGCGCAAATTGGACTGGAAATGATTCGTCTTGCACCGAACTTTATTCACTCCGCAATGATCAATAGCGCGTTGCTTACGCCAATGAAATTTGCCGTCCCTTTCGTCAAGCCAATGATTAAGCTCACTTATCCACTCATCCAAAACCGTCAATTTGCCAGGCAACAGGCGAAACAACTCTATTTGGATCGGGAGTTTTTTGAACGCTATTACACTACAAGCTTGCAGATGAGTTCTGGCACGTTGATTGAAATGATACAAGAAAACCTGTCGTTTTCGCTTTCCGAAGATTTGGAAAGCAGCACAACACGCATTTTGGCAACAGCTGGAACTAAGGAGTCGCGCAGTGTGATAAAATCCGTTTCACGGCTCGCTCAGTTCAACAACTGCCAGTCGCTTCTCATTTCAGATGTCGGACATGGGTTTCCAATTGCACAACCTGAAGCCTTCAATCGTCTTTTGACGCATTGGCTTACTACCCACTCGCTGAGCCGCGTCAGATCAGTTGCTTCACCAACTCACGGTTCCGCTCCTTAAATAACTCATTATGAGAAGAAACCATACCGTGTTCAGTCGCTTCTGGATCTATATATATCTTTGCACAGTTCACTGCATTTGCAGCATCTTGGAATGCTCCGGCAATTAAATGCAACTTCCCATCGTGACTCAGCACATCGCCTGCTGCAAAGACTCCGTCTACAGACGTGGCACTCATGCAAGTTCCAGCGACTTGCTTATGTTCCGTCAATTGAATCCCGAGTTGCTGGTCACCAATCAATGAGGTATCTCGCTCATATCCATGATTGATGATTACTTCATCTACAGGTACTGTAATAATGGTTTGGTCTTCATTGTGCTGCAGCTCCACTGACTCAATCGAGCTATGATCATCAGATGCAATAAAACGCGAGATATTTGTATTGAAATAGCAAGTCACTCCTCCCTCTAACAATTGCCGCACTTGCGCTTCATGCCCATTCAAATTGTCCTTTCGATAGGTCAAGAATACGTTCTTCGCAATCGGTTGCAATTCGTTCGCCCAGTCAATAGCCGCATTGCCGCCGCCTGAGATGAGAACGTCTTTTCCTTTGAAACGCCCCAGAGACTTTACTGTGTAATTCAAGTTCGTCACTTCATACCGTTCTGCACCTTCAACCTCAATCTTTTGAGGATTTAAAATCCCTGTTCCCGTAGCTAAGATCACTGTTTTACTATAATGAATTGTCCCAGAAGCAGCTCGTAAAACAAAATGACCTTCCACTGACTTTTCAATTTGCACAATCTTTTCATTCAGCACAACTTCAGGATTAAATGTCAGGCCTTGAGTTACCAATTTCTCAATTACATGCGCTCCCGGCGCTGGTGTGATTCCCCCTATATCCCAAATCATTTTTTCTGGATAGACATGAATTTTTCCGCCGAGCTGTGGCTGATACTCAATAATTTTTGTCTTCATTTCACGTAGACCACTATAGAAAGCCGCATATAACCCAGCAGGTCCCCCACCAATGATTGTTACATCCAATATATCTTTTCTTTCCACGATATCTACTCCCTTAAAAAAATTATTGACAAAGACAGCGTTTCAACTTATAGTTTTTATTGTACTGAAAATGATAATCATTATCAACTAATTTCATGTAAGAAAGGTGAGAATATTATAAATGGTTCGTTTATATACAGAGGATTTGCAAATTTCATACGATGATCGTCTGATTGTTAAAGGACTATCCGTGCAAATACCAGATCAAAAAGTGACGGCCATTATCGGTGCCAACGGATGTGGAAAATCTACCTTTCTGAAAGCTGTTACCCGATTGATCCCCCATCAAGCAGGAAAAGTTGTGTTGGATGGTGGAAATATCGCCAAACAAAATACGAAAAAGTTAGCACAGAAAATGGCGATCCTCCCTCAAACACAGGAAGCCGCCAGCGGTTTAACGGTCGGTGAATTGGTTTCATATGGAAGATTCCCTTATCAAAATGCGATGGGCCGACTTACAACGCATGATACAGAAGTGATTGATTGGGCTTTAGAAGTGACCAATACAAGTGAATACAAATATCGTCAAGTGGATGCCTTATCAGGTGGTCAGCGTCAACGTGTTTGGATAGCAATGGCTCTTGCCCAGGAGACAGACATCATTTTCCTCGACGAACCGACAACCTATTTGGATATGGCGCATCAGCTTGAAGTGCTAGAACTGCTTCAGAAGTTAAACATTGAACAGCAGCGCACAATTGTGATGGTGCTTCACGACTTGAATCAAGCCGCACGCTTTGCTGATTTCATTGTCGCAATGAAAGATGGAGAGATTATTCGTGCCGGGATATGCGAGGAAGTCATCCAGCCAGATATATTGCGCCAAGTGTTTCGAATTGATGCCGAAATCGGCATAGATCCAAGGACTGGAAAACCGCTGTGCATTACATACGATCTACATAAAGGAGATAATAGAAAATGAAGAAATTTATATTACCCGCCATTTTGCTTCTCGCACTTGCGTTAGGGGCTTGTGGAAACAAGCAGGATGAATCATCGAATAAAAACACAATGACAGAAGACGAAGGAAAAAGCGATACGATCACATATGAATCCGAAGATGGTCCAGTGGAAGTCCCGGCAGATCCACAAAAAGTCGTGGTGCTGGCCAGCTTTGCTGGTAATGTTATGGCACTTGACGTAAATTTGATCGGCGTCGATTCATGGTCAAAGTCGAATCCCCGTTTTGATTCCGCGTTACGTGACGTAGAAGAAGTATCCGAAGAAAACATCGAGAAAATCATTGAACTTGAACCCGATTTAATTATTGGATTTTCTACCACTAAAAATATTGATAAATTGAAGGAAATTGCTCCTACTGTGACCTATACATACGGCAAAGTAGATTATCTGACACAACATATTGAAATTGGAAAACTTCTCAACAAAGAGGAAGAAGCGACAAAGTGGGTGGAAGACTTTAAACAGCGTGCACAAGATACAGGTAAAAAGATTAAAGAAAAAATCGGTGAAGATTCTACCGTTTCTGTTATCGAAAACTTTGACAAACAATTATATGTTTATGGCGACAGTTGGGGGCGCGGTACAGAAATCCTTTATCAAGAAATGAAACTTGCTATGCCCGAGAAAGTAAAAGAAATGGCAATGGAACCAGGCTATTACGCACTTTCCACTGAAGTGTTGCCTGAATTTGCAGGAGACTACATGATCTTAAGTTCCTTTGATGCAGCGGATAATTCCTTCATGGAAACAGATACCTATAAAAATATCCCGGCAGTGAAGAACAATCAAGTGTTTGAAGCCAATGGAGAGGAATTTTATTTCAACGATCCGCTGACATTGGAATATCAACTAGAATTCTTTACAAAGCATTTTTTGGGCACTAACTAATAATCGAACAGAGAGCCCCTCTACCACAGAAGCGGGCTCCTTTTTTAATGAACGGAAAGGCAGGAACGGTCCAAATGAAAGAACAGAAAAGAAAAACTACTCCTTTTAGAATCAAGTTGCTGGCGAGTATACTGCTTTTATTGATTGTATTTCTGCTGGCTATGAAGCTTGGAGCAGCCCACACTTCCTGGAGGGATGTCTGGCTGTCATTCACAGGCAGCAAACAACAAAGCGCTCTGATCCTAAAGGAAATCCGTATGCCTCGCGAAATCGGTGCACTGGCTGTCGGCGCCGCGTTAGCGGTCTCAGGGGCCATCATGCAAGGCATGACAAGAAATCCGCTGGCAGATCCTGGACTACTCGGACTGACTGCCGGGGCCAATGCCGCTCTGGCTATTACTCTTGCATTGGTGCCTGCCGTTAATTATTTTGGAATTATGATTGCTTGCTTCATAGGATCTGCTGTCGGCGCTCTTCTCGTTTTCGGTATCGCCTCTGCCAAACGTGGAGGATTCGCGCCTATTCGATTGGTTCTGGCCGGAGCTGCAGTGTCCACCTTCTTATTTGCAATTGCAGAAGGGGTTGGTCTGTATTTTAAGATTTCCAAAGATGTTTCCATGTGGACTGCAGGCGGATTGATCGGCACTGCATGGGGACAGCTGCAGGTGATCGTGCCTGTCATTCTCGCTGGGATTTTCATCGCAATTTTGCTGTCCCGCCAGCTGACTTTATTGAGCTTAAATGAAGAGGTTGCAATTGGACTTGGACAAAATACCTTCAAAGTGAAAGTCATTCTATTCCTAATCATTATTCTATTGGCCGGAGCCGCAGTGGCATTAGTCGGCAATCTGGCGTTTGTAGGACTCATGATTCCGCATATTGTACGTGCAATCGTCGGAACGGATTATCGATTCATCATCCCTGTATCCGTAGTAATAGGCGGAAGCTTTATGTTGCTCGCTGATATACTCGGCAGAACCTTGCAGGCACCTTTTGAAACACCTGTAGCCGCTTTGATTGCTATAATTGGTCTACCGTTCTTTTTAGTGATTGTCCGTAAAGGAGGCCGTGCATTCTCATGATTCTTCCCGCTACAAGAAAAAAGCAGCGTCTCTTAGCCGGCTGCTTAACTGTTTTAATATTGCTGCTGACCACAGTTGCGATGGGACTTGGCTATGCATCTATCGAATGGAATCGAATAATCCCTACTTTACTTGGTCAAGGAACATTCAAAGAAGAATTCGTACTGTTTTCGATCCGTCTTCCGCGAATCATCATCACCCTTCTAGCCGGTGCCGCACTCGCCCTGTCCGGTGCTATTTTACAAGGAATTACACGAAATGATTTAGCCGATCCTGGAATTATCGGAATTAATTCAGGCGCTGGCGTGGCGATTGCAATATTCTTCCTATTTTTCCCGATCGAAGCAGGATCATTCTCATTTTTCTTACCGCTGGCAGGATTTGCAGGTGCTATTGTGACGTCCGTTCTCATTTATCTATTTGCATACAGCCGTAAATCCGGACTGCAGCCTATGCGGCTTGTACTTGTCGGAATTGGGTTTTCCATGGCACTTTCTGGAATCATGGTTGTGATCACCTCCTCTGCTAAACGGGAAAAGGTTGATTTCATTTCCAGGTGGATTGCAGGTAATATTTGGGGCACTGATTGGCCGTATATTTGGGCTCTTCTGCCTTGGCTGCTGATATTGATACCTTTCGCTCTCTATAAAACATATCGATTGGATTTATTAGGTCTGAATGAATCTATATCTACAGGGGTTGGTGTTTCAGTTGAACGAGAACGGTTGATTTTGTTACTTATAGCAGTTGCATTAGCTGCTTCTGCTGTATCTGTTACAGGCGGAATTGCATTTATTGGTTTAATGGCGCCACATATTGCAAAGTCCTTAGTTGGCCCGCGCCATCGATTGAATTTACCTATTGCCATTCTGATCGGTAGCTTTCTATTGTTGCTAGCGGATACGTTGGGACGGAATATTTTAGAACCAGATGGAATTCCCGCAGGCATCATCGTCTCATTGATAGGAGCCCCGTACTTTTGTTACTTGCTATTGAAAAAATGAATTAAAAAACGCCAGAACGACACATCCTTTAAAGGATATATCGTTCTGGCTTTTAAATCCTCATCTGTCTCATTCTTATCTAACTAAATAACTCTTGTTTAAAATTGAGTAAGTAAATAGTAAGTAAAAAACCCAACCAAGTAAACGGCTGGATTTTTTAACGTTTCACGTGGAACATTGTAGGATTTTGTCAATTAAAAAAATTTTGTCGTCCATGTTTCGCCATTCCACACGGTTGAAACAACATCTTCATAAAAATCGGGTTCATGTGAGATGAGTAAGATACTGCCCTTATATTCTTTCAATGCACGCTTCAACTCTTCTTTTGCATCAGCATCCAAGTGATTGGTCGGCTCATCCAGTACCAATAAATTTGTCTCCTGATTTACCAGCTTACATAGTCGTACTTTCGCACGTTCCCCTCCACTTAACACTTTCACTTTGCTCTCGATATGCTTCGTCGTCAATCCGACACGTGCTAAAGCAGCACGTACTTCATATTGTGCAAAGTGCGGAAACTCACTCCAAATTTCTTCCAGACATGTATTATCTGTCTCAGCTTTCATTTCCTGTTCAAAATAACCAATGGATAAATGTTCTCCCTGCTCTACTTTTCCTTGCAAAGCCGGAATTTCACCGAGAATACTTTTCAAAAGTGTTGTTTTCCCAATACCGTTCGCTCCTGCCAATGCAATTTTTTGTCCTCGTTCCATCGTCAGGTCGAGTGGTTTTGAAAGGGGCTCGTCATAACCAATTACGAGTCCAGTCGTTTCGAATAAATACTTACCTGGCGTCCGTGCCGTTTTGAAATCAAAATGCGGCTTCGGCTTTTCAGAGTCCAGTTCAATTACATCCATTTTATCCAGCTTCTTCTGACGGGACATCGCCATTCGGCTTGTCGCAGCATTTGCTTTATTACGTGCAACGAAATCTTTCAAATTGGCGATTTCTTTCTGTTGCTTCTTATACGCAGCTTCCACTTGCTGTTGTTTCATCTCATGCACGCGCAAAAACTCGTTATAATCGCCTGGGTAGCGATTAATTTTCTGATTTTGCATATGATAAATTAAATTGATGACACTGTTCAAAAATGGAATATCGTGCGAAATCAAAATAAATGCACCAGGGTATTCCTGTAAGTAGGTACGTAGCCACTCGATATGTTCTACGTCCAAGTAGTTCGTTGGCTCATCCAACAGCAAAATATCCGGCTTCTCAAGCAAAAGCTTCGCTAGCAATACTTTGGTCCGTTGTCCACCACTTAAGTCGTGTACGTCCCGATCCAGACCGAATTCATTCAAACCAAGACCGTTCGCCACTTCTTCCACTTTCGCATCGATCATATAAAATCCACTTTGCTCCAATGTGTCCTGAATCTGTCCCGTCTCTTCCAAAAGGCTTTCCAATTCATCCGGCTCTACTTCACCCATCTTAGCAAACAGTTCATTCATTTCAGTTTCCATATCGTATAAATACTGAAATGCCGTACGCAATACATCGCGAATCGACATTCCTTGTTTCAAAACGGCATGTTGATCCAAATATCCAATCCGTACACGTTTCGACCAATTCACTGTCCCTGCATCTGGCTCCAGCTTGTGCGTGATGATATTCATGAACGTAGATTTCCCTTCTCCGTTCGCACCTATCAATCCGATATGTTCCCCTGCCAACAAACGAAACGACACGTCATCGAAAATCGCCCGATCTCCAAATCCATGACTAATATTTTTCACTGTTAATAAACTCATGATGTACACCTATTCCTTTTTATTCATTGATATTCTAAAAAACAATTACTGTACAACAAGAACACTTGGACAGTAATGCGTTGATCATAGCTGTTTCTATTATTTTACCATCCTCGACTTCCAATTGCTTTAAAAACAAAAAACCAGCCTCATTATAGGCTGGCTCGATTATTCTTCTTCCACTTCCACAATAAGCTCAATTTCGACAGGAATATCAAACGGAAGCGTATTGACGCCGATCGCTGAGCGAGCATGCTCTCCTTTGTCGCCAAACACTTCGACAATAACATCTGATGCTCCGTTGATCACTTCCGGCTGCCGAATAAAATCATCAGTCGAATTAACAAAGCCTAAGATCTTCACAAAGCTTTTGATTTTATCCAATGAACCAAGCTCGGCCCGCAGATTGCTCATTAACTGAAGAGCCGTTTCTCGGGCTGCCTGATAGCCTTGCTCCATTGAAACATCATCGCCCAGTTTTCCTGTAATCATTGCTTTTCCTTCACGCATATAACCGGCACCTGATGTGTAAAGTGCACTTCCCAGACGGGCAGTCATCTGATAGTTCGCCATAGGCCGTGAAGCTGGTGGTAATTCAATTCCTAGTTCTTTGAGTTTTCCTTCGATGTTCATCTCTTGTCCTCCGATCCTAAAATATTGAATTGATCGTATCATGTAGCCTAGGAACCGTCAAAATCAATTCAAAAAGGAACATGTGACCATCCACATGTTCCTTCCATTATTTCATTTTGTACAATTCCTGATTCAAGGATTTGAATAAGGAGTAAATCATCAGCACGACGATGAACGAGAACGGCAAGGCCGCTATAATGATTGTATTTTGCAAAGCAGCGAGACCACCTACTGAAAGTAAGATCAATGCAATTGCAGATTGAATGATTCCCCAAATGACCTTCACAGAATTCGGCGGCGTCAATGAGCCATACGTTGACTGCATTCCGAGCACATATGTAGCAGAATCTGCTGATGTGATGAAGAAAGATGTCACAAGAAGAATGGCGAATAACGAGATCAAGAACGACAATGGTAGCTCGTTAAACATTTCAAACACAACTATCTCAATATCTAAAGATGCCAAGTCCACTGCGCCTGAATTCTGTATATCTACAGCTGTCGAACCGAACGCAGCAAACCAGATAAAACCGAAGAATGATGGAACGAGTAGCACACCCGCCATAAACTCACGGATTGTGCGTCCTTTTGAGACACGCGCAATGAACATACTGACGAATGGAGACCAAGAAATCCACCAAGCCCAGTAGAAAATTGTCCAACCGTCAAGCCACCCTCGATTTTCTCCATTCAACGGAGCTGTTCCCATACTCATTTCGATGAGATGAGTAAAATAGCCCCCAACTGAATCTGTGAACATATTCAAGATCAACAATGTCGGTCCTAAGATTAAAATAAACCCTAAAAGCGCGACAGCTAATATCAAATTCGTGTTGGATAGATATCGTATTCCTTTATTTAACCCTGACCACGCGGAGCCGATAAACAAAAACGTCACGACAGTTACAATGATAAATTGAGACTGTATACCGATCGAGAATCCGAATAAATAATTCAAACCTGCATTAATTTGAACTGCGCCAAAGCCGAGGGAGGTTGCTACGCCAAAAGCTGTTGCAAAAACAGCAAGAACATCAATTACTGTCCCCCAAGGACCTTTCATCTTCGCTCCAAAAATCGGCTTCAGTGTTGCTGAAATTAAACCAGGTTCACCTTTTCGAAACTGAGAATATGCTAAAGCCAATGCTACCATTCCATACAATGCCCAGATGTGAAGACCATAATGTAAAAATGTTTTTCGCATCGATTCTTTAAATGCGGCAGCTGTGAAAGGATCTTCAGTAGCCGGAACAGCGTAGTGGGATATAGGTTCTGCAGCACCGTAGAAAACCAAACCAATTCCCATGCCTGCAGAGAAAAGCATTGCAATCCATGTAATTGTAGAGAATTGCGGTCGATCCGAATCTTTTCCTAAACGAATCTTTCCATAAGGGCTGAATATCATAAAAATACTGAGTAACAAGAGTGCAGTCATGAGCAACATGTAATACCAACCAAACGATGATGCTACAAATGCTTTGCCGGAGTTTGTGATCTGCTCAAAATGTTCTGGATCAATTACACCATAGCCAACAGCCAAGATGATCAACCCTATTGTAATGTAAAAGACATTTGAAATTTTCTTCATGGTTCCCCCAATTAACATAGTTTGCATAGCAGTTGTACACTATACTCTCAATTAATTAAGAAATCAAATGAATATGTTGAAGTTTTTTATTTTATTAGTACGTGAGGAGCCCTAAACCCTTGCATGGCGGTCTATATTGTGTTTTTCTGAAATTTAAAATGAAAACTTCTTACATAGTAGTTTAAAAGGAATTTCCCGGTTATTCCCCAAATATTGACCAATTGGTTAGCCTTAGGTCTTTGATACTTGGAAGTCTTTTCTAGTTGTCTTTATTTATAGTACGAAGTGTTATTCAATAAAAAAGCCGGCAAGAGATTGGACTGTCATCTCTTGCCGACTTCTTCTTATTTGTCTAAATACATTACAGCATAATTATCGTTTTCCATTGGATGCGGCTCAAATCCTTTAACATAATCAGCAAATGCGATCGGCGGTGTAGTATGCGCCAATGGAACCCAAGGAGCGTCTAAGTGGAATCGTTCCTGTGCTTTCTTATACAATTCGATCCGTTCATCTTGGTCGAATGTGACACGTGCCTGTTCAATTAATTCTTGGAACTCTTCATTATCATAGAACGCTAAATTGTTCGCAGGGGTTTCCATATTCGTATTGCTCAGATTTGGGTAGAGGAAGTTGTCTGGGTCTGCCATAACACCAGTCCATCCATATAAAGCCATTGGATGCTGTCCGTCACCCGTCTTTTCCAAATATGTTGCCCACTCATAAGTGACAATTTTTGCTTTGATACCAATTTCCTCCAAATTGGCTTGGATTGCTTCAGCTGTTTTCATTGGTTGTGGGAGGTATGGACGAGGGTTGCTCATCGCCCAGATTTCTGTCTCGAACCCTTCAGGATAGCCAGCTTCTGCAAGCAATGCTTTCGCTGCCTTTACGTCAAATTTATAATCCTCTATTTCATCGTTATACCCCCATAAAGCAGGTGGCACCGGACTTTTTGCAACATCTGCAAATCCACTGTAGAACCCATCAACAAGTGCCTTCTTGTCAATCGCCATATTGATCGCTTGTCTCACTTTGACATCGTCAAATGGTGCTTTCTGCGTATTCATCACTATAAAGCCTTCATTGAAACTTGGTCGTTTGACGAGTTTTAATTTTCCGTCTTTTTCCACGGTTTTTGCGTCTTCCGGATTCATCCCATCAATGAAATCTGCTTCTCCGCTCAGCAAAACATTCAAACGGGCCGAGTTGTCCGGAACAACTGTAAAGATAATCTGATCCAGCAGCGGCTGATTTTCCACATAATAATTCTCATTCGCTTTGACGACAATTTTGTCATTGCGTGTCCAGCTATCAAACTGGAATGGTCCCGTACCTACCGGATTTTCATAAAATCGTTCGTTGTACTGTTCTATAGCTGTCGGGCTTGCAATACCAAACATCGGGATTGCCAAATAGCTGATAAATGGAGCGACCTTTTCCTTCAACTTGATTTCTACCGTATGTTCATCCACAGCCTTCACATAGTCGATTTTATGTTCTTCGTCTCCTTTAAATCCACCATACAAGAATGGATAGTACGGGAAATCTCCGATATGATATTCGTTTTCGGTATCCATCCAACGTTCAAAATTAAACACGACAGCATCGGCGTTAAAATCAGTGCCGTCATGGAAAGTTACACCCTTTTTAAGTGCAAGTGTCCATGTTAAGCCATCTTCACTCGTTTTATAGGATTCAGCCAATTTAGGCTGTAATTGCAAGTCTTTATCATACTCAAATAAAGTTTCAAAAATAGCGTGAGTCACTCGAATGGATTCTCCGTCTGTAATATTGATCGGATCTAATCCTACAGAGTCGGCACCTCTTGCATAGACCACCGTACCGCCTTCTTTTGAGCTCCCATTCCCTTTTGAAGCATCCGCCTCTTTTTCATTATCACTCGAACAAGCGCTTAAAATAAATAACCCTAAGATTACGCTCATTGCATACAAAAATCGCTTCATAAAAATTCCCCCTTCAGGTAACTGTCTTAGATGTTCTTTTTCTATTCTCAGTTAATTGGTTTGAAAAGTCAATGTACTTAGAAACTTTATTCACAGACTTTTGAAGTTTTACATGCAATGTGTTTTAATAGAGGAAGGATAAACTTCATGCGATTGTAGGTGACTTATGAGAACATTGCAGGAAACAATAAAAGTACATTACTCTTCTTTATCACCCGGTCAACAGAAAGTAGCTGCCTTCTATATAGAGCGACCCCAAGAAGCTGCATTGTTAACTGCTTTCCAGATCGGAAAGCAAGTGGGCGTCAGTGAAACGACAGTTATTCGCTTGGCTTATGCATTAGGATTTAGCGGTTATTCTGAATTACAACAAGCCCTTCGAAAAGATTGGCTTTTACCTAAACAAGACATTTCCGAAGTATTGCCTTCAAAAGATGGACAAACAAACGACAATCAACTCATTCGTCAAGTAATTCTAAGAGAGCAAGCCATTTTACAGAACCTGGCCGAGCAGATAAAAGTGGATGACGTTTGGGCAATGGCAGAGACGCTTATTCATTCAGATCGAATATATATTGGCGGTTTCGGCAGTTCATATGCTGCAGCCTACTGGTTATATTACGCACTGAAACAAATGCGAGGCAATGTTGTAATATCCAGTCCTACTGGATTTATGACGGAAGACATTTGTGACTTGACTACAAATTCAGCGGCTGTAATTTTCTCATTTCCCCGCTACCGTCAAGATACCGTGCAAGCCGCAACGATTGCGAAAGAGCAAGGAGCAAAGATAATCGGCATTACAGACCGAACACTATCCCCTATCGGTCAACTAGCGGATATGACATTTACGAGTTCGGAAAATGAGGTGACAGATGCTCATTCCATTGCCTCGATCATCAGTCTATTGGATATGCTTCTTGCAGGTATGCGAATACGTGACTGCGAACACATTGCCAAACGCCAACAACAGCTAGAGCATTTATATGCTGAACAACAATTATTTTCAGAATAGAATGGAGGATAACTCAATGAACAACCCAATTCAATTCATTTCAGATCATAAAGAACAACTTCTACAAACCTATCAAGAGTTGCATGCACTGGCAGAGCCTAGCTGGGAAGAGAAGAAAACTTCTCGCTATCTACAGGACAAACTTTCAGCTGCCGGCTTGCAAATCAAAACTTATCCAGATCACTATGGATTTATTGCAGAAATACCCGGTGAAAAAGAGAGCGTTATCGCGCTTCGTGCCGATATGGATGCGTTGGTTCAAGAAGTGGACGGCGTTGTAAAAGCCAATCATTCTTGCGGCCATGATGGACATAGCACAATGGCATTATATGCTGCGCTTGCGCTGCAGAATAGCAAAGCCACTTTACAACATACTATTCGATTCATCTTCCAGCCTGCTGAAGAAAAAGCTGAAGGAGCATTGCAGATGATGAAGGAGGGTGTCTTAGAAAATGTCTTGTTTTTAGGCGGTGTCCATGTAAGACCACACACGGAAGTACCTTATGGCAAATCGGCCCCTGTCATCTTGCACGGTTCATCTGCAACATTGACTGGCGTCATCACGGGGACACCCGCTCATGCAGCACGGCCAGAGGAAGGTAATAACCCAATTGAAGCGGCGAGTTTATTGATTCAAGCATTAAAACAAATTCGTCTGCAAGGCAATAAAAAGTACTCTATTAAAATGACGGAACTGCATGGCGGAGAGACGAGTAACTCCATCCCAGAAAGTGCTCGCTTCACGCTTGATGTACGTGCAGAAGCGAATGAAACGATGGTTGCTTTGCTGGCAAAGGCACAATATATTATCGAGAGCACCGCAAAGCTGACAGAGACGAACATTGCTTGCGAACAAATAGGCTACTCCCCGGCAGCTACCGAAAACTCAGTTGCCGTTCGAATGGCACAACATGCAATTGGTTCCGTATTGGGTCGCGAGAACGTTGCCGGCCCTTGTATTTCACAAGGAGCTGAAGACTTTCATTTTTACACATGGAAAACACCTCATATTCCAGCTACGATGATTGGATTAGGCTGCGATTTAAAGCCAGGACTACATCATCCGCAAATGACATTTAACACGGACGCTTTGGTTTATGGAACGAAAATACTGATTGAGCTGGTTATGAAGGCAGACCAAGAATTGGAGGAGAATATCCTGTGAAAAATCCAACCCTGACGATTCGAACAATCGATTCGCTTGAAGATCTACAAAAAGTTCATGCTCTTGAATCCATCGTTTGGAGTGTGGAAGACACCGTGCCAACCAGCCATACGATCGCTACCGTAAAGAACGGCGGGCTGATTTTGGGAGCATTTGATGAAGACCGACTAATTGGTTTTCAATATAGCTTCCCCGGTTTCGATGGCAAAAGTATCTATCTTTATTCACACAGTCTAGGCATTCATCCCGATTACCGCAGACTGGGTATTGGTGAACAATTGAAAGTGGCTCAAAAGAAAGTGGCACTCGAAAAAGGGTATGATCGTATCGTTTGGACATACGATCCACTTGAAACAGTCAATGCCAATCTGAATCTACATAAACTGCGTGCCGTAGTAGTGGATTATACAGAAAATGCGTACGGAGAAATGGAAGATGGAATGAACAATGGAATACCGACCGATCGTTTTACAGTGGAGTGGAATATTCGGGAACAGCCCACCGATTCTGCGCCTATCGATTTAGACAAAGTACATTCACTAGTTGAAACGAGTGTGGATAATGGTTTCTTGCATGCAGAGCATATGAATTGGCAAACCGACCATCAGAAATTAATCGTTCCAGTGCCTGCAAACTTCCAAGAACTCAAACAACATGATTTGACAGCAGCAATTATCTGGCGAGAAAAAACGAGAGAAATCTTTAAAGGTTGCTTGAGCAATGGCTGGATCGTGACCGATCTGCTTAAACATCCCGAAAACAATGAAGGCTACGTCTATATTTTAGAGAAAAGAGGAAATTATGATGGAAATTAAAACAGTTGTTTTGCGGTATATGAAAATGAAATTGCTTCACCCATTCAAGACGAGTGTCGGAGTGGAGCAGGACAAAGACTTTATTTTGGTGGAAGTGAAATCAGCAGATGGGCAATCCGGCTTCGGTGAATCAGTTGCTTCGATTTCCCCGCTGTTTCATGAAGAAACGGTCCAAACGAATTGGCATATGCTGAGTGATTATTTGATTCCGTTACTTTTGAAGTCAGATATTCAGCATCCTGACGATGTTACGAAGATGTTTGATCACTTCAGAGGGAACTATAACGCGAAGGCGGCAATTGAAGGTGCTGTTTGGGACTTATATGCAAAAAAACAGAATATGTCGCTAGCTACCGCTTTAGGTGGCACGAAAAAGCAAATCGAAGTAGGTGTCAGTGTAGGAATCCAAGAAACGGAAGCAAAATTGTTGAAGAAAGTAGAAGGCTATTTGGAGAGAGGCTTCAAACGTATCAAAGTCAAAGTGATGCCGGAAAGAGACTTGGATATTCTGCAGGCGATTCGCGGAGAATTTCCTGATATCCAGCTAATGGCGGACGCAAACTGTGCATATACGTTGGCGGATATTGAGCATTTGCGAAAATTTGATGAGTTTGGTCTGACAATGATCGAACAGCCCCTTGCACACGGCGACATTGTGGACCATGCACAATTGCAGGCCAATATCGAAACACCGATCTGTCTGGATGAAAGCATTCATTCCGCGGAAGACGTACGAAAATCGATTGAACTCGGTAGTACGAAGATCATCAACTTAAAAATTGGACGTGTGGGTGGATTAACGGAATCGAAGAAAATCCATGACTTATGTGTACAGCATAATATTCCGCTTTGGTGCGGTGGTATGCTCGAAGCAGGTGTCGGACGCGCTCACAATATCGCGATCACAAGCTTACCAGGCTTCACACTGCCGGGTGACACCGCTCCTTCCGCTCATTATTGGGATGAAGATATTATCTTACCGGAAGTCACCATGAATGACGGACTCATTGATGTGCCTACAACTCCAGGAATTGGATTTGATTTAAACTGGGACAAGGTAGAAGAGTGCATGGTGCATAGCCGGGTATTTCACAGGGGTTAAGGAACGAAATTGGCATATAGTAAGGCTGGAGGGATCTTCATGAAATCAAAAATATATATCCAGAATGAAAAACACCAAGCAGGCATGACAATGAAAGATTTCGAAAGTCCGGAAAGCAACAACATGGCACTTCATGCATGCAAATCTGCTAAAAGTGTGCTCTACAACCGAGAGCGATTAGCCAGCTTTCTACAGTCCAGTCCTGCAAATTTCGTTTTTGCCAATCAAACACACAGCGCAAACTTTCATCATGTGACTGAAAACGATCGGGGTAAAGGTGCGCTACGTCAAGATACCGCCATAGCGGACACAGATGCGCTGTATACATTTGAACCGAACATTGTATTATGCAGCTTGACCGCAGATTGTGTTCCTGTGATTTTTTATAGCGAAGACAATCCACTGATCGGTGTCATTCATTCGGGTTGGCAAGGGACCGTGAAGGAAATCACGCTGAAACTATTCCAGCACTTGCAGCAAACGGAACAGTGCAACCTCAATCATGTGCATGTACAAATGGGCGCGGCGCTTAGTCAGAGGAAGTTTGAAGTCGATGAAGACGTCTATACAAAATTCCACGATCTTGGCTATGCAGACGAATGGATTGAATACAATGAAGTGACAAATAAATTTCATATCGACAACCAGCTAACGGTGAAAAAGCAATGCGAATTGGCCGGTATTCCTCCTGGCAATATTTCGATTGACCGCATGTGTACGTTTCAAAGTACGGACGGCTTTTCTTATCGTGAAGATAAACAAGCGGGCCGACATTTGAGCTTTATCCGGAGAACAAAATAAAAAGGCTATCCCAAAAAGTTGTTTCATCTTTTTGGGATAGCCACTAATTTAGTTTTCTACTATTTTTAACATGTTGTATTTTTATAAATTACTAAAAGATTAGATCTTAAATTGTTGTACTACTTTACTGAGCTCTTCACTGAGTTCTGTTAATTTTACCGCGGAGTCCGTGACGGATTGAGTAGCCCGTAGCTGCTCTTCTGTCGATGCACTCACTTCTTCGCACGCTGCTGCCGTTTCCTGTGAAGTCGCCGCCATCATTTGGATGGTCTGAGCCACTTGCTCTTTATACGTTGTCACGCTTTGTACTTGGCTATAAATATCATCAATGGACTCTTGCATATCGCTCATCAAGTGTGAAATATCTTTAAATGTTGTTTCGGTCTCTTCCACAACACTGCTTTGACGATGAAAATTATCCATAGTTTCTTGCATTTGAGTCGTGACCATTCGCGACTCTTCTTGTAGTTCTAAAACTGTGACTTTCACTTCGTCCGTAGAGCGTGCAGATTGCTCTGCTAATTTGCGCACCTCTTCAGCCACAACAGCGAAACCTTTTCCATGCTCCCCTGCACGGGCAGCTTCAATACTCGCATTTAACGCCAACAGATTGGTCTGAGAAGAAATATCGGTAATCGTCTCCATAACACTGCCGATCGCTTTCACCTTATTCCCTAAGTTCCCAATCACACTGAACATGGATTTTAAATCATTTTCCCAATCGGCAAATGAACCTTGCATCTGTTTCATCTGTTCAGACCCATTTGTGTTCATCACACCTGCTTGCTGCGCCATTTCCGTCATTCGGCGAGAACGGCTTGCAATTTCATTGATTTGTTCGCCAAGTGAGTCTGCCTGTACCGTAACGTCTTCCGAATCCTCTGCAGACTTTGCCGCCCCTTTTGCAATTTCATTAACTGCATGTGCCACTTCTGAACTGGAAGCACTCGTTTCTTCTGCTACCGCGCTCATACTCTCTGAATTCATTCGTACGTCTGCCGCGGATTGATTGACAACTGTAATGATCGTATCCATATGCCCTATCATTGTGTTGAATGAATTCCCTAGTTCACCAAATTCATCCTTCGATTGATTGTTGGAACGGACAGTTAAATCACCTTGCGCGACAGATGCCATGAGATCTTTCAGTGTATCTACCGGCTTTAAGGTTTTTGACATTAAGGCATATAGGAAAGCGGCTAAAATGACCAATGTGATAAGTGTGATACTAATCATGGATGTTCTTAGCTTATTGGCCATCAGGTTAATTTCCTTCTTATCATAGACTGCACTGATTTTCCAGCCTAAATCAGGGAGTGTGGAATAGACCATCACATGATCGTTACCTTCCACCTCGTAGTGGATAACGTCCGACTCTTTATTTTTTGCATACATTTCAGCAATATATGGATGCTCCATAAGACTTTCACCTTGAAGAGTGGGATGTGAAATGGCTGTACCGGTTTTGTCTAGCATAATAGGATAGCCATGAAAGCCCAGCTCTGTTTCCTCTAACTCTGAAGTAAAGGTAGACAGATCCAATGTTATACCGATTACTCCCGCAATTTGACCATCTAACTCGACTGCTTTTGCTCCAGTGATGGCCAATTCATTCGTTCCCGCGTCTATGTATGGATCTGTCCAAAATACTGAATCAGGATTTTCTGCTGCCCCTTTATACCAGCCCCTGCTAGTGGGATCAAAGCCCTCTTCCATTTCAACGAACGGAACGTGAAGCATATTCTTGTCAGGTGTCGCATAATAAATGAATGTGGTTTTGTCATGAACTTCTAAAAAGTCTAGTAGAATTTGATTGAGTGGTTGCTGCACATCCACTTCCGATTCGCCTGTCGCACTTTTATAATCTCTAAAATCCGAAGAACTTGCTAATTGGCTTAGGCCCTTTTCAAATTGCTCTATGTACTTTCCTGTCGAACGACTTAGTTCATGAACAATTGCTTCGCTTGCCTCGACATTGTTCTCAAAAGAATTTTTTTGTACTGCATTACTGCTGAACGCTGTCATAATTGCAGCCCCTAAGAAAAACAAAACAATTGAACTGCTGATGATTTTCGTCTTTATCGACCTTTTCATAATCCATTCTCCCTGTCTGTATATAGTACTTCCCCACTAGTTTATCGTCTAAAGTATCCGTAAGTTTAGTTTCTTTAAAACATTTTTAATAATTTTAAACCTAGTATCGAATAAAAATAATCCCCTCCACATTAAGTAGAGAGGATTTCTGACATCTTGTGTTATTCTATTCGAATTCTTTAATATTTATTTGCTCGATTTCTTACCGGTCTTCCATCAATCATTCACTATTTATCCTCATCCTCAATTGTTATGTCTCTTTCATTGTCTCTTCTCATTGCCGTAAAGTCTGGTTCATCACCGAATTCAGCGTTATAGTTCACATTTCTAAATGCTTCACGGTTTTCACTGTATTCACCTTCTATCTCTTCATCCGGCTTGAATAAAAGAGCGATCGCTGCCAATCCACTAAGCCCTACAATTGCATAGATAATCTTTGCAAGTATTGTGTTTTGCCCCCCAAATATAGTTGCCACTAAATCAAAACCGAAAAACCCTATTAATCCCCAGTTAAGAGCTCCGATAATGACCAATGCCAATGCAACCCGCATAACCATACTCATACCTAACACCTCCTTCAGTAAATCCATAATCGAATTCAATACAGAACTGTAAAGATTCCTTCTTATAGTTCACTAAAAGAGATTTTTCATGCATATTTTTATACACATAGACCGTTAACAGGTTCTATTTCTGTTGTCTGGACTCTACAGTAGAAGAAGACTACAAATGAAAGTAGGGACGACATGCGAATTGATGGAGTTTTTTCAGGAGGCGGATTGAAAGGATTTGCATTAGTAGGTGCCGTTCAAGAATTGGAGAAACAAGGCTATCGTTTTAGAAACTTGGCGGGAACGAGTGCTGGGGCAATTTTAGCAAGCTTTTTGGCTGCAGGATATACAGCAAATGAGATAGAGAAAATGTTAGCGGAAGAAGATTTTCAATCATTGCTTGATCCACGAAAAACCTTGCTGCCATTTCCTTTCATGAAATGGGTTTCGCTTTATTGGAGAATGGGTCTTTATCAAGGAAAAGCACTAGAGGATTGGTTTTTTGACAAGCTCGCAAGAAAAGGTTGCTATGCATTTGGCGATCTGCCGAAAGGCTCGTTGAAACTGGTGGCATCTGATTTAACGAACGGAAAAATGATGCTGTTGCCTGATGACTTAGAGCAATATGGCTATGATCCCGATAAATTTTCTATTGCGAAAGCATTGCGTATGAGTTGCGGAATTCCCTATTTCTTTGAACCCGTCCGTCTGGATGCACCAAAGGGAGCAGTAGTTGTAGACGGTGGCGTGCTGAGTAATTTTCCAATGTGGATTTTTGATGACGATACACGCCATCCATTGATTGGATTGAAATTAAGCCGCCGCCAAGAGGAAACATCCGGTCGTCCCATTCACAATGCATTGCAATTATTCGAAGCATTGTTTTCCACGATGAAAAATGCGCATGATGAAAAATATATTTCTCGAGAACACGAAAAAAACATCGTCTTTATTCCCGTGGATGATTACAGTGCAACGCAATTTGATCTGACCGAAGAACAAATGGAGGAATTGCTCAATATTGGACGAAACCGAACCAAGCAATTTTTACGCACTTGGTCTCCAACACGTTTACAGGTCGTCAGAAAACAAAATGTCATCTAAATGAAATATTTGCTCTTATCTCTGTTTAACTCATAGATTTGGCGGGTAAAATGACTTATAAGGAGGGTTGCAATGATGACTAATTGTCAAGAAAGTTTTATCTTCAACAGAGAGCTGCAACTTTTGACCGATGAATACCAAACTGCACCCGCCGATGTAAAATCTTTTATCCTAAAAGATATTCAGCTGCTCAAAACAGCGATCTCTCTTTTGCAAGGCGATGCAAGTTAATATAGAAACATCCACTTAGCTATACAGTTTTTCCAAGTTTTTATTACGCTCCATTCTTTCTTCTCCTGTTGCCAAATCATATTTTTTCAGTAGATGAAATACCTCATTCAACGTCCCTTGATCCAATGGCTTGCTTAAAAAAATCTCACTACGCTTGAATAAATCTTTCGGCAAAAACATGTGTTGTTCTTTCAGCTTTTGCAAGACATCATTTTGAGAATGGTCGATTGTACACCTGCTCATTTGCGTTCACTCCTTTACTCAACACTCTATCACAATTTTCAATAAACTGAAAACCAAGGCTTGCTGCTTAGATGTGTGTGCTGCAAGCCTTAGTTTATCCATTTGACAACACAACAAGCACCTACTATACTGAGGTTAATTATATGAACGGGGTGACGAGTGGACAATGGATAACTAATCTATGGAAGATTAAGGAAACGAATATTTTTTCGCTTTCAAGAACCATAGGATTAGTCTGTACATTTTGCCGCTCGCACAATAATAGTGCGATTTTTAAACATGGCTAATCCTTCTAAACTACTTGTTTAGAAGGATTTTTTCTTTCTAAACATTAAGGAGAGATGCTACATGCAAGTTACTGTGACACACCGTTTATTCAAAGAAACTACCTTGACGATCGAGCGTGGTGAAACCATTGGGATTGTCGGGCCTAATGGCTGCGGCAAATCTACGCTTCTACACCAACTACACGACACTATAAAAACAAGTGCGCTTATGACACAAGAGGCGCAAAGCGAAAAACTGGAGTTTACATCCGAGGAACTTGCATTCCTCAGTGATTGGCAGGTCCCAGCCCTTCCCTACGAAAAGTTAAGCGGAGGTGAGCAATTGAAGCTCCGCCTCGCGAAGGCGTTAACTTCGCGCGCACCGATTCTTTTACTCGATGAGCCGACTAATCATCTAGACGATGACAGCTTAGCAAAGCTTACAGAACTGGTCCAAACAAGTTCCAAAACATGGATAATCGTATCACATGACCGATTCTTTTTAGACCAAGTCGCCACGACTATCTGGGCGATTGATGATGGCGCGATTGATGTGGTCACTGGCGATTATAGTCATTATGAAACATGGCGCAAAGCGAAGCGTGATAGCCAGGCGCATGCGTACACTGTACAACAAAAGCACATTGCACGTATCGAGCAGCAATTAAATGAGCTCCAGACATGGTCGGCTACTATGCATAAAGAATCCACAGCTGCCCACCACCCGAAAGCAATGGGCGCGAAGGAATATTACCGAACCAAAGCTAAACGTGCAGATAAGCAAGTGAAATCGAAACGTAAAAAACTCGAACAACAATTGCAGGAACATCACATTGATAAAGTCAGCAAGGAACATACCATTCATTTCTCGCTTGCCGTCGAGCGTACGATAGGCAAACGCATTATTGAATTAAAAAACGTAGCAGTTTCTCCTATTTTACAAGATGTAAACCTAGTTGTGACCCGTGGCGAAAAAGTTGCAATACTTGGTGCAAATGGAGCCGGTAAATCTACTTTACTACACGCAATATATACATCTGCGATAACAAGCGGAGAACTTTGGCTAACAGAGGCAGCAAACATTGGCTATTTATCGCAGTCAGTTTTCGATCTTCCTCTTGAACAAACGGTTGCCGAATTCTTTACGTACGATAACTTCGAGGAAGAAGGCACAATCCGTACACAACTCATTCTTTTAGGCTTCACTAATGCACACTGGCATACAGCCATTCATGAGTTAAGCATGGGCGAACGGATTAAATTAAAAATTGCTAAGTTTATCATGGAGCGACGCAATGTTTTATTATTAGACGAACCAACAAATCATCTCGACATTGCGTCTCGCGAGCAATTGGAAGATGCGCTACTGGCTTATGAAGGCACGCTTATTTTCGTTTCCCACGACCGCTACTTTCGGGAAAAACTAGCTACTCGCAGTGTAACAGTTGAAAATGGCACACTGCACTTACCACAAGCTAAACAAACAATGAATGAAGTATTACTTGCACTCGAGACTGAAAAACAGGCCGTGCTTGGACAATTGTCATATTTGACTCCTAAGGATCCACAATACGCCGTGCTAGATGCTCGCTTCACTGAACTATTGAAGTTAATTAAAAAGGCTAAATCGTGATTAATTATAAGCTTGCGAATAATTAAGGCTAAGTACTATTAATCCTATCGTCACCAATCACGCCGAAACGGTATCATTCTTCGAAAGCTTTTGCATAGTTGCACCTTCCCTTCAAATAAAATCTCATTTGAAGGTTTTTTTATTTAACTACACTTGACTCTACTTAGCTATCTGTATATACTGTGCATATACAGTATATGAAAAGAAATGAGGTGATGTATTGAATATTGTCATCTCCAATACAGTGAACCAACCAATTTATGTACAGATTAAGAACCAGCTTAAAGAGCAGATCCTACTTAAAGAATTACAGGAGAAGGAAGCACTGCCTTCCATTCGAAAACTCGCGAAAGACTTGCAGGTCAGTGTCATCACGACAAAAAAAGCGTATGAAGAGCTGGAAAGAGATGGACTGATTGAAACTTTCCCGGGAAAAGGTTCGTTTGTCGCAGCACAAAATCATGAATTGCTGAAGGAAGAGCATTTGAAGAAAATTGAGGATCAACTGGCAATGGTCATTGAAGATAGCCGAGCTTTTGATGTGGGATTAGAAGAATTGGTTGATATGCTGACATTGTTATATGAGGAGTGAGAAAAGTGGAAAATGTTGTAGAAGTCCGCCGCTTGACGAAACAGTTGAATGGCTTTGTGCTGAATGATCTGAACTTTGATATTAAGAAAGGTTTCATTACTGGTTTTATTGGACCGAATGGGGCAGGAAAAAGTACTACCATTCGCTGCATTATGGACTTAATCCGTCAAGATCAAGGCGATATCCGTATTTTTGATAGGTCTCATAGCGAACATACGGCGAAGATCAAACAGCGAATTGGGTTTGTTTACGATGAAAATTACTATTATGAGGATAGCTCAATTGAAAAAAACAAACGGATTCTATCCCCTTTCTATAAAAATTGGGATGATGAATTATTTTACTACTATCTAAAAAAATTTCACCTCCCTGCTACAAAACTCGTAAAACATTTATCAAAAGGAATGCGAATGAAGTTTTCACTCGCGATGGCACTTGCCCACCATCCCGAATTCATTATTATGGATGAGCCGACAGCCGGATTAGATCCTATTGTTCGTCGAGAATTGCTGGATCTGATGCAAGAACTTATTCAAGATGAAGAGAAAGCCATCTTCTTTTCAACACATATTACGACTGATTTAGAGAGGATTGCTGATTTTATTATTTTCATTCACGATGGACGAATCATCTTTCAAGGCGAGATGGATGAATTCACCGAGCGCTATGTGCTTGTAAAAGGCACAGCTGACCAGCGCAGCCTGCTCAATGGATTGCCTGTGATCGGGTTGAGGGAAACAGATGTAGGCTTTGAATGTCTGGTGGATTCTGTAAAAACCTCTTTAAGTCACTTTCATGCATTGCTTATGGAAAAACCGACACTCGAAGATATTATGTATTACACAGTAAGGAGTGGATCCCAATGAATCTTTTGATACGCAAAGATTTATATACGCAAAGAGTGAGTACTTACTTCCTTACTATTTTGTGGTTTATTATATTTACAAACTTTTTTACAGATGGTCAACCGATCCGTCATGTCATCCTACTTGCCGTTGTTGCTTACTTTATAGCTATTTCTTCCAATACCAAGTCGTTTGAAAAGGAGTCTGTCCTAATAAATAGTCTGCCGGTCACGAGGAAACAAGTCGTGCTAGCTAAGTATGCTGCAGGGCTCATTTGGTTTGTTCTATCCGCTGTGGCAGTGCTTATATATATCTTCCTGTTTGAAACGTTCGCTCCGTTTCCTGCACGCATGATGAGTATAACTGAATTGCTTATAGCACTGGGCAGCTTTTTTCTACTGATTTCTATTTACTATCCACTGCAATTTAAAGCTGGCTATGTGTTGGCCTCCACTTTGACTGTCATGATTCCCGTGTTGGCCATGATGTCACTTACTATAATAAAAAATATTTTGGAAAATCCAAGAATGACTTCAACTCACGAGTGGATGATGCATATCGCTCAGCTATTGACTACAAATCAATGGACCTTTGCGTTCTTGTTTCTCTTGGCCAGTGCATTGGTAACGTGGCTATCCATCCAATTGTCGATACGAATTTATGGCAATTCAGATTTTGATCATGCTTAATTGCTATTAAACAGAACTTTTTCTCTTGATAGCCGTATATATAACAACGACTCACTATTCAAGGCGGTATGTACCCATACACACCTTGTAGAAAAAAAGGAGGTTCGATGATTATTAAACCAATAGTAGAATTAAAGAATCTGACCAAAGTCATTGGAAACAAGAAGATTATTGATGACCTCAATTTATCGTTATATCCCGGGCAAATCACCGGATTTCTAGGACCTAATGGAGCTGGAAAAACTACAACCATCCGTATGATGGTTGGGCTGATGAAACGAACGAGCGGCGAAATTCTCATTGATGGAAAACCACTGTCTGAAGACTTTGAAGAGGGATTGTCAAAAATCGGGGTGATCGTAGAAAATCCTGAGATGTACAAATTTATGACTGGCTATAAAAATCTGCTGCATTTTGCGCGCATGCAAAGCGATATAAGCAAAGAACGAATCGATGAAGTCATTAGCCAAGTAGGGTTGGAACAACGTATCCACGAAAAAGTCTCCACCTACTCTCTTGGAATGCGCCAGCGACTCGGTTTAGCACAAGCTTTATTGCATCGACCTGAATTTCTTATTCTAGATGAACCGACAAACGGGCTCGACCCTGCCGGTATTCGAGAGTTTCGACAATATTTGCGAGAAATCGCTGCCACTGAGAATGTCTCTGTTTTCGTTTCCAGTCATATGCTTTCTGAAATCGAATTGATGTGCGACCGGATTGCCGTCATCCAAAACGGTAAGCTTGTTGATATACAAGACATGACAGAGCCTGTGCAATCTCATTATTATCTGGAAGCGTCCCCCGCTGAAGATGCACAGGAATTACTTTTGTCCAAAGGGTTCATTGTCGAAACAATGCCTGTTGGTCTGTTGTTACAGGCAGAGAAAAGCCAAATTCCAGCAATCGTTCAACTTCTAACCGCAAATGGAATCCAAGTATTTGCCGTACAGCCACATCGAAAAACGTTAGAAGATCAATTCTTGGAAATGACGGGAGGTGGGCAGATTGCTGAAGCTCATACAAAATGAATGGATGAAACTTTGGGCTAAAAAAGGTACTTGGATCATGACTTTGTTACTTATCGCTATCGTCATTGGCCTAATGGGGCTGACGAAGTGGATAAACAGTCAGAATACGACTGAACCGACTGATTGGAAAACCAATGTTCAGGAGCAATTAAAAATTACGAACGAAACACTTCAAATGGACTTACCGAAAAGCGAACGAAAACAAACGGAAGAAACCGCTAAAATTTTGGAATATCGCTTAGACCAGAATGTCCCGCCTTTAGCGCAAGACAGTAGGGAGTCTATGATTATTAATCCTGTAGGAATTGGCAGTCTAGTTGTGTTACTGACAGTCATTGTTGCGGCAGGGATCGTTGCTTCTGAATTCTCACAAGGAACGATTAAAATGTTACTGACACGGCCAGTAAAACGCTGGAAAGTCATGACGTCAAAATATATCACGGTTCTGCTGTTTGGGATGTTGCTGATGCTTATTGGTTTTGTTGTAACCATAGCCTGTGCGTACATTCTGTTCCCTTCTGGCGGTGGTCAAGAACTCAAGATGGACGGCAATGCAATCGTTTCTGTTCCTGTGTGGGGACATGGACTATATTTGCTTATTCTGTCCTTTGCCAATGTGATCATTACCGCTACCTTCGCTTTCATGATCGGCAGTGTATTTCGTTCGAACGGAATGGCAATCGGCCTTTCCCTGTTCATTTTTTTCACCGGCAACACGATTGTATTGTTGCTCTCAAATTATGAAATCGTAAAGTATCTTGTATTCACACATATGGATCTGACTGTTTATGAAATGGGTCAGCCTTTCGTAGAAGGAATGACCATGCCTTTTTCTCTTACCGTCTTGGTCGTTTATCTCGTGGTTTTCCTAGTTATCAGCTATTCTGTGTTTACGAAACGGGATATTACCGCGTAACCGATAAAAAATATTACTAGTTTATTTGGATTATTAGAAACGGGCAGAAAGATTGCTATAGCAATCTTTCTGCCTTTTCTTTTATCTATTGACAAGTAGAAAATTCCCCCTTCTTTGAAAGATAAGAAAATTTAGCTATTGATATTTCCCCCTCTCAGATACTATAATATCCAAATAACGACCTTGTCGTTAAATTTGCGTTAAGTTAGAGAGGTCAATGACATGCAAAAGAAAACGATTACAACCATGGTAGAAGAAGTATTTCCGCAGGTAGTAGAATGGAGACGCCATTTACACCAGCATCCTGAACTATCATTTGAAGAGTATGAGACATCTAAATTTATTGAAGAACAACTGAATACATTTGATGGAATAGAAGTATCAAGACCCACTAAAACCAGTGTGATGGGAAGATTAAAAGGATTAGCAGGCGATGGCAAAACGATTGCTATGCGGGCAGACATTGATGCGTTGCCAATTCATGAGGAGACGGGTATCTCTTTTGAATCAAAAGTGGACGGGAAGATGCACGCTTGCGGTCATGACGGGCATACTTCTATGTTGCTAGGTACAGCAAAAGTTCTTTCCGAAATAAAGAAAACGCTTACCGGGGAATTTGTTTTTATATTTCAACACGCAGAGGAATTACCCCCTGGCGGAGCTCAGGAAATGGTCGCGGCGGGAGTGCTTGAAGGTGTGGATTGTATCTTAGGTATGCATTTATGGTCCACTGTACCTGTCGGAGAAATTCAAGTAACAAAAGGTCCAATGTCTGCTGCATCGGACATTTTTGATATTACCGTTAAAGGGAAGTCAGGACATGCTTCGCAGCCAGAAGGGGCAATAGATGCGCTAGCCATCGGTTCTCAAATCGTTTCAAACCTTCAGCAAATCGTTTCCCGAGTTTTGAGTCCCCTCGAAAGCGGAGTGGTCTCTTGTACTCGTTTCCATAGTGGAGACGCTTATAACGTGATTCCCGATCAAGCGTTAATTGGTGGTTCCGTTCGTACTCTATCCAATGACGTCAGAGAGAAAATTAAAGATAATTTAGAAAAAATCAGCACAAATATAGCAGAAGCCCATGGCGCCACAGCTGAGTTATCTTATCAATATGGTTATGATCCGGTCTTCAATGATATTGATTTATCGACCAAAGTGATGCAACATCTAACCGAATTTTTTACGGATGCAAAGGTAGAGGAGATTCCCCCGATGATGGGCGGAGAAGACTTTTCTGCATTTAGTAATGTCGTACCGGGTTGCTATATCGGAGTAGGTGCCATGAAAAAGAAAGACGATGTCTTTTATCCTCATCATCATCCTCGCTTTGAAATAAACGAAAAGGCTCTTAAAATAGGCATCTCATATTTTGTTTCAACTGCCCTATTTTTAACTAGCCAATACTAAGGGGTGCTGACATGTCGAAAAAACAAGATAAGGTAAAAACTAAAAACTCATTTTTTGATCGGATGCTAAACCGCATTGAAGTCGTCGGTAACAGGTTGCCAGATCCTATCGTTTTATTTGCCATAATGGCTTTAGCTATTCTTGTCATTTCAGCCTTATCCTCTTTCTTTAACGTTTCGGCAATTAGTCCTGTAGATGGAGAGGAGATTATAGCAAAGAATCTCCTCTCAAGAGATGGAATCTTAGAGCAACTGACAGGAATGGTCAAAAACTTTAGTGACTTCCCGCCACTTGGTGCAGTTTTGGTCATCATGCTTGGTGTCGGGCTCGCAGATGAAAGTGGATACTTTAAGACATTAATGAGAAGAGCGGTACTTTCTACGCCGAAAAAGATTATCATTCCGATGATCGTCTTAATTGGTATTATTGGTAACGTCGCAGGAGATGCAACACAAGTTGTATTGCCACCACTTGCTGCAACGATTCTGATGTCTTTTGGCTATCACCCTTTTGTGGGATTAATTGCCGCATACGCATCAACGCTTGGTGCGTTTTCCGCAAATATACTTATTGGTATGACCGATACGTTAGCTGCCGGATTTACGGAAATCGGCGCACAAACTGTAGATCCTTCTTTCGTTGCGAATCCAGCAATGAACTATTACTTTATTGCCGTATCAACTTTCTTCCTACTGGCTGTTGGGACATGGGTCACTTATAAATTTACGATTCCTCGTTATGGCGCATTCGAGGGAGATATGTTGGAGAATGAGGCAATTACTCCACTTGAAAATAAAGGTTTGCGCTGGGCAAATATTTCTGTAGTGGCTGTAGTTGCAATCCTATTGATCGGCGTCATCCCAGTCAATGGATGGTTACGAAATGCAGAAACGGGTTCTATTATTCAGGACTCTCCACTTATGGCTTCAGTTGTTCCGCTAGTAATGATTTTGTTCTTAGTACCAGGCATTTTCTACGGAATTGGGGCACAAACGATTAAGAGCTCC
Source organism: Sporosarcina aquimarina (assembly GCF_019748715.1). GTDB lineage: Bacteria > Bacillota > Bacilli > Bacillales_A > Planococcaceae > Sporosarcina > Sporosarcina newyorkensis. The sequence goes on along the minus strand of NZ_JACLBZ010000029.1, from coordinate 79,960 downwards.
AAGGATTTTGCACAACAAATTGGTCGTGCGATGAGCTCGATGGGACCTTACATTGTTCTTGTTTTCGTCTCTGCCCAAATGCTTGCATATTTCAACGCTAGTAATCTGGGAGCAATTATTTCAATTAAAGGGGCAAACTTTTTAGATTCTATTGGATTTAAAGGCATTCCACTATTCGTTTCTTTCATTTTGTTTGTGGCCTTGGTTAATTTATTAATTGGGAGTGCCTCTGCAAAATGGGCTATATTAGCTCCAATCTTTGTGCCAATGTTTATGTACTTGGATTATCATCCGGCATTCACACAAATGATGTACCGAATCGGTGACTCCATTACGAATCCTATAACACCGATGTTTCCATATTTAGTACTCATATTAGCATTCGCTCAGAAGTTTGATAAGAAAGCTGGGCTTGGCACATTAATTGCAGGACTGTTCCCTTACTCGGTGTTCTATGGCATCTTCTGGATTATTCTGTTAGTCGTTTGGTATTTACTAGGAATTCCAGTGGGACCGGATGCACCTATTTTTTTGAATAAGTAATATGCAGAGTGTCTCTTAGCGATGTTTACGGCCAAGAGACACTTTTTTGTCTAAAAGAATGAGGGGCTACTCTGCCTAAAGAAATTTGACGTTACATGTTGTTTCTTTGATATACTGACATAAATACAGTGGTTTTATGGGAGGTATAGAATGTTTAAAGTGGCAATTATCGGTCCGCTAGTTTCTGTCGAACGGATTCAGAGTGTAATTGAAGATTTTCCTTCACGACTGGCATTTACCTCTTTCACTTATGAAACAGCAATCGAAACTATCGATATCGTCAAGGCACAATATGATGCATTTGACTATTTTTTATTCTCTGGCCCCATTCCTTATGAACTGGCTACACGGACAGGCTTGGATTCTGCTAAATTCTTTTCCATCGTTCTGTTGGAAACTGGACTTTACAAAGCACTGCTTAATATAACGAATCAAGTAAGAAAACCAATTGAGCGATTAAGTATCGATATTATTAATACCTCGAATGTAGTCGATGCCTCTCTTAGCCAACTGAATCTCCCGGTCAAAGAAGTCTTTGTGGAGGCATTTGACGCGGCTGTCGATTATTGGTCTTTGTACGAACATCATGTCCGCTTATGGGAGTCTGGAAAGGTAGATGCCGTCTTGACATGTTATCCCGATATCATGAATGCATTACACAAAAAAGGTATCCCTGCCGATTGGATCAGTACAACAAAACTAGCGACGCGGCATGCGTTGGAAATCATCGATAACCATGCAGAAATTTCATTTTTAAAACGTTCACAAATCGGAGTGTGTATGGTACATATTGATAATCTGTTGTACGAGCATCCCACCAACCTGTCATATGATATCCAGTTCACCACACTAAAATTGAATGAGGAACTACTACTATTAAGTCGAGAAATGAACGGCTCCTTTATCAGCTATCGAGAAGGACAGTACATGATTTTCAGCTCGCGCGGAGAAATCATTGACACATTTTCTGTATTACGAGAGACAATTGGGCGACTAGAGCGTGCGTGGAATAGGAAAATCACAAGTGGTATAGGATTTGGCGACTCTGCACTAAAAGCTGAGATGCATGCAAGGAAAGCATTGCAACTTACGCAACGAGAGTCTGATACGATCATTATGGTTGATCATGAAGGAAAAGTCCTCGATTTACCAAAAGATCAATATGATGAATCTTCAGTCCACCATGAGAATTATCTGCTTGAGCTTTTGAAAGCCGAAAATATTAATATTCAATTATTTGATAGAATACGCGAAGTCATAAGACGTAAGAGATGGTCTGCTTTTACCGCAAAAGAGCTTGCGTTTGAATTAAAAATGAGTGACCGCAATACACAACGTGCGCTTCTTGCGTTAAGCACTGCAGGAATTATAAAGCAAGTCGGTGAGGAGAAAGCCGTTTCAAAAGGAAGACCAAGTAAGTTATATGCATTTAAGGAGCAGTATACTTAATTACACCTTGTCGTAATTGCGTCCAGATTTTAAATGGTGCTGAGAACTCCGTGCCGCAGACTTTATTCATCTCACCCGCCTTTAGAGATGGGAGCCAGAATAAAGATAAAAACGGCCTATTCGACAAGAGTCTCCGTCGAATAGGCCGTCCTTATGTTCCGCAATATGTCTGATAGGAGTTTCCGTTATCAGATGGTACTGTATAATCTTCTTGCTCAGCTGTATAAGCATATGGATGTTCCAGCACATGCAAGAGCTTTAAGAAAGGTTTTATATCCCCCTCTTCCGCGGCCTGTAATGCTTCTTCCACTCGATGATTTCTCGGAATAACAGAAGGATTATGCTTCTTCATTAACTGCTGGACAGCTTGTTCATTATTCGATTGACGTTGCAATCTAGCTGTCCACCGCTCTTTCCATTCCACGAATCCCGACTCTTCGAACATCTTCTCCAACCGCCCTAACGTTAATGAACGGAATGTGTTCGTATAGTCTGCCTGATGCTCTTGCATTAATGCCAATAAATCTTTCACAAGTATTTCATCTTGCTCTTCTTCATTGAATAATCCAAGTTTCGCTCTCATTCCACCCATCCAATTCGTCACATACAACTTTGCAAATTCGGACAGTTTATTCTCTGCAAGCTCCACTGCTTTCTCCTGATCGTCATGCAATAGCGGCAAAAGAGTTTCCGCTAATCGTGTCAGATTCCACTCTGCAATACCAGGCTGGTTGCGATAAGAATAGCGTCCTTGCACGTCAATCGAGCTGAAAACTGTTGTCGGCTCGTAGGTATCCATAAATGCACATGGACCATAGTCGATCGTTTCTCCACTAATCGTCATATTATCAGTATTCATCACACCATGGATGAAACCAACTAGCTGCCATTTCGCAACTAAGGAAGCTTGGCGTGCAATTACTTCTTCTAGTAAGGATAAATAAGGATTATCTTTTTTGGCTATGCTTGGATAGTGACGATTTATGGCATAGTCCGCCAAAGCACGTAAATCTTCGACTTCTTGTCGTGCAGCTGCATATTGAAACGTCCCTACACGCAAATGACTTGATGCGACTCTTGTCAATACAGCACCTGTCAATGCAGTCTCACGCAGCACCGGCTCACCTGTTACCGTAACGGCAAGACTGCGTGTCGTCGGAATACTGAGTCCATGCATAGCTTCGCTAATTAGATATTCACGAAGCATCGGACCAAGCGCTGCACGTCCATCACCGCCGCGAGAAAATGGCGTGCGACCCGAACCTTTCAACTGGATATCCATACGGTTTCCTTGAGGTGTGATCTGTTCCCCAAGAAGCATTGCGCGTCCATCACCGAGCATCGTAAAATTGCCAAACTGATGTCCTGCATACGCTTGTGCGATCGGTTCAATTCCTTCAAGCTTTTTGTTTCCTGCAAAAACGTCTATTGTTTCCGATGTCTTCAACTGCTCCACATCCAGACCAAGTGAAGAAGCGAGCGCATCATTCACGATGACGAGTTGGGGTGAACTGACAATGTTCGGTTCCACTAATGCGTAAAATGTATCGGGCAAATCACAGAAGCTGAGTTCTAAGTTCCAACCAGACAAATAATTATTCACCATAATCTCTCCTTTCATTCCGCGTGACAAACGGTATAACTATCCCTATCGTCCTTTATACAAAACAAATTGTCCACTTCCGCGATTCCGCCAAATTGTTCATTCAAGAGATGAAGTATATTGTATTTTGCACTTCTTTAAATTAATTACTCAAATATAAACCAAATTATATTCTAATCGGATGGATACTCGATAGTATTTACTAAGCTCGTATTTTGTAAGAACATTGTATCTTCTTTTAGTTTTTTGCAAATGTTCACTAAACAAAAAGAGTTGTCTAGAACGCCATGTAGACGCTTTAGACAACTCATGTCTGTTAGCTTTTCGCCAAAGAAAATCCTCTTCCTAGAATTTCAGATGCATTCAAGAACACGACAAATGAATGCGGTTCTTCTTCCTGTAGAATTTTCTTTAAATAAATCGCTTCTTGTTGCTCCACTACACATAAAATCATAGTTTTTTCTTGGTTGGCGAAACCACCGACAGACCGTACTTTCGTCAATCCCCGATCGATCTCTTCCTTAATAATCGTCTGAATTCGCTCTTCTTGCTCTGTAATAATTAACACAAGTTTCGAATGAGATGTTTGCAACTGTACAAAATCAATTACTTTACTCGTCACAAAAATCGCCATCATCGCAAATAGAGCCAACTCGAAATTAAATACAAATGCTGAGCAAATTACAACTACCCCATCTACTATGAGTTGGGCATAGCCGCTGGACAAGCCCGTATACTTTTTCACGATTTGCGCAACCGTTGCAAGCCCTCCAGTCGATCCATTCCCTCGATAAACGATACCCAGTCCCACACCTAACAGAATGCCTCCGTAGATTGCCGATAATAAAGGGTTATCGATTGTGAACGGAAGGTCTGCACTCAACCAAATCGTAAATGGCACAAAAAAAGTGCCAACTAAAGTTTTTAGACTAAAATCCTTTCCAAGAAGCGCTAGGCCGAGGAAAAATAGCGGAATATTGATCAGCCATTGCACGAACGCAGGCTCGAATCCATACAGTTCATACACAATCGTACTGATCCCTGATACTCCACCTGCTGCAAGCCTTGCAGGAAGGAAAAATATATTATAGGCCAAGCCGACAAAAACCGAGCCAATCATAATCCAAATGTACTCTGTAAGTAACTTTCTTTTTGCTGTAGAGGTCTTCAAAGTTCAATCATTCCTTTCCCAGCAGACTGATCTACCCTTGCCATTTTACCTCAAATTGAATGGCTTGGCATCTAGGCACGTTTATCTAATTTTATTTCCAATTAAAACACAGAAACATTCGTTCTGTTTTCAGCAGATAATTCTCTTTAAGCGTTATATAATGAACGCAATATAACATTGAAAAGGAGGATGAACTTATGGAAGAACGGATTCTACAATTGTTAGAAGGTTTGACTGATGGTGTTAAGACAATTAAATCGGATTAGATATTTTCAAATTAATTTGTAAGAACAAGAAAAAAGCGCAAAAGAAGAGGTATTTGCCTTCCTTCCTTTGCGTCAAAAGTTTGTGTACGGTCAAACTTGTTATCATACACTACCCATCTTACTATACTACAAAAACTTAACATGTTGAATTTAACAGTCTTTCCAACCATAGAAAATAACATATTGAGTAGGATTTGTAGAACGTCCAAATTAATTCTAAGATTCTTTCTTGCGAAGGAAACCGTTATGCGTCAGAGTTCCCCTTATTCTACTGTTATACAATAGATATACTGATATACCTTCAAAGAGTAGAATTAACACAAGAAAGTTTATGTTACTTGCATTTTAAAACGATTAGGAACATTATATTAATAGAACAACACCTGAATAATACTTTTACCGTATAATTTTAATCCGTCGTTTGGGTGTGGTTTTAAACTACTCTTAAAGGAGACTTACATCTATGATTTACTCAAATCCTAATACAGAAGGCGCAGTCGTTCAATTCAAGGAAAAATATGATAACTTTATTGGCGGGAAATGGGTCGCACCTGTAAACGGTCAATACTTTGATAATAAATCCCCTGTCACTGGAGAAGTCTTTACGAAGGCTGCTCGTTCGTCGGCAGAAGATATTGAACTAGCATTAGATGCCGCTCATGCTGCAAAAGATGCATGGGGTAAAACCTCTGCTGCGGAACGTGCAATGATTTTGAATAAAATTGCGGATCGTATGGAAGAGAATCTTGAAATGATAGCAGTCGCTGAAACTTGGGATAACGGGAAAGCAGTACGTGAAACATTAAATGCCGATATTCCACTAGCTATTGACCACTTCCGTTACTTCGCTAGCGCTATTCGTGCACAAGAAGGGCGTACATCGCAGTTAGATAACGACACAGTCGCTTACCATTTCCAAGAACCACTTGGCGTTGTCGGACAAATTATACCTTGGAACTTCCCAATTCTAATGGCTGTGTGGAAAATCGCACCAGCTTTAGCTGCCGGGAACTGTATCGTCTTAAAGCCAGCTGAACAAACACCTGCTTCCATCATGGTACTCATGGAGTTAATCGAAGACTTACTTCCAGCAGGTGTCCTAAACATCGTCAATGGTTTTGGTGTAGAAGTAGGGAAACCGCTAGCGACAAATCCACGAATTGCGAAAATTGCATTCACAGGATCTACAGCGGTTGGTCGTCAAATTATGCAATATGCTACAGAAAATATTATTCCAGTAACGCTCGAACTGGGTGGAAAATCACCAAACGTGTTCTTTGAAGACGTAATGGCTCATGATGATGAATATTTGAATAAAGCAATTGAAGGCTTCGTAATGTTCGCCTTAAACTCAGGTGAGATTTGTACATGTCCTTCTCGTGCTTTGATCCAAGAGTCCATTTACGATGAATTCATGGAACGTGCACTTGAACGAGTAAAAGCTATTAAAATCGGCAACCCACTGGACACAGAAGTAATGATGGGTGCGCAAGCTTCTAATGAACAAAAAGAAAAAATCCTTTCATACATTAAATTGGGTACTGAAGAAGGCGCTGAATGCTTAATCGGTGGAGAAGAGAACCATTTGGGTGGCGATCTTGAGAATGGTAACTATATTAAGCCAACTGTATTCAAAGGTCACAACAAAATGCGCATCTTCCAAGAAGAAATTTTCGGACCTGTTCTTGCAGTTACGACATTCAAAGATTTCGATGAAGCAATGGAAATCGCAAACGACACACTTTACGGATTAGGTGCAGGTGTCTGGTCACGTACAGGCGATATTGCATACCGTGCAGGACGTGGCATTCAAGCAGGACGTGTATGGACAAATACGTATCATCAATATCCTGCGGGCGCTGCATTTGGCGGCTACAAATTATCGGGAATCGGACGCGAAAACCATGCAATGATGCTTGATCACTATCAACAAACTAAATGTTTATTAGTCAGCTACGATAAAAGCTCTCAAGGATTCTTCTAAATCGAAAGGATCTGTTGTTCCATGATTGAACGGGTAATAGCTACAGAAGCGGCTGTTTTATTTCTGAATACTATTAAGAATATCCATGGCTCCGTTTTACTTTATCAATCAGGCGGCTGCTGTGATGGTTCTGCGCCGATGTGCTATAAAGAAGGTGATTTCCAACTCGGTGATGCAGATGTATTACTCGGCATGATGGCCGACACACCATTTTATATGCATAAAAGTCAATATGAATATTGGAAGCATACCCAGCTCATAATCGATGCTGTACCTGGAAGAGGTGCCGAGTTTTCGCTAGATAGTATTGAAGAAACACACTTTATTACTCAATCTCGCGTGTTCACTGAAGAAGAGTATGAAGAGTTGAAAAGTCTGTTTTAACAACATAAGAGGCTGTTCTGCTAGTCGCTACAATGCGTCTACAGGACAGCCTCTATTTTTCTTAACAGATACCAATCAAGTCGTTAATAAGGCCAATTTTCAACAAGCAGATATACTCCTGTAATTAGTAAAATTGCATACATAATGAAACGGAAGGCCGTTTGGTTAATCCGATTGAACAACCGTTGCCCCAAAAACAAACCAACCACCACGATAGGCAATCCATACCCACCCGCTACCCAAATACTCTTAGCAGTCCCTACGAAAAGCACTTGGATGATCAAGCTAGTGGAATAGATAAATAAGTAAAAAGCTAATGTAGTAGCCCTCACTTTTTCTTTTAATGTATCAGCTCCTGAAAAATAAACCAAAATCGGAGGTCCCGGCATGCCGATACTGGCTGTCAGTGCCCCTGAAATGCCGCCTACTACTAAGTCCTTGCTTTTAGTTAGAGCTATTCTAAAATTGAATAGCAATAGAATCGTAACTGCGAGAAGAAATAGACCTATCCCTAACTTTAATTGTCTCATATCCAATAACGCGAAAATTAGAATGCCCACGGGTAAAGCAACAGTACTTCCGATTACAAATCTCTTTAGTATTCCCAAGTCAATATCTTGCCTGATTTTTAGGATCAAGACGCTAGAAATGACTAATGATAATAGTAAGTTCAACTGGATCGCTTCAAGCGGTTCGAACAAGAAGAGAAGAAATGGAGTCGCCAAAATGGAGAATCCAAATCCTGTACTAGTTTGAAGAATCGATGCGACTAAAACTATAAGAATAAATATAAAAGTCTCCATACAACACCTACAATCTTTTTTTACTATGCTACAGCTTTCTTATGTTGATGTATATTCTACCATTTCCACATTTGTATGTACGTTTATTTGCTGACCCCTAAACTTTATTAGAAAGTGATGCTTTTAAAAACACCAGATTTCCTATATCCTAAACCAATAAGTCTCACAACGTTAGGAAGGTCTAGACAATGCAAAAAACACAAGGATATGCAGCTTCCCGAGCGAAGACGTTCGATCTGATACTAACTTCCATGCTTGCTTCACTCGTATTTGTTGCGACTCTCTTACTCAATATTAAGTTGCCAATTGGAAATGGCGGATTGATTCATCTCGGTACCGCTATGCTGTTCATAGCTTCTATCTTATTCGGACCTAAAAAAGGTGCGCTCGCAGGAGCTATTGGAATGGGCCTGTTTGATTTGATTAGCGGCTGGACGTTATGGGCACCTATCACTTTTTTGACACGCGGTTTACAAGGTTATATCGTGGGAAAAATTGCTTGGTCGAACGGTCGTAAAGGAACCAGCCTCAAGTTTAACTTGCTAGCTATGACCGTGTCTGTTCCCATAACGATTGCTGGTTATTATATTGGCGAACGAATTTTATATAACAGTTGGATCATCCCATTGGCATCGATTCCTGGTGATATCGTCCAATGTATTGTGGGAATTGCGATTGCAATTCCGGTTTGTGCGATGCTGAAAAAAGTACAGTTTTTTAAATAACAAAAAGAGTTCCTGCGCTGTAAAGTCTCAAGCGCAAGAACTCTTTTTCTATCAATCCACCATCCGCTTTCGATAAATAGCAGCCGTCAGCATGCATAGGATAATAGTCCATGCAAGTATGATGAGTAACTCTATCAGGACATCCCCGAAACCACCGCCTGCTTCGACTTTTACAGCCAATTCTATCAGCTGAATATTTGGCAAGTACATCCCCATTTTTAAGAACGGATACTGATCCACAAATGTTGGAAGAAACGTTCCCATTGAGAAAACCGCAACTACAGGCATTACAATAACAGATGCTTCCATAACAGATTTTGAAAAGAGACCGAGTAATGTACCGACTGCAATGTAAAAGAAAGAAGATAAAATGAATGCCAGCACAATAACACCAATATTTGCAGGTCTATAATCAGCTAAGTAGGCTGTTATAGAGACAGTAATCATCGTCAAGATAAATGTGAGTAAGCTTTTCCCGCCAAGGATTTCAGTTGTGCTTGCAGGTGAAAGCATAAGACCACGCAATGTGTTTTTCTCTTTTTCTTCTGCGATTAAACAACACTGTACGAATGTCGCAATCATCACAAATGCCAAGTTAATGAGCATATAATGTGCCTCAATTGAATTCACTCCCCCACGTCCATAGAATGCCCCTAATCCAATAGGCATAATGAGAACTGTAGAAACTGCCAAGTTCCGTGAAAAGTCTTTAAAGTCTTTCTGCAATATCGCATTCATTCGTCTCAATGAAATCATCATGCCAATTTCCTCCCTGTCACTTGCACAAAAATTTCCCCTAAAGTTGGTTCATTTGAATGGATTGTTACTACCTGATTTGTATTCATATATTCAAACAAGCGATCTGCTCCTTCGGTTCCCGCAGGCAAAACTACTTTCTCTTCTGTCATCAGCTCTACTGTGATTGTAGAATCGGAATAGCGCTTTTTTAGCTTATCCGGTGTATCCAGTAATTGGATAGAACCTTTATTTAAAAAGGCTACGCGATCACATAAGAGTTCAGCTTCCTGCATGTCATGCGTTGTCAGGAAAATGGTCGTACCCTTTGCATTGAGCGCACGCAACCCTTCATGGATATGAAGAGAATTTGTCGGATCAAGTGCAGACGTCGGTTCGTCCAGGAAAAGCAACTCCGGTTCGTGAATCAACGCTCTCGCAAGCGTCACTCGCTGTGCCATCCCTTTAGATAAAGTGGAGACTCTTTTGTTTTTTTCCTTCTTTAAATTGACAGTGTCCAATACTTCATCAATTTTTGAGTACGGTATGTTATATAACTCACAGTATAATTTCAAATTATCATGAATAGATAATCTCTCATACAGTCCGCTGTTATCGGTAAGCACACCGAAACGGCTGCGAAATTCTGGTTTCTTCAGCTGTGAAACGGACTGATTGAAAACAACTGCTGTTCCGTTCGTTGGTGTTACTTGCCCAGTTAGTATTTTAATAGTTGTTGTTTTACCCGATCCACTGGGACCTAGAAAACCAAAAATTTCTCCCTTCTTAACATGAAAATTCAACCCCTCAATTGCTGTTTGATTTCCAAATACTTTTGCTAGCCCCTTCACCTCAATAATGTTATCCATTTCCTTCCTCCTCGTATATAACTTTGCAAGTATCTGCTCTTCACACCTTTAGAATACGTAAAAGAAAAGTGGACTGCATCATATTTCAAATGAAAAGAGGCTAGTAAAGGGTGAATGGGACAATATCAAAGTTGAATGAATCGTCAATTTTGTATAGTTACAGCTGACTCTCTGAAATAAGCTCCTATTCTGTTAGTCCAAATACTATTTTCATGTTATTCCCCGGGAAATAACAATTATTTCGACAACATTAGAGCCCTAGCATCTCTTTTAGTTCTACCATCTTAGACTTCGATAATGGAATTGTCGATTTTTGAGTATCATCCAACACGAGACTGTAACTATTCCTAGTCCATGTAATCACTTCGCGTACTTTCTGTAAATTTACAATGTACGATCTATGGCAGCGGAAAAAACCAAATGGCAGTAACCGTGCTTCCAATTCAGTCAGTGTAGAAACGGATGGGAAGGACTCTCCTTTTATATGCAAAAGAGAGAGTCCTTCATTGCTTTCAATATAGTCAATTTCAGGTGGATCAAACAAGACAATTTTTTCATTGATTTTCGTTGGAATTTTTTCGAAACGAACAGGCAGTACCGAATCTGCAACCAATGGCTTTTCCTCAATCAGAGTGGCTTGATCTTCAATGGCTTCCTGTGTATGAATTGAATGTAGCCCATTTTCATCCAATCTGAGGACTCTATCAGATGTAGTAACGGCACTTTCCATATTACCCGTTAGAATTAAGACACTGCGATTCTGCTGTTTCAATCTTTGAAGTATTGATACAAAAATCCGTTTCGATTCCAAATCAAGGTTCTGATCTGCTTCTTCAAATATGTAAATATCCGGATCCCTAATAAGTAAGCAGGCCAGCTGGACACGTTTTCTTTCCGAGTAGGATAATTGCTTTATCTTTACCTTTCGCTTTGAATCTAATTGTACGGCTTGTATTACATCGTCTTTGAGTACGTTTGATGTATAAAGATCTTTTATAAAACTAATCATTTCCTCAATGGACAATCGCTCATATAGACCATCCTGAAGAAAAAGAATCCCGACCTTCTGCCTATTATTGGAGATCTTACTATCGTCTACTCTAATTTCTCCATTTGAAAGCCTCGTTTTCTCTAAAAGTAATTCTATCAGCTGTTCTCGAACATTTACGCTCGAATAGACAGCCACTATATCCCCCGGATCGACTGATAAGTCAAATGAAGGAAAGATAACAGAATCGTGAATCCGTTTTTCCGCGTTAATAAAGTGAAGTGACATGAATAAACCCTCATTTCATGAATTATCTATCATATTCATTCTATATTATCATTGAGTAAAATCCCACTTCATTGTGTGAACAGTTCTGTCGTTAACTATTTTATAACTAAACCCAATCTACCTTGCAGTGAAAGCGGTGTCGACTGGCAACAATTAAAAAAGCCCTGTGCGATAGATATCGTCACAGAGCTCTAGTTTGTTTCTTATTTAATTATGAACGACTTCTTTTTCAGTCAGGCCTAATGTTTTAGCTGTAGAAGCATGAATCTCCTTCAGAAGCTCAGGATTCTCAACCAATGACTTGCCGTAAGAAGGAATCATTTCTTTCAATCTTGGTTCCCATTCGTCTATCTGCTCAGGGAAACATTTTTGCATAAGATCCAACATTACTGCTACTGCAGTGGATGCTCCTGGAGAAGCTCCAAGTAACGCAGCAACTGAACCGTCCGCATCTGTTACTAATTCTGTACCAAACTGAAGGGTTCCTTTACCGTTCTCTGTATCCTTAATAACTTGAACACGCTGGCCTGCAGTCCACAAATCCCAATCTTCACTTTTTGCATCTGGAATAAAATCACGTAATTCATTCATACGCTGTTCTTTTGTTTGCATGACTTGTTCGATTAAATATTTAGTCAAGGACATGTTTTTCGCACCACAAGCAAGCATTGTCGTCACGTTATTCGGTTTTACAGAACCGATCAAGTCTAGCATTGAACCCGTTTTCAAGAACTTCGGTGAGAAGCCTGCAAACGGTCCAAATAGTAAGGACTTTTCATTGTCGATATAGCGTGTGTCTAAATGCGGAACCGACATTGGAGGCGCACCGACTTTTGCTTTACCGTATACTTTGGCATGATGCTGAGCAATCACTTCTGGATTTTTACAGACCATGAAAATACCGCTAATTGGGAAGCCGCCAATATGCTTGCTTTCCGGGATTCCTGTCTTTTGCAGCAATGGAAGACTTCCGCCGCCACCGCCGATGAAAACAAATTTTGCTTTATGGTACTCAAGTTTGCCGTCTCGATTATTTTTTATTTTTAATTCCCATTCGCCATCACTAGTACGTTTAATATCTTCTACTTGATGACCATAGTTAATTTCAACGTCTACTTTATTCATGTGTTCAATCAGCATCCGTGTCAATGCTCCAAAGTTTACGTCTGTTCCTGAGTCAATTTTAGTTGCTGCAATTGATTCATTCACTTGACGATTCTTCATAATAAGCGGAATCCATTCTTTTAGTTTTTCCGGATCCTCAGAAAATTCCATTCCTTCAAACAATGGATTCGCAGTCATCGCTTCGACTCGTTTTTTTAGATATGTTACATTATCTTCGCCTTGAACTAAACTCATATGAGGTAATGGCATAATAAACTGTTCTGGATTTTTAATTAGCTTTTTATCAACTAAATGAGACCAAAATTGCATCGATAATTGGAACTGCTCATTTACTTTCACAGCTTTTGTAATATCGATCGAACCATCCGCTTTTTCGGAAGTGTAGTTCAGTTCACACAAAGCTGCGTGTCCTGTTCCCGCATTGTTTAGCTCATGAGAACTTTCTTCTCCTGCTTTATCCAGCTTTTCAAACAATGTGATCTTCCAATCTGGCGCTAGCTCCTTAAGCATTGTCCCCAGCGTTGCACTCATAATTCCGGCACCTATTAAGATAACATCTGATTTTGTTTGTCTATTACTCATTTTGACCTTCCTTATATGTGAAATTTACAGAAATGTAAATGTTCCTAAATAAGGCGTCACAGCAAACATGGCGCGTCCTAGGAGCATTTTTTCTGTCTTAGTTTGACCATACATCTACTACTATCTTTTCTATTATACCTTAAATGCAACTAGGATTAAAGAGACTTGTTTAATTGTAAGGAATTAGATAGAAAAATGTCGGAATTTCGGTGCGTTTAATAAAATTCGTGACATTTTCCTTATTTGTATCTGTTATTTTCACAGTGGAATCTTAATTATTTTATTGTACTCTTTTTCATAATGAAGGCCTTCAACCAAGAAGGCATCTGGCAGTTGATTTGTATCGAATAATAGGATTCGTTCTTTGTACTCCTTACCTTTTTCATCCGTTATATAATTCTGTCTCAATGTCGTTTGCAAAGAAACTTTATGGTCATCAATTTGCACAGCAACGTTATCCAACAGGATATTTCCATCTGTTGCTACTATAATTTCTAAGCCCTCCGATGTCACTTCTACTTTCCGGATATTTACTTCCTCACCTTCAAGATCAGCAGACATTTCTTCTCTAGAAGTTAGAATTATTGTTTCATCCACATGCTTATATCCAACAAACCTGTCTACTGCAAGTGCAAGAGAATTAAGACCTTCCGGCAAAGCATCAAAATCAATTGTAAATTTATCGCCGTTGAATGCCGATGAAACACTGCCACTTATCTGATCCATCGGCACCCCATTGACCAACAACTTCACTCCGTCAAATCCTAAGGGAATCCGATCAAAATTATCAACTTTTAATTTACCTTTGATTGTCGTTTGACTGGGCGTTGCCGTAATAGAATCAAAGCGAATACTTCCTTGATCCACTTGGACGTTCTTTTTTATAGCTTTCTTCAGTTCTGTTTGCATCGCAGCTTTTGGATCATATGGAAATGTGATCTCAAACCAGTCCTGTATGTTAGAGTCATGAAATTCTAATGTCAGCTTTTTCGCGAATGGACTCACCGGCTCGAACGTCTGCATTCCTTTTAGCTCCGTTCCTTCCTCATTCATAGAGGATGTACCGAAGCGCGAAGAAGAGTTTGTAAATAGACCAGTCAATTTCATTAACGAAATATCTTCCCCTAAGCCTTCAGGATTGCTGAGTGTATAATAAAGTACCAATTGGTTTTCATCTGTCATGAGACCTTCCAGCCTCAATTCAGTTCCATCAGTCAGCATTATTTTTCGATCAATAGACTGTCCTTTGTCCGACTCATTTAATTGGGCGAGCGTAGCAGGCATGATTTCTTCAAAACCAAGCAGTTTTTTTCCGTAATAAGCAAACGCATCATATTGATAGCCAACCACAAAGAGAATGAGCAATGCAGCCACCACGGAAACCCACTTTGGTATACGTTTTCTTTGTCGTTTCGGTATTTTCTCCAATGCCGTACGTAGCCTTTCTTCCAATTCTTTTGGGGCTGTCGTCTTTTCTAAACGTCTTTTCTCTTCCGCCAATTGCCGCTCCAGTTCACTCATCGAATCCACCCCTTGCTTGTTCACGCATTTTTTTCAATCCATTAAAGACTCTCGACTTCACTGTTCCTATAGAGGTTTGTGTCATCATTGCGATTGTTTCGTAATCTAAATCGTGAAAGTATTTTAACTCGATTGCTTCCCTTTGCTGTGCATTCACTCGCAGCAACAGATCCTGTATATCCATGCGTTGTTCTGTTTGCTCGAAAGGATTTTGGACAGCAGATGAATCAGAGTGAGATTCAATTGCTTCCCAATTGTCAATCAGCGTAACCTTATTTACTTTGCGAAGCATTTGTTTGCATTGATTCACTAAAATTGTCTTACTCCAGCTATAGAAGGCGTCGTTTTTCTCAAGTTGCTGTATGTTCCGATACAAACTAACAATCATTTCTTCCATAGCGTCCATGGCATCATGTGAATTACCCATATATTTGAGAGCCAGTCGATAATACTCATCTTGTTGCTCAGTAATTAATTGCAACAAAGCTTCTTTACTGCCTTTTTTCGCTTTTTTCACTAACCGAACGACCCTCATGTTCTCACCTCTCGCTTATAAGAGTCATCATAGCAGCAAAAAGTTCATTTTAATTAGAAAAACCGTTCTGCCAAGGTAGGCGAACGGTTTGTTTATATATAAAGATTACTTCTACTTCAACAACTCTTCCGAAATCAATTTAAATCCTTCAATGATCGTATCTTCCTCTACCTCGATTAAAATACAGCGTTTTCCATCATAATTCACTTGTTTGACGTACTTCAAATCTTGCGGACTGATCGAGATATTGGCTACTTTTGTTTCAATCTTGATCGACTTGGATGTGTAGCTCGGAACAATATGGGTTGCTTTCATTTCATACAATTCATCATCAACTACAGTTTCAAAAGCTGTCTTCACTTGTTCAGCGTCTACATAATCTACACCGCTCATCTTCAGTACGCGCTCCATCTGATGCTTGTCCAAAGCAGGTGGTTCTTCTGGTTCTTCCTCTTCTTCATCCACTTCCGTCAAGCGATGTACTGCTTCGTACACGTTGGCGAGAGTTTGCGAATCCACTTCCTCCCCCACCACTTGTTTAACGATCTCTTCAAATACGGCTTTATCATCTGCCGCCGTCATGATCTCTTCTCCATTTAATACTTCCTCAATGAAGCGGTAATCCGGCTTGTTCGCCTTACCTGCTGCATACAAAATATGATTGACGTCTGCTGCATTGTCTGTGAAGCAAGGAAATAAAAATCCGCCAATAGGAGAGGCAAGATTTATGATTGGATCAACCATCTCACTCGACTTAAATTCCCTTCCAATGAAATCAAATACAAGCGAGCGTTTCGGTAAGTCCGTCTGATTCATGCTGCAAAGAATAAAAGGAGTCGTGAACACTTCGTCTCGTGCATCGACTTCTGATTCTTCACTAGCACGCTTCGTCTTTTTGAAATACTTCCCCCGAATAAACGTAACAACAAGATCTTTTTCATATTGAACGTCCTTCACCATCTTCAATGCGAGTTGCTGCATTTCGTCTTTCCATTCATCTGCTTCTTCCGCCTGAAGACCGTCATACAAAAGTTGCTGTGCGTGGTCGGGTTGTTCTTCTGTTTGACGTTCGAATTTCACTTCAAACAATTTCATACCCAGCTTTCCACCTAATACTTTTTTGAAGTTTGTTAGAAACAATTCCTGTTGCTCGCGATCCAGCAAAGGAAATGCCTGGCTTTCCTCATGATAGATCTCACTGCTCTCTTGCCTAATATAGATATTATAAATATCCGTGATCGTCAAAAGATCTGAATCCAGCTTAAATCTTTTCCTAATGTCCGCAATATCTTTTTTATTCATCTACTTTCCAACTCCCTCGTTAATCCAACCATTAATTACCGACTGAAATAAAAGACACAAAAACGTCACTTATGTAAAAAAAATTGACCATATATAATTACACTACTCACTAAAAGAAAGGAAGTTATTATTTGCCTAGTAATAAAAAAGAAGGTATTATTTTTGGGTTGTTTATGTGTTTCGGTATGGTTTTAATTATGTCCGTTTACAACATGGCGTTACATGGATTTTCATCATTTACAGTAGGTGGTGTCGCGATCCAATTTATCATAACATTTATTGTCGCATTTATCGCGGAGTCGTTGGTTGAACCAAAAGCGCGCAAACTTGCATTTGCTCTGCCATATGATAAATCCAAAGAAAACAATTTTATTTTAGCAATTGCTATTTGTATGGTCCCTGCAATGGTTCTGATTATGTCCGTCTATGGGTTAATTTTGACAGCGTTCATGACAGGTATTGAAGGCTCTATTTTCTTAGCCTATCTTAAAATAGTTGGGCTAAACTTTATAGTCGCACTCCCGGCGCAATTACTGATCGTGGGGCCGTGCTCACGCAGGCTACTGATCAAATATATTAAACCAGCAATACCAAAACCAGAACTAAATATTTAAATGAATATCTTTCGCAGCAAAATATGCGGCATATTTTGCAATTAGCCGTTAAAAAGCTAACTACCCCATATATGGATAGTTAGCTTGTTCTTTTACGATTCCAAGTCAATAAGGATTGGTCGCGATGAAGCTTGCCGCTTTTACGTAAATCCGAGGATTCAGCTTTAATTGATTCACGATCACTTCAGCAATATCTTCAGCTTGTATTAGTTTTGAATCATCATTTTCCTTAATTAAACTTAACTCCATAGCCAAGTCAGTTGCCACCGTACTTGGAGTTAATGCAGAAACACGAATATTATTTCGACGGACTTCCTGTGCCAATGATTCAGTGAATCCAATTACTCCGAATTTAGATGCACTGTATGCACTGGATGTAGCAGCTCCATTCAACCCATTGGTCGATGAGATCGTAATGATGTCGCCGCCATTTTTTTCAATCAATTGAGGTAAGACGGCATGTGACACATAATAAGTACCCATTAAATTCACATCAATGATTTTTTTCCATTCCTCTGGTTCCATATCCAGTACCGAACCAAAAGTCGCAATACCCGCATTATTTATTAAAATATCTGCAGCACCTAAATCAGCAGTTAATGAGGCAATCGCCGCTTCCACTTGCTCTTTAGATGAAACGTCAGCCGTAGCATACGCTGCTTTCACACCAAATGTTTCAATTTCAGTAGCCACTTCTTGTAAAGTTGATTCAGTTCTTGCAAGTAAACCAACCGTTACCCCTTCTTTTGCTAACGCAATCGCAGTCGCCTTTCCAATCCCTCTAGCTGCACCTGTAATAAATGCTACTTTTCCTTTTAAAGATTGTGTCATGTGATCGTCTCCTTTTCATACTGATATCAGTCCCATTATACTGCTTGCCATGGGGTATAGCATGGATTTGAATTCATGTGAAGTTCATGAACTATCACCATACAATCTATACTCATTTGATGATCTCAATGAAGTGTTTTAAAATCCTAGCGGTTAGTCCCCAAACTGTGTATTTTCCATATTCAAAAAACCATTCTTCCATTGAATGGGCTCGCCATTGATATTGATCACCGTTCATAATCTTTTCAAAAGGAAAGGTGGACGATGGAGCTGGCTGAACGGAAACTAAATGCATATACGGCTCATAGTTCAAGAGCCATTTTACAGGAATCGTGAAGACCTCTTCCACTTCATCTTTGTTATAGCTATGAATAGTCTGATCATAATCAATGGTCGCAACAAATGGGTAGACGACAAATGAAGGAGAGGCCACATAAGGACTTAATTGCCCTATCATAGTGATCATTTTTGGATCAACACCTAACTCTTCATTTGTTTCACGTAAAGCAGCAGCCATAGGTGATGCGTCTGTGGCATCTATGCGACCGCCAGGGAAACTTATATCCCCTGGTTGTTTTCTCATCGTGAGTGAACGCACTTCAAACAGAACATGCCATTCTCCATCTAATTCAACTAACGGAATTAGCACTGCGGCACGAAAAGCGGTCTCCTCTCCAATGAATAAAGACTTATTTTCATTTAACTGTTGCTTTAAGTGATCAAGATTCATGAAGTTTTCTCACCCCGACATTTTACATCTATCGTATCATTAGAGAGTTCCCATTTAAAGAATTTCAAAAAAGCCACCCAATTTAAGCAAGGTGACTTCCTAATTTAATAAGTATATGATCTCTCATCTTTTCACGAGTTTTCCTTGTACAACGTAACGTTTGTCTTTACTGTTAACTGAATTATTGCATGTAGACAGTGTGACAATTTGATCATCTCGATTAACTTCAACAGGCATTTCAATTAATGAACGCGATTCTACTTCCTCTAAATAATGCATGAAGTCTTCATCCGTTTTAAAATTTGTCTCAATGTAATAAAAGTCAATTGTCGTTTCATACGCAGCGAACACTTCGATATCATAACCATCATAAAGTGTATCCATATAAATCACGGGATGGTCATCTGCATAACTTTGCTTACCAAACTTCTTCAAACTACCAAACATCGTATCATTTCTCATCGCATGTCCGTAAATCACTGTATTGCGGCTCATATCTGTCACATCGTTACGATAGTCCATAAACACACTGCCAGCACGGCTATATTCGCCTTTAAAATTGCGATTCAGATAAAAGTCATTATCTTCCGACTGCAATATAGGATTGTTCAGTTTTGTTCCTTCTACTGAAAGCCATCCGACAATCTGTTCGTTCACCGCATGTAACTCTTCAAATTGCGGACGCATTGTATAGCGAGATAAAATATCCTCTTTAGATGAACTCTCCGTCTCCACAGCTTCTACACTATTTTCCAACGCCGTCTCATAGATCAATTGCGTTTCCTTCAAAGAACTAGAGGCTTCAACGTATGTATAAAGATACTGCGCTAGTAAGTAACCTGAGTAAAGGAACACGGCCAAATAGACGAACGGCATCAATTTAGAAATACGTTTTCTCATTCGGAGACCCCCTAAATACCAAGTGACATCATATAGAGGCCAATCTCGTCATCTTCCTTAAAAATTGCATTGACACCATACACTTTTTTTATGACATCCTTAGTGATTACTTCCCTCGGAGGGCCTTCTGCAATAATTTGTCCATCCTTCATCATGATAATCTGATCACTATAGCGGATTGCCTGGTTAATATCATGTAATACCATCACGATCGTCAACCCATACTCTTCATTTAACGATTTCACGAGTTCCAATAATTCGATTTGATAATAAATATCTAAATAGGTGGTCGGTTCATCCAAGCAAAGGATTTCAGATTGCTGTGCTAATGCCATCGCAATCCACACTCGTTGACGCTCTCCTCCTGACAACGCCTCTAAGTCATTATGTCGTTTTTCGACTAGATTCGTAACAGATAATGCCCAATCAATTGCTTGATGATCCTCTTCCTGATTACGCTGTAGCATTGTCTTGTGAGGCAGCCGACCAAAGCTAACAAGTTTTTCAATTGTCAAGTCTTTCGGCACATCGTTTTGCTGGTAAACAATTGCAAGTTTCTTTGCAAATTCTTTTGGCTTATACATGACCAAATCGCGATTTTCTAATGAAGCGGAACCGGATTTCGGCATGTTATTTCTGGATAAGACGCTTAATAACGTTGATTTTCCACAACCATTCGGCCCAATGATTGTTGTAATTTCACCTTTTGGAATCGTTGTCGTCACACCATCCAAATGATTTGTTTTATTATCATGCGATACGATGATACTCTTCATTTCCATAGCTGGTCACTCTTTTCGCAGTAAGAATATTAAGAACGGTCCGCCGATAATCGCCATAATCGTAGAAGCAGGTATTTCTAGTGGTGATACAATCGTTCTGCCGATGGTATCAGCCAATAATATAATAAGTGCACCTAAAAGGGCTGTAAATGGAATCAATACTTTATGATCGTAGCCAACCAAACGACGTGCTATATGCGGTACGAGTAACCCTACAAACGAAATCACACCAGCTACCACAACCGAAATTGCCGCTAGTAACACTGCCACCGCCGCAATGATCAGTCGGGCACGCGTTACATGAAACCCAATGCTTTTCGCTGTTTTATCTTGCAACACCAGTAAGTTGCACCAACTATAGAGCACAAATGATAAAATCAATCCAATTGTACCGTACGTTGCAATCGTCGATACATCACTCCATGTACGCATTGTTAGATTCGAGCCAATAACACTCGAGGCTGATACATTTAGCGACCCCCCAAAGCTAATGAACGCTTCCGTTAACCCTGTAAACATAGCATTGATCGCAATTCCAACCAGAATCAACTTAAGCGGGCTCAAACCTGATCTCCATGACAAGGCAAAGACGAGAAAACAAGCGAATGCCCCTCCCATGAACGCAAATAAAGGCGTCATGAAAAAGAGCGCCGGGAAGAATGAAATAATGAATAGCTGAACAAACGCCGCGCCGGAAGATATCCCGATAATACCTGCGTCCGCCAAGGGATTGCGCATAACGGATTGTAATAAAACACCGGAAACGGAAAGAGCCGCACCTGCAAATAGCGCAACAATCATTCGTGGAAAACGCAAATCTCGAATTGCTTCCATCTGACTGTTACCCGGTTCAAATAATGCTCCTAAAAATTCAAAAAAACCCATCTTAATGCTGCCGGTAGTAGCTGAGTAAACAATGGTCACGATGAGTAACACAGCTACTACCGCATAACTTACAATTCTTTTTGTCATGGTGGTCTTCCCTTTTCACTTGAATTCATCAATTAACGATAGAAAATCTTCATTAATTCCTTTAACGCCTCAGGTGCTTTCAATGAGGCTGTCGTTCCAAAAAGCTCTTCTTCAAGATCGTATACTCTATCGTTCTTCACTGCATCAAAATGTTTCCAAACATCATTTGTTTGAAATTCCTCATTGAACATTTCCACGACTTCTTCTGGCATTCCATGTGATAGGCGCAATATGATATCAGGATTGCTGTTATGAAGATATTCTGTATTAGATGATAAGTATTCTGGATCTTGGCCTTCCATTACGTTGGTGCCGCCCGCGCGTTTTACCAAGTCCCCTGCATAAGAATTTTCAGTAGCCACTAAATAACTTCCTGGAATCCCAAGTAAAATTAGCACACTTGGTCCTTTTCTATTCGCTGCAACCGTTTCTACTGCATCAATACTTTTCTGCAAATCGGCAACCAGCTTATCGGCTTTTTCTGTCCGTTCATAGCGTTCACCGAGTGTCTGAATTTCCTGTATCATAGAATCGACACTTTGGAAGTTTAAAAAATGTGCCGGTATGTTCAATTGCTCAAAACCATCCGTCAAATCATATTCCAATGTAGAAACAGATAAAAAGTCCGTTGGGTTCAGAGACTTTACGATTTCCATATCAGGCTGCATGGCATTGCCGATCGTAGGAAGATCATTGAAACGACTGGCTAATTGCTTTTCAGACTCTGGCACGGCAATTGCATCAATATCTAATTTATCAAGAATTTCTGCAATCACGACAGTCCCCGCTATGATTCGTTGATCATTCGTTTCTTCAGCTTCATTCTCAACAGGCGAGCTTGCTGCTTCCGTTTCTTTACTGGTATCGCTGCCACTGCACCCGGCTACAACGGATAATGCCATAATCGCTACGAAGAGCATGAAATTTCTCCATTTTTTTTGCACGTTGTGATCCTCCACTCATTACTCATTAACCATTTCTTTTTTTCCATTCTTAATACGACGAATCAGCAAGATCCCCGATAGGATACAGACGAAGAAAAGAAGACCGACCTTTAATAAATTGAAGGGTATGACTTGTTCATCTGGCTTATAGGCGATTTGATCCCCCTTCACCTCTTCTTCTGCCACCTGTCTGACTGGTAGTTTCTCATCTTTCTTCAGTTCATCCAAAGTACGGTCAAATAGTAATTGCTCTTCTACAGGAACTTCTTTAGGTGTTGCGACAGTTGGACTCGACTGCTTCTCCTTACGAGATGGCCGTGTTGACTCAGGTGATTGTACAGGCCTTCTCACAAGAGGTATCTTTGTCTCATTCGACGTAACCAGTTCAGGTATATCCACTTTGGTTTCAAATTTCATTGCTTGCTTTTCATCGAACTGTAACTGTGTAAAGTAGCTAGACGAATACATTAATTGAGGAATTTCCACTTCAGCCCAAAGCCGGATTTTCTTGCGGAAATCTTCCACTTCAAACTCAATAATACGTGTGTTGTCACTCTGTGAGATGACTTTCGGCTCTACCATTTTTCCTTGACGCTCTACCGTCAGAACTTTGATCCAAGATGATTGGATGATCTCCATCTGTGCATAAAAGCTGTCATCTTTTTCAATTATTTTCATGACAGGGTTTACATATGTCTGCATGACGGAGAGTTCTTCTTTGCCGTCTTTTAATAGCGTGTAATTGATAAGGTCACGGCTTTGTTGACTGTCACTTATTGATGGTTCTTCTCTTTCGAGGAATGAATCAAAGTTAATTACCATTTCCTGAGAAAACACTCTCGGCTTTTCATCTGCCGATAATTTTACTGTCCCTTCGAGCACGATCTTCTGTTTTACATCTTTCATATCAAACTGAACTAAATTTTCAGATCTATCCAGTAGGGAGTTAATTGTGGTTTCCTGCTGTTTTGCAGTTATGGAATTGATGATGCCGCCTTCAAACCTTATTGGAACCGACAATGCATATCGACCTTCATGGATGATTAACGTAGCGTGCTTGCTGAATAACTCTCCCAGTTCCACCGCTTCAAGTGCTAGAAAATTTAGTTCAACTTGATACACGCCATTCTTAAATTTTGTTGGTTCATCTGCTGTTACGACAGATTCTCCAAAATGAAAAGGAAGCAGCGCAGAGATGATTGATGTAAGCAAAGCTATATAGATTATTCTTCTCATTTCCAACGGTCGCTCCCTTTAATTGAAAAACAATTATGCCTCGGCGTAATTGCGTCCAGATTTTGAATTGTGCTTAGACCTACAGGATGTAGGTCATGCAGGTGTTGCCACAGGATGTGGCGATCTTAGCCTACATACTTCTATTATTCAGCGTGCTGCTGAATAAAGATAAAACGACAGGAACTTCCTCCCGCTGAGTAGAACAGCGAAAGGAAGTACATGTTAAAACTTATTATTTCTCCATAAATTCAAGTGAACCATTTAAGATCTTAGCCATTTGTGTACGTTTCAATGGGCTGCCTGGATTGATAACTGTCTTACCGTCCGTCGTTTTAGAGCCTGTCATTATATCTCCCGCATACAGAAGAGCGAAAGCCTTTTTCGTCTCTGGATCTGTTATAAGAGCTCTGTCCGCATAATAGGATAGACTTGTATCTCCGTAGCTCATTTCTTTTCCTGCAGCGTAATTTACGGCACGATAAAGCATCAATGCGCCTTGCTGGCGAGTCAATGTGTTATTCGGATTGAACTTGTCACCTTTTTTGACGATTCCTGCTTCGGCCAGCGCGTTGATTGCACCTACGCGTTCTTTGTCTGTAATGTTAGCGATATCCTTAAATCCTGCAGATTGAGTTGAGTTCAAGTCCAACGCACGTGCTACCATTAATGCAAATTGGGAACGTGTAATGTTGTTACGAGGGTTAAATTGATCTGCACCTTTAACAATTCCCTTTTCATAAAGAGCTAGAATCGCAGCTTTATTTCCATCCTTGTCAATATCTTTAAAAGGATTCGCACTTGGAGTTGGATTTACAACTGGCTTGTCGCTTGGTTTTACACCATCCAAGCCAATCTGAACTTTGTGATTTGAATCATATTTAACGCCTGCTTCGTCTACGATAACGTGAAGCTCTGCATCAACTAATTTTGTAAGATCAGCCACGTTAAATGTGTATGTGCGCTCATCTGTTGACTTGTCTTCGGTAGCAATCGCTATTTTTTTGCCATCGATTTTGAATTCTTGAATATAGTGACCTTTCGGAAATGTTACTGTTACTTCATTGCCATTTGTTACTTTCTTAACGCTTGCTGTAGGTGACATGTAATTCTTCATGATCGATTCTTCACTCGTACCATCTTTGAACACTTGCACTGCTACATTCTTAACTGCCTCTGCTTCTTCTTTAGCAACCTGTGCTTTGAAATCGAAGTCATACCAATGATCCATATTGGCAGCAGCTACAACTACATGGATTTTACCTGGGTAAACGGTATCCGTTGCCATTGGGAAACTGTATGTAATCGTCCCGTCTGCATTTTTTACTTCTGTTGCATCAACATATGTTTCGCCCTGTTTTGTCTGAAGTCCTGCAATCATTGGTGCAGATTTGGCCGGGATTGTTAATTGAGCTTCATATTCACCGTCTTTTTCAATTAGCTTTCCTTGAGGGACGATGTGACCGCTAATTGCGGGCTGTGGCTCGTTAGTTCCTGGTTTGTATACATGAAAATCTATTACCTGATCCGTTGCAACTGTAGCTGCAATAGTAGTCGCAGCCTTGTCACTTGTTCCAATATTTGCAGACGCCGCTGTTGGAATGGAGAGTGATGCTGCGAGTAATGATGCAAGGACCACTTTCGTTGCGCGTGATGATTGTTTTTTCGTCATGATTGTTCCCCCTGTTTTCTTTTAAATTTAGTTCTATAAAGTAAAAATGCAGAACCTGCTAACGCAAAGATTAATAGGTATGGCGCTGAGTCACTAGTCTGTGGGTTTGCCACTTGTCCTTCAGTTGTTGGCTTTTTAGTTGTTGTGGCGTTTGTGGTTACTTTCTTATCTTCAGTTGTTTTAGTTTCATTCGTAGCTGGCGGAGTGACCGGAGCAGCATCCTCCATCGCATCGAAAACTATTGATACTGTGTATTCATGATGGTAATTAATATCTTCAATATCAACTTTCATCGCCGTTTTAATAGGTTGTGACAAGTCACTTACTGTAAATTGAACAACACGTGTGTCGGCTTCTTTATCTTCACTGACTATAGTCGCCCCGCCCGGCGGTTCGAACTTTGTAATCCACTCACTGTTTTTCAGTGTGATTTGCACGGTGGCAGTTCCATTTTTAGTCGTTACTTTCGCCGGTTTTACGAAATAATCATTGGCGATTGAAGCAGAGTTACTATCCGGCTGATTCACTTGATATTCGAGTGAATGTGTACCATCCGCAACCTGTGCTGAAGCTTTTGGCAAGGCAACAGTAAACAGTAAAAAACTTGTAAGTAAAACAAAAATAAATCCTTTTTTCACTTGTTGTAAATCTCCTTTCAATAAATCATTGTAAAAAATAACTGACACTAGGGAAGCCCCAACAACTGGGCAAAATTCCACATCTAAATTATCGCACAAATGGTAGAAAGTACGAATGATAAACTATACTTTTCTACCGTTTCTCATGGCATTTGTGTGACAATTGAAGATTCATATTCAATTGAGCCAACAAATGAGAACTATTATCATTTAATATATCCTGTTATTGTATCAATGTCAAACCTTTCTAAAAAGACTTAACTATCGTATTGTTCTAGTCAAATCATTCACCAAGCTGGGAGGAATACATAATCTATAAAGAGGAAGTTAATTAATAACGCGAGGAGTCGGATGATGGAATTTCATTCTTTTAGCGGAATTGTAATGATGATTGATGATTTTTCAACAGACCAAGATAATGAAGCCGGATGTTATAAGCTGTTCATGGTAGATAGCGGTTACGGAAACATAGTGAATTTTGTAGTAGGACCGACAACTTATTTTGTAGATCATGTAATGGTAGAGATAGGTGATCAGGTAACTGGTTTCTACGATGCAAATGCACCAGCCCCTCTTATCTACCCACCACAATTCAGGGCACTTGTCATGAGTAGAGATTCACCATATCAAAATGTGAAAGTGGACTATTTTAACCGTCGTCTGGAAAGTAGTGACGGAACGCTGCGACTGAATCTATCCCCGCAAACTCAAATCATCTTACAAAATGGCCAATCCTTTAATGGAGATATTGGCGGACGCGATCTAATTGTGGTATACGGTGCTTCTACAAGAAGTATACCTGCTCAGACTACACCTTATAAGATTATTGTACTTTGCTCTTAAACCGACCACGTTGGGCTCAAAATCGGTATATAAAAAGAGACGAACCCTCTACTTTTCGAGGGCACGTCTCTTCTTTTATTCAATCCGATAGAAATTTATAGTCGTTGCATAAATCTTTCGATAGACTTCATCTATATTCAAATGCTTTATTTCCGCGATCGTTTGGATACTTTTGTGCATCATCGAAGGGTGTGTCACTTTTCCTGAAAAATGACCTTCAAACGGCCATGGTCCGTCTGTCTCGACCATCAACTGTGAAAGTGGTGTCTGGTCGACAATATGCTGAACCTTTACTTTGTATGTGACATCCGGTGTCACGGAGACGACATATCCATTCGCTAGGATACGTTTTAGAATTGTATCCTCTCCCTTAAACCAATGAAAATGTGCTTTTTCAATTGAATAAGACTCCAGTAGATCGCAAACAAGAGCAGCATCTTCATAAACGGCATGCAGCACGATCGGCAACTCATAGCCCTTCGCCTTTCGAATGAATTGCTCAAGTACTTCTATGTAAGGTTCTACTTCTAAATCAGGTTGTTCTTGACGCGTATAATACGGCAAGCCCACTTCTCCAATGGCAGTAAGCCGGTGACTGTTTTGATCGATTACGTTCAGGATTGCTTGAAGCTCTTCCTCAGCCGGCAAAGCTTGTTCTGGATGATATCCGATTGCTGGTTTGATCCTATTGTCTAAACCTGCTAGTTCCAATTGACGATTGGATGATGCTAAATTATTCGATACAGTGACTAGTGCATCAACCGAACTTTCTTCTAACTTGTCTAGGAGAACGATTCTTTCCCCGTCTTCGTACATATCCAAATGAATATGGGCATCAATCAGACGTCTGCTCATGAACACCCCTCGCTTTCTGTTCCTACAATGTTTGAACATTCCGGAAGTTACTATACAATCAGAACTAGATGATCGTTGCTATATTTATCATATTATCACGTCTAGGGGGTTATGTTCTTTGCGATTGCTGCAAGCCGGATTTCATTATTATCTTGCCGGTCTAATTGTTTTGACGTTAGGCATCACATTAACGATCCAATCCGCACTGGGTGCTTCACCGTTTGATGCCCTTCTTGTTGGCTTATACCGCACATTTGGCTTAACAATCGGCAGTTGGGAAATTGTCGTTGGGGCAGCAATGGTCTTTTGTAACGCCATTGCGGAGAAGAAAAGACCTGAATATTACGCATTAATTTCGGCATTTATCACTGGCCTTGGAATTGACGCATGGTTATTTTTATTGCGTGATTGGATTGCACCGGGAACTTGGATCGGTCAATGGATCTGTACAGGAGCAGGAATTGTATTGATAGGTCTGGGTATTGCGATTTATTTACAATCCCAATTTGCGCCCAACCCAATGGATCGTTCCATGCTAATATTATCCAAGCTAACGGGTTTGAGTATGACGTATACCCGCGCCATGATCAGTTTTATTCTCGTTATCATTGCTTTATTATTTGATGGAGCAATCGGGCTGGGGACGCTAGTGAACGCGCTATTTACAGGAGTATTTATTAGTTTTTTTTCACCTTACATAAAAGCACTAACAAATCGTCCAGAACTACTTAAGTAATGAAAAAACCGTAAAAAACTGACGTGTTAGTTCAAACATTTATGGATGTTCCTGCTAACACGTTTTCTGGTACGCAGGCACCTAACGCTTCTTTCGTTGATATGTGGAAAGCAAGACTCCGCCAACTATAAATAAAGATCCCAAAAGTTCTGATCCAGCGATTGGTTTGTAAAGCAGTAATACTCCCATTACCATGGCGACAAAAGGTTCAAGATTAGATAATATAGATGCCTTTGAAGCATCGACATACCGTATATTATTGTTCCAAATCAATGTCGCAATGCCGTGCACCACAATGGCGGTACTAATCAGAAAAGCCCAATCTGATATCTCGAAGCTGATTCGCAAAGGAGTATCTAATGTAAAAGCGAAGGGAATTGACACCACTAAACCGACAACATTTGAATAGAGCGTAATGGTGAATGGGTCTATTCGTTGAGAAAGAAGTCTGGTCATTATAACCATAATAGCGAAGGTAATCATCGTGATCACAATCCATATTAAACCTTTGTCGATCTGCAGGGAAGATACGCCCCCTCTGGTCACGACAAAATAAATCCCTATAAGAGCAACAACTGATCCCATCAACATTCGAATGGTGAACTTTTCTTTTAAAAAGATAGCCGCTAATACGCCAGTTACAATAGGTGCTGTGGCTAAAATCAATGCAGAAGTTGTAGGGTCTGCCGTTTGCAACCCTGCGAAAAATGACCATTGATTGATGAAAACGCCGATTACTCCAAGAAAAAACAGCGCAAGGAAGTCTGCTTTCGTAACTTTTCGTAACTGCTTTTTGTAAGCAGATATCCCAATTAGAAATAATACGATAAATAAAAGTCTGAGTGTGGTTAACATGGAGGGGGAAAACACTTCAACTAACATCTTTCCGAAAACAAAATTGCTTCCCCATACCAGCACACAAAATGTTAGCCAAGCGTAAGCTTTTAACATTTGCATCATCCTTCCTGCAACATAATGCTAACTGCCCTATTTTATACCCCGCAAGAATTTTCGTATACATTTTTGTTTGGTTCTTATCATTTACGTTCATATAACAGTTAAAAAAGGTACCTGTACCATACTGATTTCGGAAATCAATATGATGCAGGTACCTTAAATTTATTTATAAAAGCCCCGAAACCTACTAGGACACCCTTCTTACATTAGTCGTTCACTTTCGGAGATGGATAGTCAAAGCCTTTCGTATCCACTTCCACCTTCTTCATTTTCTGATCTTCTAACGGCTTATCTGAAGAGTCTGTTTCAGTAGCAACGATTGCATCCACAATTTCCATGCCCTCAATTACTTTTCCAAACGCAGCATATTCTTCGTCAAGCTGGGACGTATCCTCTGCCATAATAAAAAATTGGGAGCCTGCAGAATTTGGTTCCCCTGTGCGTGCCATTGAGATAACACCGCGTTCATGTTTCAGATTATTTTTAAATCCATTACTAGTGAATTCCCCGTCAATCGAATATCCCGGACCGCCTGATCCATTTCCCGAAGGATCTCCCCCTTGGATCATGAAACCTGGAATGACTCGGTGGAAAATCAGCCCATCGTAATAACCTTCCTCAATTAATGAAATAAAGTTGGCTACTGTATTTGGAGCTACAGAAGGATCTAATTCTAGGACGATTTTTTCGTCGTTATCCATCGTAATCGTCACAATCGGGTTTTCTTCCACTTCTTCCGAATAATCTGCTTCTTTTACCGGTTGTTCCTCTGATTGCCCGTCTGTCTTCTCCTCCTGCTGTTCGTCTTTTGTTGACGATCCACACCCCACTAAAAGAAAAGCCAGCGCCATCAGGCTAAAGATTAAATAAAATGCTTTATTTCTTATAAACATCTACTTTTACCACTCCCTTATGTAATCTGCTCGTTCATTATATAACACATAATCAGGCAATTCACGCTAAATAGCGAACCCTATCCGATCATTCATCGTCATACTAACTTCCACAGAGACTACATTTCATCTTTATTTATATTTCCAGATTATAAATGAAACTAGAAGGAGGTGCCCTATGAGAGACAGCTTAATTCAGCAAAAAACAGTAAAAACACAGATCAAGAGAGCCTGGCTGCAACTTGTCCATTTTGGATGGCAGCAAGCCCTGTCCTGCCTGTTTCCAGTCGTTATCTTTGGCTCCTTAGCCTTGACCCAAGTCATTCCCCTGCCTATACTGCCTCGATACGACTGGCTACTCATCATCTTTCTTCTTATGCAATGGTGGATGGTGCGTTCGGGGCTAGAAACTCGTGATGAATTAAAAGTCATCACTATGTTTCACTTGATCGGTCTGGCCCTTGAAGTATTTAAAGTTAATATGGGATCCTGGTCATACCCCGAGGATGGGTATTTCAAAATACTAGGAGTGCCTTTATACAGCGGATTCATGTATGCAAGTGTTGCAAGCTATCTTTGCCAGGCATGGAGGAGACTGGATGTGAATCTCGTGAAATGGCCGCCACTTTGGGCAGTCGTGCCACTCGCCGCTGCCATCTACTTAAACTTTTTCACTCATCATTATTGGATTGATATTCGTTGGTGGTTGTCTGCGCTGGTTGTAATTGTTTTTTGGCAGTCTTGGGTCACATATGCAGTGAACGGAACACGATACCGTATGCCCCTTGCGTTTTCATTTGTACTTATCGGTTTTTTTATCTGGGTTGCAGAGAACATCGCAACGTTTTTTGGCGCTTGGAAATATCCGAATCAAAGCGACACATGGCAGCTGGTCGGCATAGGAAAATTAAGTTCTTGGCTGCTGTTGGTCATTGTTAGTTTTCTAATTGTAGCGACGTTGAAGATGATTAAAGAAAAATCACCTGTGAAATAGCAACTTAGAGAGACCTATACAGAATGGAGAATAAGTTATGCAAAAAGGTACCTGCGCAATATTGAACCCTATATTCAATAATGCGTAGATACCTTTTTTAATCAGACAAGCAATTTACTACTCCTATTCTCTATATCTTAGCGCCAAACCTTTTAAGAAATTTCTAGCGTATCGATCGCCACATTCCTTATAATTTCGGTGTCCTTCTTTTCTGAGAACTGCACTCAATTCACTTTTTGATAAATTAACCCCTGCATCCTGTAAGATCTCCAACATATCTTCACTCGTGAGCGAAAGTGCAATTTTCATCTTCTTGAGCAGGATATTATTCACGTTTCGGTCAGTCATTAAGAATTGGTTTTGCTCGTTCTCCGGCTTAATATCCTGCACTCCTCTTTTCAGGCTCACAAATCCATTTAAAAAGGACTCCAACATAGTATTATTGACTTCTTTAACGTACTCATTTTCTTGCGCTTCATCTTCTTTTGACTTCGACAACATTTTCTGAACTTCTTCTTTCGTCGTTTCCATACCACCCAACTCAAAAATCTCTACCATGGCTGTGTCTTTTATATCCAATGCATATCTTAATCGAGTAAGTATATCGTTATTATTCAATAGGATCACCTAACACCTTTCCTGTTTTAGCTGTTGTTCTAAGTATAGTACTATTTGCATTTCATTGTCTCAATTAACCCTTTTCTTTTTTCTCTATATTATTCAACTCATTTTTACATTATTAATACATTTGAAATATGAGAATTCCGATTCCACACAGACATTTATAGAAAGAAGCGCTCGAATCTTTTAAAGGAAATGATTCGTATACAGGAGAGGAGGAGAATAAATGCAGCCTACAAATGTAAAAGCTTGCACGCAATGCGGAGGATCGGCGATCGGAAAAGGAGTTCAAAGCGGATACGCAAGCGTGACAACTTATAAAAAGATGGGAATAGGTCATAAGCTGATCCATCTCATCTGTACGGATTGTGGTTGGGTGCTCGGGAGCTATGTGGAGAATCCGAGGGTCTTCAAGAAGACGATTGGAAAATGAAATGCTTCCGGTCTTATGCCTGAAAATAAGGCTTACCTATTTATCTCGCGTTTTATTTCCATTTAGAGCAGCTGATAGAGTTACTATCACTCCATTAAAAGCTATGTAATACATTTCTAAATTCAATTGAAAAATATCAACGAATATTTTATGGAATTTAATGTCAGGATAAGTTTTTCGTTATTTGACGGTCATGAAGAAATCACCCCAAAAGGCTAACAAAACCTAGAGGGGGGGTTGTCTTCGTTTATTGGTCTTCTACAATCTCTTGTGCTTCGTTCAACTGTTTCTTCATCATGTCTAACTGTTCTTTGTTTTGTTGAACGGAATCCATACGCTCATCATATTGCTCTGCCTTCGTTAATGCCTTTTCTGTTCGTGCTATCGAATTAAAAGCATGCTCCACAGCTATCTCCTCAGGATGCGACATCGCCTGCTTCACCGAACGATCAGCCTTCTGAACAGAATTGCTTAAAAAAGTGCCTGGATGATCCTTTTTCCAACTTTGTTTTGAATTCTTAGCCATTTACGATTCTTTCCCTCCTGCAAATAAGATATTTTACGGCATGCTTAGTATTGTAAAAAAACCTGGAACTATGCGTGGTCAGGGATTAATGACAGTAGATATAATTACGTGGCATTTCCTTTTATAACATTTATTTATAATAAGGTTCTCCGTTGCTAATGTAAATACGACTTTCCCAATAAATATTCAGAATATTTAGAAGGAGATAATACATATGCCAACAAATAAGCTTGTCTTAACAGGTGAGCAAGAAGTGGACTTAGTAAATATAAAAAACATTAACATAAGGATTCTCATTTCTGGATGAAAACTTTATCTTCCTCATCCTTTCCTATACAAAAAAACTTCCAGCCGATAGACAAGGGCTAGAAGCTTTTTTTATAAAATTGAGATAGTTAATCTGGAAACAGTCATTCCAATAACTCACTTGAACAAGTTAATGGTTGTGATAATGATCGGCGCGCTAAATACAACATCAATAAGGAATGCACCGACAATTGGCACGACCAGGAATGCCGTGCGAGAAGGACCATACTTGCTCACGGTTGCGGACATGTTCGCCATTGCGTTCGGTGTTGCACCCAGCCCGTGGCCTAAGAATCCGGAGATCATAACAGCCGCATCGTAGTCCTTGCCAAGCATTCGGAACATCACAAAGACGGCATATAAGACGATGACGATAACCTGGATGAGTATAATGCCGATGAGCGGTAGTGCGAGATCTGCAACTTCCCACAGCTTGATGCTCATCAGTGCCATCGAGAGGAAGATTGCAAGCGAAACGTCCCCGATTAAGTTGATTTCCTTCATGTTCACCGTACCCTTTACAAAGCGGTCAGTAAGATTCCGAACAATAACCGCTACGAACATCGCCCCGATATAGGACGGCAGGACGAAGCCGGTCACATTTGTAAACAAATCCCCAAGATACGTTCCCACTGCCATGGAGAACGTGAGAAGGGCAACTTGCACCATGAACGACCACTCTTGAATCGGCCTCTCATCATTTTCTACATATTCTTCTATTTTACCCGCTGATGGCTTTAAGTCATGTTTTTTAATCAGGTACCGCGCAACCGGACCGCCGGTAAGGCTACCACAAATTAGGCCAAGTGTGGCGGCAGCCATTCCAATCGTCAAGGCTGAGGAAACGCCCAAGTTCTCAATCGTCTGTCCGTAGGCCGCAGCACCGCCATGTCCTCCGTTCATCGAAACTGCTCCAGCCATGACACCCAATAGTGGATCAATTCCAAACAATTGAGCAAACGAAACACCGATGACGTTCTGCAAGAACACCGTGACGCCGCACAAGAGCAAATAGATGACTAAGAGCTTTCCGCCCAGTTTGATGAGCTTGAAGCTTGCTCCAAGGCCGACCGTCGTAAAGAAGGCGATCATGAACAACGACTGTAGCGATGTATCCAATGTAATCTCGACAATCCCCGTAGTTTTCAACACGAGCGCTAAAGTGGCGAATATCAAACCGCCGATGACAGGCGCCGGGATCAGGAACCGGTTAAGGAATCCGACCCGGCTGACAAGTGCCATTCCAAGCAAATAGAGAGCTACTGCAAGGAACAGTGTTGTAATCTGGTTGAGTTCAATCATATATCTTCACCTTTCTAAAAAGCCTTTACCGCTTCATTGATAAGTTCCCTCAGCCGAACCGTTCAACCGATTTATCAAGAGCCGGGTTAACCAAGCCTATGTTAAAGTTTGTCTTTTTTTACTTACGTGCCGAATGAATGTAGCCGGCTAATCACGGCATGATTCCGTTTCCCTCTCTCCTTGGTAAACGCTTTCATACCTAGAAAATAGAGTTATGTCGATATTTTACGGTAAACCTATTGAATCCTACAAAATCCGACATTTTTCGATATGTATTTCTAAAAAAATGATATTTTTTAATCTTTTGTTCAATTAGCCATCGCTATACTTTTCTTTTGCTTCAGCATTGTACAACTTGACTTGATAATTTACATAATATAAAAGACAAAACCACCTAAGTCATTGTCATGTCAACGTTTCAGGTGGTCCTCTCTATGAATTGCCTTATTTATGATAAGCTTCGCCATAACATATTAACCTGTAATTTGTTTATAGTAACCAAAGCTTTTTAACATG
The DNA here is from genome assembly GCF_019748715.1 of Sporosarcina aquimarina. Taxonomy (GTDB): domain Bacteria; phylum Bacillota; class Bacilli; order Bacillales_A; family Planococcaceae; genus Sporosarcina; species Sporosarcina newyorkensis. Next base: position 44,789 of record NZ_JACLBZ010000029.1, on the reverse strand, counting down.
ACCGTAATTCTACACATACAAAAGGCTTCTCATAAGCTCTGACTGCTTATGAGAAGCCTAAATCTTTTCTATAATTTTTGTGTAACCTTTATCTAAATTGAAGAAAGGCCTCTATCGGCCTTTACTTCGTGGGCTTAAATTGATCATCTAGGTATCGGGCCATAAATGCCGCGAAATGTTGACGTGATATATTAATATTAGGCTTAAATTTACCGTTGGAATAACCCGTTGTAATATTATTTGCTACCAACGCAGAAATATAGTTGTGAGCCCAATTCCCCTTGGGAACATCCTTAAAATCGGTTGGGTGAGTGCCTTTTAAATCATAAGCTAACACTAAGATTGCAGCCGCTTGCGAGCGGCTTAATTTTCCGGTAGGGTCGAAATACTTTTCACCTTGGGAATTAACTTTTCCGTTGACGATACCCAATTCAACAGCCTTAGCAATCTCCTCGTATCCATAATCACCAGGTGAAACATCAACAAATTCTGGGTTAGTAACATCTGAATAGTCGACAATTCCCTTTTCTTTCAAAATCAATCGTATAGCATGTAAACGTGTAATTGACTCATTTGGTTTAAATGTTCCATCTGGATAACCATTAATTATTCCTTTGTCTGTCAAATACATAATTTCATCGACATATGAACTTACATCTTTAAATGCTGGCTTTTCATCTGCATTCATTTCGAAATTAGGCGTTGTTTTAGGCAGTGTTCTAGCATTGGTTGCTTGTTCAAAAGAATAAGCTATATCTAATAGAGACTGTTCACTAAATGCCAACCCCATGAAAGAGATCCCAACAGGCAGTTCTTCACCAGTAGCACCGGCAGGAACAGTAATCTCAGGGAATCCTGTAGCAGACGCTACATAACTTGCGGCATACGTGTCATAGGCATCACATAAATATGTCGGGTCTTCCTTATCGAATCTTGGTGATGCAGGACATGACATTGTTGGAAAAACAATGGCATCCAAATTTTCTTTTTCCATTATTGATTGTACTTCATCACGTACTTTAGATATCTCTTTTGTTACTAAATCATTGTACTCTGGTGTGTCTTTAAACGCCGCTTGTTTTAAATTCGTTTTTAGACCTTCCAAACCTGCTGGATTTACTGGCGTTGCTGAATTCAAAACCTCTGGTGATTCACTAATTTTAATTATTTCTTCTAGTGTTTTCGGCTGACTTTCAGGGAACTGTTTTAGATACTCTTCTAACTGAGACTTAAAATTAGCTTCATTAATTGGCCCAATAATTGGTGTCCAAAGATATTGTGTCGTCTCTGAGAAAGATACCGGAATAAGTTCCGTCCCTATTTCCTCCATTTTCTTCAAGGATTTATTAGTAATTGTATCCACCTCAGCGTTGTCTCCAAAAAAGTCAACAGCTACTCCAATTCTTGCATTTTGTAAAGCAGTATTGTCTAAGGACTTACTATAGTCTTCAACTATATGTCCCTTTGCAGATAAGGTTTGGTCATCTTTATCATCGACTCCAGCCATAAAACTCAATGCAATCGCTACATCTTCTACAGATCTAGCCATTGGACCAGCAGTATCGAAATTTAACGAGGACGGAACGATTCCGCCACGGCTTATTAAACCTAATGTCGGTCTGATAGCGACAAGTCCCGTAACATGAGATGGTCCTCTGACCGATCCAGACGTATCAGTACCTAATCCAAATACACCAAAGTTTGCTGTGATTGCCGCGGCAGTTCCGCTGCTAGAACCAGAAGCATCACGTTTAAGGTTGTAAGGATTCAAGGTTAAACCGCCCAAAGAGCTATATCCTAATCTACCATAAGATGCTGCAAACTCTGACATATTTGTTTTTCCAATGATAATGGCTCCTGCATCCTTAAGTTTCCGAATAGCAAAAGCATCTTTTACGGGATAAGCATCCTTTAGTGCAACAGAGCCAGCCGTTGTCGGCATGCCTTTGACGTCAAAGTTATCTTTTACAACGATTGGAATACCATGAAGTACACTTCTTTTGCCTTTACTTTGTCTCTCTGCATCTAATTGCTTTGCAATCTCTATAGCTTCTTCATTAATATTAGTGAACGAATTAATCGCAGGACCTTGCTTGTCATATGCTTCTATACGTTCTAGATAATACTTAACCAACTGCTCAGATTTAATTTGGTTGTTATCTAAAGCATCGGAAATTTCGCTAATACTTTTTTCAAATGGATTAAATTCAGTTTCTTCCGCAGAGACACTTGCCAATGGAAGCACGGCTACTACTACCATAAGAGCTATCAAGGTTCTAACTCGATTTAATATGTTAAACATAATGTTTCCTCCCTATTCTAAAACAAATTAACTATAAAATTTTCACCCTGAAAGTTATATAACAATATTCAGAGGTCATTTTATACAACATTTCTGTATATCATAAACAAAGTTAAATATAATGGATCAAAATGTTAGGATATCTAACACATTCTTTTGGTTATTGTTTAGATAGAAATTATACTTTTACAGTTTAAATTCCTGGATGGCTACTTCCAATTCATTTGACATCCTAGCTAACTCATGAGAAACCGATGAAACCTCCTCCATTGAGGCACTCATTTCTTCGGAAGATGCTGCGACGTTTTGAGAATAATTATTTACTTCAATACTCGTTTTTGAAACGTCCTCTATGTGAACTACCACTTCAGCTATATGATTCTTCATGTTTTCCATTGCTATGTTAACCTCGGATATTTTTGTTGTACCAGCGAGAATGGAGTCCTTAATTTCTCCAAACGCTTTCCCGCTTTCATTCACGAGTTTCATTCCTTCTTTTGCCGAGCTTACCCCTAGATTTACTAGACCCATCGAATCTTCAATGCCATCTTCAATATCTTGAATAATTTCATTGATTTGCAATGCTGAATTACTGGATTGCTCTGCGAGTTTTCGAACTTCATCTGCCACTACTGCAAATCCTTTTCCATGTTCGCCAGCTCTTGCAGCTTCAATTGCAGCATTCAAAGCTAATAAATTCGTTTGCTCTGAAATTGATTGAATGATAAAGCTGATTTGTCTAATTTCATTTGATTTTTCATTTAACATGCTAATTTTCTCAGCGGAAGAACTCACGTTTTTATCAATTTCAACCATTTGATTTACAGTTTGCTCAACGACATCACTGCCCTGTATAGCAGTTTCTGTCGAATAATGTATGGAATTACTTACATTGTTCATGCTCACTGTCACGTCATCAACATGCTTATACACTTCATTGATAATACCTACCGCATTTTTCATAGCAGCATCCTGTTCATCTGTTCCAGTAGCAACAAATTGAATTGATTCGGATATTTCATTGGAAGCTGTTTGATTTTCGATTGAAGAGGCTGCCAGCTCCTCAGATGTCGCAGATAATTGTTGGGATTCATGTGCAATTTTTTTTATTGTTTCTTTTAAACTGTTAGACATGGTATTGAAATTTTCGCCCATATCCCCGATTTCATCTTTCACCTTCACCGTGACTTGTTGAGTCAAATCACCATTTGACATCGCTAAAGACAAATCACTAATACTTTTAATTCTCTTCGTTATCCGTAAACTCATAACAATAGATGCGATTACAGCAAGAATCGCAAAAATACCGCCTATAAGAAAAAGCATTGAGCGAATAAAAGTAGCGGTACTTAAAATTTCATCCTTCTTTATAACAGCAATATACTTCCAGCCATCAATTTCTGAAGTGATTGTGTTTAATACATAGTCTTCTCCATCTAGTTCAGCTTCAAATGAGCCATCTTTACTTAGATCTTTTAAAGAAGGTATGTTTAGTTTAGACACTGGTTGGAAGTTCAATTCAGGATCTTTTGGATGTGCAAGAATTGTTCCATCTTCTTGCGCGAGAATTACATAACCATTATCGCCTATACTAATTTCCTTGATAATATCTGTTAAGCCTTCCAAACTTACATCTAAACCTAACACACCTGTTTGTTTTCCATTTTTTTCAATCGACACTACATTACTTACTATAATTCCTTCTATACCAGTTGCCTCATAGGCGCTTGTTAATTTTACTTCACCTGGTTCTTCAATAGCTGTGCTATACCAAGGACGGTCTCTAGGATCAAAACCTGCTGACACTGGTCCCTCGGGATATTGGACATAACCTCCATCCGATGTGCCCATATAAACATAAGAAGCTTTAGGGTGATTAATACTAAATTGAGAAAACACATTAAAAATGGCTTTCTCTTTATCCCCATTTTCTGAAGGGGTCATATCAATAGAGGCATCTCCCGCTATATCTTTATATGAAGTAATACTTGAATCGGCATTTAAAACGGAATTGTCATTAGCTAATAAATTGACATTTTCTCTAATCGTTTCAAAGTATAGAGAAATGCCATTGTCCACCTGTTTAATTTCTTTCTCGCTGAAACTGATATAATCATCCTCGGTTTTTTCGCTAACTGTTTTATTAACTAAAACTCCAATAAAAATAATTGGTACTAGTGATAGTAATAATGAAAAAACCAATAACTTCGCTTTGAACGAAATTCTTTTCTTATTCATTTTTACACTTCTTTCTGTTTATGATAGTGAATCAAAGCGTAAGTTACCAACAACTGCAAAGCTTCTAAATTGATAACTTAAAGAATCTCTTAATCCTTTCTAACTATATCTTGACGCCAAACTCATGCCAGGTAATTTTAAACACTAAAAAAGCTATTCTATATAATATAGAATAGCCAAAGGAATATATTAATCCATAAACTTGGTAACCAGGCGATCATTGTTTAGATTGCAGGACTTTTAAATAATCCCTAAACTTTAGACCCTAAGCTTTGCGTCCTGCCCTTTCAGATCAGTTTGCCTTTAACTTCTATAGTTTTAGTTTAAAATTATGCTCCCTTATAATCTCACGTAACTCCATTAAATTCAAGACTTTTTGACCGGAAACAACTTTTATTATGTGATAAAAGAATCATGTGAATAATTCAAAACTGATGAAAAGGGATGTTTTTTTCACTGTGTATATAGTTTTATAAATATGAAGTCAAAAATATGATTTCAAATTAGTAATTAATTAATTTTGGGACTTTATCCGGTATTATGCTGATACTATCACTCACCCGCCTACTATTAGTTACAATATTAACTAATCTCGATTGCTCTGAAACGCCTAAAAGGCCTATCTCCAGCTTCGAAATAGACCTTGAAAACTATTAAAGCTTCGCATTTTCTACTTCAATGGAAGCACTTTTCTTATGGTTCTCTTTGAATTCATTTATGTCTAGTGTCTGTCACTGACCGAGTCTCGTCTTATTTTATCGATAACCGCCTTTACTTATGATATGGCTCTCCCTTAATAATCCGAAACCCCCGATAAACCTGCTCGACCAGCACAAGTTTCATTAACTGATGTGGAAACGTCATTTTTGAAAAAGATAACTTCTCATTCGCCCGTTGCAACACGCTCATATGCAATCCAAGCGAACCGCCAATTACAAACACGATCTTACTTTTCCCATATGTCATTAGCGATTCTATACTCGCAGCAAATTCTTCCGAAGTTTTCATCTTTCCATCAATCGCCAAAGCAATTACATAAGCATCCGGAGCAATCTTCGCCAAGATCCGATCTGCCTCTTTCTTTTTAACAATTTCCATATCCGCTTCACTCAAAGTTTCGGGTGCTTTTTCATCCGCCACTTCAATTAATTGCATTTTGGCATAGCTTTTCAGCCGCTTTGTATACTCTTCAATTCCTTGCTTCAAATACTTCTCCTTTAACTTACCCACGGTCACAATTGTTATATTCACAACTTATCCACTCGCTCTCCAAAAGTTATACACAATACTTATACACATATCCACAGCACATTCTACATATTGTGCCCGACTATTTGTTCCCTACTACATGTAAAATTCACTAACTATTCTTATCTTGTTCTGTGGATAACCTTTTATAGTTTTATTCTCATAATGAAAACTTTCATGTCTACCAGTAAAATAGAAAATTTCAAAAACCATGAATGCCAAGGCTTTATACCTTACACTAACCAGCTTTTCTACTAGTATATACTTATTTTCTTTTACACAATACTATACACATTATTTAGATTTTATCCACAATTGGATAACTCCATAAAAAATCAGGCACCGTAGCACGTTTCTGCTCGATGCCTGATGTGGATTGTAATTTGTTCAGGTTGTGGATAGTCTTAGAATGTGTTGCCATCCTTCAAGACCATCTCTAACTCCACTGGTTTTCCATCACGATACACTTTCAATTTCAGTTGATCGCCAATTTCTTTTTTATTGTATAAATATTTACGAAGCGCGACCATATCCGTCACTTTCTCCTCATCCAATTGAACAATTGTATCATACTTTTTAACGCCTGCCGCAAGTGCTGGGGAATTCGGCATGATTTCTGTTACGACCACGCCTTCCGTCACATCCTCGGGTAAATTCAAGGTCTGTTGCTGCTGTTGACTTGGAATTTGCTGAAGATCGAGTAAGGAAACACCCATTGTCGGTCGATTCACTTGCCCTGTCTCCTCAAGATGTTCAATGATCGGTAATGCAATATTAATCGGAATTGCTAATCCGATTCCTTCTACTGTCTCCTGTGAAATTTTCATGGAGTTAATGCCGATCAGCTGACCTGCCATATTAATCAGTGCACCACCTGAGTTCCCCGGATTGATTGCAGCATCTGTCTGCAATACATCTGCTTGCCAATCGATGATTCCATCTTTATTCAGATCCATTGGAATCGAACGATCTTTCCCTGAAATGACACCGACTGTGACAGACCCTGCGAATCCTAGTCCAAGTGGGTTACCTATGGCGATGACCGACTCGCCGCGTTTTAGCGCATCGGAATCACCGAATTCCACTACCGTATCTACATGTTTCGAATCAATTTCAACTACAGCTAGATCCGTCCATAAGTCGCTGCCGATCAGCTTTCCTTCTACTTTAGTTCCGTCGTCAAAGCTGACTTCCAATTGCTCTGAATTTTCCACGACGTGATGATTGGTGACGATATATGCTTTGTCTCCATCTTTTTTGTACAAAACGCCTGAGCCTGACCCAGCTTCCTGGACAGAAGTCCTTGCCGACCAGAAATCTTGAACTGTCTGGATGTTGGTAATACCAACAACAGCCGAAGCTACGTCATCTACTACGTCCGTAATCTCTGTTGAAATATCCATAGGAACTTGGCTGTGTTGTGTCTCTGTTAAATTAGAAGGTTTATTTACTTGTACTTCATTTGTTGTTGAATCAGATGCAAACATTACGACCAACCAAACGATCAGTCCACCTATTATTCCACCAAGCAGGCCCATCCAAAAACCACTTCTACGTTTTTTCTCTTGTTTCGTTTCGGCAGGCGGGATTGGCTGCCATGATGTTTCTTCTCTTTCTAGCTCTCTTTCTCCATCTATCCCTCTTCTTTCATCATCCATTCGCATTTCCTCCTCATCCAAACGTTCTCATTACATATCATACATGTACTTTACCCCAATCTATCATTGAAAATGCAAAAAAGCCTTACTAATTAAAGCAAGGCTTTTCGCATTTTTTCAGACAAGTACAAGCTCTGTAGATTCTGCTGCGTCTGTATCGCGTAAGTGGACATATTCGCCTGCACGAATACCGCAACTCTCCAATGTCTGTGCCACGCTCATGCGCGCCAAGTCTTTCATATTATTATCTAAACTAAGGTGTGCTAAATAAATATGCGTCTCTTTTTGAGCTACGACTTCACTCATCGCGACAGCTGCATCTTCATTCGACACGTGGCCGACATCACTCAGGATTCGACGTTTAATAGACCATGGATAACGCCCCATTTGCAGCATGCTTACATCATGATTGCTTTCAAAGACGAAACTGTCAGCTCCTGCGATATGACCCTTCATACGATCGCTGACATATCCTGTATCGGTGATAACAGCTAGCTTTCGATCCCCTTCATTGAATGTGTAAAACATGGGATCTGCTGCATCGTGAGACACGGCAAATGATTGAATATCCAACGACCCGAATGTTTTCACTGTCTCCATGTCGAAATGAAAACGTTGATCCAATGGAATCTCTCCAACAAGACCGTCCATCGCTGACCATGTCTTTGCGTTAGCATAAATGGGGGTTTTGTATTTCCTCGCGAGAACACCAATTCCTTTAATATGATCGCTATGTTCATGTGTGACAAAAATAGCATCTATTTCTTTCATGGAGCGATTGATCGAGCCGAGCAAGCCTTCGATTTTCTTACCGCTCATCCCGGCATCCACGAGAAAAGCATGCTCGTCCGTCTCTATATAAAGCGAGTTGCCTGTACTGCCACTCGCTAAAATGCTAAAACGCATGTGGAAAACTCCTATTCTGTCTGTTCTTCTAGTAGATCGGATTGGAACTCAATCACTTTTCCTTCAATTGCATTAATGAAGTAGTTTTCGATAGTTCCATCCTTCAATTTTACCTGAATGTTCCACGTCGGTGCAAATACTTGGGTTTCCGTCAATTGGACTAGAATAGAATATCCTGACTTGACCTGTACGACAGTAGAATCGGGTTTCAAATAGCCACGCGTTACAAGTGAGCCTACTGCAGCGTCCTGTGACAACAATTCCTTTTTGTGATTGAAGCTGACAAAATCCTCTAGCATACGCTGTTCATAATGCGTAATGTTCCCTTCGTCATCCCAATGAACAACCAACATTGCATTGGGACTGTAGAAGATGGTTTCACTTTTCACTCGCTGAAAGAATACAGCACGTTGCTCTTCTTCATCGACATCCCACAATGCGTAGCTATCACCTTTGAGAATATACTTCGCTAGAAAATCATCGAACTCATAATTGCCATCCCCATCTCTCGCCTTTACTGTCTTTTTCAGATGAGAAAGCAAACGTGTTTTATCAATCAGTACAAATGACTGATTATTTAATTGCTTCAGATCTTCTTCAGTAAATGTAGCCATATGGGCTGATAAATAAGAGACTTCCTTTTTAGTGAACGGAATCGGACTGTAGGTGATATTTTCTAACTGCAACGTTTCTTCCAAAGAAGTTTTTCCAATGACCTGCATATCCCCGACATCCATTTGGCGATTCACGTATAAAGAATACAAGAAAATATTCAAAATTGAAAAGACGATGATAAAGATCGTTTTGGTTCTATTCCAATCCAACCCGGTCACCTCCTTCAGAAGAGCCGTCTGGTATAAAGCGGAACCAGTTGTCTTTGATCAGATAATACCAGCAAGGCTGCAAAATGAGCAATCTGCTATTTTCATCATGAATCAAGTAATAACCCGTGGAGATTTCATCAATCAAATCAAAGTCCAATTCGTCAGACTCTTTGAGTGCTTCTACCACATCCAAACCTGACGGAAGTTCTTCATCTACTGTCTCAAAATTGACAAGTTTGTAATACGGCCGAATGTATTTGTAGATTTGAGACTCTCCCCAGTATTCTATTATCTCATTTGTGCCGGACTGATCACTATAGACTGGCAAACCGTCCACATATAACTGAAATTTAACATAGCGGGAAATGGGATTCATATATGCATAGCGAAAGTCGTCCGTCCAACCACCATGTTCATTGATGAAATCAATTGTGTTTACAAGCAGCTCTGAAGGAATTGCAATTTCCTGACTTTCCGCGACCGGCATGACATAGGTCAGTGTTTTATTCTTCGTATTGACGTCCATTCGCGCACGATGGTCATCAACATACTCTTCTATGTTGGTATCGGTTTGATTGCGTCGGACAGCACTCGGATCACTGAATAATGCATTTCGAAATTGAATTGGATTAACCTCTTCTTGATAATACGTATACCGTTTAATAGTGACTGGATCTTTTGAAACTGCCAAGAATGGTGCGTTGCCCCGATCAATTTCAGCATACTCGGCAAACGACTGACCAACATCAACAATATTGCGTAGAAAGCTTGATCTATTCGGCAAACTGACTTGTGCTTGATAATGTATGCCACTTGTTTCACTTAAAAAATGAACAGTCGGCAGTTGAGTGGATTGACTCCAGTCGATGACCAGTCGATTGAATGTATCCTCCGGAATACTAGTATCGTCGATCAATAGTACATTATCATAGACAAGAATTGGGACTTCGCCTTGGAAGTAAAGTATCATCTGACTTGGCTGCCGCAACACTTGTGAAATATCCAATTTCGTCATGTCTTGATTCACTCTCTGCAAGTTTGTCAAATTCCAAGTACCCATCTCTGAAAGGATCGTATTAATCTTGCCAGAATCAACAGAACCTAGCACCTGATCTTTCAAATTAGTAATCACTTTATACGGTTTGATAATCTCATCTATCGTCTTCTTTTCGGCAATGGAAATATCAACCGTCTGTAATTGTTCCATCGGTTCATAATTTGGAGTGAACGTCCAAATTGTGAAGGTGAACATTACACTCAGAAGGACAAGCAACAGTAATATGATGGATTTGATTGTTTCAATATACTTCAATCCCACTCACCGTCCTCTTGTTGTTCAAATGGCAATGTAAAGAAGATCGTTGTCCCTTTTCCTTCCTCACTTTGAGCCCAAATGCTTCCTTTATGTGCAACAATCATTTCTTTTGCAATTGCGAGACCTAGACCTGTCCCACCAAGGGCACGAGAGCGTGCTCTGTCCGCTCGATAGAAACGGTCGAAAATGCGATTCACATTCGACTTGGGGATTCCCATCCCATCGTCTGAGATCATAACTTTAATATGATCACCGGAAACTGTAACGCCAAAACGGACTTCCCCGCCGTCTGGTGAATATTTCAACGCATTGGAAATAATATTGTCGAGTACTTGAGTTAGTTTGTCGGTGTCAATTTCGACAAATAAACTGCTTGAATATAGGTTGCGTGTGAAGTGTACATTTTGTGACTTGGAGAACTCAAAACGTTCGATGACTGCATTGAAGAATCGGTTGAATTCTACCCATTCTTTATTCAGCTCATATTCCTTACTGTCCATTCGAGATAGCTTCAGTAGGTCGTTAACGAGACGGATCATCCGCTCTGTTTCATTTTGTGTTACGTGAAGGAAATTCGGTGCGATTTCTTCACTTCTCCATGCCCCTTCAGCCAATGCATCCAAATAACTGCGCATCGTAGTCAACGGTGTACGTAATTCATGGGAGACGTTTGAAACGAATTCACGGCGTTCCATGTCGATCTTTTCTTGCTCCGTATTGTCATGCAATACGACAATTAAACCGTTGACGAAGCCTGTTTCGCGTTGCGTCACAGAAATCGTTGCACGTAAAATATAAGATTGCTCTTCCGTACTGAAATCTAGAGGAATCGACTCTTTTACTTGAATCAGCTCTTCAAATGTATACTCTGATTCAATGCCCAGAATGCTAGCAATTGGACGGTTAATCACCAAATCCGTCGTTAGGTTAAGCATCTGTAGTGCAGAATCATTAATCAAACTGACACGACCTTTTCGATCGGTCGCAATAACTCCGTCCGTCATATTTTCCAGAACAGAGGCTAGTTTTCGCCTCTCACTCTCGGTGGTTGATTGCGACTCTTGCAGTTGATTGGTCAAATGATTAAACGCAATTGCCAGCTGACCCATTTCGTCGGTTCCGTACACTTTAACCTTTCGCATGAAGTTTCCGCTCGCCATTGCCTGTGCCTGTCGCCGCATGTCCGAGATGGGACGAGTAAAAGTCCGCGCAATGAAAATCCCGACGATAATCGTGATGGTAAGCGAAAATGCGGCTCCTCCAGCTAGTATTCGATTAATTTGTTCGATTTGCTGAAAGACGGTCTCGATATTGGCTTCGACGTAGAGCGAACCGATAATTTCATTCCCATTGAATATAGGTTGTGCTAACGCAAGGACTCGTTTACGCGATTGAGGATCGAGTGTGATGACATCTTTAATACTTTCAGATGTGATGGACTTCCGTACACTGTCATTATTTGAATGCTGTCCGACTCTCATTTGATTTTCAAATGAAGAAGTAGCTAAAATACGATATTTTGGGTTAATGACTTGTATTTCTTTAATATCATCTGAAGTAAACTCAGTGAGAACATTTTTTAAGCCTTGTTCGAGCGTGGGTTCGCCATCTTCCCGTTCTTTCGTAATTTCTTCCCTCACACTGAACTCTACCAAATTCATCCGGTCTACAATCGAATTTGTAAAGTTTTCTTTTAGTGTTTTTTCTAGCGTAGTAGCAAAATAAAGCCCGATAATCTGCATCGCCACGAGAATGAGTAAAACATAGATCAAGACGAACTTGACATGGATCGACCGGAAGAAGCCAACTTTCTGCATAGTGACTTACTCCTGTTCCGGGTCGCGCAAGTAATAACCTACGCCACGTCTTGTGACAATCCAGCTTGGATGACTCGGCGTGTCTTCAATCTTTTCACGCAAACGCCGAATCGTGACATCGACTGTTCGCACATCCCCAAAATAATCGTAGCCCCATACTGTTTGCAATAAGTGCTCTCGAGTCATCACCTGTCCAATATGCTTTGCCAAGTAAAACAGCAACTCGAATTCACGATGTGTTAGTTCAATCGTTTCACCGCGCTTTTGTACAAAATAAGCATCTGGCTGAATGACAAGCTGTCCGACCGTAATATCATTTGTCGCTTCTTCCTTGTCTTCTTCCATTGTTCTCGCATGGCGTCGCAAGTTCGCTTTTACACGCGCAATTAATTCACGAGTACCAAATGGCTTAGTGACATAATCATCTGCTCCAAGCTCTAGTCCTAATACTTTATCGATCTCTGAATCCTTAGCTGTCAGCATAATAATCGGAAAATCATATTTCTTACGGACTTCCCGACATACTTCCATACCATCACGCTTTGGCAGCATGATGTCGAGCAGCATAAGATCCGGTTGAATTTCTTCCACGCGGTTAATCGCATCTTCTCCGTCATACGCGCAAAAAACCGTAAAGCCCTCCTTTTTCAGATTAAATTCTATTATATCTGCGATGGGTTTTTCATCGTCTACTATGAATATTGTTTTATTTTGCATGGTCTGTTCCTTTCCTGCCAATTTGGCAATCGGTTTTATAGACAATTAGCTACAAAGAAAAAATCTTTCCATATCCTTTAACTCTATCATGATTACACTCAAATCGCACTTTTTTCAAGTAGCTACCACATGTTGCTATTTCCCGGGAAATACATGTTCGGTGGATAGTGAAAAAACAACACTCCTTTTCTAAACATCTAGAGAAAAGAAGTGTTGTCGCTCAATAGGATGGAGGTGCTTCATGCTGACTCCAGTCAATATTTAAGAACTTATTGTATTCCTTTGCAAAAGCCAACGTCACCGTACCGGTCGGACCGTTACGCTGCTTGGCTATGATGATCTCAATCATATTCTGCATTTCAGTTTCTTTGTCATAATAATCCTCACGGTACAAGAACGATACGATATCGGCGTCTTGCTCGATACTTCCGGATTCCCGTAAGTCAGACATCATCGGTCGCTTGTCTTGCCGCTGTTCTACGCCACGGGAAAGCTGAGAAAGGGCGATAACAGGTATTTTTAATTCACGCGCCAATGCCTTCAATGAACGCGAAATCTCGGACACTTCCTGTTGACGGTTATCACTGGAGCGCCCACTTCCCATAATAAGCTGCAAATAGTCGATCATGATCATCCCAAGACCGTGCTCTTGCTGCAGGCGTCGGCATTTGGATCGAATCTCATTGATACGAATCCCTGGACTGTCATCAATGAAAATTCCGGCATTGGATAAGGACCCCATCGCCATAGTCAGCTTGCGCCAATCATCCGCTTCTAAATTCCCTGTACGAAGCACTTGTGCATCGATATTACCTTCCGCACAAAGCATCCGCATGACGAGCTGCTCAGCACCCATTTCCAGACTGAAAATCGCAACGTTTTCATCCGTCTTTGTCGCCACATTTTGTGCGACGTTCAAGGCGAAAGCCGTCTTACCAACAGAAGGACGAGCCGCCACAATGATTAAATCATTGCGCTGAAAGCCTGCCGTAATTTTATCCAAGTCACGGAAACCAGTTGGAATCCCTGTCACCTCACCCTTACGTGTATGCAACAATTCAATGTTATCATACGTCTCTACTAAAACATCTTTGATATGACGGAAGTCACCGGCATTTTTGCGGTTGGACACTTCCATCATCTTTTTCTCAGCTTCACCAAGCAAAGCTTCAACTTCATCTTCTCGAGTATAACCATCTTCTACAATGCCCGTAGCTACTCGAATCAGTCGTCGCAATAAAGCCTTCTCTTCTACGATGTTTGCGTAGTGTACGATATTCGCTGCGGTTGGTACGGCGTTGGCAAGCTCCGTTAAATAGGAGATTCCTCCAACATCCTCAAGCTCATTTTTCACCTTTAGTTCTTCGGTGATGGTAACAAGATCGATCGGCTGTCCTTTATCGCTCAACACAAGCATTGTATCGAAAATCTTCTTATGGGCAATCCGGTAGAAGTCATCTGGCAATAAAATTTCCGATGCGGTAATTAGTGCCTGTGGTTCTAAAAATATAGCCCCAATGACCGACTGTTCTGCTTCATTATTATGAGGAGGTGTACGTTCGATCATCTGGTTCAAACTATTATCTCCTTATCATTCTTCTGTAACTTGCACTTTTAATGTTGCGGTTACATCAGGGTGTAATTTTATCGGTACATTTGTGAATCCAAGCGCACGAATCGCATCCGGCAGCTCCATTTTTCGACGATTCACTTTGATGTTATGTTGTTTTTCCAATGCTTGTCCAATTTGTTTCGATGTAATAGAACCGAATAGTCGGCCGCCTTCACCGGACTTTGCTTTTAGTACAACTGTTAATTTCTCAATTGTCTCTTTTAGTTCCTTTGCTTCTGCCAGTTCAGCTGCTGCATCTTTCTTTTCACGGTTCTTTTGGCCTTCCAACTGGCTAAGATTGCTTGCCGTTGCTTCGATTGCCATCTTATTTTTCAGCAAAAAGTTCTGCGCATAACCCGTTGATACTTCTTTTACTTCACCTTTTTTACCTTTTCCTTTTACATCTTGCAAAAAAATTACTTTCATCATCCATTTCCCCTCTCCACGTATTGATCTAGTGTATTCCTCAACATTTCGACAGCTTCCTCAACTGATCCTATCTCTAATTGACAAGCTGCATTTGTCAGATGACCTCCGCCCCCCAGGTCTTCCATAACGACTTGGACATTTAGCTCACCTAATGACCGGGCACTGATTCCAACTTTTCCATCAGCACGCTGAGCCACTACAAAGGAAGCGGAGATGCCTTGCATTGTCAGTAGGATGTCAGCGGTCTGTGCAATGAGCACTGAACTATGGACGACACCATCGTGTCCTTTCGCAATCGCAATATCGCCATCGCCCGCAAACTCTACGGTCTCAATTAACTTGGAACGCTCGATATACGTTGCAATATCTTCTTTTAATAAGCGTTGCACCAATACGGTATCCGCTCCATTCGTCCGCAGATATGAAGCAGCCTCGAATGTCCGGGCTCCTGTCCTCAATGTAAAGCTTTTCGTATCTACGACAATCCCCGCGAGCATTGCAGTAGATTCCAACATCGTCAATTTTTCATTTTTCGGCTGGTATTCCAGAAGTTCCGTAACCAGTTCCGCCGTAGATGATGCATAAGGTTCCATATAAACAAGAACGGTATTGTTTATGAACTCCTCGCCACGTCGATGGTGATCAATCAAGACAACCTTTTGTGCCTTTTCTAAGACACGCTCGTCAATGACCATACTTGGCTTATGCGTATCTACAATGACCACCAATGAACGCTCTGTCATCAATTCCAGTGCCTCATCTGGCATAAGCATATGCTTAAATAGTTCTTCGTCTTTTTCAACTTCATCCATCAGTCGATTGACACTTGCATCCAACTCATCAAAATTAACAACAACATAGCCTTCTACATTATTCATACGCGCCATTTTACGTACTCCGATTGACGCACCTACCGCATCCATGTCTGGCATCTTATGACCCATGACAAATACACGATCACTGCCCTGGATTAAGTCACGCAGCGCATGAGATATAACCCGCGCCCGCACTCTCGTCCGCTTTTCAACCGGATTTGTCTTACCTCCGTAAAATTTCAACTTACCATCGTAATGCTTGATGGCGACTTGGTCACCGCCTCGGCCTAGAACCAAATCTAGACTTGACTGAGCCAACTCACCAAGAGCTGTGAGAGACGTAGTACCTGTTCCAACACCAATACTCAATGTAAGCGGTGCGGTATGCTTTGCTGTATTCTCACGGATTGTATCTAGCAAGGCAAACTTGGTCTTCTCTAACTTTTCCAATGTACCTTCATTGAACACCGCTAAGAAACGATCAGAAGAAATACGCTTAACAAAAATACCATTCTCCTCTGCCCACTCGTTGACAAGTGAAGTGACCAAGGAATTCATACGGCTCCGAGTTTGATCATCCATCGTTTGCGATAGCTCATCATAATTATCTACCAGCAAAATTCCGATGGTCGTACGGTCCTCGTAATAAAGAGATTGGATCTTCATCCGCTCCGTTACGTCAAATAGATATAGTAACTTCTCTTCCGGTTTATAATATACTCTGTACGAACGGTTATTCAGTGTGATGACTTCCTGCTCATTGTCCTCTTTCGTTATTTGGCGGAAGCCTTCATTCATATCATACAGGTCGGTTCCAATCCATGTTTCATCCGGAAAGATAGAAGAGACAAATGGATTCACCCACTCGATCAAGTACTTGTCGTTTAATAAGATGATCCCGATGGGGAGTTCCAATAACGCTTCCTCACCGACCTTTTTCATTCGATAAGATAGCGTTTCAATATACTTTTCAGTTTCTTGATAACTTTCATTTTCCATCTTCCAGGCCATCGCGAGTGCCATTGCAAAAATGACCGCGAAAAACAGCCCAATCCAAAATTGGTAAAGCATCAGCAAGACAGCACCTACCGCTCCAAGGAGTGACAAGATTGCCAACGGAGTCCGTATAGCTCGTTTTTTATAAAATAAATTCAATAGTTCATCTCCTACCCTCTCTTGTCTTTACCTATCCAAGCACGAACGTTGATGGCGATATCTATAACACCTAGCATTACAGTAAACGGACTGAGGAACATTGCGAGCAACGTAGCCGGTACATTGACGATTCCCGGTAACTTCATCGTGTGTAATGCAAAATAAATCAACGCCAAACCTTGTATGAAGAATAAGAATCTAAAGATGAGAATGGCATTCGCTTCCATAAGATACAATGTCGTTCCTTGTTCCGTCTGTGATAAAATGGAAATCAATAACAAAACCATATAGACGACCACAGTAGCAAACGGCAAACGCATAGTAAGGAAGGAAGCAAACTTAGGAACTTCAAAACGTAAGCGTGCAGCGACCGCCAAAATTGGCATTACAAACAAATAGGCCGCTATAAAAACTGATAAAATAAACAGCGACGGGACGATCGTTTGATAATAGGTAAACGCCTCAGCCACCATCTTTTCTATGTCTCTTGTTGAATTCCCCATTCCGGTAAGCATGACCAATGCTTCTTCCTGTATCGATTGGAATTGCTGCAATAGCTGTTCAATCGGATTCATCTTAAAAAACCATACAGAACCGAGATACAATAGACTCAAAGACACTAATAACGTCAGCCCTGTCGCCATAAATACATAAAGCTTTGATTTGCCTGTACGAACTGTATCTCCGATGACAAATCCGACAGCACTCAATACGATGGCTGACGGAATCGACAGCAGTCCACCGATCAGCAGTGTAATGAGCCAAGTGCACGCGGCCACCAGCAATGTAGAAAGCCGGTCATAACGCAAACGATACAGCGTTATAGGTAGCGGAATAAACAGCAGCGTCAATGCACCGAGCAACGGTACATACATCGTGAACGCCAATAGTAGGGCAAATAATGCGATCATCATCGCTCCGTACGTAATTCTCCTTGCTTGATCTTGCATATCCTTCACGCCTCAATTCATTCACAACTTGTTCTGTTCCAGCATACGGATTTTCCGTAAGCAGACAATGTTCTACTGGTCTTTATTAAAATTTTGTTACATTCATCCTTCTAATTGTATCATGATTCACTCTGAAAACAAAAGTAGAGGGAGCTATGACTTCCAGTTAATTAGGACATTTAGTGAACACTACGCAATCAATAGCTATTATTCTAAATGGACGACTCTTAAGGGATTACTTCACTGACACTAACGTAAAATGGACCAAACTTTCGTAAATTTAGATAAAAAAACCGCCACTGACTGAATAATTCAGTCAGTGGCGGTTTATATATTACCGCTCTTCTGCTACGAACGGAAGAAGTGCCATGATACGTGCACGTTTGATTGCGATCGTCAATTTACGTTGGTATTTAGCGCTTGTACCAGTAACTCGACGAGGCAACATTTTCCCTCGCTCAGAGATAAACTTCTTCAACAAATCTACATCTTTATAGTCGATGTGTGTAATGTTGTTTGAAGTAAAATAGCAAACTTTACGGCGTCTGCGACCTCCACGACGTGGTGCCATAATTGTTGTCCTCCTTCCTGTTTGCGTATGAATGAACCTATCAATCAGAACGGCAAATCGTCATCTGTTACTTCAATCGGACCGCCGCCTGGTTGGAATGGATCGTTATCGACACGCGTCATATTTTGCTGATTCGGTTGGTAGGATTGCTGGTTGTACCCTTGGTCTTGCGAAGGTGCATTATTATAAGAAGGCGCTCCACCATAAGATGGCGTTTGTGGCCGTTCTTGATTGGCACTACGCGGTTCCAAAAATTGAGTACTGTCTGCAACAACTTCTGTCGTGTAAACACGCTTACCATCTTGTCCTTCAAAGCTGCCCGTCTGAATACGACCATCTACTCCGGCAAGACTTCCTTTTCGTAAGTAATTCGCGATATTCTCAGCCTGTTTACGCCAAGCTACACAGTTAATAAAATCTGCTTCTCGCTCTCCTTGCTGGTTAGAGAACGCACGGTTCACTGCCAGAGTGAAACGAGTCACTGCAATACCACTCTGTGTATACTTTAGTTCAGGATCTTTCGTTAATCGACCAACTAAAACGACACGGTTTATCATTCAGAATCAAACCTCCCTCATCATCAGATTAAATTAGTTTATATCAGCTTACGCATCCACACGAACAGTCATATGACGAATGATACCTTCGTTGATGTTCGCTAGACGTGTAAATTCATCGATTGCTTCAGTACCTGCGTTTGCAGTTACTAATTGGTAGTAACCTTCACGTAAGTCGTCGATTTCGTATGCAAGACGACGCTTGCCCCACTCTTTCGACTCGATGATTTCCGCTCCGTTTGAAGTTAGGACGTTATCAAAACGTTCGATCAATGCTTTTTTCGCGTCATCTTCAAGAGTTGGGCGCATAATGTACATAATCTCGTACTTTCTCATCAATAGTCACCTCCTTATGGACTTGGGCCCTGCTTTTCAAGCGGGCAAGGAGTAAGTAATTTTGATATTACTCACATCAGTTGATATTACCACAACTCCGTTGAAACATCAACCCTTAATAGACTATACTGAGAGGATCAAGGAGTGATTGCGTATGGAAGAACAACATCCTGTGATTGTAGAATTAGATTTGCAAAAAGTAGCGAAGGAGAGTATTTGGCTGACAGTCCTTCCACTTCTCGCACTTTTCCTGATTCGTTTTCTGCTAGAAGGCGGATTGGAGTTGACCTTTTCTTTTTGGTATTTGATTTATGGATTTATCGGATATCTTATTTTAATTGTGGTACATGAGTTTTTCCATTTGCTGGGATTCCGTGTTTTTTGCAAAGTACCTTGGAAGAACATGGACTACGGAGTCAATTTAAAAATGGGAATTGCTTATGCCACGGCAGATCAATTAATGGACAATAAAGGAATTCGTAAAGCGTTATTACTGCCCTTTTGGATGACAGGGATTTTACCGGCTGTAATTGCGCTCTATATAGGTGACGGTGTCTTGCTGATGCTGGGTGCATTACTGATTGGCGGGGCAGCCGGGGATTTTGCAATGTATAAAGAGCTGAAGAAGTTTCCTGATAACGCCATGGTGAAAGATGATCCCGAGCTGCCGAAGCTTTACATTTATAGTACTGAATGAATGTACAAAAAAGCTGTTTCCCTATCAAGATAAGGAAACAGCTTTTCAAATACCCCAATTACACGTTAAAACGGAACAACATAACATCGCCGTCTTTAACGATGTATTCTTTACCTTCCAAACGGACTTTTCCAGCTTCTTTCGCTGCTGCCATCGACCCATTCTCTACTAAATCATCGTAAGCTACCGTTTCCGCCCGAATAAAGCCCCGTTCGAAATCGGTATGAATAACGCCCGCACATTGCGGAGCTTTCATGCCTTTACGGAACGTCCATGCACGCACTTCCTGAACGCCTGCCGTGAAATAAGTAGCCAATCCAAGCAAATTATACGTTGCTTTGATCAATTGATCGAGTCCTGATTCTTTGATGCCGAGTTCCTCTAAGAACATTTCCTTCTCATCGTCTTCAAGCTCTGCCATTTCCTCTTCAATCTTCGCGCATACGACAATGACTTCTGCATTATCTTTCGCAGCAAAATCACGCACTTGCTGAACATACGGATTATTGTCAGCGTCGGCAATTTCATCTTCCGAGACGTTTGCAACGTAAAGCATTGGCTTGATCGTCAATAAATGCATGCCCTTGACCACTTGATATTCATCATCCGTCAAATCAACAGAACGCGCTGCCAATTCGTTTTCAAAGCCTTCTTTTAACTTCAATAAAATTGGTTCTTCGATCATAGCCGCTTTGTCTTTTTGCTTCGCCATTTTGGAAACGCGCGCCAAACGTTTGTCCACGCTTTCCATGTCCGCTAAGATCAATTCCAAATTAATGATTTCAATATCATCAATCGGATTCACTTTACCTGCAACGTGCGTAATATTTTCATCCACGAAACAACGGACTACTTGGCAGATTGCATCGACTTCACGAATATGGGAAAGAAACTTATTTCCCAATCCTTCTCCTTTACTCGCGCCTTCTACAATTCCTGCAATATCAGTAAATTCGAATGCAGTCGGAACAGTCTTTTTAGGAACAACGAGTTCTGTCAGCTTATCCAAACGCTCATCTGGTACTTCAACGATCCCTACGTTCGGATCGATCGTACAAAATGGATAGTTTGCCGCTTCCGCTCCTGCCTTTGTAATTGCATTAAATAATGTTGATTTCCCCACGTTCGGAAGACCTACAATCCCAGCTGTTAACGCCATTCTTCCCACACCTTTCTCATCTATCCAAAGCTTGCATTATTCGATAGTCAACCATTTCATTATAAGGACAATATGCTTGAATGTCTATTTGTTCTCAAGACTCGTTCTTCAGAAGAACTTTTTTCATCTTTTTGGCAAATTCATTACGTGGAATCATGACACTATGCCCGCATCCCTCACATTTTATTCGGATATCGGCACCCATTCGAATGATCTTCCACGCATTCTTGCCGCAAGGATGTGGTTTTTTCATCTCCACCACGTCATGCAAATCAAACTCTTTCTCCGCCATTTTGCGAATCCCCTTCCATCTTCTCTTGGAATAACACCATTTTTGGATAAGGCAGTTCAATTCCATTTTGATCCATGAATTTCTTTAAATCTTGACGTAACTTCCTTCCCACTCTGAAATTTGCAACAGGCTCTGTTTCAGCTACAATGCGTAACACGATTTTGGATGGGTCGATACTTTGAACGCCAAGCATTTCCGGAATGCCAATCACTTCCGGATAGCGATCTTTTGGCAATCCTTTTAAAAACTCGGATATCAGCTCTTCTGCATGGTCGATATCTGTTTCATAAGATACCCCGATATCCAATATGGCCATAGAGTTAGTCACCGAAAAATTTATAACTTCGCCAATTTGTCCATTCGGCACGATAAATACTTCGCCTCCGAATAAACCAATCTTTGTCGTTCGCAGACCAATTTCAATAACTGTTCCTTCGGCAGAATTAATGCGTACGTAATCTCCCACGCCGAATTGGTCTTCGAAGATAATAAAAAAACCTGAAATGACATCTTTCACTAAGCTTTGTGCTCCAAAACCAACTGCTAACCCAAGAACTCCAGCTCCGGCTAGAAGTCCTTTTACATCAATTTCGAACTCCGTCAAAATGGAAAGCATCGCGGAAAAAAACACGACATACGTCAATGCGTTTTCCAACAGCTTGATCATCGTCTTTTCACGCCGTTCATTCTTACGCATTGGACTCTTTAATTTAATAGAAAAAAATCGGCGGATCAGCATATGTCCTACCTTTACCAACACAATAGAAATCATGACAATCAAAAAGATTCGTAGCGCAAAGAAGCCGGTACTGATCCAAAAATCCGAATCAAATAATGTTTTATTCACTTGCTTAAACGCTTCCCCTACATCTTCCAGGTTTTCTTTCACTTCTGTATTTGTAGACACTGCCATTGAAAGAAATCCTCCTTTCGTATAAACCTCAATCCCCCAGGTTATACTGCACAGCAATACGTACTTACATTTTTTTACCACAGTACCCTAACGTATAAAAATTATAAAGGACTGGTGTTTCCGTATGTATATTGCTGAGTCTTCTTATCATTACCGTATTCCCCACAAAGAAACCGGTGTTGTCTGGAAATTAAGTTCTTATTTCGCAGAGCATATCCCTTTTAACCAAAAACCTATTGTTTTCTATTGTATCGGGACAGATCGTTCAACAGGTGACTCCCTGGGTCCGTTGACTGGCTCCTACTTATCTGAACTCAGCTTATTTCCCTACCCGGTGATCGGTACTTTAAGGGAACCTCTTCATGCATTAAATTTACAACAACGAATCAAACAAACAACCGAGATTTATCCCGATGCATTCACTGTTGCTATTGACGCGTGTCTTAGTAAAAGGGACGCAGTCGGTGATCTATTGTTCCATAGCGGACCAATTTCACCAGGAAAAGCAGTGGGCAAAGAGCTTCCTCCAATCGGCGATGTCTCAATTAAAGGCATCGTCAACATTGCTGGTTTTATGGAACAAGCCGTTTTACAAAGTACCCGTTTGCATCTTCCTTTTGAAATGAGCCGCATGATTGGCCGAGCTTTACAACTAGCACATCATCGGCAAACTTCAAAAAGCATAAACAATCGTCACCAGGATGGCAACTACACCAATACCAGGGATAAAATTCGCCACACGCATCTTCGTCAGGCCGATTAAGTTCAGGCCAATTGCCGCAATCATTAGCCCACCTGTCGCAGTCATTTCAGATATAAAGAACTGTAACAAATCATCTGGAACGAAACGGCTAATGAACGTTGAAAGAAACGTAATACTACCTTGATACAGAAGAACTGGAACAGCTGAAAAAGCCACGCTAATCCCTAATGTAGAACTTAAAATAATAGAAGTAAAACCATCCAAAATCCCTTTCATCACGAGTACATTGTGATCGTTTCGAAGCCCACTGTCTATGGCACCGATAATTGCCATAGAACCTACACAGAATATAAGTGTGCCGGTCACAAAACCTTGGGCTATACCTGGGCCTTCTTTTCTTGCCGGCAGCTTTCCTTCAATCCATTGGCCGAGTCGTTTGATCTTTTGATCCAAATCTACCCACTCACCAATGATTGCTCCTATCACGATGCTGATAATTACGATGACGATTTGTGTGGACTCGAACGTCATTTGCAAACCAATTGCTACTACTGCTAGTCCGATCCCATACATGATCGTTTGTTTCATTCGCTCAGGTATACCATGTAAAAAACGCCCAATCAATGTACCTACCACAATAGTCAGCACATTAAACACCGATCCAAATAATATCATGCAGTCACATCCGTGTCCTCTTCAGTCAGAATAATACCTATTTTGCTTTATTCGCAAAATAGGTATTTGACGAATTATTAATCATTCAAGAGTTCAAGGATTCGTTCAAAATCCTCGTCTGAGAAAAATTCGATTTCAATTTTTCCTTTATTCTTTGTCTTTTTAATCGTTACATTCGTCCCAAATTGTTCTCTTAGTGTAGTTTCTTGAGCTGCAATGAACAAATCTTTCTTCTTTTCTTTTTTTGTTTCACGTGGAACATCTTCATTTAATTGTTGTACAAGCTTCTCTAATTGGCGAACATTTAAGTGCTCTTTCTTTGTCTTTTCTGCAATTAATAGGATTTGTTCCTTTTTTCGAAGACCTAATAAAGTCCGCCCATGCGCCATCGTCAGATTTCCTTGTGATATATCTTTTCGTACCTTCTCCGGTAATGCGAGCAATCGGACGTGGTTCGCAATATGCGGTCTGCTCTTTCCAAGGCGAAAAGCTAGTTGTTCTTGTGTGAGTTGCAGACTTTCCATAAGCTTTTGGTAGGCTTCTGAAACTTCAATCGGAGTCAAGTCTTCTCTTTGCAAGTTTTCTAAGATAGCCATTTCCATCGATTGTTCATCTGTTAATTCGCGGACGACCGCTGGAATTTCTTTTTTCCCCGCTAACTTCGATGCACGATATCTTCTTTCCCCTACAACAATTTCGTATTGCGTCCCTGTTTTTCGTACGATAATCGGTTGTAGCACACCGTGTTCTTTAATGGATTCACTTAACTCCGAAAGCGATGTATCATCAAACTCTTTCCGTGGCTGGTATGGATTTTCTATGATGCTGTTCAAACGCAGAAGTTCCACTTTTTCCAGTGACTCACCAGGAAACAATGCGTTAAGCCCTTTACCTAGACCCTTACTCATTCTCCACCACTTCCTTTGCCAGCTCTAAATAGACTTCTGCACCTTTTGATCTTGAATCGTACATAATAATCGGCTTACCGTGACTCGGTGCCTCACTTAATCTAACATTTCGCGGAATGATCGTACGGTACACCTTGTCTTGAAAATACTTTTTCACTTCTTCAATGACTTGAATTCCCAAATTCGTTCGTGCATCGAACATTGTCAGTAATACACCGTCAATATAAAGCGAGTCATTCAAATGTTTTTGCACGAGCCGGACGGTGCTGAGCAGCTGACTGAGCCCTTCCAGTGCGTAGTATTCACATTGTACTGGAATGATGATCGAGTCAGAAGCTGTCAGTGCATTTAACGTCAACAGACCAAGCGACGGAGGACAATCGATGATGATGTAGTCATATTGATCTTTAATATCCTGTATGGCGTGTTTCATCCGTACCTCACGAGAAATTGTAGAGACTAATTCAATTTCTGCCCCTGCTAGGGAGATGGTCGCAGGGATAATCTCAAGATTTTCAATTTCCGTCTGAAGGATGACGTCTTTTACAGGTACGTCATCAATCAATATACTGTAGATGCAGTCTTGCACGTCTCCCTTATTGATGCCGACTCCACTCGTTGCGTTGCCCTGAGGATCGGAGTCGATTAAAAGCACTTTTTTGCCGATATGGGCAAGGCATGCGCTTAAGTTTACAGAAGTCGTCGTTTTGCCGACTCCTCCTTTTTGATTTGCTATGGCGATAATCTTACCCACTCTCGCACCTGCTTTCTTTCATAGTTCAATTATTTTGGTAGTCATTGTGCATCGTTGATTTCCGCTCCAGATGGAGTCTCCCATCTTCCACTTCAATCAACTGGTAAAGTTTTTAAATGAACTAACCTTTTATTCTCATCTTATTATTAAGCAAAGACTATTTATTCAACATAATACCAACGTAAGCGCCTCACAAGCGGTAGGCTTATCGCGAGAGCCATCCGCAAGCGTTGAAGTGGATTGGGAAGCTGACTTGTTGATTGTTCAGGCTACCCTAACTTGCTTACTGTATTTATGAAATACCTTATTATACTGTCTCTATCATTTTATCATCTTCATTAGATGAACTCTATTGATATATAAGAAAACTCTTGCTAGTCGAGTAGCAAGAGTTTTGGTTCGTCACTTTTTAGGTATTTTGACCGTGATAGTATAGAATTCTTCTGAGTCTTCTTCTTCTGATTCCACTTCGATTCCACTCTTCGTCATCAAAGACAGAGATTGTCTCAGTGTGTTCACTGCAATTCTTACATCTTTGCTGACTGCTTTTCGACGGGGTGCTCGTTTTTTGGCAGGCTGCGCTTCTTCACTAGGATGTAGAATTTCTTGGATTCGTTTTTCGAGTTGCTTCACATTATAGTGATTGATTTTCACTTCTTCCATTACTTCTAATTGAAGAGCTGCTTCTTTTAATGGTAATAAAGCACGTGCATGCCTTTCAGAAATTTCTTGTTTCAAAATTGCATCTTGTATTTCTTCAGGCAGCTTTAATAAACGCATCTTGTTAGCAATTGTCGACTGACCTTTTCCCAATCGTTGAGCTAGCGCCTCCTGTGTCAGTTCATGGAGCTTTAACAGATTTTCATAGGCGTATGCTTCTTCAATGGCCGTCAACTCTTCACGTTGCAAGTTCTCAATCAATGCTATCGAAGCTGTTTCTTTATCATTCAGGTTACGAACAATAGCCGGGACTTCAGACCAGCCGAGCTTGCGCATCGCACGGTATCTTCTTTCCCCTGCAATGATTTCATACTGTTCTTCATCCATTTTCCGAATTACAATCGGTTGGATGACACCATGCGTATGGATCGTTCTAGCGAGTTCTTCAATTTTTTCGTCATTAAAAATTGTTCGCGGCTGAAATTGATTTGGTTTGATTAAATCAATTGCAATTTGTTCTACCTTTTCAAGATTCTGAACGTCCTCTTCTATCGATCCTATCTTCTCTCCCCCACCAAAAAAGCGCGAAAAAGTATTTTTCAACCCCTGCACCACCTTTTCGAAACTAGTCCCTTTTACAATTCTATCTCTTTTTCCGTTCCACGTGAAACATTTTTATAGGTTCAGCCTGTAATTGGCGTTTTGTTTGGTACCCCTGCTTTTCGTGGATATTTCTTTGGCGTTTGTTTCTCTTTTTTAAATATAAAGATATGTCGTTCACTGTTTTCTACTGGCAATAAAAATTCATGTTCTTCCTGCAACACTGCTCCGAGTAATTTAACAGCTTTCGTTGCGTCTTGCAGTTCTTCTGAAGCCGCAGCGCCTTTCATGGAGACAAAAAGTCCTCCTTGTTTAGCAAGCGGGATACATAGCTCGGATAGTACAGACAAACGCGCTACCGCACGGGCGGTAACTAAATCGAATTGTTCTCTATACTTTGGATCGCGTCCGAATTCCTCTGCTCTCGCATGGACGAACGCCACCTTTTCCAGCTTCAATTCATTCGCCAAATGATTTAAAAAAGTTATTCGCTTGTTCAAAGAATCTACAATTGTCACTTGAAGATGCGGAAAGCAAATCTTTAATGGAATACTCGGAAAGCCAGCACCAGCGCCTACATCACAAATCGATTCAACAGAAGACAAGTCCACGTAAAATGAACTAGTGATTGAATCATAGAAATGCTTCAAATACACAGACGGCGCATCCGTAATCGCCGTCAAATTCATTTTTTCATTCCACTCTACAAGCACTTCAAAATAGCGCTTGAATTGCTGTTTTTGCACATCGGACAATTCAATGCCTTCCTGTCGTAATGCTTCGTAAAACTGTTCTTCCGTCATGTTCTCATTCCTTTTCAAAAAGACTGACGCATCTTTGCGCCAGCCATATACTCAACCGGATACTTTCGCAATTTTCCCTTGCTCAATATAGACCAATAAGATGGATATGTCTGCGGGATTAACCCCTGAAATACGAGAAGCTTGTGCAATCGATAAAGGCTGTACAGCCTTTAAATTTGCTTTTGCTTCCTTTGCAATTCCTGAAATCGCATCGTAATCGATATGTTCAGGAATCCGCTTGTTCTCCATCTTCTTCATTCGCTCTACTTGTTGCATAGACTTTTCGATATATCCTTCGTACTTAATGAAAATCTCTACTTGCTCCGCCACTTCCTCATTTATCTCTTCAAGAGGAGGAACTACTTTGCGTAATTCGCTGTATTTCATTTCCGGACGTTTCAATAGATCAGCAGCTTTCATCGGTTCACGCAATGCGGTGCCCCCTGCTTCAGCGATAATTGCTTGGACTTCTTCTGTCGGCTTGACGGAAGTCTTACGCAAGTGATCAATTTCAGCATCAATTTGCGCTTTCTTAGCAATAAATCTTTCGTGTCTTTCTTCACTGATCATGCCAATTTGATAACCAATTTCCGTCAGTCTCATGTCTGCATTATCATGGCGAAGCAATAGACGATATTCAGCTCTAGACGTCAACAGACGATACGGTTCGCTCGTTCCTTTTGTGACCAAGTCATCGACTAACACCCCAATATACGCATCACTCCGCGCTAGTACGACCTCATCTTTGCCAAGAACATTGCGTGCTGCGTTGATTCCTGCCATCAGACCTTGCGCAGCGGCTTCTTCATAACCGGATGTTCCGTTTATTTGACCTGCCGTATATAGATTTTTAATTTTCTTCGTTTCCAGTGTTGGCCATAATTGAGTAGCAATAACGGAATCATACTCTATCGCATAGCCTGCACGCATCATCTCCGCTTTTTCTAAACCAGGTACACTGGCGATTAAGCGATGTTGTATATGTTCAGGTAAACTCGTAGACAATCCTTGGACATACACTTCACGCGTATTGCGGCCTTCAGGTTCCAAGAAAATTTGATGTCTTGATTTATCTGCAAAACGAACGATTTTATCTTCAATGGATGGGCAATAGCTTGGCCCTTTACCTTTGATCATCCCCGAATACATTGGAGACAAATGAAGGTTTTCGTTAATGATTTCATGCGTTTCAGGTGTCGTGTACGTAAGCCAGCATGGCAATTGATCCATGATGAACTCTGTCGTTTCATAACTGAATGAACGCGGCACGTCATCTCCTGGCTGAATTTCCGTCTTGCTATAGTCAATCGTATTGCTATTAATTCGAGGCGGTGTACCTGTTTTGAATCGAACTGTTTGCAAGCCCAACTCTTTCAAGTGATCTGCCAACTTAATGGACGGCATTTGGTTGTTCGGCCCGCTGGAATACTTCAAGTCTCCAATAATAACTTCCCCGCGCAAAAATGTGCCAGTCGTGATAATGACGGTCTTCGCGCGGAAAATGGCGCCGATTTGCGTTACCACCCCTTTTACTTCATCGTCTTCTACAATCAATCGTTCGACGACAGCTTGACGAAGTGTAAGGTTTGGCTGTTCCTCCAAAATTCGTTTCATTTCTTGCTGATACAAAACTTTATCGGCTTGTGCACGCAAAGCGCGTACAGCCGGGCCTTTACCTGTATTTAAAAGACGCATTTGAATATGCGTTTTATCAATAACTTTTGCCATTACTCCGCCGAGTGCGTCAATTTCACGCACCACGATTCCCTTTGCAGGTCCTCCTAGTGACGGATTACATGGCATGAAAGCAATCATATCTAAATTCATTGTTAAAACTAAAGTCGATGCGCCCATCTTTGCTGCAGCATAAGCCGCTTCTGCGCCTGCATGTCCAGCTCCGATGACGATACAATCGAACGTGCCTGCTTCAAATTGTGGCATGTTCGTTCATCCTTCCTATTATTAAATTGTTCAGCTGGTTGGCTGAACTTATTATTTTCCGAGGCAGAATTTTGAAAACAACTCCGTAATTAAACTATCTTGAACGGTTTCCCCGATAATTTCACCAAGGATTTCCCATGTACGTGTTACATCTATTTGAATCATGTCAATCGGGACTCCTGTTTGAGCAGCCATTACAGCATCTTCAATCGTATTGCGTGCTTGTTTTAATAACGCTATATGACGAGCGTTCGACACATACGTCATATCATTTGACTCAATCGATCCTTCGAAAAACAATGAGGCAATTGCTTCTTCCAATTCCGTGATCCCTTGCTCCTGTAAGATGGACGTTGTGATGACACGTTCTTTTCCCGCCACTTCATAAACTCGCTGCAAGTCGATCTTCGCTGGCAAATCGGTTTTATTGACGATGACGAGCACGTCCATTCCAGCAACTGCTTCAAATAACCTTTCGTCTTCATCGGTCAATGGTTCTGAACTATTGACCATCAATAGAATCAAATCGGCTTCTTTCAGCACTTGTCTTGAACGCTCCACCCCGATGCGCTCCACAATATCTTCCGTTTCGCGAATTCCAGCCGTGTCAACAAGACGTAAAGGAACTCCTCTTACATTGACATACTCCTCTATAATATCACGGGTAGTGCCTGCAATGTCAGTCACAATCGCTTTATTTTCTTGAACTAAGCTATTTAGCAATGAAGACTTCCCGACATTCGGACGCCCGACAATAACAGTTGATAGTCCTTCTCGCAAAATTTTCCCTTGCGAAGAAGTACGTAATAGCTGATCAATCTCATCACGTACCCACTCCCCTTTTTCAATCATCAAGGGGATTGTCACTTCTTCTACATCGTCATATTCCGGATAATCAATGTTCACTTCCACTTGTGCAAGTGTTTCTAGAAGTGCTTGGCGAAGATCGCCTATCAAATGGGACAGTTTTCCTTCCATTTGATTGAGCGCTACGTTCATCGCTTTATCCGTTTTGGCTCTGATCAAATCCATGACTGCTTCAGCTTGTGATAAGTCAATCCGACCATTTAGAAATGCCCGTTTGGTAAACTCGCCGGGTTCCGCCAATCTTGCGCCCTCTGTCAATACGAGTTCAAGTACCCGATTGACCGAAGTGATTCCTCCATGACAATTAATCTCTACTATATCTTCCCGTGTAAACGTCTTTGGTCCTTTCATAATCGAGACCATGACTTCTTCCACTATTTCTGCAGTAGCAGGATTATGCAAATGTCCGTAATGAATCGTATGTGAGGGTTGCTCACTTAAGGCTAAAGCTGCAGGCGAACGGAATATACGGTCCGCTATCGTCCACGCATCCTCACCGCTAATCCGAACGATTGCAATCGCTCCCTCTCCCATTGGAGTTGATATGGCGGCTATCGTATCAAAATGCAAGTTTTTTCACCTTCCTGGCTTCGTTATCCACATGTGAATATCTTTAATGCGGACACAACTTTCTAACATCCTATATTATCATAAATCATCTAAATCTCCTAGCGTGCGAAATGAAAAAATGTGGATAATTTCACAAATAGACAAATTAGGAGATGTGTACAAGTCATAAATTGACAAGACTGCAACTGTTTGAGGATAGTTTGTTTCTGTACATAGAGAGTTTAGATCAGTCCACGGAGGCTTTGGTCAGTGCATGAGGAATTCAGTTTGGCACGGTGTATGAGGAAATTGAGTAAAAAAAAGCTGTCCCAAAGTCATATATATGACTTTTCGGACAGCCTAGTATTTATTCGATTCCTTTAATTACAATATGTCGATATGGATCTTTTCCTTCTGAGAAAGTTTCGACATCCAGCCTGCGAGATAATGCATTATGGATGACTTTTCTTTCGTATGAAGGCATCGGTTCAAGTGCTACTTGACGTTTCGTACGGATAGCACGATCCGCCATGCGGTCTGCAAGCTGCTCTAGTGATTGCTCTCGACGTTCTCGATAATCTGCTACGTCGACTCGTACAATCTTGAATTGATGGGTGACTTTATTGGCAACGAGCTGGGCTAATTGCTGAATAGCATTCAACGTCTGGCCTCTTTTTCCTATTAAGAATGCTGCCTTTTCACTATCCAATTGAAAATTGATGTACTTTCCTTTTGTTTCGTACGTGATAGCTAAGTCTGTAATCCCCATATTGTTCGCTACATCTTCTATATAACGTTTAGTTTCCTCAATTGCTTCTGCTTCGCTGTACTTCTTGAGATTAGAAGTTTCTTCATTCATATCGTCAATTGGATCCAGCATAGTTGGCTGCTGCTCCAGTTCAGAAACAATTATCGGTTCTGGCTGCAACTCCGCCGCCGGCTCCTGAACCACTTCTGGTGCAGGCTCAGTAACAATGGAAGGTACTTCGCTGACTTCATTTAATGTTCTGGATTCATCAGATTCAGTCAATTCATTTGTTACTTGAGGTGTTCGCTGCTTTGCTGGCTTCTGTTTTGTGACTGTCACAAGTATTTCTGCTTCCCTAGCCCCAAAACCTAAAAATCCTTTTCTGCCGTTTTCAAGCACCTTTATTTCTACTTCATTTCTCGTTACACCCAGGTCTTGTAAAGCTGATGCAATTGCTAGCTCAACGGTTGCAGCCCTTTGTGTAAGTTGCTTCATTTCTTTTTCCCTCCTGTTTTTACAACTTCACCGTCTTTCGGTTTGTCAAACGGCTTGTAAATAAAAATATTTTGGATAAGTGAAATGATGTTTCCAACAACCCAGTATAGGGCAAGTGCTGCTGGTAAGAATGATCCGAAAACCATGATCATGAATGGCATGATATACATCATGACTTTCATTTGCGGGTTATCCATTGCTGGTCCCGTGCGAAGTACCATCAACTGGAACA
Organism: Sporosarcina aquimarina; assembly: GCF_019748715.1. Taxonomy (GTDB): domain Bacteria; phylum Bacillota; class Bacilli; order Bacillales_A; family Planococcaceae; genus Sporosarcina; species Sporosarcina newyorkensis. The sequence goes on along the minus strand of NZ_JACLBZ010000029.1, from coordinate 12,343 downwards.
GTCCGGCGATGATGGCGAATACGATACTCGGTGTACCAAGTGCAACGCCCAAGAAGTTCCCCAATTCAATCGTCGGTGTTGCATTCATCCGGTTGATTGCATGGTAGAAACCGATAAATATGGGCATTTGGATGATGACTGGCAAACATCCAGCAACCGGATTGATCTTTTCATTGATCATAATTTGTTGCATTTCTTCTTGATACTTTTTCTGTGTCACAGCATCTTTAGACTTGTACTTTTCCTTCAACGCCTTCAAACGTGGTTGAATTTCTTGCATCCGTTTCGAGCTCTTCGTTTGTTGAATAATTAATGGTAGCAAAGCAGTACGAATGATAGCAGTTACGACTATGATCGCCAATCCGTACGTCCCAAGCCAAGATTTGAATTTCATAATCAAGGTAACGAGCGGCCAAACTATGTACTCGTTCCAAATCCCTGTACTTTCCGCGGTGATCGGCTCTTTGAATTCCGTACAACCAGCCATGAAGACAGCGACCACGACGAGCAACGAAAGGAATATTAATTTCTTCTTCACATGTTTTCCCCCAAACAATCACAAGCTGATTTCTCAACTTTTTTCTCAGTTTATCATGATGACACTAAACGTTCTACTTCTTCTTGTCTTTAAATACTTTGGCAATTCGCAGGACATGCTGCAGATTTTTTTTGGCCGTATGGAAATCGAGCGTGGCTGCTTGATTTCTTGCGATGATAACATAGTCGAGATCCTGTCTAATCTCATCTTTCATTTCTAGGAAAGATTGACGGATATAGCGTTTCACTCGATTGCGGGTGACTGCATTGCCCACCTTTTTGCTGACAGACAAGCCAATGCGAAACTCTTCTTGATGCTCTTTTTTATAGGTATAGACGATGAATTGCCGATTGGCGAATGATTTACCTTTCTTAAAAACCGTCTGAAATTCTTTATTCTTTTTAATCCGCTGGCTCTTCTTCATAATTCCACCTGCTTTAATTTTCTTCAAACTTCATCTGCTGGTCCTCAACAACGTAAACAAATTCCGTTAGCCTAAATAGCCATAATAGCAAAAAAAAGACCACTGATAAGTCAGTGGCCTTATGCTGAAAGAACTTTTCTTCCTTTACGGCGACGAGCTGCTAAAATTCTACGGCCGTTTTTAGAACTCATTCTAGTACGGAATCCGTGGACTTTACTGCGTTTACGTTTATTTGGTTGGAATGTACGTTTCATTTCGTAAGACACCTCCTGCTTGATTGTCTCTTTTCCTATTGTGACAGTCTTGAATAGTATAGCCACCCAGTAAAAGAATGTCAATGCTTTTCTATTCATTAGCATTTGACTACTCACTAGATTTTAGCTCGTTCAACATATAACTTATCCACAATTCTTTGAAAGCAGATTCTTGATGAATTGTGTGCAGACTAAAATTGTGGATTTTTTATTCCGGCATTTGTCGACAAGTTTTTCACATATACAAGGCTGTGGATAACAATTTTATGCACAGTTGCGGGCATTGTGAATAAATCATTAGACACCTTGTCATTATTCATGTTCCCTGTTACAATTAAAAAGCTTTTATTGTGTGTATAATTTATTTAAAGAATCTTATCCACATATGTGAATAGTGTGTGGATAGTTTTTTCAACATGTTTCGATAAGTTTTATCCACAAGCTTGGATACTGTGCATAAGCGGATTCCAGGCTTTTTAATATCTCATCGTAAAGGAGGCACACGATTGGAAAATTTATCGAATTTGTGGGATCAGGTATTGAAGAATATTGAAACCCGTGTTTCAAAGCCTAGTTTTGAAACGTGGTTAAAATCAACAAAACTGCTGACTTTCGAAGCTGAAAATGTAACGATTGCGGTCCCCAATTCATTTGCGAAAGATTGGTTAGAAACACATTATGTCCATTTAATTACTGGAATTTTGTCTGAATTAACCGGAGAAGATCGGATTATAGAATTCATTGTTCCGCAAGATATGGTGGAAAATGATATTAAAATACCGAAAGCACCGCCAAAGGTCGCAGAAAAAGTACCAATGACCAATTCCGCTGGCATGCTCAATCCAAAGTATACATTTGATACGTTCGTTATCGGATCCGGCAATCGCTTTGCTCACGCAGCATCACTTGCCGTTGCAGAGGCACCTGCAAAAGCCTACAATCCACTCTTCATCTATGGAGGCGTTGGCCTTGGTAAAACCCACTTGATGCATGCGATCGGACATTATGTGCTAGAACAGAATCCATCCTTGAAGGTTGTCTATTTGTCATCTGAGAAATTCACCAATGAATTCATTAATTCAATTCGTGACAATAAAGCAGGTGATTTCAGGGATCGGTATCGTAACGTAGACATACTATTGATTGATGATATTCAATTCTTAGCAGGAAAAGAACAAACACAAGAAGAGTTCTTTCATACATTTAATACACTGCATGAAGAATCCAAACAAATCATCATTTCAAGTGACCGTCCACCAAAAGAGATTCCTACGCTTGAAGATCGATTGCGTTCACGCTTTGAATGGGGATTGATTACGGACATCGCTCCGCCTGACCTAGAAACCCGAATTGCGATTTTACGTAAAAAGGCGAAAGCAGATGGTCTCATTGATATCTCAAATGATGTGATGTTATACATCGCCAATCAAATTGATTCGAATATTCGAGAACTTGAAGGGGCACTGATCCGGGTTGTAGCATATTCTTCTTTAGTGAATGCAGACATTACGACCGATCTCGCAGCAGAGGCTCTAAAGGATATCATTCCGAATTCAAGGCCACGGATTATTTCCATATTGGATATTCAGAAGTCTGTTGGAGAACACTACAATATACGGCTGGAGGATTTTGTAGCTAAGAAAAGAACGAGGGCAATTGCATTTCCACGTCAAATCGCGATGTTTTTATCGAGGGAATTGACGGATTCTTCTTTGCCTAAAATTGGTTCGGAATTTGGAGGACGGGATCATTCTACGGTTATTCACGCACATGAGAAGATCTCCAAGATGCTAGAATCTGATAAATCCCTTCAGCAAGATATCCAAGATATTAAAAAGGCACTTGGACGTGCGTAATTAACTGTGGATAATTGTGGACAGACTGTGCTAGGTCGTCCACGTTTTATACACATGTGGAAAACTATAATAGGCATACGTTCGGGAGGCTTTTCCACATATCCACAGCCCCTATTACTATTACTACTATCTTTAATTACTTAATTAATATTATATAAGCGAGGTATCGAGATGCAGTTTGAAATTATGCGTGATCGATTGTTGGATGGATTAAGCGATGTCATCAAAGCAATCAGTCATAAAGTGACGACACCGATTTTAACGGGTATTAAGTTAGAGGCCACGGAAAAAGGATTGACGATGACCGGAAGTGATTCAGACATCACAATCTCTACATTTATTCCGCTAGAGGAAGATGGAACTCAAATTATCCGAATGATTCAACCGGGTACATTAGTATTACAGGCTAAAGTGTTTAACGAGATTATTCGTAAATTGCCTACTAATGAAGTTATGATTGAATTACGTGACGGAATGAAAACACATATCCGCTCTGGACAATCTGAATTTCATATTATTGCCCAAAGTGCAGATGAATATCCTATCTTGCCAGATGTAAAGGATGCAGAACGCTTTGAACTGCCTGCAGACTTGATGAAATCCATTATTCGAGAGACAGTATTTGCTGTATCTCAACAAGAAACCCGTCCTGTATTAACCGGGGTTCAATGGACAATGAAAGAAGACGAACTTTACTGTATTGCAACGGACAGTCACCGTTTGGCGAGAAGAATTATTACACCCGAAGTACAAGCAAGTGTACCTTTTAATGCAGTCATTCCAGGCAAAAGCCTTCAAGAATTAAGTAAAATCTTGCCGGATCATTCGAATCCAGTGGAAATTTTTATTGCCAATCAGCAAGTTCTGTTTAAACTGCATAACGTTTTATTTTATTCCAGACTGCTAGAAGGCAATTATCCTGATACATCACGCTTGATTCCGAATGAATACAAAACGTCAATTACCGTAAATGGCCGTAATTTATTGCAAGCGATTGACCGAGCCTCACTGCTGGCTCGTGAAGACCGCAACAATATTGTTCACTTTTCAACAGATGGCAGTTCACATATTCAAATCTCTTCTAATTCGCCAGACGTCGGGAATGTAGAAGAGCTGGTAGAAGCAGTTCAGATTGAAGGCGAGCCATTGAAAATTTCATTCAGTGCGAAATATATGATGGATGCATTGAAAGCAATTGATGGTCAAGATTTGATGATTCATTTTACAGGCAGCATGCGGCCGTTCATTTTAAAATCAATTGATAGTGAAGCGATTTTACAATTAATTTTACCGGTCCGTACTTTTTAATTAAGAACATTGAAGAAATAAATATAAAGTGGATAGTCAACATGTTGGCTATCCTTTTTACTTATTGTGAAAAGTTCGGTAAACTAGAGGGACAGACTATTGATGAGGGATTGAATGCAAATGGAAAAAGTTAATTTTAACTCGCCATTTATTACGCTAGGTCAGTTGTTAAAAATGACAAATACGATTAGTTCAGGCGGAATGGCTAAATGGTTTTTAGAAGAACACATCGTTTATGTAAATGGCGAACCGGAACAGCGACGCGGTAAAAAATTATATGATGGCGATGTTGTAAATATTCCGGGTGCAGGAAAATATAAACTGTCAGCGGATGAATCTGGACAGTCGGATGTATATTGATCGACTCGCATTAACGGATTATCGAAATTATGCCTCTTTAGAATTAGAATTCTCCCCCACCATGAACGTGTTGATTGGTGAAAATGCTCAAGGAAAGACTAATGTCATGGAAGCGATCTACGTATTGGCCATGGCAAAATCTCACCGAACTGCAAATGATCGCGAACTCATACGCTGGGAACAAGAGTGTGGTAAAATAGAAGGTGATGTCGAACGTAAATTTGGACGTTTGCCATTAGAATTGACCATTTCCAAAAAAGGAAAGAAAGCAAGAGTCAATCATCTCGAACAAAATCGATTGAGCATGTATGTGGGGCAGATGAATGTGGTAATGTTCGCGCCTGAAGATTTAAATATTGTAAAAGGCAGCCCACAACTGCGCAGGCGGTTTTTAGATATGGAGATCGGGCAGATTTCAAGGGTCTATTTGCATGATCTCGTCAGTTTCCAAAAAATATTGAAACAGCGCAATGCAATGTTGAAGGAGCACCGGGGCAAACTGGATCTTCAAGATGTGATGTTCGATATTTATACGGAACAATATATTCAAGTAGCGGTCAAAATAATTCGGAAACGTTTTTATTTCATGGAGCTGCTGCAAAAATGGGCAAATCCGATTCATCAAGGGATCTCTCGGGGGCTTGAATCCCTTGAAGTTTCATATGGAACTTTAAAAGACCTGCATTCTGGGCAGACTGTTGAAGAAATGGAATCGATTTTTGCCGATCAGTTAAAGACGGTACGAAGACGCGAAGTAGAACGAGGGCTTACGCTGGTAGGTCCGCATCGTGATGATTTGCAGTTTTTTGTCAATGGGTACGATATTCAAACATTTGGATCACAGGGTCAGCAACGGACAACAGCACTTTCTTTGAAACTTGCTGAAATTGAACTTGTAAAACAAGAAGTAGGAGAAACACCTATCTTGTTGCTCGATGATGTGTTATCCGAATTAGATGATTATCGTCAGTCACACTTGCTAAGTACGATGCAAGGGCAAGTTCAAACTTTTGTCACGACAACGAATATTACGGGAATAGATCATGACACTATTCAACAAGCGGCTATTTTCGAAGTCCATGATGGTTCCGTACAACGTAAAGGATAAGGATTAAAAGTTTGATATGTTTGGAAAGGAAAGGTGAACACCTTGGCAATGGAAGAGAGAGAAGTACAGACAGCTTATGATGCGAATCAGATACAAGTGTTGGAAGGCCTTGAAGCTGTCCGTAAACGTCCTGGTATGTACATTGGGACGACAAGTGCAAAAGGACTCCATCATCTCGTTTGGGAAATTGTGGATAATAGTATTGACGAAGCACTCGCCGGCTATTGTGATCACATTGAAGTAACAATTGAGAAAGACAACTGGATTCGAGTAGACGACAACGGTCGTGGTATACCTGTTGGAATTCAAGAATCCACGGGAAGACCGGCCGTGGAAGTCATTATGACTGTTCTACATGCCGGCGGTAAGTTCGGCGGTGGCGGCTATAAAGTTTCAGGCGGATTACATGGTGTTGGATCATCTGTTGTCAATGCCTTATCAGAGAAAACAGAAGTCTTTGTTCGGCTTGATCAAAAGCTATATGCGATTGAGTTTTCCAGAGGACCGGTTTCAAAAGAGCTTGAAGTAATCGGAGAGTCTGATGAAACAGGGACTACGATTCGTTTCAAAGCGGATCCGGAAATTTTCACGGAAACGACTGTATATGAGTACAGTACTCTCGCTACACGTCTACGTGAACTTGCCTATCTGAACCGAGGTTTGCGCATAACGATTACAGACGAACGCGAGGAAGAGCCAAAATCAGAAGTATTTCATTACGAAGGCGGTATTAAATCATACGTTCAGCATTTGAATGAAAATAAAGAGCCAATCTTTGAAGAACCAATTTACATTGAAGGCGAACGTGATGGAATTTCAATCGAAATTGCTATGCAATATAACAGTGGCTACGCAGAAAACCTGCTGTCATTTGCCAATAATATACACACGTATGAAGGTGGTACACATGAATCTGGGTTCAAGACAGCTCTAACTCGTGTAATCAACGACTATGCAAGGAAAAATGGCTTGTTGAAAGAGGCGGATGGCAATCTGTCTGGCGATGATGTGCGTGAAGGATTGACTGCAATCATCTCGATTAAACATCCAGATCCTCAATTCGAAGGACAAACGAAAACAAAGCTTGGAAACTCAGAAGTGAGCACCATAACAAATTCCCTGTTTTCCGAGGCGCTTCAGCGGTTTTTAATTGAAAATCCAGTGGTTGCCCGTAAAGTAGTGGATAAAAGCACTATGGCGGCAAGAGCGCGTATGGCTGCCAAGAATGCTCGTGAATTGACACGACGTAAGTCAGCACTTGAAGTATCCAGCCTGCCAGGTAAGTTATCTGACTGCTCTTCGAGAGATCCTTCGATTAGTGAGCTCTATATTGTTGAAGGTGATTCCGCCGGCGGTTCAGCGAAAAATGGACGTGATCGTCACTTCCAAGCGATTCTGCCATTGCGAGGAAAAATCTTGAACGTTGAAAAAGCACGTTTGGACCGCATACTCGGTAATGCGGAGATTCGTATGATCATTACAGCACTTGGTACAGGAATTGGCTCCGAATTTGATTTACAGAAAGCGCGTTATCATAAGCTCGTGATCATGACAGATGCTGACGTCGATGGTGCGCATATCCGTACGTTATTATTAACGTTCTTCTTCCGTTTCATGCGTCCATTAATTGAGGCCGGCTATGTGTACATTGCACAGCCACCGCTTTATCGTGTACGTGCAGGGAAAAATGAGCAATATTGTTATGACGAAGAAACACTGCAAGAAATTTTGAGAAGTATGCCTGCTTCACCAAAACCGGACATTACGCGGTATAAAGGTCTTGGTGAAATGAATCCAGAGCAACTTTGGGAAACCACTATGGATCCCGATAAACGTACGTTTCTGCAAGTTCGTTTGGAAGATGCAATGGAAGCAGACGCCACTTTTGAAGAACTGATGGGCGATGAAGTGGAGCCGCGCCGAAAATTTATTGAAGACAACGCGGTCTACGTACAAAATATCGATACCTGATCGGTCGCCAATCGGTAATTGGTCGGTGCCAACAGAATTTTTTAGATGTAAGTGGTGAAAGGAGCTTGACAACATGGCAGATTTGCCACAAGGCGGAGTGCAAGAAATAAATATAAATACAGAAATGAAAACATCGTTTCTGAACTATGCGATGAGTGTTATTGTATCTCGTGCGCTTCCTGATGTTCGAGATGGTTTGAAACCTGTTCATCGACGGATTTTATATGCCATGCATGATTTAGGTATTACAGCAGAAAAACCGCATAAGAAGTCCGCACGTATTGTTGGGGACGTTATCGGTAAGTACCATCCACATGGTGACAGTGCCGTATATGACACGATGGTCCGGATGGCACAAGATTTCAGCTATCGCTATATGCTTGTCGATGGTCACGGAAACTTTGGTTCTGTCGACGGTGATGGCGCGGCTGCAATGCGTTATACCGAATCGCGGATGTCCCGTATTGCAATGGAGTTATTGCGTGATATCAATAAAGACACGATCGACTTTCAAGCAAACTATGATGAGCAGGAAAAAGAGCCTGCAGTCTTGCCTGGACGTTATCCCAACTTATTAGTTAACGGTACATCAGGTATTGCCGTGGGGATGGCAACAAACATTCCTCCACATCATCTCGGTGAAACGATTGACGCAGTGCTCGCGCTGGCAGGTAACAGTGCGATCACGACAGATGAATTGATGGAGATCGTTCCGGGTCCAGATTTTCCGACCGGCGGAATGATCCTCGGGCGCAGCGGAATCCGCCGTGCCTATGAAACAGGCCGCGGTTCGCTCATTATCCGTGGAAAGGCAGAGATCGAGCAGCAATCAAACGGTCGTGAAACCATTATTGTTACTGAAATTCCGTTCCAAGTGAATAAGGCAAAATTGATTGAGAAGATTGCGGAGCTCGTGCGTGATAAGAAAATTGACGGTATTACCCACTTGGCAGATGAATCCGACCGTACAGGGATGCGCATTGTGATCGAAGTCCGACGCGATGCCAATGCCAACGTACTTTTGAATAATCTTTACAAGCAAACTGCATTGCAAACCAGTTTTGGTATCAACATGCTGGCGCTTGTAGACAAACAACCAAAAGTTTTATCGTTAAAGGAAATTTTATTCCACTACTTGGAACACCAGAAAGTTGTCATTCGACGACGCACACAATTTGAGTTGAATAAAGCTGAAGACCGCGCACATATTTTGGAAGGACTGCGCATTGCACTAGATCATATAGATCGCATTATTGCGTTGATTAGAGGTTCCAAAACAACGGCTGAAGCGAAGTCCAGCCTTATGGAAACATTCGACTTATCAGAACGTCAGTCTCAAGCTATTTTGGATATGCGTTTGCAACGTCTAACTGGGTTAGAGCGTGATAAGATTGAATCCGAATATCAAGAGCTGTTGACTCTCATAGCAGAATTGCGTGCAATTCTGGCGGACGAAGAAAAAGTAATCGAAATCATACGTGAAGAATTAACGGAGATTAAAGAACGCTTTGCAGATGAACGACGAACAGAAATTATGCTGGGCGGTTCTGAAATGCTGGAAGATGAAGACTTAATCCCAGTCGAAAATTCCATTGTTTCATTAACGCATCAAGGGTATATTAAGCGTTTACCTGCAAACACTTATCGCAGTCAAAAACGTGGCGGTCGTGGTATTCAGGGTATGGGGACAAATGAAGATGACTTTGTCGAACATTTATTGAATACATCCACACATGACACAATCCTATTATTTACTAGTAGAGGCCGTGTGTTCCGCAAGAAAGGTTATGAAATTCCAGAATATAGCCGGACTGCAAAAGGGTTACCGATCATCAACCTTATCGATTTTGAAAAAGGAGAAAAGGTGACGGCAATGATCCCGATCAGTGAGTTCAGGGAAGATCACTATTTGTTCTTTGCGACAAAGCACGGGGTGATCAAGCGAACTTCAATTATGGGTTACGCAAATATTCGAGCAAATGGATTGATCGCATTAGGCTTGCGTGAAGAAGATGAGCTGATCTCAGTGAAATCGACTGATGGTACTTCAGACATTGCAATCTGTACAAAACAAGGCATGCTCATTCGTTTTGCAGAAGAAGACATTCGTCCGCTCGGCAGGACAGCAGCAGGAGTGAGGGGCATTCGACTGCGAATAGATGATGAAGTCATCGGTATGGACATGGTGGACGAAGGTGATGACATTCTCGTGGTCACTGAAAAAGGTTATGGTAAACGTACACCAGAAAGTGAATATCGTTCGCAATCACGTGGAGGATATGGTCTGAAAACAATGCATATGACAGATCGTAACGGCGAGATTGTTGCGATGAAAGCTGTTAATGGTGAAGAAGATCTCATGCTTATAACGATCCACGGTATTCTAATTCGTATGTCCATCAGCGATATCTCTATATTTGGCCGGTCTACGCAAGGGGTCCGCTTAATTCGATTGGCAGACGACGAGCGGGTCGCTACGGTCGCGAAAGTAGAGAAGAGCGAAGAAGAACATGAGGAAGACATTGAAGAAGAATCTGTAGATGCACAAGAGGACCTTTCAGTGGAGACAGAAGATACAGAGTAAAGAAAAGTTATTGAAGAGACGTAAACCGTCACTTCAATAACTTTTTTTGTGTCTATGAATTTATACTCATGCATCTATCCCTATAAATGAGAATAATATATGATAATAGATATAGTGAAAAAGAAATTAGGTGAAAATAGTGGAAGTTTACAAAGAAGTCAGTGAGTTAAGGCCTGGTAGTTTCCTTAAAGAAGATCTGTATGTAAATACAAAAAACCCGATTGTGGCCAAAAATACGAAACTAACACTTACACATATTGAGGTGCTTCGTTTATTTGGTATAGCAAAGGTTTTAATTGAATCCAAAGCCCAGAGCCAATCCGAGCCAGAATCACCTGAAAAGAAAATCGAAGTAAAACTTACTCCCGAGGTGGAGAAATTAGTGAATCAAAGTGCCCCTCCTAAGTCTAGAACATTACAGGCTTTGTATGATGAAGCGGTGGAAGCTTACCAAAAAGAGTTTTCCGGGTACAGGTCCGGAAAGAAACTGGACGTTGCGGTAGTCCGTTCGATTGCATTACCTGTGATTCAAGCGTTTCTAGAAAATAAAGAGTATGTGAGAAGGTTGAATGATTTTTCAGCAATCCAAAACTACAAAGCACATCACTCCATTAGCGTGGGAATTTTAGCTGCATTAATTAGTGAACAAATGGGCTATTCCAAGGGACAAGTCCTGCAAGTGGGCATTGCGGGTGTGTTGGCGGATAGCGGAATGGCAAAAATTAATTCTAAAATCATTGATAAAGTAGCATTCTTAACAAGCGAAGAGATGAATGAAGTGAAAAAGCACGTAGTCCATAGTTTTCAAATGGTGCAAGAGTCTTCATTAGTAAGACAAGAAATGAAGGTAGCAATTCTCCAACATCATGAACGTTTTGATGGAAGCGGCTATCCGAGAGGTTTAAAGGGACAAGAGATTATAGAGTTCGCACAAATAATTTCAGTGGCGGACGTCTATCATGCAATGACATCTGAAAGACCATACCGTCAAAAAGAAAATTCTTTCAAAGTCATAGAGTTATTGAAGGAAGATGAGTTTGGAAAGTTTGACGTGAAGATCATTCAAGTTCTACATGACTTAATTAATAAACTGTCAATCGGAGTAAGAGTGAAATTAACAACGGACGAAATAGCTGAAGTTATTTACTTGCACCGGGATTTTCCTTTGCGGCCGATTGTTAAAGTCCTCGGCAGCGGTACACATATTGACTTATCCGCAAATAGAAAGATTACTATTGAAAAGATGTTCTAATAAATATAAAAGTTGATCCTTCTTCTATATAATAAAAAAGAGGATCAACAATTCTTTATATCTGTGTTTCTAAGATCAGAAGCCTTGATATAGTTGAAACTATAGCCGGAATTACTATACTGGATCTAGTAAATTACTTTTTAAAGGCTTTAAATCAAGTCTTTTAAAAGAATTTGATAAAAAAGCTTGCAATATAGAATAGACGGTGGTATATTTATAAGCGTCGCATCGGGGAGTTGCAAAACACCCGAACAACACTTTAAAACTTTTTAAGAAAAAGTGTTGACAACGAAACAGCGATTTGGTATTATAAGAAAGTTGCCTCTTACGAAAGGGCAGCCATATGAACCTTGAAAACTGAACAGCAAAACGTTAACGAATTATACGTTTGTGCATCGGCTCTGCCGGTGACATAAACACAATGAGTATCTTAAATGATGCCAGCAAGAAATCGAGCTAACTCGAATTTCTCTTTTATGGAGAGTTTGATCCTGGCTCAGGACGAACGCTGGCGGCGTGCCTAATACATGCAAGTCGAGCGGATCTTTGGGAGCTTGCTCCTAAAGATTAGCGGCGGACGGGTGAGTAACACGTGGGCAACCTACCTTACAGATGGGGATAACTCCGGGAAACCGGGGCTAATACCGAATAATCCATTTCTTCGCATGAAGAGATGTTGAAAGACGGT
>NZ_JACLBZ010000028.1 GCF_019748715.1 Sporosarcina aquimarina | reverse complement strand
ACGTTTTGCTGTTCAGTTTTCAAGGTTCATATGGTTGCTCTTTCGTAAGAGGCAACTTTCTTATAATACCAAATCACTGTTTTGTTGTCAACACTTTTTCTTAAAAAGTTTTAAAGTGTTTTTTCGCTAACTTGCTAACCTCGCAAGCAACGTTATCTAATATACCACCTGCTTTTCGAAAGTGCAACTGTTTTTTGAAATTCTTTTTGATTTTCTTTTAAGACTTTATATGACTTAAAAGAAAAAAGCCCTGACTATGAAAGCCAGGGCTGTTGTATCAATCTTTAGAACGCATCTGAGGAAATAGGAGAACATCGCGGATTGATTGAGCATTCGTCAATAGCATAACAAGACGATCAATACCTATACCTAATCCACCAGTCGGCGGCAATCCATATTCAAGTGCTTCTATAAAGTCTTCATCCATTTCATGCGCCTCGTCGTTCCCTTGCTCTTTCTCTACTAACTGAGCTTCAAAGCGAGCACGTTGATCAATAGGATCATTCAACTCCGTAAAGGCATTGGCATGCTCACGACGGACGATGAATAATTCGAAACGATCCGTATAACGTGGGTCCTCCGGGTTTTTCTTGGCAAGCGGTGAAACTTCTACAGGATGGCCGTAAATGAATGTTGGTTGTACAAGTTGTTCTTCAACCTTTTGCTCAAAGAATTCATTCAGCACATGACCTGCTTCCATAGAAGAAGTCACTTGAACATTATGTTCCTTTGCTAATTCATGAGCCTGTTCTTTAGTAAGCTGCTGCCAAAAGTCTACGCCTGTATATTCTTTTACAGCATCCGCCATATGAAGTCGTTTCCAGCGCGGTGCTAAATCAATTTGGTCTTCACCGTATTGAATCGTTGTCGTACCGAGTACTTCTTGTGCAATGTGAGCCACTAGATTTTCAGTGAGTTCCATAATATCATTGTAATCCGCATACGCTTCATATAACTCGATCATCGTAAATTCCGGGTTATGGCGCGTGGACATCCCTTCATTACGGAATACGCGTCCGATCTCATATACTTTCTCTAAGCCACCTACAATGAGGCGTTTCAAATGAAGTTCGATCGCAATCCGCATATATAACGTCATATCTAATGTATTGTGATGTGTAACAAACGGACGAGCCGCTGCTCCCCCTGCGATAGAGTGCAGCATTGGTGTTTCGACTTCGAGGAAGCCCTGTTTATCTAAATAATGGCGCATTGATTGAATGATTCGGCTACGCATAATGAATGTTTCTTTACTGCCTTCTGTTGAGATCAAATCAAGGTAACGCTGACGGTAGCGTTGTTCAATATCCTGCAAACCGTGGAATTTCTCGGGTAGCGGACGCAATGACTTCGTAAGGAACGTAAACTTTGTCGCTTTAATGGAAAGCTCTCCTACTTTTGTTTTGAAGATAACCCCTTGAACGCCCACAATATCCCCTAAGTCTGCCAGTGTAAATAGTTTATATGCGTCTTCACCAATAGCATCTTGACGTACGTAGATCTGAATCTGACCGCCAAGATCTTGAATATGCGCAAAACCCGCCTTGCCCTTCCCTCGTTTTGTCATGATTCGACCTGCAATCGTCACCTCATGCTCAGTTTCTTCTAATTCTTCTTTTGATAACTCTTCATAGGCTGATCGAATCTCATTTGTCAGATGGGTGCGTTCAAAACGTTGACCGAATGGATCCAAACCACCTTCGCGTATATCATTCATCTTCTGGCGTCTCACCAAAAGCTGATCATTCATTTCATCTAAATGGGACATTCCCTTTCACTCCTTCATACTTTGACCTACCTTCTACTCAGTATAGGCCGTCTGCAACTATTGTACACAAATTACCTGCCTAACAAAAGTCCAAATGGTCGCGCGGTACTCATCCCATAGAAAAAACTGCCCTACTAATAGAGCAGTTTCTTTTTTAGACAGCGTTAGAATCAGTATCCGCCGTTATATTATCAGCCTTGCTGTAAGAACTCCTCGACATTCTGGACTTTCTTCCAAAGGGTCATTCCATCATCCTGCATCGCTGGCTCATTACGGTAAAGTGTCCCTGTTACCGGATTCTTTACTTCTGAATCAATTTCAATGAGAGGAACGAGTACAAACGCACGCTCCTGCATACGTAAATGTGGGATAATCAAATTCTCTGATTGGATAGTGTCGTGATTATAGAGCAAAATATCAAGGTCTACCGTCCGGGGACCCCAACGGATTTTCCTCATTCTTCCGAGCTTGTTTTCAATGGATTGGCAAGCACTCAGCAACTCCGATGCTTCCAATGAAGTCTCCAGACCAACTGCAATATTCAAAAATTTTGCTTGTTCAGTCAATCCAAGTGGCTCTGTTTCATAGACAGAAGACACCTTTTCAACGGTAATAGCGGGATGTTCATTCAGCAGTTGAACTGCATGCGTTAGATGTTCCAACCGGTTACCGATGTTGGAACCCATCGATAAATAGGCGAAATTCAAGAAAAGCGCCCCCTTTTGATTTCTACTGCAACGGATGCGTAATGTCCGTGAATCGGAGGATCCGGCTTCACCAATACAACTCGTACGCCGATCACCTTTTCAGCAAAATCCGTCATTATAGTTCCGGCTATTGTTTCAGCAACCGTTTCAATCAGCCGTACCGCTTCGCCTTCGACAATGCGCTTACACATCTCATACACTTCTGCATAATTCACCGTCTTCGACAGATCATCCGTCTGACCGGCTTCCGCCAAGTCAGTCGCCAATGAAACTGTCAGCCGAAAACGCTGGCCAAGCTTGTTTTCTTCAGGCAATGCCCCATGATAACCGTAAAACTCCATATCATTCAAATGAATATAATCCATGAAATCCCCCCACTTTATCGCTTATCCAGTAAATGCCGTCTTTTTCGTCAGCACATCCATCATCTTGACCATCCGTGCAATTTCCTTCACGTCATGAACACGCATAATATGGCATCCATGCTCGATACCATAACATACGGTCGCACCGGTTCCCTCCATCCGTTCTCCCACTGGCACGTCCAGCACATTTCCAATCATGCGCTTTCGAGACGTACCGAGCAATACAGGATAACCAAGGTCCGCAATGGCCGGCAACCCTTGCATAGCTAAAATATTCTGTTCTGTATTTTTCGCGAAACCAATCCCAGGATCAAGCCAAATCAACTCTTCGCTAACACCCGCCCGTCTCGCAATCTCGATACTCTCCTGTAAATCTTGTACTACCGCTTCCATGAATGGCAGCTGATAGTCTGTATTATCTCGGTTATGCATCAGGATAATCGGCACTTTATAGCGCGCCGCCACTTCCACGATTGCGGGTTCACGCTTTGCACCCCACACATCATTGATGATACTTGCACCTGCTTGAACCGCCGCTTCCGCCACAGCTGCTTTATATGTATCTACAGAGATGACACATCCCAATTCCTTCGTCAGTAATTCGACAATCGGCACGACACGTTCCAATTCTTCTTCCAATGATACAGGCGCATGTCCAGGCCGTGTCGATTCGCCGCCGACATCAATAATTTTCGCCCCGTCTGCCAGCATTTGTCGAGCATGTTCAAGCGCTCGATCCAATTGGCCAAACTTTCCGCCATCTGAAAAAGAATCGGGCGTGACATTCAAAATACCCATGATAATCGTTTCTTCTGTAAAATCAATCGTCGTCTTACCAAACTGATAAGATGCACGAGCTTTCGCTAACTCCATTACTGGTCACTCACTTTCATACGGTTGACGGCTCGTTGATAGCCGCTATGTAATTGTCGATAGATAGAACCTTTACTTCCTAAAAACTCGGTTGTCCCAACATTGCGAATGGGTACCAGTTCCTGAATGGCGTTTGTAATGAAGACCTCTTCCGCCGCCTCTAGCTCAGTCGGCGAAAACAATCCCTCTCTAACCGATACCCCAAGTTCGTCAACTAACCGTAATACGAATGCTCGCGTAGTCCCTGGTAAAATACCTGTTTTCAATGAAGGAGTGTACAGGATACCTTGCTTCACCCAAAAGATGTTAGACGTTATACCTTCCGCCACGAACCCTTCCGAATTAACGAAAAAGCCTTCTACCTCTCGCAAAGAAGGTAATTCCAGCCGCCCTAATACATTGTTCGCGTACTGATGCGATTTATGACGAACCGCACTTTCCGGTTCATTCCGCTTTGTCTGTAACCACACACCTTCTTTTTCCGTATGGACAGGAGGCAAAACCAACGTCTTTTGGAGAATGAATACATTTGGTCGCTCATAGCTAGTAGGTGCTAATCCGATATCATGGACTCCCGCTGACACATTCAACCGAAAATATCCATCCTCGCTTCCATTCTCTACAAACAACGAATGAATGGCCTGTCGAAGTTCTTCATCCGTGTACTGCATTTTGATCCTGTATTCAGATAGCGCTGACCTTAATCTATCCATATGTGCATCGAAGAGAAATACTTTCCCCTCATATGTACGAAAGGTCTCAAAAAATCCAAGTCCATAGAGAAAGCCGTGGTCATAAGGTGAAATTCGCAAATCATCAGCACTCTGTTGTTCCCCATTCGCCCAGCAGATCAATGAGAACGCCAACTTTCTTCTCTTACCGCTTGTTCTGCCATTTCTTTTGCCTGCCATAACGCCTTCGCTTTATTGAGCGACTCTTGATATTCGGCGGCAGGAATTGATTCCGGTACAAGTCCGGCCCCCGCCTGGATATGAACGATGCCATCTTGGATAAATGCGGTTCGGATCGTAATATTCAGCTCTATATCTCCATTGAAACTTATCCAGCCCATTGAACCTGTATAAAGTCCTCTTCGCGTCGGTTCTAATTCTTCGATGATCTCCATTGTTCGCAGCTTCGGATCTCCCGTTATCGAACCACCCGGGAAAACACCGCGAATGATTGCCGCGGCATCTTGCGTCGCAGCAGTCCCTCGAACATTCGATACGAGATGCATTACGTGGGAATACTTTTCTACAACCATGAATTCATCTACTTCAACCGTTCCCGGCTTACAAATTCTCTCAAAATCTTTGCATTCAAGATCTACCAACATTTTATGCTCGCCTTTTTCTTTTGTGTCAGAGACCAATTCCTGCTGTAAGGCCGCGTCTTCCCTCTCTGTAGCACCGCGCTTTCGGGTCCCTCCGATTGGACGTGTGCTCAATTCATTTCCTCGTTTCTTCAACAACAGCTCGGGTGATCCGGACACGACCTCAAATTCAGGTGACATCATGTAAGCCATATAAGGTGAAGGATTGAAGGAACGTAGCGCTTCATACATAGATAAAGACGGAACATCCAGTGGTTTTGATTGACGGACGGAGAGATTTACTTGCACGACATCGCCTTGTGCAATGAACTTCTGAACATCCCTTACCATTCCTTCAAACCGCTCGCCCGTTACGGAAACTTCCAAATTATCTTGAGTTACTTCCACGTCCACTGCTTGCCCTTGTGAAAAACGTCGACCAGCAAGTCCATGTTTAACGGCATCCACCCACTCATTTTCCATGACCGTCAATGAAGTTTGAACATTAGGCAGCGACATAAAATAAACTGTTTCATGCACTACGTCTAAAACTGCCCATCGGTCAAAGACATAAAAGAAAACGTCAGGCGTTGCCAAATCATTCTCCGCTAGACTAGGCAGTGTTTCATAGCTTCTGACATAATCATAGCTGATCATACCAATCGCCCCGCCCTGGAATGCGGGTAAGTTGTCATCTCGTCTCAGCTCATACCGTGACAGGAACTCATTCAGCAAGGTTAGAGGATCTTCGCCTGCAAGAATTTCTCTCGTACCATCCCGCCAATCTAATTGTAAACCCTCTTCATTCGCCTGTACGGTCACGAGCGGATTCAATCCCGCGATGCACATTTCACCGTCTCTACCACTTTCCAATAAAATATGGCGATCTGTTTGTTCTGCAAGCTGTTTATAGGCGTAGAAGAACTCGTCTCTCGTCATTGAGGCTGTCTGATAAGCTACTGTTTCCATGATGGTTCCTCCTGAATCTGTCGTCCAATTTTAATTGCTTTCATCTATGAGTTTCTTTAGAAATTTATCGTCTATAGCAGATACCACTATGTCCGTTATGACACCTTCCGTGTTAAGGATATACGTCGTTGGATAGGCTTTCACTCGGTACGTTTTCATAACTTCACCTTCTAAGTCCAATAAAACCGGGAATGTCAACCCATACTCCTTGACAAATGCTTTGGCACTATCTTCTTTATCTTTCTCCGTTTTTGTCATGTTCACTGCAAGTATCTCCATATTCGCAGAGCCCTTGTACTCGTCATAATATGTTTCCATATACGGCATTTCGGATCGGCATGGCGGACACCACGACGCCCAAAAATTCAGCATGATCTTCTTTCCACGATAATCGGATAATTTGACCGTTTCACCAGTGAGTGTGGTTAATTCAAAATCAGGCGCGAGATCACCGCGGCCTAGCCCAGTCTCTTCGGAAGCTGTATCTTCTGAGGTAGTTTCCTCTTTCCAGTCCTCCGGTATCCGTTTGACCTCATCATTCGGCAGATCCTCTATCATCGCACTAGAATAACCATCCATCTCACCGGCCTCTTTTTTAAACTCTCGGTTGGTTAGTATAATAATCGTTACCATACTAATAATGATCGCGAGTGAAATCAACATACTCCATTTCTTCACAGTTGGCCTCCTATATGGTTCACTTTCTATGTAATACTCCAATAATGTTTCATTTTAATTATACAGAGTATTGTAGCCCGGTAAAAGCTTAGAGATTTCATTGCAATCATAATTAATAAAAAAGAGAGCGCGAATGGGCGCTCTCTAGCTTATTCTTCATCAAATTGGTAAAGCGGAGTACTTAAGTATCGCTCCCCATTGGAAGGGAGAATTGCTACAACTTTTTTGCCCTTGCCAAGTTTTTTTGCAACCTGTAAAGCGGCTGAAATCGCAGCCCCTGATGATACTCCGCCCAGAATTCCTTCTTCGCGAGCTGCACGGCGTGCAATTGCGTATGCATCGTCATTGGAGACTTGAATGATTTCATCGTAAATGTCTGTATCCAATACCTTTGGAACGAAACCTGCGCCAATCCCTTGAATCTTATGCGGTCCTGGTTTTCCCCCAGACAATACCGCTGAGTCTTCTGGTTCCACAGCGACGATTTTGATTTCCGGGAATCGTTCTTTCAGTACCTCGCCGGCTCCTGTAATCGTACCGCCCGTACCGATTCCCGAGATAAATGCATCCACACGATCTAACGCATCTGCAATCTCAGGGCCCGTCGTCAAACGGTGGACTTCTGGATTCGCTTCATTATTAAATTGCTGAGGTAAGAACCAGCCGTTTTCTTTAGAAAGTTCTTCTGCCTTCGCAATTGCACCTTTCATTCCTTCAGCACCTGGCGTCAACACCAATTCCGCTCCGTATGCACGCAGTAAGTTGCGTCGTTCTAAGCTCATCGTATCCGGCATAACCAATACCGCTTTGTATCCTTTGGCTGCTGCAACCATCGCCAATCCGATACCTGTGTTACCGCTTGTTGGTTCAATAATCGTACTGCCATCTTTTAAGTTGCCGTTTTTTTCCGCTGCTTCAATCATCGCGAGTGCAATTCGATCTTTAACACTTGAACCCGGATTGAAGAATTCCAGTTTCAAATACACTTCCGCATCCTCTGCACCTGTCAGACGATTTAATTTAACAAGAGGGGTTTTGCCGATTAAATCAATTATTGAATTTCCGACTCTACTCATATTTGATCCGCTCCTAATCCCTAGTAGGTTTATATGTTTTGTTGAGTTAATCATACTACCTTACTTTTCACTTGTCAAACAAATTATTCAGAGAATTGTAGTTTGTCATCCTATCAATTTACCGATAATTAATTTTTACCATAAAACCATTCAGCATCGAATTCTTTCCAGAAAGCTTCCGGCGTGACGGACTCAGGTAGTTGTTCTAAGGCTAGTTGTCGCTTGATATGGTCCTTTACTTCTGAATATGTAAAATCACGTTTCTTAATGGTTTCTAACACAGTGACGATTGCATAAGTGCCATCCTTGAGTTCAATCGGCTTGCTTACCTCATCTTTTTTCAACTTTTCCGCCGCTTCAATAATAGTTACACCCACGTCCTCGGTTTGCTCATTTACATAACCAAGGTCTCCTCCCAAGTTTCCGGAAGACAAATCAATCGATCGCTCCTTTGCCAAAGCAGAAAATGTCGATCCGTCTTTTAGCTCACCAGCCACTTGATCCGCTTCTTTCTTTGTTGATGAGATGATTACCGATATGCGGTAAGCCGGCAACACATGAAAAAATGTTTCATTTTTCTCAAAGTACTTTTTGATAGCGCTTTCCTTAATTACAATATCCTTTGTCAGGACTTTCTCTAAAATCAGTTCCCTTTTAATCTGCTTTCTCGTTTGCTCAGTATCTAGACCCGAATGTTGCTGACCGTCAATTGAGGTAATTAATGCCAGTTCGAGATCTACTTCTTTATCTTCCACTTTAATATCATACTCATCCGCTGCGGCTTCCATGACGCGGTAATTCACTAGGTCTTCTAGCACCTCTCGCCCGACCTGTCGTTCCATAGCAGCCATCCACTCTGCACGGGTGATCGGCTCACCCGCTACAGAAGCAACTTCCTCTGTATCTACAGCGGGTGAACGATCTATAAACAGCCAGTGGAAAAGCCAGAATACATTCATCGTGAAAAGAATTCCCAACAAAGCGATCAGCGGCTTCGTCTTAAGTCGCCTTTTCGTTGGAGTCGGCTCGGTTTCATTCGTTCGATTGAATCTCATCTATATATCCTTTTAACTCTTGCTCTGAGTATTGGTAAGTTTCCAAACAGAAGTGGCACTGTGCTTCTGCCCCGTGATCTTCATCAATCATCGCTTGAACCTCGTCACGTCCAAGTCCCCGAATCGCTTCGCCAAAACGTTCCTTCGAACACTCACAGTCAAACTTCACATCCATCTTATCAAGGAACTCCACGTTTTCTTGTCCTAATACTTCAGCTAGGATTCCTTCAGGCGTCAGCCCTTGATCAATCAGAGAAGAAATAGGTGTCATGTTCGATATCTTCTCTTCCAAGAGAGAGATCGTCTCATCCGTAGCTCCCGGCATGACTTGAATAATAAAGCCTCCAGCTGCTTTTACCGTGTTATCAGGATTCACTAATACACCAAGAGCGACAGCAGAAGGCACTTGTTCAGAAACAACCAAATACTGCGTGAAGTCTTCTGCTATTTCCCCGGAAATAATCGGTACTTGACCGGTGAAATAATCTTTCATCCCAAGATCTTTGACAACAGATAGCGTTCCTTCCGTTCCAACAACGCCTCGCACATCCAATTTTCCTTTTTCGTTCAACGGCACGTGAGTTTGCGGATGTGTAGCATATCCACGAACTTCTCCCTTTGCGTTGGCATCCACGACGATTGGACCTAGAGGACCATCTCCTTGGATTTTCACTGTTAATTTGTTATCACCTTTCAACATTGCCCCCATCATAACAGCTGCAGAAATCGTACGTCCGAGAGCAGCTGTTGCAGTTGGCCACATCTGGTGACGACGTTGCACTTCTCCCACCGTATCTGTTGAACGCACTGCGTAAGCTCGAATAACTCCGTCGAAGGCAAGCGCTTTTACTAAGTAATCAGTTGACATATTATTCACTCCTATTACAGATTTCTTTCATATATTAAATGTAAACCTTTTAATGTTAAGAAATTATCTACAACATCAATAACCTTTGTTTCCGATGAAATCAACTCGGCCAGTCCCCCGGTTGCGATAACTGTAGGTTCTACCGCGCTGTCTTCTTTCATTCGATTGACGATTCCTTCCACTTGTCCAACGTAACCGAAGACAATCCCCGATTGCATAGCAGCTACTGTATTTTTACCGACAACTTGTTCAGGCCGAGTCAGTTCAACTCTCGGTAATTTAGACGCACGATCAAATAACGCCTCCATTGAAATCTTGATCCCCGGAGCGATGGCACCTCCCATGTATTCGCCATGCTCATTGACATAGCAATACGTTGTCGCAGTCCCGAAATCTACAATGATGAGTGGGCTGCCGTAATCGCGAATAGCTGCCACCGCATTGACGATTCGGTCTGCTCCTACTTCACGTGGGTTTTCATATTTAATATTCAAGCCTGTTTTCACGCCGGGACCGACGACCATCGGTTTTTGATTGAAGTATTTCTTGCACATTTGTTCCAATGGAAACATGACAGGTGGTACCACTGAGGAAATAATAATACCTGTGATGTCTTTAAATGATAAGCCTACGTGTTGGAACATTGCTTTGACCTGCATGGCATATTCGTCTTCCGTCTTGTGACGGTACGTCTCCATCCGCCAATGGTACTTTAGTTCATCGCCTTCATATACACCTAGTACAATATTTGTATTGCCCGTATCTAATACTAACAGCATAGTCGCTTTCCTCTCTTGCTCTGACTTTTCCCACACATCATACCATAAATATTCGACTTTTATACAACGTTGGATTCCCTGGCGGACGGACGCCTTCCGCGAAACTATATTGAGCCAATTGAAGGACGAATGGCCGGACTGGTATATCTCTGTATTCCTCTAAAACACAGCCCGCCTATCCATAAGAAAACAGCCGACTGCTAATCACAGTCGGCTGTTGTTTCGCTTAATCTCTGCGTTCTTCATCAATGGAAGGAAGCGTTTTGTCTGCTGTTCCACCTTCACTTGGCAAGTCACCTGTAGACGGATCTTGTGGAGCACCCGTTACATCAGGATTTGCGTTTGGCGTTGTGTCTTCCGGCAATTTGTTTTCTTTCACAGTGTCATCAGACTTTTCTGCACCATTTTTGCCATTTTCATACGGTCGGTCTGGCAAAACGCCGTGGTCTTTCAAGTGATTGATTTGTTCCGCATCAAGCGTTTCGACTTCTAATAAAGTCGTTGCGATTAAATCAAGTAGATCCCTTTTCTCAGTTAAAATTTGTTTCGTGCGGCTATATTGCTCTTTGATGATCCGTTGCATTTCCTGATCAATTTCATAGGCAATCGACTCAGAATAATTCTGCTCGGAATTAAAGTCACGACCTAGGAAAACTTGACCGCCTTGAGTCTGGCCGAACTGCATTGGCCCGAGTTTATCACTCATACCGTATTCAGTTACCATTGATCGCGCGATGCCAGTAGCTCGCTGGAAGTCATTATGAGCGCCGGTTGATACTTCACCAAGCACTACTTCTTCCGCTACACGGCCGCCTAATAGACCGGCGATTTTATCAAGGAGTTCAGGTTTCGTCATGAAATAGCGATCTTCTTTTGGAAGCATAACGGCATAACCGCCTGCTTGACCACGAGGTACAATCGTTACTTTATGGACAATTTCTGCATCATCAAGCATCAAACCAACAACTACGTGGCCCGCTTCATGGAACGCCACAATATTTCGTTCTTTTTCCGAAATGACACGGCTTGTTTTGGCAGGACCTGCAATAACACGGTCCGTCGCCTCATCAATATCAGACATGTCGATCTTGGTTTTCTTTCTTCTCGCTGCCACAAGAGCTGCTTCATTCAATAAGTTCTCAAGGTCCGCACCTGAAAATCCTGGTGTACGTTGAGCAAGAGCTTTCATATCGACCGAATCATCAAGCGGCTTATTGCGTGCGTGCACTTTCAACACAGCTTCTCTTCCTTTTACATCTGGACGACCAACCGTGATTTGACGGTCAAAACGTCCCGGACGAAGAAGTGCCGGATCCAATATATCCGGACGGTTCGTAGCGGCAACGATGATAATACCTTCGTTTCCTTCAAAGCCATCCATTTCAACTAGCAATTGGTTCAACGTTTGTTCACGCTCATCGTGTCCGCCGCCTAAACCGGCTCCACGCTGACGACCAACCGCGTCAATCTCGTCTATAAAGATAATACATGGCGCATTTTTCTTGGCATTCTCGAACAAATCACGTACTCGAGACGCACCAACACCTACAAACATCTCCACGAAATCAGAACCTGAAATCGAGAAGAACGGCACACCTGCTTCACCTGCTACTGCACGCGCAAGTAGAGTTTTACCTGTACCTGGAGGCCCAACAAGCAAAATCCCTTTTGGAATTCGTGCACCCAGCTCCACAAACTTCCGAGCATCTTTCAAGAAATCTACGACTTCTTCGAGCTCAGCTTTTTCTTCATCTGCACCTGCTACGTCATTGAAACGTACTTTCTTCCGATCATCGGTCTGCAGTTTCGCTTTACTCTTTCCGAAGTTCATCACTCGGCCGCCACCGCCGCCTTGTGACTGATTCAATAGGAAGAAGAAAAGGATGATAATTATGATGAATGGTACAAGCCCTGTAAAGAAGGATACCCATGCACTTGTTTCTGGCGGCTGTAAGATATCGATTTCAGTCTTTGTCGTCTTTACGATCTCGCCAATATCATCCATATCATTCATCGGAATGTTAGTTACGAATGTTTCACCTTTTTCGTAACCTTCCATTTCCCCTTTTACTTCATACACGAGCTGTAAAGGCTGAAAAGTAGCATTTTCGACTTTTCCTTGCTCTAATGCCGTGATAAATTCGTCATACCGAATCGGTTTCATCTTCGGATTTGGATTGTTTAGCGAACTGAATATCCCCATAATCGCGAGGAAAATCAATCCATACAAAAGAAAGTATCGAAGTATTCGATTCATCCCAAGCCTCCTCATCTCATTCAACAGAAAACTAAACAGAAAACTATTGTAAATTTTAACATAGATTAACATGACTCCACAATGAAAATGCCTCATGGAAAAAGGCTTTCAGACTGGATGCCATACGTTCAGTCAGAAAGCGTTAAAAAGAGTAGATTTCTTTTTTTAACACACCGATATAAGGTAAATTCCGATATTTTTCAGCATAATCCAACCCGTAACCGACAACGAATGCGTCAGGAACATCAAACCCTACGTAATCTGCCTTTAGATCTACTTTACGGCCTGTCGGTTTATCCAACAAAGTTACAATTTTGATGGAGTTGGCTTTTCTATATTTAAAAAGTTCCACTAGATAATTCAATGTTTTTCCGCTGTCGATGATATCTTCTATAATCAAAACGTCGCGGCCTTCCACACTAGTGTTCAAATCTTTGACAATCTTTACCTCACCTGATGAGACTGTCGCATTCCCATAACTAGATACATCCATAAAATCCAATTCAATGTACGTATCAATCCGTTTAATTAAGTCGCTCATAAATGGTAACGCACCCTTTAACACACCAATTGCTAGAGGAAACTTCTCTCGGTACTCTTCTGTTAAAGTTGCTCCAAGTTCTAGGACTTTCTCTTGAAGTTCTTCTTCTGAAATTAAAACTTGCTCGATATCTTGTGCGATCATCGGCTCGTCCCTCCTATTTTATCTACTTTCGCCTTCTCGCGTAATCCATATGTATGACTCGCCTTCCGGTTGATTGCGTGAGAATATCTCACCATATCGAACACCCGGCACCGCACATACGATACCGCTTGCCGTTGTAATAACCGGCTGCTGCTGTCTTTGCGTCATTCCAACTTTTTCATCAATTAATAGCCGCGATACGCGTTTTTCTTGGGACATGCCTTTTAGAAGCAAACGATCGCCAGGTTCCCGAAGACGGACAGTCAACGGCAGCTCAAACTCAGGTAATTGAAAATAACGCACGTCATCTGAAGATAGGAAGTGTTCGATTGCACACATGTCGGCATGCTGCCAGTAAATCTGAACATTTCCCCACGAATTCCAAGTTCCTTTTTCCAGTACTTTTGAACGAAGAGACGCAGTATTCATATACTTTTTTGTAACTAGCAGTTTATCATATTCTCTAACAAATCGGTAGCCATACGCTAAGTCAAGCGCTATATTTCCAGCCGGGTCCTTAATATGCTGTAACAGTTCTTCCACTAATGCGGAACGCCGCTCAGTTTTATCAATTTCCGGGCTGGGAAGACACCTTAATAGTAGTTGAATCGCACGCTTTTGTAAAGCTTGGGGAATAGCGAGAAAGGCTTGGCGGTTAAAAGAGGGAAGCTGTTCATCTGTATATGTAACAATCGCTTGCCAATGATTATCCGCAAGTTCATTCAATAACGCTTCATCTTCCTGTCGTTGGACAGTTAGCTGAACAGCACCCGACGAAATAGAAGGATTTTCTTCAGTCAAAAATGGCACGACATGATGCCGGATTCGATTGCGCAAATAATCATTCCGCTGATTACTCGGATCCTCTCTAAACGGTAAGCCAAAATTGGCGGCATACTCGTACAATTCTCTCTTTTGCAAGGGAAGGAAAGGACGAACAACATTCCCTTGATGAAATAGACGCTGTATCGGCATGCCGTTCAATGAATGACCTTTTGTTAATTGCATAAGCACAGTTTCCAATTGATCTTCTGCGTGATGTCCTGTTGCCAGAACATCAAATTCATGATGCGCCATAATTGCAGCTAAACATTTATAGCGCTCTTCTCTGCACAACAGCTGTACATTTCCGCCGTTATTTTCCAGTATAGAAGGGATTGGTACTTGCTCAGAGAAGAATGGCAAATGAAATCCTTCGCATAGATCTTTTACCACAAATGCATCTTCTGCAGACTCATCGCCGCGCAGCATATGATCCACATGTGCTGCGCCTACTTCAATTCCAAGCGTTTTTCTATGGGTGGCCAGGAAATGCAGCAGGGCGATGGAATCGACACCTCCTGAACAAGCTACCAATACACGAGAGCCGGGAGGAATCAACGTTTGTCGGTTTATGAAGTTCAACACTTTTTGTCGTAATGTTTTCATGATTCATCTCCCTCCTCCCCCTATCCTACCATTCTT
Source organism: Sporosarcina aquimarina (assembly GCF_019748715.1). Classification (GTDB taxonomy): domain Bacteria; phylum Bacillota; class Bacilli; order Bacillales_A; family Planococcaceae; genus Sporosarcina; species Sporosarcina newyorkensis. Next base: position 36,978 of record NZ_JACLBZ010000028.1, on the reverse strand, counting down.
TTTCGAGAAATAATTCGTGATTTATTATTTACTTTAGACCACTTCGGTACGACGTGGTCAATTTTCATCACGAGTATCGTCCGATCATCTTCCACCGACTCAAACGAACGCTCCATTTCCGCCATGACTTGATCTGCAATTGTATGGCAATCCAACTCTTTATACCGTTCAATCGTCCTTTCCATCACTTCCTCCTGAGGTTCTAATGGTAACTCCCCGTTAAATATCCCATCCGTCATCATCACCAAAATATCGCCCGATTTCAATTGTTCATTTTTTGCCTCTATTGAGAAAGACGGCAAGAACCCAAAAGGTACTGTTTTGCTGTCCAAACGTATAAATTCATCTCCCCTCTTAATATAGGTGCTCATTGAACCCGCTTTCCACGACCATAGCCTACCATCCTGTAAATCTATAAGTGCTAAGTCCAATGTAGCGTACATATCATCTAAGCCGTTCAGGGCCATCATATAATGTAAAGTGTGAATGGCTGTCTCAGGATCCATTTTCTGTCCCAAACATTCACGCATGAGACGAATTACTTTTCTGCTCTCATGATACGCGTTGACATCTTGTCCCATCCCGTCAGATAACAATACAGCAGACAATCCATCGTGAATCTTGAAGACTTCATACGCATCTCCCGCTTGGAATGTCCCGCCACCCGCTGTCGTCACAATATCGTAATCCAATGAAAAGCGAACCGCCGAACTGAAGGTTAATTGCACATGAGGGAACGGAAACGGCTGATAAGCAGATTTCGAAATATGGATTGGTTCGTCATACATCTCTTCCAGGACAGGCAAGATCAAGTATTCCCCTACGGTGGTCTCGGTTTCAAAATCAGCCTTTTTCTCCGGAATCGAGATGACTACCTTACAAGCTCCCCTTTCTTCTGACAAAATATCGATTTGGAAAAACTCCACTCCTTGTACTTGTAATCGATTCGCCAACTCCTCCTCTGCCAGTTTATAAGTCGTCAAGTCCTCCTTTACATCTCGCATTACTTTTTCTATATGGGTGCTCATATCCCGTAATTGCAATGCCAGCATTTTTCTTCCATGCTGCAACTGTCCCATTAACAAACGATTCGTCCCATGCTCCTCCAATTCATTGATTAGCCCTTTAAAACGCAAACATTTAAATTTCATCTTCTCTTCTACACGTAATCGCGCTGCTTTCTTCGTTGCGGAATAGGTAGACTCCCACTCGTTTACTAAGGATGAAATTCCATCTTCCTCACTTTCCCAACATTTTTTATAGCGAAAACAAGATTGACAAATAGACGGAACTTGGATCGTGGCAGCAACCTCCTCTTCTGATGAAAATCGATTATTGACGAGCGTCGACATGAAGTGGGCAAATTGCTGGAACTCCTCCAACTGCCCATCTAATTTATCCGCCAGCCATTGCTGACGTTTTTCCGAGATCCCCTCCTGCTTTGGTAAGAACACTTGCCGAACTTGGTTAATCTTCCGTGATGGAATAAAGAAAAATAGAACCGCCGCCACTCCGATCGTCACAAAATGCACTGTATCCAGCGGTAATGTTGCATCGTATAGCAGGAAAAAAAGCGAGACAAATAAACTCCCGGTTACAATCCCTAATTTACCGAACCGCTTTAAACCGCCTGCTAATAAACCCGTCATTCCATATAATGCCATCATTCCTGTAAGGGCTAAATCAGAAACACCTATTATTAACGCGATAATCATACCGACTGTCGTAGCAAACGGAACGCCGCCTACCATAGCGGCCACATAAATTGCCAAGAATAAAAACACACCTGCCACTGAGACGTAGCCGATCTGCAAACCACCCATTCCTGTCGTTGCAAGCGCTCCCACTATACACATTGCACTTACTTGCTCAGGGTTCCATGGTCCATATAATAATCGGTCTATAGAAGGAAAAGCCAATAGCATAAAAACTGTCATAAAAAGAGCGAGCATTGCTTCCAATCCAATCGATAGTTGCACAGTTACCGGTGGATTCCCGCTATACATTACAAGTTGCCAGATGATCTGCGGGATGATCATGCAGCTAGCCACAGCGAGGGGAATTGATTTTTTGACAAATGGCGATTTAATGGCCAAATGAAACAGTAACAATTGCGTCAGGTGGATTACAGCTTGTCCCATCCCCAAAAATGCACTGCCTGCCATCCCTCCAATGAACACGTAGATCATATGCTGCCGATAGCGCATGCTGGCCAATGCCCAAATTGGTAAGAAGAACGGTACCGCCATGTCGAATACTACTGCCTGCGACAGAAAGAACGAGCCGATCAAGAAAAGAATTGCTGTCATAAAATAAACTTTTCGGTTGATCAGCTCTTGCCATGCGACTCTGAACTGCTGGCCAAACGGTCTCTCCATATTGTCAATCATCTTCATTTCCCATACCCCCTATGTTCTCTTACTTGCAACTATACATGGGAGACCCAAGAGATTTTGTCTGTTTGTGACAGAGTATCTAAAAAAGATTTCGACGTAATCCGTATCTTTTTTTCTTTTTTCCAAAGAAATGTTGACACTTCTCGTTTGACCTTGTATGATAAGAGACGTTGTGCTCGAATTACACAATTCCAGCAGTCAACTATTCGTCTTGGCGGCGTAGCTCAGCTGGCTAGAGCGTACGGTTCATACCCGTAAGGTCGTGGGTTCGACCCCCTCCGCCGCTATACATTAAAAACCCCTTGCATTTATTGCAAGGGGGTTTTTTCGTTAAAATTAAAAGCGTATGCTTAACAAAAGTCTGTTAAGCATACGCAATAGGGCAGAACATAAATTTGATTCAAGATTGAAACAGACAGCAAGTTATCCTCTTCTTGCGCCACGGCCACCGCGTTTAGACTCTGTAGCTCTCTTCAAGGTAGATAGACGTTCTTCACTATCCTTCATGAATTTTGCCATCTTCTGTTCAAAATTCTCTGGTCGTTCAAAACTTGGCTTACTGCCTTGTCGAGGTCGCTGAGGACGCTGAGGACGTTGCGGACGTTCCGACTCAGGTTTTGCCTTACGGATGGAAAGGCCGATTTTACCGTCTGCTCCCACATTCATCACTTTAACTTCTACCATATCACCGACTTTTAAATGGTCATTTATATCTTTGACATAATTGTCAGCTACTTCACTAATATGGACTAATCCTGTGGATCCGTTCGGCAATTCAACAAATGCCCCAAAATTTGTGATCCCGGTTACCTTACCCTCTAACTTGCTGCCTACTTCAATTGACATAAAAAAAATGCTCCTCCTTAAGTTTTAAGCGGCCTTTAAAAGTGCCTATCAACCATATTGGCATTTCCTGCAATTTGCAGGCTCCTACTTATATTATAGCCAACAAAAAAAGAGTGTCAATACGACTACTCTTTTCTCGTCTCTTTTTCTGACGATTTCTTCTTGTCAGGAATGGAAAATATAATTTCATTGGACTCCGAAAGGAAGTACTCTTTACGTGCGAGTTTGGCGATATATTCTTCGTCATCCAACTTTGCCAGCTGCTTATTCAATTGTTCTTGTTCTGTTTTCAAATCCTTTAGTGTCGCGATTGCTTCTGTCTTTTCTTGTTCTTTTGCGGCCAGCAACTTCTTTTGACCGGAATACATGTTGAATAAACTGCCAAATACAATACACATTAGAACAGCGAAGACGATTAGGCGATTTCGCAAACGCTTTTTTTGTGCTTGCTTCCAATTTTCTTTTTTCTGCATGGAGCGCACATATTCAGTTTCGATTGATGTGACTTTCCTAGCTGTTGGCTTCTGTGGTTTATTCATGGCGCACACACCTTTCTTCCCCGTATACACTATTATTCTCTATTATATAGTACTCTACCTTTTTTTTGAAGGAATTTCCCGGCGGTCTTAATTAATCGGACGATGGGTGACGTAATAAATGTCAGGATTGAAACGAAAATCCGGATAATTCGTTGAACGATTAATAACAGGAACCTGATCAAATACCAAATAGGCCGGATAATGACAAGTAATAGCAATCTACCGATAAATCGAAATGGGTAATGGAAGATGGCTGCATAGAGCAGCATACCGCTGATTTGTGCGACTGGATCATACATCCGCCAAGCCCCATCCCTTACTAACACCAATATCCAAAAAGCACCTACCCCTATAAATATCCAGACCGCCAATTCAAACCAAAATGCACGTCTTCGAATAAATGAGCGTTTATCGCACGCGGCAATAATGCTTCCGAATAAATCCATGATGACTCCAGCGGCAATACCTGTCCCGATCATCGCTAGTAAACTGAAGAACTGGACGGATAGGCTCATCCGAATAATTTATGGAGAAAATTGCGTGATCCTGTTTCTTCTTCGTCGTATTGCAATGTTGTGACAGAGCCTTCTAGAGTTAGCAACCCCTTGTCCACATCTAAATGTACAATACGCAATTCCTCCCCGCGAATTTGCAGTACCCCTTGCGATGTTCGAACGAGAAATTCCTCCTGATCGAATCGATCAATCGTTTTTACAGAGGTAAGGTCCATTCTCTTACGATTTCGCATGGTTACTACATGGTCTCCTGATGGAATTGTATACGTAGAACTGTCTGTTTGAATTTGCATATGCGTCCCCCTTTTCTAGTGCGTTCCCCATATCTTATGCGGCGGCCTAATCAAACATGACAGGAACTTTTCTTGAGAATGGCTAATCTGCATGCAATGTGCAGATTGTGATCTGTCGATTTCCGTTCCAGAAGGGAGACGCGCCAAAATTCCGTTGGACCGAACCAAAATGCGACCGAAATGCACCAAAACCTTTCTGGAACGAACATTAATCAAACTACAACGAGCCAAAATAAACGTAAAACAAGCCAAACCAGCCGCTAACCGCACATTTCCTAAATACTTTAACTTCCGATGATGAACAACCAGCCTGCTCATACAAAAAGGCAGCCTGCCGCGGCTGCCTTTTCGATCCTTCTTATCTATTCAGTCTTCATCATCCACAAATTCAGGTTCCACTTTTTCAAGGCGCTCTTCGCTGAGAATGGTATACATTGTAGCTGCGTCATCTTTTTTAGTTGAGTCTTTTAATTCATTTACAGTTGCGGTGACGATCTTTTGGCCGAAACGGATAGCCAGTTCATCACCCGGTTTTACATCGGAGGAGGCTTTTGCCACTTTTCCGTTAATGGTTATTCTTCCTTGATCCGCTACTTGTTTCGCCAATGTACGGCGTTTGATAAGGCGGGATACTTTCAAAAATTTATCGAGTCTCATTAGATTCTTCCTTTCGTTTAGCTTCCTGCCAGAATTCCTCAAGTTGGTCTAGAGAGTAGGCGGAGAAGTCTCCATTCCCCTGCTGGACACAATGTTCGACATGAAGGAAGCGAGATTTGAACTTTTCATTGGCATGCCACATCGCTTCTTCTGGGGAGATTTTCAAGAATCTGGCTACGTTGACAATTGTAAATAGCACATCACCAAGTTCATCCAGTTGGCGGTCTTTTTCTCCGTTACGTACTTCCTCCTGAAACTCTTGCCACTCTTCTTGAAACTTTTTAAAGGCGCCTTCTATATTCGGCCAATCAAATCCTACCTTAGCGGCAGACTTCTGATAGTTAAAGGATGTCAGCAACGAAGAAGCATAGCGTGCCTGGTCTTCCAATAGAGAGGTCCGCTGCGGCTTTTCTTGCTCTTTGATTGCTTGCCAATTCGTCAGCACTTCCGCTGTTGTGTCGGCCTCTGCTTGTCCAAATACGTGAGGATGGCGACGAATCATTTTCGCTCCAATTGACTCCAAGACGTCTTCTATAGAGAAATACCCGTTGTCTTCCCCAATTTGCGCATGCAAGAAGACTTGCAGTAAGACATCGCCGAGCTCCTCGATGATTGCCTCGTCGTCTTCATCGTCAATCGCTTGAATCAATTCATACGACTCCTCAATCAAATAACGTTTCAATGTCTCGTGAGTTTGTTCCCGATCCCACGGACAACCGTCTGGTGCACGCAGAGCGGCAATGATTTCACGTAATGAACTCCACTCTTTCAACCGCTGATCGCGTTCAAGTATTGGCGGCACATAGATCGTTGTAAGATTATTCAAGGTCATCGCCCGATCTAGCTCGAACAGCGGCAACGTAGTTAACTTTTCATCAGCCGATCCGGCAGCCGTCACGATTGTCACCAAATGCTCATCGGGATACTTCTCCATCAATGATAGCTTAACATCCGAAGCGACGAACGCATCGTACACTTGCCCTACCAATACATGCTGGTCCATCCGCATATCATCCCGCTTCAAATCTGTCCCGTCGAGCAGTTGGATTCCTTCAATTGGATCAATACGCAAGGCAGTAAAAATCGGATCCAAGAAACTGCTGCCGCCAGCTATATACAATTCAATTTCACCGGCCTGCTCTTTCTCAATTAATAATTGAACGGTTCTTTCCGCCACGAGCGGATGTCCAGGCACGGCATATGTAACCAGCTGTTCCCTGCTCATTTCAAGCAAGTTTTCGACAATCGTCTGATAAACATCTTCAAACGCATCCTTCGCTTCATAGATTGCATCGAAGCTTTCCATTTGCAAGCCTTCCGAACGCAGCTGGCTCACAACAGGATGTTCTTCCGTCCTGATTACCAGACGTTCGGCCTGTTTCAATAATCGATAGGTACCAAGCGACAGTTGATCCAAATCGCCTGCACCTAATCCGATGACTGTTATCTTTCTCACATGCTTCACCTTCTATTTTTAGTTAGCCATAGTTGAACAATTGCCAACCGCTTTCCAAACGGCAGTAAGTACCATTCTCTTTCATTCATTATACGTGATTTCAAGACGACGAACAGAAATATGATCGCCCCGATACAGACAGCCGTCATTGCTGTCAGAGTCGCACCCCATCGTGATGGAAGTCCATCAAACAACCAAAGATCGCATACGAGCACCCAAGGAATAAGAATCACTGCCATCGCACCTGCCGCATTCAAAAGTACAATGTAAAAGCGACTTGATGCCAACGGAAATTTCCAAAACCGCTTGAAGTATATTATCAATAACACTGCGACGAACGCGAACGCGAAAGCACCTGAAACTGCCGCCCCTTCAATGCCATACTGTCGAACCAATGGTGGTGTCGCAGCCAACTTAATCAGCACACCGAGTACCAACAACAAAAGTGGTCCTCGTACTTTGCCACTTCCCTGTAAAATAGCCGTCAACGGCAAAATTATCGACAACCACAATATCTGAATAGAGAAAATGATGAGCGCTACGGAGCCTGTCCTTGTTTCAAACAGCATTTCATTGACAAAAGGCAAGACCAGCACCAGTCCAATCGTTGCAGCCCAGCCAAATAAAATGGATGTACGAAACGTTAAACTAATGAACGGCAACGCTCCACGTCCCTGTTGTTTGGATGCATGATGTGCAATCAATGGAACAAGCGCAAGCGCAAGCGTTGACGCCAATAGGATACCCATCTGTGCGAGCGGTTGCCCTCGATCATAGATGCCCTTCATTGTCATTGCTGTCTCACTCGTGAAGCCTGCTTGCATTAATGCATTGTAGACCGTAAAAGAGTCCACCAATTGAAACACCAGTAATATTAATGAACTGGCACTTACGCTAACGCTGATCTTCGTCAAATCCTTAACCACTTTCCACGGTTGCACAGCGACTAAAGGGGCTCGTTTTCTCTGCACAAAGAACCAAGTGAGAATGAAAACCCCTGCCACTTCTCCAGCTATCGCTGCCCACATCGTAATTTCCCCAATTTTGTAAAGCGAAGTTCCCGCTCTCACCGCCAGCCAAGTACCTGCTAACACGATAACAACTCGAAATAACTGCTCAGATACATTGGAAATCGCGACAGGTATCATTTGTCCTTCCGATTGAAAGACACCTTTCAGCACGGCCAAAAATGGCAACACCAATACAATATAGGATCCTGTCTGCAATACGGGCGCCAAAGCTGAATCGCCCATCAGATCCGCAAAAAAAGAAGAACCTGTACGCAGCAATAGAAATATCATTGCCGACAATATGAGTAAATAAGCGAGCGAGACACGCAGAATTCCACGCGACTCACCTGGCCCTTTACTTTCTGCAAGCATTTTTGAAACAGCTACTGCAAATCCCGAGGACGTCCAAACAATAAATATCCCGATAAACGGGTACACTTGCTGATAAATATAAAACCCTTTATCTCCAACTAGATTTTGAAAAGGCACTCGATAAACTGCGCTCAATACTTTGACGATGATGGCGGCAATCGTCAAAATCGAGGCACCTTTCATAAACGACTTCATATTCCACTTTGTCAACGCCATACACGCGCCTCTTTCATTCATTAATGACTTCTAGTATACCATTTTCGCTTGCAATACTAGAATAAGCGCGTAATTGCAATCATTAAAATGATGGCGCCGCTCATGAACGTTCCAAATTGCCCTACTGTCATTCTACCAATGCGAAACTTTGCCAATCTAGCACCTAATACGACACCAACCCATAACGTCAAATAACTTCCAACTGCCGCCGATAGTGCGATGGCAATCGGGGATAACTCCAGCAGACCGGCTCCGATTCCATTGGTCAAGGCGTTTGCCGACAGGGCAACACCTAACAGCAGGGCCTCCCCTATGCTAATATGCGAAGACCCGTCAAAGTCCATTTTCTCCGGCTCCCCCAAAACGCTTGTTTGCCGTTTTTTCTGTTGCCGAAGAGCGATCACCATGATTCGTATCCCAATAACGCTTAAAACTGTAAATGCTACGAGATCAGGAAATTTTCCTGGCAACAATTCCGCCAGCCACGTACCCGACACCATACCGATCAAACTAAACAGTAAACAGATAACAGCAATTAACAAGTTAGAAATAGCAGGGATACGAACTCGCTGCACCCCATAAGAAAGCCCAACTCCGAAATTGTCAATGCTTGATGAAATTGCAAAACCTGCGATAAGTAGCCAAGTCATACCGTTCCTCCCAGCCTATAGGTTTTATCATACTATACGTATAGAAGGAAAGCGGCGTGTGTGCGCGGGTCAAAAGTTATACGTACATATTAAAGACCAGTCTTTCTCTTAAATGGAGAAAGACTGGTCGGTATAGTAAGTTTTATCGGGTTGGTAGTACGATTTCTTTAGCAACCGAGACATTTGTGCTCATTGCCGCCTTGCCTACTGCATGTGCCACAATTGGAGCGACTCGGTCATCAAATGGGTCTGGAATAATATAATCCTCGCGTAAATCCTCTTCTTTTATTAAATCTGCAATCGCATAAGTTGCCGCAAGCTTCATCTCTTCATTGATCTCCGTCGCTCTCACATCCAATGCTCCACGGAAGATGCCCGGGAAAGCTAAGACGTTATTGACTTGGTTTGGATAGTCTGAGCGCCCTGTCGCGATAATTCTAACACCGTATTCTTTAGCTAATTCAGGCTTTATCTCAGGTATTGGGTTTGCTAAACCAAAGACTATCGGCTCAGGGTTCATGCAGTCAATCAATTCCTTCGTAAGCAAGTTTGCGACAGAAACTCCTACAAAAACATCTGCACCTTTCATGGCATCTTCCAATGTACCCTCTAGCTTCTCACGATTTGTAATACGGGACATTTCATGCTTTACACTGTTCATGGAGAATTCTCGGCCTTCGTAAATAATCCCTTTCGAGTCACACATGATAATATTTTCAAAGCCCATACTTAGCAGAAGTTTTGTAATGGCTACGCCTGCTGCACCTGCACCATTTAATACAATTTTAACCTCATTACGTTCCTTCCCGACCAATTTTAACGCATTGATTAATCCAGCCCCTACTACAATTGCAGTACCGTGCTGATCATCGTGGAAAATTGGAATATTGCATTCTTCGCGTAATCTTTGTTCAATTTCAAAACAGCGGGGAGCAGAGATATCTTCTAAATTGATTGCACCAAATGTTGGGCTCAGCGCTTTTACGATATTGACAATTTCATCTGTATCTTTTGTATCCAGACAAATCGGAAATGAATCAATTCCAGCAAACTGCTTTAGCAATAATGCCTTACCTTCCATGACAGGCAATGCAGCTTCTGGACCGATATCTCCCAGGCCAAGTACAGCAGTTCCATCTGTGATAACCGCCACTAAATTACCTTTAATTGTATATTCATACGCAAGTGAAGGATCTTTAGCTATTTCTACACATGGTTCAGCTACTCCCGGAGAATACGCCAAGCTTAAATCCTCTTTATTTTCCAAAGGCACTTTTGAAATTGTCTCCATTTTTCCATTGTGAATTTTATGCATGTGTAAAGAAGATTTGTATCGCCTATTCATAAAATATCTCTCTCCCTATCCTGTTAAATTGGTGTTGATCTGTGTTGGTAGTGATTATAAGCGTAAACGTAAAGCAAATACAAGGGGGAATATTCTATCAACTCGGAAAGTTCGAAATCGGTAAGCGTTTACAATGCCTTTGTCAAGGGTTTTATAACGGCTTAAATTTTTTTAAAAAAAGTTTTGACTTTTGCTCTATTTCGTAGTATGTGAAAACCTTCACTTTTGATTTAGCTTATGTGAAATTTTTCACGTATAGGCATGTGAAAAGATTCACTTATACATAAATTCACATGTGAATTTTATCACATGAGTAGTATGTGATAAATTTCACTATTATATAGAAGGAAAAATTTAAAGGAAAATGAAATTCACAATCAATTACGCCTCGGCGTAATTGCGTCCAGATTTTGAATTGTGCTTGCACAATTAACTCCTCTCAAAATCTGAGACATCCGCCGGAGGCTTTATCTTTGTTTAGCGAGCGTTTGAACACCCACTGAACAGGAAATAAAACCACATCCATCTCATCACCTATAGAGGTGAGAGTCTTCTGCTGAATAAAGATAAAAAACTCACAAGCAACCGGAAAGATGCTGTGAGTTTTCATTAAAGATTTGATACTTTTTGTATTCAATTAACTTTCCATTTGTTTAGCTAAAAAGTTTGCTGCAGTTTCAGCAGCTTTTTGTTCGGCCTCGCCGACAAAATGAACTTTTGACAATAAATATACCGCCCCAATAGCATCACCGTTCGCGATAATGGGTGCAATACAGTATGATTTAACTTGTTCAATTTGGCCTGGTACCCACTCCACTGACTTTTCATGCTTTTCAGTAATGACCGTCCTGTCGTTTAGTATTTCTTCACAAACAGGCGACAGTTGACGATTCATATAATCCTTTTTAGATAGACCTGCGACCGCCAGCATTTCATCCCGGTCACTAATCAAAGCAGGCGTGCCAAGTGTCTCATAAAGTGTTTCTGCATATTCCACTGCAAACTCGCCAAGTTCTGAAATAGGTGAATATTTTTTTAAAATAACTTCTCCTTCTCGATCGGTGAATATCTCTAGAGGGTCTCCTTCACGAATTCGGAGTGTCCTCCTAATTTCTTTGGGGATGACCACTCTTCCTAAGTCATCAATTCTGCGGACAATACCCGTTGCCTTCATGTATAATGCCTCACTTTCTCGAAATGAAATGTATTTCTAGAAGTAGTATGCATCATATATGGTCATTTTATGCAATCTAGGATTTACACGGCATCAGTAGTACGGACTTCCTTTGCCGTCTCTTGCATGGTTTGCACCATTTCTTCAATCATGTCGAATTCAGTAAACTTTTTGGACTTCTTTTCATTTACCGTCACAATAATTTGTCCATTTTCAAGTGTCAAACCGACAGCATGACCAAATTTTAATGAATGTTCCATGAGCTTAGCACCATCCGCACGTGACGTACCTTCCTCAGACAGCCTGATTTCTACAACGTCTTGCACTTTCTTAATAGATTCCACACCTGCAATACGTCCCCACGCCTTCATACGACCGACCCGTAACAACAAATCAGCTTCCAACGGCATATCACCGAAACGGTCAATCATCTCATCAACCAATTCCAAGTAATCCTCATTACTTTCAATCGCCTTCACTCGTTTGTACATTTGAATCTTTTGATAGCCATCCTGTATATAAGTTTCAGGCAAGTAAGCATTGATTGGCAGTGAAATTTCGACGTCCTGCTTCTCTTCTTTTACGATTCCTGTCTGTCGTTCCTCAATCGCTTCCTGCAGTAATTGTGAATAAAGGTCGAAGCCGACGGAATCAATGAAACCGTGCTGTTGTGAACCTAATAAATTCCCTGCTCCCCGGATCGATAGGTCACGCATCGCGATTTTGAAGCCCGAGCCGAGTTCCGTAAATTCTTTGATTGCTTGAAGGCGGTTTTCCGCCACTTCCGTCAGCACTTTATCGCGCTGGTACAACATATAACTATAAGCTACACGATTTGAACGCCCGACACGTCCACGCAATTGGTAGAGCTGCGACAGCCCCATCCGATCGGCATCATGCACGATTAGGGTGTTGACATTAGGTATATCAATACCCGTTTCAATAATGGTCGTCGTGACGAGTACATCATATTCTCCTTCCAGGAAGCTCATGATAACTGCTTCCAGAGCAGCTTCTCCCATTCGCCCATGAGCAGATGCTATACGCGCCTCTGGCACCAACTGACGAATTTCCTCCACTTTCCGATCCATCTCTTCAACCCGGTTATACAAGTAAAACACTTGCCCTCCACGACCCATCTCTCGTTCAATCGCTTCCCGCACTAATCCAGCGTTATGTTCCATGACATATGTTTGAACCGGGAAACGGTTGGAAGGCGGGGTTTCGATGACGGAGAGATCACGAACACCAACCATCGACATATGCAATGTTCGCGGTATCGGTGTAGCCGTCAATGTCAATACGTCTACATTCGTTTTCAGTTGCTTAAGCTTTTCCTTATGCGTCACACCGAAGCGCTGCTCTTCATCGACAACGAGCAATCCTAGATCTTGATATACAACGTCCTTCGAGAGTAAACGATGTGTTCCAACCACAATATCGACTGTGCCGGCTTTCAAGCCTTTAATGGTTTCATCTTGCTGTTTTTTCGTGCGGAAACGGTTAAGCACTGACACAGTTACCGGATAATCGGCGAACCGCTCCTTCATCGTTTCGAAATGCTGTTGAGCCAAAATTGTCGTCGGCACTAAAAATGCCACCTGCTTACCATTTGTGACTGCTTTAAATGCAGCTCGAATGGCGACTTCCGTTTTTCCATAACCAACATCCCCGCATAGCAGCCGATCCATCGGTCGTTCTCTTTCCATGTCTTTTTTGATTTCTTCAATAGATTGCAGTTGGTCTTGCGTTTCTTCGTAAGGAAAAGCATTTTCAAAGGAACGTTGCAGATCATCATCCTCACTGAAGGCAAAACCTTTTTCTGCTTCCCGTTTGGCGTAAAGTTTGATCAAATCGTCTGCAATATCCTGAATTGCTGCTGTAACTTTACGCTTGGTCTTCGTCCATTCTGCGCCGCCAAGCTTATGCAATTTTGGCTCCTTTTCACCTGAAGCCACATATTTTTGGATTAAATCAATTTGGTCGGCAGGTACGAACAGTTTATCATCGCTTCGATAACGAATATCCAAATAATCTTTTTGCAGGCCACCTACTTCTAGTGTCACGACACCGTAGTACTTGCCGATCCCATGATGGACATGAACGATATAATCGCCTGGTTTAATTTCCGAATAGCTTTTAATTCGTTCAGCATTGGTTATTTTAGGCGGGCGCGCTTTCCGTTTTGGCTTCCCTGTAAACATTTCTGCATCCGTAATGACCGCTATTTTTTGAAATGGCAATTCAAATCCTACGGACAAGTCTCCCTCAATGATTGACAGAGTGCCTTCTTTTGTAGGTTGGCCATTCACCGCAGCTTCTATGTCATATTCTTGTAAAATACCTTGGATCGCATTCATCCGCTCAGTTGAAGCTGCTAGAAGGAATACATTATAGTTTCCTTGTTTCCAACGTTCGATTTCATTTTTCAATAGCGGCATTTGTCCATGGAATTGCTGCATTGGTTTGCACGAGATGGCAATGGACTTTTTAATTGTGAACCCTGGCACCACACGTGTGAATAAAGATAAATAGAGACGCAATTGCTGGATTTTGCCAAGCACGTAATCGTACTTCCAAGATAGCTTTGTATCATGCAGCATTTTACCGTCTTCTAGCATCGCCAACTGAAATTCTTGTTCTTCTGCTTCCAATGTCGCAACGCTCTCTTGTATACGTCCCAATTCATCAAACACGATGAGACCATTCGATGGGAAGTAATCAGTCAGCATAGAATTGGCTTCAGATGAAAAGGAGACATATTTCTTCATCGTATCCGGCACAATGCCATCCTTCATCAGACCGACGTCTTCCATAATCGTCGTCAGTAATTGTTGTTGCAGATCTTCACTTTTAATTTTTGTTAAGCTGTCGCCAAGTGCTTGTTCTACTTTACGTGACACTTGCAGTAGCTCTTCAGGAGTCCAAATAAATTCTGTCGCGGGTAACAACGTAATCTTTTCTAACTTTCCCGTAGAGCGTTGGTCTTCTGCCGAAAATGTACGAATCGAATCTATCGTAGTATCAAATAGCTCAATTCGAACGGGATCTTGTGTAGTCAACGGATAAATATCCAATATGCCGCCACGCAACGCAAATTCACCTGGCGCACTCACCAAGTCGTTACGGATATATCCCATAGAAACGAGCTTTTCCAGCCACGCTTCTATGTCAATCTCTTCGTCTGTCTGCGCAGTGACATAGTGGTTCAACCAGCGTTTCTTTGTAGGTAAAAGCTTTCTAAGGCCCGCGACCGGCGTAATATAGATGCCGCTTCCTATTCGTGCCATATGATCTAATGTCTCAATCCGTCCTGCCCGTAATTCGTAACTGGCAAATGAAAAGTCGGCAGCTACAAGTTCTTCCGCTGTGTATAAATGCACATGCTCATCACCGATCATTTTGACCAAGTCATCATAAGTTCGCTGCGCTTGCAGCATATTCGGCGATACGATCAGAACCGGCCGCTCAAGTGACTGCTGGATTACTTTAAAGAAGACGGCCTTAGAACCGCCGGAAAGGCCAGTTATCAACTGCTGGTCTTGGCCAGCCTGCAAGTCATCCAGCAGACCCTGAATCTCTTTTTCTTCTAAAAACAGCTGATCTATTACTCCCAATTAACTAACCCTCTCTATATATCAATTATAACTTCACTCTCAAGTCTAGTTTTCATGTTCGTAGCAGCATGCATTATGCACAAAAAGCTTTGGCTGTAAGCGCCAAAGCATCTGTTACTATTGTAACCATTTCTTAAAGGTGTAATAATCCGGGAACGTCTTTAACGATTGCTCGCAATGTTCACAAATACATCGTACATGTAGCTCGCCATCATGATCGACAGACAGGAACGACTTCTTCTCACCTTCGTCTAATGTCTCAATTTGACTGAGTGTTTCCTTTGCCGCTTCGAATGGAATAGAACCGATTTCCGTATTACAGTGATTGCAAGAATAGCGGATCACGCACTCTTCACCTTCCTTTTTCAAAGTATAGGCAAAGAATTGCAACGTTATGCTTAAGAACCGTTAAATTTATTCATCACTTCAATAAATGGCGTCTTTTGCCATTCCTCACAAGCATCGGCACTTTTTTGGACTGCCTCTTCGATTAAAGGCTGCTCGTCCGCACTGAAAGGAGCCAACACATAATCGGAAACCTTCATTCCGCCTGAAGGACGGTCGACGCCGATACGGATTCGATTAAACTCAGTTGTTCCTAAATGAGCAATCAATGATTTCATTCCGTTATGACCGCCAGCACTTCCTTTTTGACGAAGACGTATTTTTCCTACCGGCAGATCCAAATCATCGTATAGGACGACTATCTCTTCGTCATTTACTTCGAAAAAGTCAGCCAATGGGCGTACACATTCGCCCGACAAGTTCATATACGTCATCGGTTTCAGCAAGATCACTTTACCTTGGACGGTATGTACAGTTGTGTATTGTCCATTGAACTTTTTCTGAAACGCAGGTGCTTGCAAGCGCTTTGCCAACTCATCAATTACTTGGAATCCAATATTATGACGTGTTTTTTCATACGTTTTTCCCGGATTTCCGAGTCCGATTATTAATTTCATTTGCTTCTCTTCCTTTTCTAAACGTTCTCTATATGCATAGAAAAGGAGCGCACGGTACAAACTCGTGCGCCCATTTCGTTATTTATTCGTCTTTTTCATCGCCAATTACTTTGGGTTCCGCACCTTCACCAGAATCAGTTGCTTCGTCCAGTGCTTCCATTTCTGCTTCTGTACGAGGAGCTGATACGAGTACAAGTGTATCTTCATCCTCATTCAAGATCTCATATGCTGCTTTCGCGCGGACATCGCTAACGAGTAGCGTATCCCCAATTTCCAGCTCTGAAACGTCAACATCGATGGATTCTGGAATGTCAGAAGGCTTAACACGGATCGTTACTTCACGGATCGGCTGTTGTAATGTACCGCCTTGTTTTTCACCGGGCGATTCGCCAACCAGATTAATAACAACTTCAACTTCAAGTTCCTCTGTCATATTGATCGATAAAAAGTCAGCGTGTGTAATATTGCCTTTTAACACATCAGATTGATAATCATTTAACACGACATTTACATCTTTGCCGTCTACGTTCAACTTGATTACACCATTTTTCCCTGTCTCGCGAAGCGTATCAATCAAATCACGCTCCTTTACCGCGATTGGCGTGCTTTCTGTTTCGTAACCATAGACTACGGAAGGAATCCACCCGTCATTTCGTAATTGTCTTAGTGTCGTTTTGTCAGGTTCTCTTAAGTTCGACTGCATTGTGTTCATTTGTATAGTCACCTTTCCTTTAAAAAAGTTTTTTCTACCTCTTGAAACATTCAATATCAGACGACATCAGGTAACTTGTCATCAATCAAACAAAGTGCTTACGGACTTCTTCTCAAACACGCGAATAATTGCAGATGCCAATAGTGGTGCAATTGATAGCTGTTTGATTTTTGGAGATTGCTTAGACTCCGGCAATTCGATGGAATTTGTAATAACCAATTCCTTAATCTTGGAGTTGTTTATCCGTTCAATTGCAGGACCGGATAAAACTGGATGTGAACAACAAGCATACACTTCTTTCGCTCCACTTTCAATTAAGGCGCTCGCTGCAATCGTAATTGTTCCAGCCGTATCGATGATATCGTCAATAAGAATAGCTGTTTTGCCCTCAACATTCCCAACAATATTCATCACTTCCGCTACATTCGGACGCGGACGACGTTTATCAATGATCGCGATTGGTGCTTTCATTCGATCCGCCATTTTACGTGCTCTTGTAACACCACCATGGTCAGGTGATACGATGACAAGGTCGTCTAATTCTTGGCTTTGGAAGTATTCAGTCAAGATTGGCTCAGCGATTAAGTGGTCAATCGGAATATCAAAGAAGCCTTGAATCTGAGGTGCATGCAAATCTACAGCGATGACACGGTCAGCACCCGCTTTTTCCAATAAATTCGCTACTAGCTTAGCTGTGATTGGCTCACGTGAGCTAGCCTTACGGTCCTGCCGTGCATAGCCATAATAAGGCATCACTACATTAATCGTACGCGCAGAAGCACGCATCAAGGCATCTAACATAATGAGAAGTTCCATTAAGTTATCGTTGACTGGGTTGGAAGTAGATTGGATGACAAACACTTCACAACCTCGAATGCTTTCGTCGATATTGATTTGGATTTCTCCATCACTAAAACGTTTGACTGAGCATTTACCTAGAGGTAGTCCGACTTGCTCCGCTACTTCTTGTGCTAGTGGTTCATTCGCAGTTAACGAAAAGATTTTCAGTTTGTCGTTCGGATAATGATTTGCCATGATGGCCCTCCTGTTAGTTGGGTAAGATTAGTTTTTTACATATCCTTCTTTATTTTCTTGGCGAACACGCGCAATTGCAAGTGAATTTTCTGGAACACTTTTTGTAATAGTGGATCCAGCAGCTACAATAGCATTTTTTCCTACAGTGACAGGAGCTACTAAATTAGCGTTACAACCAATAAAAGCGTCATCCTGTATCTCTGTCTTATGCTTATTTTTACCGTCATAATTAACGGTAATCGTGCCACAACCCACATTTACATTCTTGCCAATTTCGGCGTCCCCAATATAGCTGAGATGGGATACCTTACTGTCGTCGCCAAGCTGGGATTTCTTCACTTCTACAAAGTTGCCGATCTTCACATGGTTGCCCAATTGAGTTTCCGGACGTAAATGTGCAAACGGACCAACTGCTGTCTGCGAGCCCACTTGGCTATCACGAACGACAGATGAATGAATTGTTGTTTGATCGCCTACTGTACTATTTTGTAAATGACTATTAGGGCCGATCACACAGTTTGAACCAATTTTTGTTGACCCTTCGATCACTACACCTGGCTGGATGACAGTGTCTCGGCCAATTTCTGCGTCAGCACTGATCACAGTCTGCTCCGGATTGATGATCGTTACACCGTTGCGCATATGTTTCTCTGCAATGAGGCGACGCATTTCTTTTTCGGCTTGCGCTAATGCAACACGATCGTTGACGCCCAATGTTTCATGGAAATTTGGCGTCGTGTAAGCCGAAATGCGCTGTCCTTCTGATTTCAAAATACCTAATACGTCAGGAAGATAATACTCACCCTGTGCATTGTCGTTATTTACTTTTTTTAGTGTTTCAAACAATGCCCGATTATCAAAACAATAAGTTCCTGTATTAATTTCCTTCACGTTACGCTCTTCATCATCGGTATCCTTATGTTCGACGTTTCGCAATACGTCGCCGTTCTCTGCGCGGATGATTCGTCCATAGCCGGTCGGGTCATCTGCGATTGCAGTAAGTATTGTAGCTTTTGCTTCTGTTTGATGATGATGGGCAAGTAACGCTTTCATTGTCTCGCTGCCGATTAACGGTGTGTCTCCGCAAACGACAAGAGTGGTGCCGTCAAGATCGCCAAGAACCGATCCGGCTTGTTGCACAGCATGTGCGGTACCAAGTTGCTCTGCCTGTAACGCATATTCACTTTTGTTTCCTAATGCTTGTTCTACCGTTTCCGCGCCATGACCAACAATGGTGACGATCCGGTCTGAATCTAGATCTCGAATATGGTCAATCACATGCTCTACCATTGGTTTACCGCAGACTGGGTGAAGCACTTTATATAAATCGGACTTCATTCGAGTCCCTTGTCCTGCAGCCAGGACGATAGCATATGTCTTTGTCATCTGCCAGCCCCCATCCTTAATTCATTATTGACTATATCGGAAATGATCGCTTTTTTCAAGCATATCCCCTTGACAATTACATTACTTTCTTTTATCATTAATAATCTTTTGGCAAATTTTATATTCATAGAAAACCACTATGAATATTTAAGATTGTTATAATAGTAAACGTACTTTATCGACCATCTTTTTACTAACAGGAGTGATTTGGGTATACCCTCGTCTTTTCTTATTGAAACCAAAAGGCCATCTACTCAAATAGATGGCCTTTTGCTTAAAATAGATATGAAAACGCTTTCTTATAACTGGCAAATTTATAGTGCAGCTTCTTCAAGTACCCCCTGTTGTTCTCCTACTTGATGATATGCCGCTAGAATCGCTTCTTGTACTTTTGTTCTTGCGTCCGAGTTAATCGGGTGCGCGACATCACGAAATTCTCCATCCGGCGTACGTTTACTTGGCATTGCTACGAATAATCCGTCATTCCCCTCTATGACCCGGATATCATGGATGACAAACTGATCGTTCAGCGTTATGGAAGCAATTGCTCTCATTCTGCCTTCGGTGTCTACCTTGCGTAATCTTACATCTGTGATCTCCATTTTCCCCACTCCCTTGTTGTCTATTCTTCACAATGTACTTATTCTAGGTCATCTGGTAAAATTCCTCTTTTTACCCAGAATATTTGTGTTGATTCTATAATACTCGTTTTCTCTACAGATTAAAATAGAATTTTTATGAATTTTTTTAATATCTATACAATAAGGTAAATTAGCTGTTCACGTTCAGGGTCCATGCTGATATTCTAGCCCGCTAAGATTAAAATAAGCGGTCCATTGTCCTTTAAGAGACATTACATGGAACCGCCTGCCTACATAAATTATGATTTGCAAATTGCTACTGCTTCAATTTCGACTCGTACGTCTTTTGGCAGACGCGCTACTTCTACTGTAGAACGCGCGGGTTTATGGTCACCAAAGTGTTCTGCGTAAACTTCGTTCAACGCGGCGAATTCGTTCATGTCTTGAATGAACACCGTCGTCTTGATAACTTGTTCCATACTTGTACCTGCTTCTTCTAATATTTTACGAAGATTGACCAGTACTTGATTCGTTTGCTCAACAATTCCGCCTTCTACAAGTTCGCCTGCCGCTGTCAAAGGGATTGCTCCAGACGTATAGACGACACCATTCACCTTTACTGCTTGTGAGTAAGGGCCGATCGCCTGCGGTGCTTGTTCGGTTTTTACATATTCCATGTTTGGTTTCCACCTCTCGTAAAGTAATTTCCTTCTTCTAATTCAATCTTTCTGTGTTTCTCATCTACTGCATGAAGTTTGATCAGCGATAGATAGTCATCCACCAAAACTTCTTCCAGATGTTCAGCTTCGACTAATACCGCTACGCCACCCAGTTCACAATTAAACTCTTCCAAAAGGCTTTTCATACCTTGTATCGTACCGCCGACTTTCATGAAATCATCCGTCAGCAAAACTTTTTGACCGCTTTGCATACTCCTTTTCGACAGAACCATCGTTTGGATCCTTCGAGCAGAACCCGAAACATAATTAATGCTCACCGTGGATCCTTCTGTTACTTTGCTATCACGACGAACAACGATTACAGGGACATTCAGATGGCGCGCAATGGCGTGTGCAATTGGAATTCCCTTCGTGGCAACTGTCATGATCGCATCAATTTCCGCATCGAAAAATGCAGTGGCGATCACTTTGCCAATACGATCAAGAAATTTAGGGTTACCCAATAGGTCTGTCATATACAAATAACCGCCAGGAAGAAGACGATCTGATTTTCTCAGCTCATCCATTAAGGAATGTATCACGTCTTTCCCTTCTTCTTCACTAGCTAAGGGAATATATTTAATACCGCCTGCTGCACCGGAAATGGTCACTAGTCGCCCGGTCCCACTCTCTTCGAAAGTTTCTTTCAGAATACCTAGATCTTCACTGATCGAAGATTTCGCTGCAGCATATCTGTTAGAGAAAAACGTCAAAGAAATGAGTGTGTGCGGATTTTCCAGCAGATGGCGCGTCATATCGACCAGCCTTTCACTTCTTTTCCACTTCATACTACCGACTCCTAAATCCGAATGAATTATAAGTACATTATCATAATTATACGGTATTAATCAACTAAGACACGTTCTCCTAGCATCCGTACTGCATGTACATCTTGACAAAAACCTTTCAATGCATTCACAATCTTAGGCACGCGTGATTCCTGTCTTACTAAGCCAAAAACAGTCGGACCACTGCCACTCATCAATACGGCATCTGCTCCGAAGCGTTCCATTTGCTCCTTAAGCACCACCACTTCATCATGTAATCCCATCGTGACAGGTTCTAGCACGTTTCCTAATGAAGAACACATTTTATTATAGTCACCTTCTTTTAAGGCTTCTATCATTTGCGCAGTTTTCGGGTGTGATACAGTCGATAAATCTAGCTGACCATAAATGTTTCCAGTCGACACGCCGATAGACGGCTTCGCTAAGATTACCCAGCAATTCGGCGGAGGCGATAAATGAGTAATTTTCTCTCCTCGCCCATTTGCAATCGCTGTCCCTCCATAGACACAAAAGGAAACATCCGAACCAATCTCTGCTCCAAGCACTGCCAACTCATCCAACGAGAGGCCCAATTTCCACAAACGATTCAACCCTCGCAAAGTAGCTGCAGCATCCGAACTTCCGCCTGCAAGCCCTGCAGCAATTGGAATATTCTTATCTAACGTTATTTCAACGCCTTCATTTACCCGATATCGTTTTCGCAATAAGTCAGCAGCTTGATAAGCTAAGTTTTTGCGATCATTTGGGACAAAGCGGTGAGACGCTTTAATCGTAATGGAGCGCTCTGATGTAAGTCGAAGCCATATACGATCAGCCAAGTCAACGGTTGTCATGATCATTTCTACCTCATGGAATCCGTCTGGCCGTTTATGCAGCACATCTAAAGTTAAGTTGATTTTCGCAGGTGCCTTTTCGTAAATCATGATAAAAGCTCCCTCCCCACAGCATGTTCTTGCTCATTATATTACCACACAATAGATAGAACATAGGAAGAATAAACGAAAAAAGAACTGCAAGCGTTTTCGCTTTTGCAGTTCCTTTTGTCAGCCTGTTTTGGATTCTCCGGGACATAGGATGGATTATTTTTTCTCCTCCGCTTGCCTGCTTGCCATTTCAATCGCACGTTTCACCATATTGCCCGCATCACGTGATCGAATTCCGCCCCAACCTTCTCGCTGTACAACATCATAAAAGCCAAGGTCTTTTGCGATTTCTTCTTTCAACTGATCTGACATGACGCCTTTTCTCGCCATTCGGTTTTCCTCCTTTTCGGCTGACTACTATAGGATGTGCCGAAATAAAAAAAATACAAGTGTTTATTTTATAAATACTCTTTATCCCAGGAGATTAAGGCGCAACAACCCACGTAATGAATGTGCATCATTGACCTCTTACTTTTAGAAAACTGTTTAAAATAATAAAAAAACCTGTACATGAACTACTTGTACAGGTTTGCTAGGAATTAAATTAAAAAAATTGCATCTTGTAATTATTTGATGATAAAGGCAGTTTGATCCGCACCATCAAGAATTGTTATTTCAACCGCTTCGGTCAAAATATCTGCATAGCTGTAAGAAACTCTTTCAAACGCATTGTCATCCTGGTCTAACTCTACTACGAAAACTGCACGATACGTGTCGCGCAAAACTCCGGCATGTTCGATCGTCTTTTTTCGACCGCCATTAGCCTTTAGGTGGAGACGTTTCCCTAAATGAGCATCCAGTGACTTTTTAATGTCTGCTAATGTTTTTGGCATGTTGCTTACACCTCACTAAATACTAGCATAACATTTTTCGGAAGATCTGTCAACCAAATTTTTTATTTTAACAGTGATCCTATGTCTTTGTCAAATGTTTTATGAAAAATTCCCTCATTTTTCACAATAAAATTTGATTGACTTTTGTCATGATTTCGGTGTATGGAAATACGGGTATAATGCATTCGAAAGCTTGATGAACTCTGGAATTGACAGTGTTTCTCCTCTTCTTCCGGGATCCACTTCAGCAACTTCGAAAGCCTTCTGAATTAGCTCCTTCTTCTCTTTGCCCTCCGGCAGCGAAGACTGTAAGTTATTCCATATTGTCTTACGGCGATGAAGGAATGATCCCTGAGTTACGATAAACAAAAACTCTTCATCCACTACATCAGGGTACGCATTTTCCTTACGTGTTAAACATAAAACTGCTGACTCTACATTCGGTTGCGGAATAAAAACAGTTTTAGGCACGATCATCGACACTTCTGCATCCATATAATATTGCACGGCTATGGATAATGAGCCGTATGCTTTCGTACTCGGGACCGCTGTGATGCGATCGGCCACTTCCTTTTGCATCATGATGACCAACTGTTTAACCCGTGCCTTTTCCATTAGGAATTTCATGATTATTGGAGTCGTTATATAATATGGCAAATTGGCAACAACTACGATGTCTTCGTAGTCGGCAAATTGTTCCTCTATTACTTGATGAAGATCGGCCTTCAGGACATCTTGATGCAGTACCGTGACATTCGGGTACGGAGACATAGTGTCTTCCAACACCGGAAGCAGACGACCATCTATTTCAAACGCCACTACTTTTCCCGCTTGCCGTGCCAAATGCTCTGTCAGCGCACCGATTCCTGGCCCTACTTCAATAACGCCTGTATTTTTTGTTATAGCTGCGTGGGATACGATATTATGCAATACATTCGGGTCTACCAAGAAGTTCTGTCCTAAACTCTTTTTGAATGAAAACCCGTGCTTTTGTAATATTTCCTTCGTCCTCATCGGTGTTGCGATGTCTTTATACATCAGTATTCATTTCCTCCTCGTCGAGAACTTTTATTACCTCTTCTAGCTGTTCCTGAGATATTCGGAACATCTCCAAACGCTTTTTCAAACCTTTCCCGTTGACCTGTCCAATCTGCAGTAACTCACTCAGCCGGTCACGACGTTTTCTAGATTCATCGTGACCGATCAGCTTGGCATCCAGCAGCCGCGCCATAGGGATCTCCTCTATTGTATGCACACTTACCGTGTAAACAGAAGCCAAGGCATGACGAATCGACTCATCACTTGCATGTTCTATACCTAATCCACGGCCATTCTTAGCAATCGTATCTTTTTTTGAAAGAAACGCGTGCTTGACGCCGGGTACTTGTTCTTCAACAATTGCCCGTATGCGTCTGCCAGGAAAGTCTGGATCTGTAAAGACGATGACGCCCCGTGTCTTTTGTGCATGACGAATTCGCTCAATCGTCTGTTCATTGACAGCAGAACCATTCGTTTCAATCGTATCTGCGCCTGTTGCTCTTTTGACTGCGATGGTGTCTGACTTTCCTTCCACCACAACAACTTCTTCTATATTCACAGGATTCCTCTTTTCTTACCATATCATTCTTTCTATTTTACTGTTTTTTCGCATGCTGCACAACCATACTGGCCACGTTGTCTAAAGACGAAAAAACCGGCAAAGGAAAGAGTTACTCTCCTTTACCGGCGTTGTATAGTCAGTTAATTACTTTGATCTTAACTTGGCGGCGTCCAAATTGATAAGCTTGAGCTTTGGTCGGCATGTGCAAATCGATACGATTGCCTTTAATAGCGCCTCCTGTATCTCCTGCAACTGCGTAACCATAGCCTTCAACCCACACTTTAGATCCTAACGGAATGACACTCGGATCGACCGCAATCACTTTTAAATTTGGGTTTGCGCGCAAGTCGATACCTGTCGCCGTGGTTCCTGAACACCCGTTGCAATAAGCAGTATATGCACTCGCATTAGCATAGAACTCACGTCCTCCGCTCGGTGCGTCACTACGTGAAACACCTACATTGCCATCGCTCTGAGAATTAGCACTAGCGACCATAACTTTTGAACCGACACGTACCACTTTATGTGTAGGCTTCTCAATCACTTTCTCGCTAACTAATTCACGAGATACTACTTTTCCATTTTTCTTTGTGACTTCAAACCTCCGCTGAACTTTCCCTTTTTTGCCTTCTTGAACCACTTTTTCGCGGCCTTTCAGCAATTTAGGATCAGTTTTCGTTTGCACTTTGAAGTTCTCTGATTCTTCCACTACATCGGTGACCTTTTCTACTCGTGCAATGTTTACTGTAGCATTAGACGCTGTTAACTTTGCTTTCGAATCTCCTTCTACTTTATCCAATTCAGTGAGCCGGATATTTTGATCCCTTAAAAAGTCAGCGACCGTAGTCGAAGTTGACCAGTGTGTACTCTCTTTTCCACCGTCTTTTACAATGACTTGGAATGCCTTTTCGACGGTGATCGGCTGATTATCTGAAATATTCGCTGCCAGAGCAGGTTCTACTTCATCATGTGTGGTAACATCAACATTTGCCTTCTTTAGTACATCCTGTACTGTCTGTTCCGTCGTCCACAGTTCTTGCGTCTTGCCATCGACATCTATAGTAACTTTTTTCGCCTGTTTCCATTGGATGGCCAAGCCATGCTCAATTGGTGTATCCATCGAAGGTTCAAGATGGTCATGTGTCTTCACTTGTATGTCGTTAGCGGCTAGAAGTTCTTCTACAGTGGCAGCAGCAGTACGCAATTCAGTTTGCTTACCGTTAAGCGCCAAAGAGACTGTCTTCTTTTTGCCGTCAATCAATACGAGTGACGTTGTTGTTATGAATAAAGCCATTGCAATCGCTAGAATTGCAATACGCTTACCCTTCGTTGAAAACGTAAACAGGTTTTTCATGGGTTTCTGAGACATGAAAAAACTCCTCCTTCATTACTCGGCTGAGTATATAGTGTTTGTTTTTGCCTGTCAATCTTTTAAATTAAAAATAACTAGATGACCGCATCACTATATTGTCTGTCAAGAAACGCAAACCCAGTGACCACTATATTCACTGTATACCGAAAAGATGTATGGCATTTTCAGTAGTTTGCCTTGCGACTTGTTCAACCGATATTTCTTTGAGACGTGCAACTTCCTCAGCAACCAGCGGTACGTATGCGGGTTCATTGCGTTTCCCTCTGTATGGATGCGGTGCTAAATATGGCGCATCCGTTTCGATCAATAAATATTTTAGCGGAATCTCTTTTGCTACCTCTTTTGGCATTCTCGCATTCTTGAATGTCACCGGTCCTCCGAGAGAAATTAGGAAATTCATATCAATACATTGTTTGGCCGTTTCAACGCTTCCACCGTAACAATGCATAATCCCACCAACTTCGCTCGCCGATTCTTCCTGCAATATACGGACTACATCGCCCGTAGCATCCCGATTATGAATAATAATTGGCAAGTTCACTTCTTTTGCTAATTGAATTTGTTTACGAAACAGTTCCTGCTGTATGTCCTTCGGTGACTTGTCCCAGTGATAGTCAAGGCCCATCTCTCCAATGCCAACGATTTTAGGATGAGCAGCCAATTCCTTGATCCATTGTAAATCACGATCTGTGCAATCAATCGCGTCAACAGGATGCCAGCCAATTACACCGTAAATAAATGGATAGCGTTCAATTAATTCCATCGCCTTTTCGATCGTTTTTGTATCAAATCCGACCACAACCATTTTTTCTACATTCGCATCGAGTGCACGCTGAATAACCTCTTCCACATCATCTTCGTATTGATCTGCGTTCAAGTGGACATGTGTATCGATAAACATCGTATCTCTCCTCACAGTATTCTCTATTCTATGATCAAAAATTGTGTCTTACATCTCATTCACATTACAAACATGTTACAAACAGGCGGTTGTATATACATACCTTTCCCACCGGATTGAACTAGTAAATCATAATTTATCCTTCAAGTGAATTTATTTGCTCCACGAAAAAAGATGCCCGGTATTAGAACCGGACATCCTTTTTTCGTTAAATTACTTCACTTGTGCTCCATTTTCCAATGAGGAATCGACGGTAGCAAGCTTCAAAACGCCGTCTTTCTTCCCTGCCAGAATCATCCCTTGTGATAATTCACCGCGCAGTTTCACTGGTTTCAGGTTCGCCACGACAATCACTTTCATGCCGACTACTTCTTCAGCATCGTAATGTTCTGCGATGCCTGACACAACTTGACGTTGCTCGTAACCTAAGTCTAGTTGCAATTTCAATAACTTATCGGCTTTCGGCATTTTCTCACACGCCGTCACTGTCGCCACACGCAACTCTACATTCATAAAATCATCAATGGTAATTTCATTCGTTTCTTCTGTCACTTCTTCCACCTCTTCTTGCACTTCAGCGGGAGCCGTGATAGCCATTTGCTGTCGAATATACTCGACTTCTACTTCCGTATCTAAACGTGGGAAGATCGGTACACCTTTTCCGATGACTGTAGTACCATGCGGAATTTGGTAATTGTTTTGTAACGAATCCCAAGCCAGTGAATCTTCCGCAAGACCTAACTGCTCGACCATTTGTTTCGGCGCATTCGTCATGAACGGCTGCAGCAATACCGCTGTGTGATGAAGAGAAAGTGCAAGATGATACATGACAGATGCCAATTTCATGCGGTCTTCTTCTGATTTCGCCAATACCCACGGGGATGTCTCGTCTATATATTTGTTCGTTCGTGAGATTAATGCCCAAACATCCGACAATACAACGCTGAACTGCATTTTTTCCATGGAATGTTCATATTTATTCACTGTTTGTTGGATCATATCATGTAACGACTCATCGTATTCCGTAGAAACCAAGCCTTCCGTCAGGATTTCTCCATCGAAATACTTATTGATCATGGAAATCGTACGGTTCAGTAAATTCCCTAGGTCGTTTGCTAAGTCATAGTTAATACGCTCGACAAATGCTTCCGGAGAAAATACCCCGTCCTGCCCGAACGGAAGCTCTCGTAGTAGGAAATAACGAGTTGCATCCAAGCCGTAACGTTCCACTAACATCTCGGGATAGACAACATTTCCTTTAGATTTCGACATTTTTCCGTCTTTCATCATAATGAAACCGTGTGCAAATACTTTCTTCGGCAATGGCAGATCGAGTGCCATCAAAAAGATCGGCCAATAAATCGTATGGAATCGAACAATGTCTTTTCCTACGACATGGACATCAGCAGGCCAGTATTTTTTAAACAACGAATCATCGTCGGATAAATAGCCAAGTGAGGTAATATAGTTCGTCAAGGCGTCTACCCAAACGTAAATGACGTGTTTTGGATCTCCCGGCACTTTAATTCCCCAGTCAAATGACATACGGGAAACGGACAAATCTTCTAATCCAGGCTTGATAAAGTTATTGATCATTTCATTTTTACGTGATTCCGGCTCAATAAATGTCGGATTTTCTTCATAGTACGCCAACAATCGATCGGAATACTTTTTCATATTGAAAAAATAGGATTCTTCCTCAACGCGCTGGACAGGTCTTCCACAGTCCGGACAATTTCCGTCTTCAAGCTGCGATTCCGTAAAGTATGACTCACACGGTACACATTTCCATCCTTCGTACTTTCCTTTATAGATGTCACCATTATCAAGGAACTTCTGGAAGATCTTTTCTACGACTTTCTTATGACGATCTTCTGTAGTTCGGATCAGGTCATCGTACGAGATGTCCATCAGTTTCCAGAGATTCTTTGCAATATCCGCAATTCCATCGACATATTTAAGAGGTGAAAGGCCTTCTTCCTCTGCTTTCTCCTGTATTTTTTGTCCATGCTCGTCCATTCCCGTTAAAAATCTGACATCATATCCACGCAACCGTTTATAGCGCGCCATAGCATCAGAAGCAATGGTAGTATAAGCCGTTCCTATATGAAATTTTCCGCTCGGGTAATAAATAGGTGTAGTAATATAAAACGTTTTAGATTGATTCTCCACACGAATTCCTCCAAATAAATTAATGTATAGTTTCATTTTATCGGATGTTGTACAAAAGTGCCATGTTCTCATCTAATTAAGTGTATTTATCTATCAATTTCTAAGGGCATGAATGACAAATAACTAGATTTACATATAAACTCTCATTTTTTTCCTATCAAAAAATTGATAAATAATATTATTGTTTTTTTAAGTTCTGATGATTGACGATTATTGGAAGAGTTGGTATGATGTTTAATAGACAAGAGAATCATGTCGAATTTTGACGAATAGAAATTTAGAGTGTAGGAGGAATCCTTGTCATGAAATCTACTGGAATCGTGAGAAAAGTTGATGAGTTAGGCCGTGTTGTTATCCCAATCGAATTACGTCGCACGCTCGGTATTGAGCAAAAAGATGCGTTAGAAATATACGTGGACGATGACAAGATTATCTTGAAGAAGTACATGCCAAATATGACATGCTCTATCACCGGAGAAGTCTCAGACGACAATCTTCGTCTAATTGATGGTAAGTTGATTTTAAGTCCTGAAGGCGCTAAACAACTAATTCAAGAAATCGAAGGTAAAATTAATTAATGAAAAAGAATCCCGGACATTCACTCGTTCTGGATTCTTTTTTATTTCAGAAAGATTTTCCTTAACTTAATTAATCCACATGATACGCCTGGTAGACATCCCGCTTCCCAAGACCTCTTGCTTCCGCCACTTCCCGAATTGCATCTTTTGAACGTATTTCTTTTTGCTCTATCACCTGTTCAACATGATCTTTTATAGACAGTTCCGTCCACCATTCTTCAATTACCTCTTCTTGCACATTGCAATTGCCCTCTACCACTAAGCAAAACTCTCCTCTGATTTCATGAGTGTCCGCCCATTCCACAGCTTCTGCTAGAGTACCCCTCAATAATTCTTCAAAGCGTTTCGTCAGCTCTCGTGCCATGACAATTTTGCGTTCCTCACCAAATTGCTCCGTCAGATTTCGCAAGGTCTGCTTTAAACGATGAGGTGCTTCGTAGAATAACAACGTCTCCTCATAACGTTGCAATTTTTTCAGCTGTTCCTTTTGTTCTTTTTTCTGCCTGGCCAAGAATCCCCAAAATAGAAAGGGTTGCGGCGTAATCCCTGAAGCTACGAGGGCTGTCACGGCCGCGTTAGGTCCGGGAACTGGAACGACTGCAATTTCTTGTTCAATCGCAAGTTTGACGAGATCCGTTCCTGGATCTGAAATACACGGCATACCCGCATCACTTACAATAGCTATATCCTTCCCAGTTTTGAGGTATTCTATAATTTTTTCTCCGGCAACTCGCGTATTA
Source organism: Sporosarcina aquimarina (assembly GCF_019748715.1). Taxonomy (GTDB): domain Bacteria; phylum Bacillota; class Bacilli; order Bacillales_A; family Planococcaceae; genus Sporosarcina; species Sporosarcina newyorkensis. Next base: position 6,590 of record NZ_JACLBZ010000028.1, on the reverse strand, counting down.
TGTTCATGATAACTGATTAACGGCGTGTGAATATCGAAATGATTACACAGTTTGATCGTGTTTCGCGTATCTTCTGCTGCTATAAAATCGACTTCCTGCAAAATACGTATAGCACGGTATGTCATATCTTCTAAATTTCCAATTGGGGTTCCGACAATAAACAACTTCCCTGCCTCTGTCGTTTCGGCACTTTTTTGAGAAACAATCATTCTGTCCGCTCCTTTCGAATATACTGCTCTTTTTGCGAACGATTCAATGTCTTGAATTGATACTCTGCTTGCATCGCCTCTCGTTTCGTCTCATACATTTCACGGTAAACATACCTGACTGGCAAGCGACCTCTCGTATACTTAGCCCCTTTTCCTTCATTATGTACACGCAAGCGCCGTTCTAAATCATTCGTATATCCTGCGTAATACGAGCCATCTATACATTCCAACACATAAAAAAAGTGCTCACTCGTCGCCATACAGTAGGTGCCTCACTTCCTCTGTATAATTTCCATTGGCCTGATATACATATAAAGGAGGCAGGATTTTTAAATCTGGTTTCCCATCCTTTATGGCTTCGATCAATAACGTATTCGCTTCTTTTCCTTCTTTTGGATAGACAAAGCGAATGCGCTTTGGCTCTAGTCGATGCTGTCTCATAGAAGTGATCATATCCAACAGGCGACCCGGTCGATGAACAAATGCTGCCTTGCCACCTTGTTTTAATAATTCACTGGCAGATTGTACTGCTTGATCCAGCTTCAATTCAACTTCATGTCTTGCGATCGTATAATGCTCGCTTTTGTTTCTTGCACTAGCCTCATTTGCGGGAAAATAAGGGGGATTGCACGTAACAGTATCATAGGTATCGTATCCAATCTTCTTGGCAATCCCAATCACATTATCCTGTAAAATCGACAACTGTTCATCAAGTCCGTTATGAGCCACACTTCTTTTCGCCATATCTGCCAGCCGCTCTTGCAACTCAACCCCAACAATTCTCGCTTTCGTTCGTGCACTCAAAAATAAAGGAATGGCCCCATTTCCAGTACACAAGTCCACTACCTTCCCACTTCGAATCGGTACATAAGCGAACCTTGCCAACAATACCGCATCCAATGAAAATGAAAAAACAGAAGGACTTTGAATAATGCGTAAATCCTCTGCTAATAAGTAATCAAGTCTTTCATCGTCTTGTAAATTCATGCCGTACACTCCTTAATCAAAAGAAAAAGCCAATACCTAAAAATAGGAATTGACCCTTTCAACCGTTCTGTTTATTTAAAAATGACAGACAAAACAAACAATCTTCGCCTTTACGGCTGCTGCCATAATGTACATTGCACACATGAAACCCTTCATTGTACAGCCGAGCTAAATTGTCTACACCCTCGCCAACATCTAGCTTCTTCGGACGTTCATCTCGCGCGGTCTCTTCTATATTTTGTGTAATCTTATCGATTTCATCCAGTCGCGTTCGCAGATGATGGTTTTCCAGACGAAGCGAGTGGTTTTCTTCAGTCATCTCTGCGACAAACCCAATAAGTTCCCTGAATTGTTTTTGCATAGAGTCCAACTGTTGTTCAAACTCCATCACCCTGTCAAGAAAGTTCACTTCTTTCAACTGTTCCACCTCGTCATTTCGTCAATTGAGCCATTTCCTTCTGTAAATCCTCAATCTCACTCCACGCATATTCGAGTACCCTTTCAAAAGCTGGCATATTCACTTGCAGCACGCGTTCCAATAAATTTAAGCCAACCACTTTTCCAATCCCGTCTGGCGTTGCCACTTGAGTGCCAATATCAGGCATTTGTGCTTTTGCTTCCTCGTATTCATCATTTTCATACTTTAGACAACACATAAGGCGCCCACAAAGCCCTGAAATCTTCGATGGATTCAACGAAAGGTTTTGATCCTTAGCCATCTTAATGGATACAGGCTCAAAATCTCCTAAAAATGTGGAACAGCACAGCATCCTTCCACACGGTCCGATTCCACCTAGCATCTTGGCTTCATCGCGTACGCCAATTTGGCGCAACTCAATTCTTGTTCGAAAAATCGATGCAAGATCCTTTACCAAGCTGCGAAAGTCAACTCGACCTTCAGCAGTAAAATAGAAGACAATTTTATTGCGGTCAAATGTATACTCAACATCGACTAAACGCATATCCAACCGATGCTCTATAATCTTTTCAGCACAAACATCAAATGCCTGCTCTGCTTCCTGCTGATTTTCTCTAACAAGCTCTCGATCATTCTCATCGGCAAGGCGAATGATCTTCTTCAATGGCAAGACCACGTCTTCATCATCTATTTCATTACTTCGACTAGCAACTTTGCCGTATTCTATGCCTCTTGCGGTTTCTACAATGACATAGTTACCGACTTCAACCGGCATATCCAATGGATCGAAATAATATAATTTACCCGCTTTTTTAAAACGGACGCCTACGACTTTATACAAACAATAACCCCTCCTGCATAGTAAGCACCAATTGTTCTAGTAAAAGCGTACGATTCATATTTTGATGCAATCGTTTTTTTGCCTGCAAGATGGCATCTATTTTTACAGTTAAACTGCTATACGCATTTTTAACAGAATGTTTAGTGAAGGTTTCCAGTTGATCGGGATACGCAATAGTCGATTGCAGTCCCGCTTTCACCGCTACAATATCACGGTATGCAAAGAGAAGCAAGTCTATCCCTTGTTCACAATCACTTTTTTCCTTCATTAAAGGCATCCAATCTGTCTGAATGAACAACAAAGCCTCACCCGGCGATCGCTGTTCAATTGCCTCTACTAATTTTAACACTAATTTCCGTTTCTGTACAAAGGAATCTTCCTGCGTCATTTCATACGCTTCATTGGCATTGGCGGTCATCATGGTAACGGTTGCGGCCAACGATGTCGTTACTCCTTGCTGTATAAGGGCCTCTATGATGGCCTCTCGATTCATGGGCTGTAAAGGTATTCGCTGACAACGTGATTGAATGGTCGGTAAAACAGATGTGTAAGAGTCAGTCAGCAAGATTGCTGTCACATTGCCTTCAGGTTCTTCAAGAAACTTTAATAGGGTATTGGAGGCTGAACTATTCATTCGCTCAGCGTTGGCAATGATATATACCTTACACCCTTCCTCATAACCCTTCTTCGTCATTTTCATAATTAATTCTGCCATTTGATCTTTTTTAATATCCTGTCCGTCCGGTCTGATGGTCACAACATTTGGATGATTGCCTGATTGTATCCTTTTGCAGGAATGACATGTTTCACATGGAACATTTTCTTTTGGATCCATACATAGCAGTAACTTTGTAAAATAACTTGCAATAAGTTCCTTGCCTGACCCATTAGAACCGTCGAATATATAGGCATGTCCAACACGCTGACGTTGGTGAATTGTTTGTAAGCGCTTGATTACCTGTTGTTGAGACTGCAATGCATGATTATTGTCGTTTTCCAACATGCAATCTCCTCCTTGGTAGTTCTTCATAGTTGTTGCAAAAAACCCCGTGCTACCAGTAAAATGCAGCACGGGATTACGTATATAAGTTAATCAAAAGTCCTTTGATTTCGCCGATTTTCGCTAGCAAATCAATGGATGATTCTTCTTCATCCAATAGGGCTTCTGTCAGTGCAATTAGTTTCTCATCAATCGTTCGGACAATCTTTAAACGGCGTCCTTCACCAAATTGATTCCAAGTATGGGATTGTTTTAATTCAATACCGGACTCTACTGACTCCTTCAGAAAGCGTTTAATCAGCATTTTATACTTTGCCATATCACGCAAATTCCGTGACCGCGCGAGCCGATCACCTGCACTTGAAATATCTCCAAATAGGCGGGTGATCTGTTCACTTTGCAGGCGTGCTTCCTGCTTCTCCACCATTTGTCCAAAACGAGCATTTCCTTGCAACTGACGAAGCGGGTCTTTCGGTAATTTATCCATCCCTGTACGATAGTCACCATTGACTTTCATCAGAGTTCACCTCAATATTAAAAATGGTGGAACTGTTCAATTGGCAAGACAAATACGGTGGCTCCGCCTACTTCTACCTCGATTGGGTACGGAATATAGGAATCCGCATTGCCTCCCATAGGTGAAACAGGTGCAACCATCTGATCCCGGGAACGACAATTATCACGAATTAAATCCAAAGCTTTTGAAACTAACTCGTCCTCCACACCCATTAAGAATGTAGTGTTTCCTGCACGAAGAAATCCGCCTGTACTAGCTAACTTCGTATTCCGAAAATCACTTTTAGTCAACGCGGAAGATAATCGGTTACTATCTTGGTCCTGTACCACTGCTACAATCAGTTTCAATGTACTCTCCCCTTTTCCGATTTCTTATATCTACACGGCTCTCTCATCCGGTCCGTGTCTACTTCTAAAGAAGGTTCCTTTCTATTATATCACGAATTCCATTTTAAGTTGACTTCTGAATTTACAATTTCCCATACATTTTCGACTACTTGCAACTCTGACTTCTGTGCATCCACTACTTGTATCCGTCCTTCGGCTCGCGTTATCACTTCTTGATACCCTTTATAGACCCGCTTATGAAATTCCAGTTCTTCCAAGTCTAAACGGTTTTGCTCCCGTTCTGTATCTTTCCAGATTCGCTCCAATCCCACTTCCGGCGGTACATCGAAAAAGATCGTACAGTCAGGCATATGGTCTTCTATCGCAAATAAATTGATTGCTAACACATCGTCCATCCCTAGACCTCGTGCAAAGCCTTGATATGCCAGTGAACTATCAATAAAGCGGTCACAGAGTACGATGCTGCCTTCTTCAAGAGCCGGCAAAACTTTTTCAACTAAGTGCTGCCGGCGTGCAGCTGCATACAATAAGGCCTCTGTCTTTCCATCCATCTCTTGATGATTTGCGTCTAAAATCACTTCACGTATTTTCTCGGCAATAGGAATTCCGCCTGGTTCACGTGTCATTGTAACCGCGCGCCCTTGTTCCTTCAATCTTGCAGCAATCTTATGCAATACTGTCGTCTTTCCTGCGCCTTCCGGTCCTTCAAAACTAATAAATAAACCTCTCAAAAAAAACGTCTCCTATCTATTCACTGACCACTTTAATTTGATTCGACTCTACATCAAAAGCTCCTTGAAAACGAGAGCCTGCTTCCGCTAACACAAGCAGTTGCCGTATATGCGCTTCTGCAACTCTCTCGCCAGCGCATAACAATGGGATACCAGGCGGATAAGGGACAATTGATTCAAAAGCAATTTTACCCTTTGCCTCCTCAATATGCATCCACTCGGCTTTCATTTCTCGTAGCCGATCTGTTGTATAGACCGCTGTCGTTATTGGCAAGTGCGGCATTTTAAGCTTAACCGATGGCTTATCACTTTCCGTTGCACGTAGCAACTCTACTGCATCTCTAAATTTCTTTACCACATCGTTCACAATACCTGCATGATCGGCTTTCACTAAAGGCAACACTAAAAGGACTTGATAAAGATCTGCGAGTTCCGAATAAACGCCTTGTTTTTCTAGTGCGTCTTGCAAAGCGAAGCCTGTATTACCCTCTACGCGTACTAGCAGCTTTAATGGATCATCTACTTCAACCACTTTCACATCGGAAATGCATTGAAGCTCTCGTAGTAACTCTCGCCTGTATGATTGTAAGCTTGCATAATCCGTTTCATTATAAGACTCTACATAATGCCTAGCATCATCCAATGAAGCCATCAACAAGTAGGATGGACTACTCGACTGCAACATATGTAAAAAATGCGCTACTCGTTCTGTTTTAACGAAATTTGAACGTACATGTAAAAATGAAGCCATTGTCATTGCCGGCAATGTCTTATGTGCAGATTGAACCACTACATCCGCACCTAGGCTAAGCGCACTTTCCGGAAATGATTGATGAGCTTTGAAGTGAGCACCATGCGCTTCATCTACTAAAACAGGCACTCTATACGCATGACACTCTTTAATTATTTTACCTAGCTCTCTGTTTGCTACTCCATAGTAAGTAGGATTTGTAAAAACGGCAGCTTTTACGTTGGAAAATTGCTTAAACGCTTCCTTAACATTTGCAACCGACACACCTCCTGCAGTCCGCGTATCTTCATCCCACTGGGGGGATAAAAAAACTGCCCGCGCCCCTGTTAACTCGAGCGCATGAAACACGGACTTATGCGCATTTCGTTGAACCAATACTGCATCGCCTTTCCCCACTGTTGCATACAGCATAGCCAAATTACCAACAGTAGAGCCGTTGACTAAGAGAAAGCTACGAGTACTTCCATGTAAACGTGTCAGTTTCTCTTCCGCTCGCTGAATTACGCCTGTTGGGCTATGCAGATCATCCAAACCAGCAAGTTCGGTAACGTCATAGGCTAATGCCTGTCGCAAATTCTGCGGTAAACCAGACAATGCTCCATGTTTATGTCCAGGCACGTGGAATGAAATAGGCTGCTGTTTACGAAAGTTTTCTAGCGCCTGAATAAGCGGTCGATCTTCATAATTCATCTATCACGCACTCCTTTTCTTCTACTTAGTATATCAAAACTTTCTACTTTCCTCTTCATCTTTCGAGAACACAAAAAAGCCACTCACTATGATGACCAT
>NZ_JACLBZ010000027.1 GCF_019748715.1 Sporosarcina aquimarina | reverse complement strand
TTGCAGTTTCTTTGCATAGAAAAAACCGAACTCTTTTACAAAACTATGATTGAATGTTTTGTAAACGTTCGGCTTTTTATCGTTTTGAATCCTTTTGTCCCAGCCTCGTCCTATGTCCACAACCGCTATGAATACAAAATTACCACTAGATTTCACAGGAAGAAGTTATACTTTACTGGACACAAAAAACCCGTAGCCTCATAGCCACGGGTGGGGTGTCGATCCATTTATTTTGTATAAGACAAAAGAGCGTATTTGCTGAAGTTTTTCAGTGCGTTCGTTGCTTCTGTTTTCTCTGCATATTCAAAAATCCGTACGTTTTCTTGTTCGAACAATGTGATAACCCACATGTTGTTCATTCTCCTTTTTGGTTTGTATTTTGATTCCCGTATTGGAAACCTGGACCAATTCTTTAACTACTCTTATCATACACTGTTTTTTACGGATTGAAACAGCCTTGTGAAGGTTTTCACAATTCATTCAAACTCGAAACGCTTACATTTGTCAGATTTGTTACAAAGGTTTTTTTGATGTTTAAGTGGTGTCGAATCTCCGAATGCATTAACAAAAGGTACCAGGTCCCCGAACAATTATAAATTGTATCAGGGCCTGGTACCTTTTAAATTTTTTCCGCAAGTTCAGTTCGTACAAACGGATCGTCACTCAGCCCCGCTTCGAGAACAATTTTAGCGTATTCCTTAGCAGCAAATAAAGAATGATCCCGGTAATTTCCACATTCTTCTGCAGAAACAGCTGGTATATGTTCAGTAATGATCACTTTCTCTAAGACTTTTGTTAACGCAGCAGCTACTTCTTTCGGTTCGTGTTCATCCCAAATTATCAAATAAAAACCGGTACGGCAACCCATTGGTGAAATGTCTATAATTCCTTCCAGTTCATCACGTAAATACGTAGCCAGCAAATGTTCAAGTGTATGAACAGCTGCTGTTGGCATAGCGTCCTCATTTGGCTGGAGAAACCGTAAATCGTATTTTTGGAGAGCGCTCCCCTTTGCGTGCTGTTCTGTCCCCGCCATTCGGACATATGGAGCTTTTACTTTTGTATGATCGAGCAGAAAACTTTCAACTTGAGCCATTACCATCATCCTTTCAATATTACACTTAACCTATCACAATACTATACTATATGTAAAGTAATTAAATAAATTATTCTAAAGGTTTCCACTACTGTATTGACAACTATTTTTTAATAAGGTAGAATTCTCTTAATTTATAATACTGATAGAATTACTTGGTTTTACTATCAAAGCAATGATTCCTGGGTTTTCACAGAAGAACTATCGACAGAAAAATTGGAGGGATTTTATTGACAGAATTAAAAAGAGATAAAGGGAGTGCGTGGGCACTGTTCCCTCTACTCGTGTTTGTTATGCTTTTTATTGGAACAGGTATTCTGACAGAGGATTTCTCAAGCATGCCTTTGAATGTGGCAGTTATCATCGCCTCATTTATTGCGTTGGCTATGAATCCAAAGGAAAAGTTTCTGAAGAAGGTGGAGATTTTCACGAAAGGTGCAGGCCATCCGAATATTATGCTGATGGCTGTTATCTTCATTCTGGCTGGTGCTTTTTCAACAGCCGCAAAAGGAATGGGGGCTGTTGAGTCTACCGTCAATTTAGGCTTGTCATTTTTGCCGGCAAACTTGCTGATGGTCGGTCTATTTGTAATCGGCTGCTTCATCTCTATATCGATGGGGACTTCCATGGGAACCGTAGTCGCACTGGCGCCGATCGGCATCGGAATTGCATCCCAAACGGATATTTCGTTAGCACTCGCGATGGCAACCGTTATTGGCGGAGCAATGTTTGGTGATAACTTATCCATGATTTCAGATACAACTATTGCGGCGGCTAGGACACAGCAAACACAGATGAATGCGAAATTTAAAGTAAACTTCTTAATCGTTCTGCCTGGAGCAATTATAACGGCAATTCTTCTAAGTATTTTGACGAGAGGGAATGTCGCGACAGTTGCCGGAGATTTTCATTACGATTTCATCAAGGTGTTACCATATCTAGCCGTTCTTGGAGCCGCACTTTTTGGGGTACATGTACTCATCGTACTGCTCGGCGGTACAGTCTTTGCAGGTATTATTGGGATGATTGACGGTTCTTATAGTTTTGTATCGTTCCTGCAAACAGTTGCAGAAGGTTTAATCAGTATGGAGGATTTAGCAATCATTGCAATTTTGATTGGAGGGATGGTCGGAATTATCCAATACAACGGGGGTATCGACTTCCTAATGAACTTCATTTCAAAACGAATCAAATCCAAAAAAGGTGCTGAGTTCGGTATCGCAGGACTTGTGAGTGCAGCAGATATCGCAACAGCCAATAATACAATCTCTATCCTGATGACCGGTCCTTTGGCAAAGCAGATTGCGGATGAGTATGATGTTGATCGAAGAAAATCTGCAAGCCTGCTCGACCTGTTTGCCAGCTGCTGGCAGGGTATCGTCCCATATGGTGGTCAAATGCTTGCAGCTGCCGGACTCGCGGCGATTTCTCCTCTAAGCATCCTACCTTACTCTTTCTATCCGATACTCATGGGAGTTTGTGGCATAGTTGCAATCCTGATTGGTTATCCGAAAACGAAAAAGTCGGGTAAAATAGCGCTTCAGCCTGCTGCATTGCCCACAGCAGAAGATCAGTTAACAGATTAGAACTTTCCGAAGAATCTCCTTCCGCATGCTATCTATATTGCGGACAGGAGACTTCAAATTTCCCCTCTACCTACTTATCTTCCAGCTTGGCGACCGCTTTTCTCGCCGCACGCTGAATCGGATCCCATGTACTGTTGAAGGGCGGCGCATAGCTTAAATCCAAATCTTCCAATTCCTCAACTGTCATCTCATTGAATAATGCAGTGGAAAGCACATCTATCCGCTTATCCACCCCCGCTTTGCCAATCACCTGCCCGCCAAGCAGCAAACCATCTTCACGCCTGAATGTTAATTTAACCGTCAGCGACCTTGCATTCGGATAATACGATGCATGCGTTTTCGACCGCACAATCATCGACAAATACGCAATACCTGCTGCAAACGCCTCCCGATCAGACAACCCGGTCTTCCCTAAAGCTAAATCCATGAATTTCAAAATGGATGTGCCCGTAATTCCTTTAAATGCACGGTGCTTTCCCGCCATATTCAACCCCGCAACCCGGCCCTGTTTATTCGCATGCGTCCCGAGCGGCGTATACTCATCCACCTGTGTAATACGGTTATACTGCATCGCACAGTCACCTGCTGCATAGACGTCCACCACATTTGTTTCCATCCATTCATTTACATAAATCGCTCCGTTTTTAGCCAAATGAATTCCCGTTTCCTTAAGAAACTCTGTGTTCGGACGCAAACCCGCCGCAACCAGGACAACATCCGTCTCGTATGTACGTTTGTTTGTGCGGACAGACGTGACGAAATGTTCCCCAATAATCTCTTCTAATACCTCTTCGTATAAAATCTCGATCCCATGACGTTCAGCTTCTTCTTCAATTAATTTTGCCATTTCTTCATCGAATGTCTTTGCCACTTGCCGACTGCGGATCAATATCCTAACACGCTTTCCAAGCAACCTAAAGCTTTCCGCCATTTCCAACCCGACATACCCGCCTCCTACAATTGTGACATCCTCAATAACATTTTCAACTTTCTTCATGATTGCTTCAACATCCGCTAGTGTCTTTACCGAATAAACGCCCTGCAAATCAACTCCTTTCCAATTCGGGATAAATGAACTTCCCCCGCTTGCTGTAAGTAGTTTATCGTATCGTATACAAAATGATTCGCCGGTTTTTACGTTTCTTCCCGAGACCAACTTTTCCTCCGTATCGACTTTCTCCACTTGATGGTGCACACGCGCATCCATCCCAAATTTATTCCGATACGTCTCCACACTGCGTACAACGAGATCATTCACCGACTTAACAACCCCGTTAATCACATACGGCATTCCGCACTGCGCGTAGGAATACACCGCTCCCTGCTCCAAAATTGTAATCTCCGCACTTAGATCATGTTTCAATAATTGCATGGCAGCACTCATTCCTGCTGCGTCACCGCCAATAATCACATATTTCATATGAACATTCCTTTCTAAAATGGCGTAACGTTCTGTCTGGCCCTGACTGAAGCTGTCCTGTAAAAAAGAATTCCCGCCTTCACCCTATTACTTTCATTAGTACCCTGTTTACTAATGGTTCAACGTTTATACTTCATAATTATTCTCTGACTAGCGCCATTATTTCCGGTTTAAGGTTTACTCTTTGTGCAGTAGCCGGATACTATTATTGGAAATGGATGAAGCTTATTTCCTAATCGCTAAATACCAATCGTCTTTACATTTATATATAAGAAGATTCACCACAGCAATCATTTTAAAGGCAATATTTATAAAAGCAGAATAATGTTTAACCAATGCTTTTAAGTGAAAGAACAATAAGAATGAAGATTAAAACATTTTATATCCTTCAAGTCGAAAATAATAAATACAGGAGGTTCGCATGTTATGAAAAAAACAGACCAGACGGTTGCTGAATTAATGCTTGATCAATTGTCTTTGTTCGGTGTAAAACGTATTTATGGAGTTGTAGGCGATACCATTATCGGACTTATCGATGCATTGGCCAAACAGAATAAAATTCAATTCATTGCGGTTAAACACGAGTCAACAGCTGCTTTTATGGCATCTGCGGAGGCGAAACTAACAGGCAAGCTCGGTGTCTGTACAGCGACAATGGGTCCTGGGGCGGCCAATCTACTGAACGGGCTTGGAGATGCCTATGCTGACAAAGCTCCTGTACTGGCAATTACGGGGCAAGCACCGAGTGATAAAATCGGTACTGAATTCCCGCAATATGTAGACCAGCAGGAGCTAATGAAGCCGTTCGCCTCTTATTCCGCTAATTTAGCAAGTCCCGATGCAACGGTCGAACTTCTTCAAAAAGCGGCACAAACATCACTCGGGCAACGGGCTGTCACCCATCTGTCTATTCCAAAAGATTTATTTACAATGTCTGCTTCAAGTAAACCTCGTCCATTGCCCAATATTATAGAGGGCACGTCCATTTTTACGGAAAATAGTCTGGAAAAGGCAACAGCAATAATGAAAACAGCCAAGCGTCCAATGATTCTCGCAGGCGCCGGGGCTACTTTCGCTATAAAAGAAGTGGAGAAACTTGCTGAATTATGGGGAGCTGGCATTCTGACAAGCTTAGGTGGAAAAGGCTTATTTAATGAGCCTTCCCCGAATGTTTTGCAAGGAATCGGCGAAGGAGGCAATCCGTATGCTGCTGAATTATTTAAAGAAGCAGATGTTGTGCTTTTGGCAGGAACAACCTGGTGGCCGGAAGGATATGTGCCGAACGACGCGAGGATAATTCAGATTGATCGCCACTTTGGTAAATTTGAAAAAGGTATTCCCGTCGAACTCGGTATCGCCGGTAAAAGTGAAGAAGTTCTTCCTCTCTTATTAGAGAGCCTTCAAGGATTTTCCAAAAAAGAAGACTGGGTGCTCCGCTGCCAAGAAATAAAAGAGAAATGGGCTCAACAAAACAATCAAGAAGGCAGCACTGCGGGTTATCCCGTCCACCCTTCGCGAATTATCCGTGCCCTTGACCAAACAGTAGCTGCAGACGCTGTTTTGGCACTTGATACAGGAGATGTTACGGTGTGGACAAACCGTAACTTCCAGCAGAAAGATCAAACCGTTTTATTTTCAGGTTATTGGCGGACGATGGGCTTTGGCCTTCCTGCTGCGATGGCCGCGAAGCTCGTAAACCCTGAAAAACAAGTAGTAGCGGTAGTCGGGGATGGTGGACTTCAAATGACGCTTGCAGATCTATTGACTGCCACCCGTTATGAACTCAATATTACCGTCGTTGTGTTAAATAATGGAGCTCTGCAAATGGAGAGAGACAAAATTAACGTCATGGGGAAGAAAGAAGTAGGTGTGGATTTAACAAACCCTGGTTTCGTGAAGGTAGCGGAAGCTTGCGGGTGGAAAGGATTTCGGGCAGAGCCAGAGACCCAGCTAGAATATTTGCTGAAAGAAGCATTCCAGACGAACGGTCCTTCACTGGTAGACATCTCTACAGCCCAGGCATTCTTTCCTGAAACGGAAGGGTAAAACATTTCATTCTAACCATGCATTAAATCTACACGTTTATTGACACTTTTACGCCAATTCAAATTATCATAAATGTTTCTCTTATAAAGTAAAAAAACCCGTCCGATAGTGTTTGGACGGGTTTAACTTAGAATTTAAAACTTCACCTTATCGGGAATATCTGACAATTCCACTTCATCATAAGAAGTGACGTCATCTCCTTTAGTCAGATATAACTTCAAATATGCGCCTTTTCGCAGCTCTTTTGCTGCTGTGAATTCTACTTCGATTTCTTTACCATTTTCTTTATAAGCAGGACCAGTATACAAGTATCTTTTCATGATTTCACCTGAGTCCAGTTTTGTCTCTTCAACCGAATGCGCTGGTGAGATATGATAGTAGGCATTGCCTTTCCCCATTCTGTTAAAGTCCACCTTTGCTAACGCAAAGACAGCCCCAGCTAATAACACGGCGATGACACCTGCCAAAATTAATCCTTTTCTCATAATTACCCCTCCAAATATCCTCTTCTAATTGTTTTAATGAAGCTGCGTACCGTAGCAAAATAGTACATCGCGTAAATCATTGTGTAAGCCAACATCCAAATGACGACTGGCACAAGGAAATCCATCATGAACATATTGGACACTGCGACCAATGCAACGCCTCCGTGAATAAGTCCAAGAACAAGCGGAACTGTAAAGATGACGCCGACCTGCCCACGAATCGTCCTGTTCATATCCTTTTTTGAGACGCCAATTTTATGAAGAATTGCATATTTCGCTTTATCCTCTTCCGCTTCAGTCATCATTTTGAAGAAGATGATGCTGCCTGTTGCGACGAGGAAGACAAGCCCTAAAAAGCTTCCCACGAAAAGCAATGCACCCAACGATTCGATTGTATTTTTATAATCCGCTGTCGCACTTGAGAAGTTCTCGGTCGAAGCAGCTAACCGGTCCGATACAGCAGACTGGTTTTTATAGTTGGTTACTTTGACAGCTTGTATCAGTGTCTCATCGGATTTGATTTCGTCATACAGTTGTTCCGGTACGACAATTGCATTTCCACCTAACGTCTCGACATTGAACAGCACTTTATCATAGAATTTGGCGACTGGAAACTCTACCTTGTTTATCGTTACAGAATCCAATTTTTCAGACCAGCGTTCATCAAAAAATGCATCGATTGCAAAGACCTCATTCTGTCGTAACTTTTGAATATCTGACCAACCTAAATCCTTTGCCAACTTGCCGAAGGTCGCTTCATCAATTACAACATATTCCATTTCATACTTATCGAGTGCAACTCGGATCATCTTGCTATAGAACGTGATTTCCGATTCGATTATCGACGTGTCGATAGCCTGCTTCTCTCCTTCCCACATGAATGTGTAAGGAGTATACTCCCTCACATTTTTTTCGGCATTGTAATAAACACCGAAAACTGCGCCTCCTGATGTAATGGTCGTCGCACTCAATATCGTAATTAGCGTTAGCGTTTTCGCGTTTCCTCTTATCCTGTAAAGCAGCTGTGACGCCGTCATCATATGAAGACCTTTCCAAGCCCAGCGTGCATTTCCTTTCAAAGCTGACAGCACATACACTAATACGCTATGGAACAGCAAATACGAGCCGAGTACTGTAAAGGCGATGATGACAATCGGGGTTGCTAGTCCAAACACACGCCATACCTGTGATTCCGTTAAGTCCTGCAAGGCAAGATAGTACGCGATTGCCAACGACGCCACACCTAGTACGGCTGTGATGACCCTTGCTTTCGGCACATTCTCTCCCTTTTTTTCCGCATGGAACAAATCAATCAACTTGAAACGGTAAATGATACGATGTCCCATCAACGAAGTGAATAAGAAAATAATGAAAAATACTATACATGTATTAATTAGCGCGTTCATTGAAAAAGCGAATCCAGCAACGATGTCGAGACCCATCAGCTTCAAGAGAATGGTGAGCAACATTCTGGACAACAAAAAGCCTAAAACAACACCAATACCGAGCGATACCAACCCAATCACCATGTTCTCAAAGAACAAAAGGAATCCAATCGACTTTTTGCGTACGCCTAATAAAGAATAGAGCGCAACTTCCTTCTTCCGCTTTTTCATGAAGAATGAATTGGAATACAATATGAAGATCGCTACGAAAATCATGAGCACAAATGCAGATGCCCCCATGATTCCTTTAATCTGCTTTGACGTTTCAGCCATTCCACTAATATCCTCACTATATTTTAACGTAGCAAATGTGAAATATATCAAGATGGAAAAGACGGTGGAGCCTATATAAAGCGAATAGCTTTTCATATTGCGGCGGATATTTTTCAACGCCAATTCAAATAACGTCATTCACATCACCGCCCATTTGCGCCAATTCATCCAAAATCATTTGGAAAAACTCTTTCCGCGTCTTACTTCCACGAAAAATCTCTTTCGATAGCCGTCCGTCTTTAATAAATAAAATTCTGCGGCAAAAACTTGCTGCATAAGCATCATGTGTCACCATCATAATCGTCGTTTCATGCTTTTCATTTAACGAACTCATACTTTCAAGCAAATCTGTGGCCGACTTTGAATCGAGCGCGCCTGTCGGTTCATCCGCAAAAATTATTTTCGGATTGGAAATTAATGCGCGACTTGCTGCTGTACGCTGTTTCTGTCCACCTGAAATTTGATACGGGTATTTATTAAGCAAGTCTGATATGCCGAATGTACCCGCGATTTCATCCACCCGCTTAGCAATTTCCTCGGGTTTAATTTTTGCAATCGCTAATGGCAATAAGATATTTTCGCGGACAGTCAACGAATCCAATAGATTATAATCTTGAAAGATAAATCCTAGATGGTCTCGCCGAAAATCCGCAAGTTTTTCTTCTTTCATCTTTGCAATGTTATCCTTCCCGATATAAATATCTCCAGTTGTAGGTGTATCGATCGTTGCTAGGACATTCAGCAACGTGGACTTCCCTGCTCCCGAAGGACCCATAATTCCAACAAACTCACCATGATCGATTTCAAACGAAATATGTTCAAGCGCTTTGAATGTATTCGCATCTTTTCCGTATTTTTTTTCAACGTCTTTCACAAGTAATAATGACTCCATTTAGTTGCACCTCTTTCGTATATCTTTACTATACTTGGCGAACCTTAAGCTAATTTTACGCCGACCTTACATTATCCTTAAATACGGGCGGGTTTTAGAGAATTGCTTTATACTTGGGTCAACGTTGCTTGAAAGGAAGTGTATCATTTGGAAAAACCACGCATCTTAATCGTAGATGATGAAAGCGATCTGCGTCATTTAATGGAAACTGCACTTATGAAGGAAGGCTTTTCGGAGATCAAAACGGCTGGATCCGTAAGGGAAGGTTGGGAGCAGTTTGAAGCATCCTCGCCGGATATAGCAATTTTAGACATCATGCTTCCAGATGGGGAAGGTTATGATTTATGCAAAAAGATTCGAGAAGTTTCCCATATCCCCATTTTATTTCTATCAGCAAAATCCGACGAAACAGATAAAATTTTAGGGCTCGCTCTTGGGGGCGATGACTATATTACAAAACCATTCAGCCCAAAGGAAGTCGCCTTCAGGGTGAAAGCCCAATTAAGACGTGCTGGCTATCATGAAATAGAGGCAACTTCCCAACCTAAAGAGATTGCCATTGGACCGTTTTCTATGAACGAGGCGCAAACCGAAGTACTGAAGAACGGCGTAGCTTTGGAACTGACAGCTAAAGAAATGGGATTGATGGCTTCTTTCATGCAGAATCCAAATCAAATTTTGAGCAAAGAGACACTTTTTGAACGTGTTTGGGGGGAAGACTTTTTCGGTGCGGATAATACGTTAATGGTTCATATCCGCCGCCTCCGCGAAAAAATTGAGGATCATCCATCAAAGCCTGCATATCTCACAACCGTAAAAGGATTGGGCTATAAATTCATTGTGAAATAGGTGATTCGATGAAATGGAAGTTGACTGTCCAATACTTATTTTCAGTCTTGAGCATTGTCTTTATTGTCATTTTCGTTAATTTAATTATATTAATCGGTGTACTTTACTTCCAACAGACAAACGGCAATGACAGCTTATCTACTGATACCGGCGAATCTTTCACCCGCCAATTTTCTCGTTATCTGTCGACGGAAAATGAGCAGCCCCTCATTACAGACGAAGGGATTCAGGCACTTCGGGAATTTGGCGGTTGGCTCCAAGTACTAGATTCAAACGGGCATGTCGTTACTGCTGCCCTTGCACCCAAAGATGCACCTACACACTACAGTCCGGTTGAGCTCGTCCATATTTATAAGTATATGGACGATCAATTAACAACGTATTATGTCGGTCAATTTGAAGAATACAGCTATTTATTGGGCGTTCAAAATTCCACTGAACAGCGTGTTGTCTTCATGTTCAATGCCCAGTCATTCCTGTCCTATGTATCAAAAGCATTCGTCGGCATTACAATTGCCGATCTGCTTATCGCAATGCTCGTCGGATTGCTTTTTAGCATGATCATAACAAAGCCGGTTTCGTACATAATCGACCGGATTTCACAGCTGAAAGAGCGAAATTTCTCCATCCAAAAAATGAAGCGTCAAGGTGTCTTCAAACCAGTCTTTTCAAATTTGAATTCAGTTTCTGAAACATTGCAGGCCCATGAAGAGGAGCGCATGAAGCTTGAAAAGATGCGCGAAGAATGGATTAGCAATGTTTCGCATGACTTAAAAACGCCTCTCGCATCCATTCGAGGCTTTGCAGAATTGCTACGTGGACAAGACGTGATGGAATCGGAACGTGCAGAGTATGCGGAAATCATCGAACGAAAATCCATTTATATGAAGGATCTATTGGATGATTTTAATTTAACGATGCGCTTACGTAATCAGGAAATGCCATTACATCGTGAAGATACACGTCCCGCAAGCTTCGTCCGCGAAATAGTTATAGATGTATTGAACGACCCGAGATACAGCGATCACGCAATTTCATTTGAAGGCAACGCACACAATGCAATATGGAGTATCGACCGGCATTTAATGAAACGAGCCATTTTGAATTTCATTCACAACGCGATTATTCATAATGATCGTGACATAGCGATCACTATTAGTGTTTCGGATACAGGGCTCACAATCGAAGACGATGGGAAAGGCATTGCAAAGCAAGACATTGAACAAATATTCAACCGTTATTACAGAGGATCCAATACGGACAACATTCACGGCACTGGACTTGGGCTTGCCATTTCGAAAGACATTATCGAGGCACATGGAGGACATATTACATTGACGAGTGACATTGGAAAAGGAACGAAAGTAGAGATTTTCTTAAATTAAAAAGGTGCCTACTTTACAGGCACCTTCCATTACTTGCTTTCCACTACCATCGCCCCTTTGAATTAAGCCAATATCTTTCGCGTAGTATCCAAAATACGTTTGTTTGTTCCATGGTGTATACGTTCCGACAGCCAGCACATCGCGGTATTTCGTATCGCGTACAGTCCGTACTAAGTCCGTGCCAATAATCCAAGCATTTTCGTATGATACCGGCCCTATGTCGTTCTCATAAGGAAGGCAAATGAAAACCTATTGTTTGAATCATGAAGTTTTTGTTTTCACATTACTTTTTTCGCATCTGCAATGAGGTTTTCATAATCTAGTTTCGATAGGCCGTCATACCGTTTGATGACTTCGCCTTTCGGATTGATAAGGAAAAAAGATGTGCTATGTGCATATACATGGTCTTCTGGTCCTCCCCCGTCTAATACGGTTTTAAAGGATTTGTTGGATAGTTCTTTTATTTTGTCAAAGTCATATCCGGTCAAAAAGGTCATGTTTTCGAAGTTTGCATCATATATTGCTGCAAAATCTTGAAGTACTGCTGGTGTATCGAAATCAGGGTCTACACTAAAGCCAATGATTGGTGGTGTCATACCAGCGTCCCTTAGTGTCGCTTGAACGTTTACGATATTGGCTGTTGTTTGTGGGCAGACCATTTTACAGTTCGTATAGAAAAAATAAGCAATCCACCAGTCGCCTTTTAATTGTTCTGATGAAAATGTTTCATTATGTTGGTCTGTAAATTCGAAGTCTGCAACTGTCGCGGATATGTTTGATTCAATTTTTCCGTTACTACAAGCGACAAGTGTAAGTGTAAAGATGAGTAGGATGATGTTGAACGATGTATTTTTCAAAATAGTAACACCCTTTCTACTACAATATCAATGGATTATTATTTATTAAAAATAAGGACGTGAGGTTCATACTACGTCAAATATATATACGTAGTATGATCTTACGTCCCATTGCATGTATTCAAATTAACTGGCTGTTTATGCTTTTATTGCATTTGATTTCTTTTCAACTAGTAACCCGCTACCATCTGATAAGTACTTGTCAATTCCTTCAGCAGCACGGTATGCTAATGCACCGAGTGTACCTGTTTGTTGAGGAATTTTATGTGGTAATGCAGATGCTCCGATTACGAATAAATTATCCATATCCCAGACTTGAGAGTAGTTGTTTACTGCCGAAGTCTTTGGGTCATCTCCCATAATTACCCCGCCACTTGTTTCACCATATCCTTGTGTATGCCTCCATTCTTGAGGTGGATTACCCTTCTCAATAATGTCTGCTCCCATTTCCTTCATGATTTCTTCTGCACGTGCACTAAAGTACTCTGAGAATTTTTTATCTTGTTCAGTAACCGAGTGTGTAATTCTTAATAATGGGTCATTAAACATGTCCGTATAGTTTGGGTCTAAGTCCATATAGTTAAATTTCCAACCGAATGACGGTGACATGAATCCAACACTTAACATACGATTTGCGTAGTGAAGTGATTTTTCTTTAAATTCTTTCCCCCATCGTGGTGTGCCTTGTGGTACTGGGTTGGAACCAATCGGCCCTGAGCCACGTTGACGAATTTCACAAATCCCTCCACCGATAAAGCCTAAGTCAGAATTATCGATGTTGTCACTATCCAGATCACTAAATGTACCGCCTAAGGAACCTGAACCCATAAATAAGTTGAATTTTTTATCTTCAAAGAAACCAGTCGCACTTCCACCTGGAGATGCTAATCCGGCAGAGTTTTTACCAATAACTCCTTCGCCTGTTTTTGGATCATATGGTTTCCCAATTTCCGAAAGTAACATTAAATGTGTGTTAGAGATAGTGTAACCTGCTAAAACAACTACGTCGGCAGGTTGCTCATATTCCATTCCCGTCCGCATGTCTACATACAAAACACCGGAAGCTTTTCCGTCTTTATGTATCACACGGCGTGCATAAGATTCTGTACGTATTTCATAATTACCTGTTTTCTTAGCTGTACGAATAACTGTTGCTACCGGGTCTGATTTCGCGCCGAAATCACAACCATACATCATACAGAATGAACAATATTGACAAGCGTTAATTGTTTCTCCATCCGGATTTTCATATTGCTCAGAAAGGTTGGCAGACGGTATCATAATTGGATGGTATCCCAATTTGGATGCTGCTTCTTTAAATAATTTTACTGGGTATGAAGGACGCATTGGTCCTGTAGGATAACTATCACTACGTGGTGGTCCCATTGGGTCATCTTCACCAGATGTACCAGCTGTTTTTTCGAATTGGTCAAAATAAGGTTCTAATTCTTCATATGTTATCCCCATATCTTGTAAATTCATATCTGCCGGAATTTTATCTTCTCCATATTTGTCAATCGTAATAGAACGTGCTTGGAGATCAAATTTACGTCCACGTTGTGTAACGCCTGACCAGTGTACACTACTACCTCCAACGTTGTTACCTTCAAAATTTTCACTTTGCGTTCGAAGTGGGAATGCTTCTTCATCTAAAGTACCGCGCGCTGTGACAGTTGAAATAGAGTTATCTGTCATAATTTCATAGCGAGATGCATAACGCAGCTCGTCTTTAGAGCCAACAAAATCACTATGGTCGTGATCCCTTCCTCGTTCTAGAGCTACTACCTTATATCCCTTCTTTGCTAGTTCTGCTGATGGGATTCCACCAGCCCAACCAGTACCCACTACGACAACATCTACTTTGTCTAATTTTATAGCCATGACAATCCCCCTGAAATATTACTTTATTTTTTAGCCCTGATAATCTTTTAAACTCATTCGTTCAATGATTTGGAATTTCTCTTCTTCGATTAAATCACTATAACCTGGACGAATTCCTGGATGTTCTTTCATTTTCCATCCCATCATATTCTTGTTTCCACCGTAAAGCGGGTCAGCATACGCTCCTTCAATCGTCATTTGACGTAATAAGTTAAAAAATGTAGGACCTTTAACACCACGCAATCCGATTTCTCCAGCTTCCATTGCTTTTAGTATCTCATCTTGTTGTTCGCCTTCTAAATCATAGAACTTTGCATCCTGGCTTCTTAGACTTTCAGCATTCAACTTTCGAATACCTTCAATAAACACTTCACCACGTGACATTAACGTCTGATAAGATGAGGCAACTTTTACTTCTTGAACAGGACCTTTCATATAGTCGAATTTATTCGAACCATACGGGCCTGCTAATTGTTTATCTATAAAATATGGAACACCTAAACCAATTGCACCTGGTCCATTACCATCTTCAGGGTAAATTCTTTCTACTGCTGCTTCTAATACAAAAAAGTCTTCAAATCGAGTGAAAAACATTCTTGTTTCTGTAAATTCCTTTTTAGGTCTTTCATCTTTATTGGATGTTGTGATGTCTTTTGTAAATGGATTGCCGATAAATGAACCTAATAAACCACCACCAACAATACCACCAGCAACTAATCCCGAGTTTTTCAAGAAACGACGTCTCGATTCTTGTTCGGGCTGATTGTCCTCATTTTTCTTCTCTTGCTTTTTCTGATCCGACATATGCACCCCTCCTAGTAACATACTATGGTGTGACTAGCTTGAATTATGACGCACTGAAAACAGTTACATTGAGAATGACTTATCTAGCTGAACATCTCTGTAGTGTGAATATTATGTATAATACATTTCATAAGATGATAAAAAGGTTGTAGAATCGATAATATAATAGGAGTGGTGTATATGAACCTAGCGGCTATTGGTGTACCAGGATTAATTATTATTTTAGTAATTATTTTAATTATGTTCGGACCAAGAAAGTTACCTGAAATTGGTGGGGCAGTCGGCAAAACATTGGCGGAATTTAAGAAATCAACAAAGGAGATCATGGATTTTGACAATGAAGAATCGGAAGAAAAGAAAAAAATGTGAATAAAAGTAGGTGTTACGATGCCTGAAGAATCTAAAAGAATGAATGATCCAGCAGTATTCGGTCATTTAGACGAATTAAGAAGACAGTTAATCAAGTCGGCAGTAGTATTTACAATCGTTTTTATTTTCGCGTTAAGTACGATTCACTTTTGGTTTCCCTATATAATAAAAGACTATAAACTACTGATTCTTAGTCCATTTGATGTGTTGTCATTTTATATGACGATATCACTAGCCCTTTCGATTGGTTTGTCAATACCTTTTATATGTCACTTTATTTATCAATTTGTTAAGCCAGGTTTGACAAAACGTGAAAGTAAATTTTTTAGTTTATATACACCAGTTATTTTTCTATTGTTTTTATTTGGTTTAACGTTTGGCTATCTAGTGATTAATCCGATTAGTTATAGTTTTCTAACAGGTTTAGGTGCAATTCATTTTGATGTGATGATATCCGCTAGTGAATATGCTCGATTTTTATTATATACAACCGTACCAATTGCTTTAATGTTTGAATTACCAATCGTTGCTTTATTTTTAGCAACGATTGAAGTATTGACGGTAGCAACAATGAAAAAAACAAGAAAATGGTCCTATGTTATTTTAGCGCTATTATCTGCAGTGATTACACCGCCGGACTTTATTAGTCAATTACTCGTTTTAATACCAATGATTTTATTATATGAAATAAGTATTCGTGTTGTAGCAAGAGTTGAGAAAAGGCGTCTTTTGAAACAAGAAGAGGAAGAGATGCTAGTAACCTAGCTTTACCATATGAATATATTATTTTGAAAGAGTTTGAAATTGGAGGAACAAGCATGGTGATACAAGGAAACGGTATTCCATCCTGTTGACGCATGTAACGCCCTAATATTTCGAGCTCTTTTTTGTGTGTTGTTTAAAATTAATCGCTCCTTTTCAACATAAAAACTACTTCATTACCACACTTTTTGATAAAAGGTACATTTACGACAAATTATCCGTTAATTTGTACAATCATGAATGTTTTCCACGTAGGTACTTATATTTTGGTCTGCTCGCAAATAATCTTGAACTATGACTGTGATGTTGACAATAAAAGTGTATTACGCATATAATACATATTGTAGAGTGTATTAACCCATTAATACGTTTAAATTCTTTTATACCTTATATATGCACGAGGTGTAACTGCGCTTGAATGCAGTGGAAGACTTTTTTAAAGTTACTGTATGAATGACTTAATACGCACTTTTATCACGGCTGTATGACGGGTTTTACTACAATGCTTGAAAACAGATGCTATTTTTTTGCAATCACTGTATCACCCACTTAATACGCTAAACACATTACGTTTTTAGGAGTTGGATCTATGAAAGTCAAGTTTAATAATCGTGATCCTGTTTATGTACAAGTGATCCGGCATTTTAAAGAACAAATTGCCTCAGGTTACTTTGAACCCGGTCAGGAGATTCCATCGAGAAGAGAACTGGCGAATCAGCTTAAAATTAATCCAAATACGGCGCAACGGGCGTATAAAGAAATGGAGGAACAAGGTTTGATACTTACGGAGGGGAATTTACCCAGTCGCATTTCAAAGGATGAGCAAGTACTAGAAATGGTTAGAGAGGAATTGATTTTAGAGGCCGTTGATACATTCGTTCATTCGATTCGTTCAATCAATATTCCTATTCATGAGGCCCTGCATTTAGCCAAGGATAAGTATGAAGAAGGAAACTAATGGAATGGGGGATTCTTATGATTGAGATAAAAGATGTTACAAAAAAGTTTGGTAAGAAGAAAGTATTAAATGGTGTTTCTTTTACAGCTGAAAAAGGAAAGATTACTTGTTTAATTGGTATTAACGGTGTTGGGAAAACAACAATTATGAAAGCGATTATGGCATTATCCCCCATTGCGAGCGGTGAAATTCTGATTGACGGAAAAAAAATTCATAAAGAAAGCTATGAAAAAATCACTTTTATACCAGATACGATCACGATGTTGCCGCAAATGCAAATACGGGATGCATTCGTCTTCATGGCTGATTTTTACGACAGCTGGAATCAAGCACGAGCCAGTGAACTTCTTCGGTTTTTTAAGCTGCAGGAGACAGATCGAATTTCTGATCTATCTAAAGGAAATACCGCAAAAGTAAACCTGATACTCGGTTTAGCGATGGATGTCGATTATGTCTTAATGGACGAGCCGTTTTCCGGAATTGATATATTCAGCCGTGAACAAATAGCCGATGTATTTACGAGTCATTTAATTGAAGACCGGGGCGTCATTATAACGACCCATGAAATTAATGATATTGAGCATTTAATTGATAAAGTCGTTTTACTGGATAACGGCGTCGTTTTAAAAGAATTTGATACGGAAGAAATACGAGAAAAAGAAGGTAAATCGGTAGTTGATGTAATGAGAGAGGTGTATGAAGCATGAAACAATATCTGAAGTTGGTCAATTTCGAGTTCAACCGATTTTTTAAACTGTATCTCGTTTTAATTGGAATTACGATCCTCACTCAGATCATTGGCGTTATTACAACAGCACGAATGCATGTAAATCGGGCAAATGAATGGATTAACGAGGAGCATATGACGAAGGGCGATATTCAACTCGCGCCGATTTCTTTTTATGATTTTTCCCAATCAGCTTGGTTTATGGGACCCATTGCACTTGGTGCTGCTACCCTGCTGATTTATGTTTTCTTTATTTGGTATCGGGACTGGCTCGGAAAAAATACATTTAGTTACCGCTTGTTCATGTTACCAATTGCGCGCATTCAAGTCTATTTGGCCAAGGCTGCAACGATTTTACTGTACGTTCTGGGCCTCATTGCATTGCAACTGCTTTTAATGCCAGTGGAGAACAAAATTTTAAAGTGGATAGTTCCAAGTGAGTTTCGTACCGATCTCTCTATTAATGAAATTACACGCATTCCAAATGTGGCTCTGTTAATACCAAACACTCTTGGTGAGTTTGTTCTTTACTATGCTGCTGGAGTAGGGGTTGTATCGATTGTCTTCACGGCTATTTTGTTTGAACGTTCTTACCGAGTAAAAGGAATTATGTATGGCATTCTTTTTTGTGCTGCTTCCCAACTCGTCTTTTTTGCACCGTTACTAGTGAATACATTTGTTTTGAAGAATTACTTTTATCCGACAGAACTATTTTTCATGGAATTAGCAACAGGTCTTGTTGTGGCGGCTTGCTCCATTTGGACTGCTAATTTCCTAATAAAAAATAAAGTAAGAGTTTGATGGGAGATCACATACATGAAACGCTATTGGAAAATTATTTCAATTTGTTTGGTTATCGTACTTAGTATTGGAACATTTTATATACAGTCGAGTTTCGCTACAAACAATCATGTGGAAATTGAATTTAAAAAAATAAGTGGCAATGAAAATGAAGTAAAGAACTTAATTTTAACCGGGGATTATCAGGCAGGCGATAGATCTCAATCCTTACAAATCACAAATGAAAAAACAATTGATCCAAATCATTTACCTTTTCTCAAAAAAATAGAGAGGATGAGTGTTCCGCCGACTCTTGAAGGATTGGTAAAAGAGCGTAGGAGCTTTATGCGCAGCAAGGATTTAACAGCTAATCATTTCTTTGAAGATAAAAATACAGTAGCATATGCCCGAATTCAAGCGGAGAATTTTTATGAACAACCGATGAAAGAATTAACCTTTGAAATTGAAGTACTCAATAAAAAATCAGAAAAAATTACGTCCTTAGAATTAGACGTACCAGAAAGAGAAAAGTACAGTTGGATGAGTGTTGAGAAGGTCCAAGTAATAGAGGGCGAATTAAAGATAATTACCCATAACCTTCTTATGGATGGCAGAGGTGAATTCCATGCATATACGGTTAATTTGAAAGGGCAAAAGTTGGTACACAATGACACAATCGCTTCTACACCGACGGTAGAATATGGCTGGACTGATATACGAGTAATCAATGCTGGAGATTACAATGAGAAAAGTAAATATCTATTGATTCACATTGAGGCTTCCGAAGAAAAAAGCATGCAAGATGATGGTCAACCAAACATAATCGCTAATGAATACGTGGTTTACGATATAGAAAATAACCAGACTAAAAAATTAGCTGTTCCTGATGAAATACTTGATTCTATAGGCGGAGCATCTGCTGTCTTTCACTCTACAATTTTTATTCCGTTACAAACAGCGAATGGTATAGAGGTCAACCAGTATGACATAGAAAACGAAAAATGGGATGAAAAACTGATATTTGATATAGCAGATTCAACGGATGATGAAAATCCTTATTTGAAAGTGATGAATGGAAGGTTATATGCCGTTTCCGCAACAAATAAAGAGCATATCTTCTTTATAGGAGATTTGGAAACGGGAGAATCATTATATGAAGGGAAATTGGAAGTAAAAAGTCAAAGAAATAAACAGGAGGATTATCATCTATATATTTATGAGATTTTGGAAGGTGCAGATTTCTGAATTAGTTCAGAATGAGAATCTGGCACCTCCCACGATCTAAAAAATCATGCATACTCCTTGTATAGGTATTTATTTTCAACCTTTTTATTTTAGGGTATCTGTACACCAAACTCTCACGTTATTTGTACATTCATGTTAATTCAAACAACTATGAATTTTTCACACGTGCTATTTTCCACCTACAAAGTTCATAAATGGATTAACTCGGTTGAAATAATGATAGATAATGCAGAAAAAAGATTCAATCCAGTTGTCAGAAGTAAAAATTTTAAACTAATACGCCTTCTTAAATCAAACATATGTAACGAATACTCACTTGCATTTGGTTCTTATTTCATTTCTTTTTTAGAATGTTTTTTATACTGCGAAACTTTCATATAGCAAAATTTCCGTATTGAGAAAATTCTTGTTTTAGTTTATGGTGAATGAATAGAAAGTAAAAGTTCTGATGAGTTAAGGATGATGGAAGGACATTCTTTGCGCAATTATAACAAGGCAGAATTGGTATAGCAGTTTTAAAAACTTCTAACACTGTGAGGGATTGAAACTTGACCGAAAAAACAATGGACATTGAGCAATTCGAATTAGAACTTTTAAATTTGATTAATAGTTTCTTGAAAAGCGTTGGCGGAAAAGGTCCGAAGCAAACCGAAGTCCGGTTGATGGGAGATACGATCGTTTATATTCTTAGAGGTATTTTAACAAAGCGTGAAAAAACATTAATGGTTAATACTGAGGGACGAAAAATGGTTTTGGATGCTAGAAGATCATTTATGGAATTAGTAAAAGAGCGTCGAAATACGGAATTCGAACAATTTCTTGGCTGCAAAATTGTTGAAAGCTATGAGTCTTGGAGTTTGGATGATAATTCTGCAGTTGCAGTCTTATTATTAGATAGGGCTATTTTCAAAAAAATATAAAATTTATTTACAATGTACAGAAAATTATATATAATTAAAATTGATAGTATAATAGCGCACAGTTCCCCTGTGTGTCCCATATCATTCATAGCAATGGGTGGTCTTAAAAAAAGGCAAACCATAGCTGTTATCGACGGCTCCTCGTGAGCGGTCTATACGGCTATGGTTTTTTGTTTTCAATTTAATAAATGGTTATGGAGAGGATGATACGACTTGTTTACTGTCGAAAAAAATGTAGTCTATGGTGAAACTGAAGAAGAATATTTAACAGCAGATTTATACATGCCTTTGAAGTTCAATGAGCCTTTGCCAATTTTAGTACTTATTCATGGAGGGGCATTCCAGGCAGGTTCAAAAGAAATGTATAAAGAGTGGGGGGAAAAGTTTGCGCAAGAGGGCTATTTTGTAATGGCCATCAACTATCGACTAGCCACGCCCAACTACGCGTCTTTTCCAGCAGTAATTGAAGATCTGAAGCAAGCGATGAATTGGCTCGTTTTAAACGCCAATAAAAAAGAATTGGATATTAATAAAATTGGGTTGATCGGTGATTCAGCCGGTGCCTATTTATCGTCGTTATTTGCCTTAAGCAATCACTCTTTTAGTTATCGAGTTTGTTCTGTTATCGGGGTCTACGGACTTTATGATTTAGCTTATGAATGTAAAAATCCAATTATTGTTCGGGATGTGAATATGAACGAACGTCTATTAGGACTACCTTTCGATGGTAATGAAAGCGATTTTTATGCCGCATCTCCAATTGCTCATATTCAAGATGCAATGGCAGTGCCAACTTTTGATACAATCTTTTACTTAATTTGGGGTGAAAAAGATACAATTGTCAATCCAACCCAATCTTTATTATTTTATGAGGCTTTGAAAGAAGTGAACATTGAAGTTGAAATAACTAAAGTGGAAGACAAAGGACATTTTTGGTTCAATAAGTTACCAGGAATTGCAGGGGGAAAGGTAAATGATTATCCGAACAATGTCTTAATGCCTAATATTTTGGACTTTCTGCATAGAACTGTAAAGCAAGCTTTAAATGGACATTATTCAAAAAGACAAATTCAAATATTAAGTAAAATTGGAGGAGATGTATAGAATGAAGGCACATGTAGAGGAAACTTTTGAAATTCTTGAAGAGGAAAAATCACAGGCAAATAAGGTCGGGATTAAATCGATTAGTAAAGTAACGATTTTAGTAACAATAATTTGCTGGTTTACAATTTTTGTCGAAGGTTACGATTTAGTTGTATACGGCGTTGTATTACCAGTTTTGATGGACCCAAGTGGGTGGGGACTAACGGCAACACAAGCGGGCGCAATGGGAAGCTATGCATTGCTTGGCATGTTTTTAGGTTCTTCGATCGGGGGCTTCCTTTGTGATAAAATAGGAAGAAAAACTATCATCATCGCTTCAATCGCGCTCATGTCCATCATGATGGTACTGACCGCTTTAGCTCCCACACCCGAATTATTCGCAATATATCGTTTCTTGGCGGGATTAGGCATTGGCGGAATTGTCCCATCCGCCTCTGCGTTAACGACAGAATACTCTCCGGCAAAGTACCGCTCATTCTTCTTTGTTATTATGTATTCTGGTTTTGCTGTCGGTGGAGTAGCCGCTGCACTTTCTGGTGTGTTTTTTATTGAGAATTTTGGTTGGAGATCACTCTTTTGGTTAGGTGCAACACCAATTTTATTCATCCCATTCTTTATAAAATATTTACCGGAATCTATTAAATTTTTACAGGCAAACAATCAGCAAGTGAAAGCAAAACGCCTTATTGAAAAATACCGGTTACCTGATGAGTTCGTGAAAGAAGAACAATCCGAAGGAACTGCCAACGAGTCAGCGTCTATTTTTTCCAAAAGGTACTTAGTTTCCACGATTTTGTTTAGCATCGTCTATATTGGTGCATTTTTGCTTATTTACGGTATGAATACATGGCTGCCACAAATTATGAAAGAAGCTGGCTATCCCATGAATTCTAGCTTACTATTTTTACTGGTTTTCAACTTATCTGCAGTCGTGGGTGGAATTATTGCCGGAAGAGTCGCTGATCGACTACAACCGAAAAAAGTCATTAGCTTTATTTATTTTTTGGCCGCAATAAGCATTCTTCTACTTAGTATTAAATTCAATATAGTGGTTCTGTATATACTTATCGCCATAGCAGGTTTCGGGACTACTGGAACGACGTTCGTACTCGCAAGTTATGTGATGAGGCAATATAATGATCAAAATAGAGCTAGTGCCTTAGGCATTGCCTCGGCAATTGGTCGATTCGGCGCGATTGCTGGTCCATTATTGGTCGGGATTCTTATGGGCATGAATGCAGGATATGAAATTAATTTTTATTTGTTTGGAGTTGTGGCAATTCTCGCATCACTAGTTATTTTGTTCATGCCGTCATTTAAATCAGTAAATGCAACTAAATAATTCAAGAAATTTATTTTTCTATGAAATCCCCTAATGAGTTTACAGCATACAAAATCTTGCTGGGCCTTTAATGAATTTCAAGATACTTGTGCATAGAACTATACAGTCCGGTTGTACATTTGCGTTAATTCAAACAACTAGGAATGTTCGCCCACGTAGTACTTACTTTAATCATTTCATAGAAAAAATCTAATTAAAAGCAGACGGAAACCCAAGAATCCCCTACAGATTCTCGGAAACCGCTGCTTTTTATTTACTTAAGTCTAGTAAAGCTACACACTCCACATGACTACTATGCGGAAACATATCCACCGGTTGCACTTCCTTCGTCCGATACCCGCCATCTTCCAAAATCCGTAAATCCCGAGCGAGCGTCCCTGGATTACAAGACACATACACAACTTTCCCCGGCTTGTACTTCAAAATCGTTTCCAACAGTTTCTCATCGCAGCCTTTACGCGGCGGATCAACGACCAGAACGTCAAAAAGTTTGCCTTCCGCATACCATTTCGGAATCACGTCTTCCGCCGCGCCTGCCTCAAAATGCGTATTCGTGATGCCATTCAATTCCGCGTTACGCTTCGCATCTTGTATGGCTTGTGGAACAATTTCGACGCCATATACTTCTTTCGCTTGTTTAGCCAAAAACAATGAAATCGTGCCGATTCCGCAATACGCATCGATCACTGTTTCATCTCCAGTAAGGCCTGCATAGTCCAGTGCTTGCTGATACAGCACTTCTGTCTGGACAGGGTTCACTTGGTAAAATGAACGCGCTGAAATCTCGAACTCGATATCTCCAATCCGATCGATAATGACGTCGGCACCATATAGGTTGATCGTTTCATTGCCCATAATGACATTCGTATTTGCTGTGTTGATATTTTGCATGACCGATGTGACATTCGGGATTTCTTGCTGGATCAATTCAACAACTTCTTGCTTCTGCGGGAACTTTTTATGGCGTGTCACGAGAACGACCATCACTTGATCTGTTTGCCGTGCCTTCCGGACAATCAAATGCCGCAACATGCCTTTATGTGTTCGTTCGTCATACGTCTCGATTCCAAGCTGCTGAATCTTACGCTTTAGCATCGCCATCAATTCATCCGCTTCTGTCGTTTGAATTATACAGACATCGGTATCAACGATTTGATGTGTGCGTGTTTTATAGAAACCTGCAATGACACGTCCATCTTCCGTGTCAAATGGAATCTGCGATTTATTGCGGTAACGCCATGGATCCTCCATGCCTTTGACTGCATGCACAGGAACATCCGGAAGTTTCGCGATACGATCCATGACATCACGGACAGACTTTCTTTTTTGGGTAAGCTGCGCTTCATAAGAGAGATGCTGCAACTGACACCCCCCACATGTCGGGAATACGTGGCACGGCGCTACAATCCGCTCCGAAGATGGTTCAATGACATCCAGCTTTTTAGCAAATCCATACTTCTTTAATGTCTTCAGCACATGGACTTTGACCGTCTCACCTGGTAAAGCACCTGGAATAAACAGTGGATAGCCATCTACTTTCGCTACCCCTGCTCCGTCATGTGTTAAATCCTCTATTTTCACTTGTAATTGATCGTTTTTATTGACTGCAAAGCTCATGTTTTTTCCTCCATCTTTCAGATACTCCTAGTGTACCATGCGGGGCAAATGAAAAAACAGACGAAAATCACACGTCTGTTTTTTCACTTTCTTTATATTCACTTCTCGTTACAGCATCATCTTTCAAGACGACAAAGAACGAGAGTACAATGCCTGCTATGACGACTAGAAATGGAGCGTAGAATATCAAAAACTCATTCATTCGAATGCCTCCTTACGCATGATGATCTTCCTTGCCTTTAACATAATCTTTATTGAATAAGAACATCCGCAACAGCAAGTAGAGTGATGGGATGAGCAGCAACAGGCCAAATACGAAAGCAATGATTAATGCAATCGCCATTGCATGATTCGTAAAACTATCGTAAATGGTCAAATAGGGGTAAAGCAAATATGGATAATGGGACGCCCCGTATCCGAAGAAGGCGAATACGAACTGACCTGCAAGCATTCCGAATGCCGCTCCATATTGACGACGTTTCCAAATAAGGAATACTGTACCGAGAAACAGCAAGAACGACAGCAGGAACATCGGCCAGAAGCGCTGGATATTTTCGTAATGAAGCGGATTGTGTTTCCGCAGTTCGAAAATGATGCCTCCTGCCGTGATGATCGTCGGCAACGCCCAAATGAGCGCATACTTCCTTAATAAATCCGTCGCCTCCCGGTCACCTGCTTTATTGGCATACCACGTCAAGAATGCCGCCGAAATATATAGGGTAGCTGCAATACTCAAGACGACGATCGACCAAGTAAGCGGACTGGTGAACAACTTCCAGTAATCAAGCACCGGCTGTCCGTCTACTAATTCAACAAATCCACCCTCGGAAATGGTCAGTACGATGGATAACGATGCAGGCAACAATAGACCCGCTGCACCGTAGGCAAAGGAGTATCCCTTATGACCACGGGCACCGTAAGTTTCAAAAGCATAATATGAACCCCGTATTGCCAGCAGGATAATCCCGAAACTCACCGGAACGAGCAAGGTCGTTCCATAATAGAATGCAGTTTTCGGGAAGAAACCGATGATTCCAACGAAGAAGAACACGAGAAATACATTGGTGACTTCCCATACAGGTGACAGATAGCGTTGGATGACATTCGTCAAAATCCGTTGCTTACCAGTTAATACACTATAGGCATTGAAAAATCCTGCTCCAAAGTCGATCGCACCGATCATGATATAACCGAATAAGAACACCCACAATACTGTGATTCCAAGAATCTCGATATTCATTGAATATCACCGCCCTTCACTTGCTGCCGGTCAGCGATTTCCTGTTCTACAGGGTTCCGGATGAACATGCGGCGGAGCACGACAACGCTGCCGATGCCAAGTACTAAGTAAAGAAGTGCGAAGAGTACTAACATCGTAGGTACTTGCCCACTGCTTGTGGCACCTTCAGATGTGCGCATGATATTGCGCAAAATCCATGGCTGACGTCCAACTTCAGCTAACCACCATCCTGCTTCGAGTGAAATGAAAACCAGTGGACCACTTATGACAATAAGCCATCTGAATAACCGCGACTCAACAAATGACCATTTTCTCCACATACCGATCCAGAAAATAGCGGATAATGCGAGCAGCGTCATGCCAATCGTCACCATAATATC
This sequence comes from Sporosarcina aquimarina, assembly GCF_019748715.1. Classification (GTDB taxonomy): domain Bacteria; phylum Bacillota; class Bacilli; order Bacillales_A; family Planococcaceae; genus Sporosarcina; species Sporosarcina newyorkensis. The sequence goes on along the minus strand of NZ_JACLBZ010000027.1, from coordinate 28,784 downwards.
GAATAGATAATGGATGTAAAGCGGCGGTGTGTCTTCTTCAGGGAATTGATCCAACCCAATGACTTCAGCTGTCGGAGAGCCGTGTGCCAAGATTGACAAGGCGTATGGGATTTTAATGGCATATTTGACTTCACCATCGTCCAGCACACCATACAGCATCAATGGCGCATTTTCTTCTGTTTCAAAATGCCATTCTGCAGCCGCCAACTTTTCCGGCTGATATTCTGCTAAATACTTTCCTGACAAGTCGCCGACAAGTGCTGCACTTACACTGAATATGAAACCAACTTTCAACGTCAGATACAATGCTTTCTTGTGATAAATATGGTTCGACCCACGTAACAGACGAAATGCAGCGATCGCAGCCAATAAAAAAGCAGAAGTCATATAAGCCGTTCCAACTACGTGTGCCACTTTCGTCGGCATCGCCGGGTTAAACATTGCTACAAGTGGATTCACATTAATGAGCTCATTATTTACCAAGTTAAAACCTTGCGGCGCATTCATGAACGCATTCACTATTGTAATGAATACAGCCGAGAATGATGCCCCAAGTGCAACTGGAATGAGCAACAGGAAATGCTTCTTCTGATTTTCGAATCGATCCCATGTGTATAAATAAATACCGAGAAAAATTGCTTCAAAAAAGAAAGCGAATGTCTCCATGAATAATGGCAATGCAATAACATTCCCTGCAAGCTCCATAAAATTCGGCCATAGAAGCGACAGCTGTAAACCGATTGCCGTCCCCGTTACGACACCAACAGCTACAGTAATGACAAAGCCGCGAGCCCAACGTCTTGCAAGTAAAATATAATGTTCATCGTTTTTCTTAATACCAACCCATTGAGCCAACATGATCATGAGCGGCACCCCAACGCCAATCGTTGCATAGATAATATGGAATGAAAGCGTTAGTTCCGTTAACACCCTTGAATAAAAAACCGAATCCAAAAAACTCACCTCCAGAATTTACGAAAATAACCTTCCAATAATTGATATCAGCATAATACCGGCTACGCCAAATGCTAACCACATTAGCCGTCTTTCCTGTTTTTTATACATGAATTATCACTTCCTCGCACAGTCCTTCTATAGTCTTTCCCGCAAAGCCACTCTTCTTAACCTATTTGTTGAAATTTAGACGAAATTTTTCTCCTACAGTTCACGAAGTTGTTGTATACTGATTGATTAATACATTTTACTTGTCAATAGTTAAAATTTACAGTATAATGGATTAACTATAGAGAGGTGAAATATATTGAAAAAAGTCAAGAGAAAAGTATTAGCTTATATTACAAAAGGGGAAGGAAGACACCGGAAACTGCTAGTATATGAGCAGAAGGATCAGCCGGAGGCAGGTCTGCAAGTTCCAGGTGGCACGATTGAACGGAACGAACTTTTATTGGATGCATTATATCGAGAAATTGAAGAAGAATCCGGTATCCTTCGAGATGAACTTGTATTGGAAGGGAAAGTGAAAGCTTCGAAATTTTTCCCCGAAGACAAAAACGTCATTTATCAACGTACTATTTTCCATTTTTCTTATTTAGGAGAAGACAAAAACGAATGGGAATATCGTGTTGAAGGTGAAGGTAAAGACGCAGGTCTATTATTCAGCTATCGTTGGTTGCCATTGAATGCGGTTCCAAAACTAGCTGCTAAACAAGGAGAAGCAATTGAATACATCTGATATTGACCTGATACTTTGCTTAGTGCATAGTTCACGACAACTTAATCTTATGCAATAAAAGACTATTCCATCCGAACTTACGTCGATAATTGGAATAGTCTTTTGCTTTTTTTATTCGATTTCTTGTACTTTATCTTGTGGACGCAATCTCTGCAGCGGTACAAACATCTCGATGTGACGGTATAAGTTCTCAAAGGTAGCCGGTAACACTCCACCATACTCTCCATCCAAATTCAAAAGCACTTCATTTTTCGAAGTAACGACAACTTTCTTTGCTTTCGCTTGGATCACGAGTGGGTCATCCAAATGTTCTCCTCTGGAAGCAAGCGTCACCACTCGAATAAATTCCGCTATGTTACATTTTTTCAAAATGAGCAATGTAAAATATCCATCATTTATGCTAGAATCAGGAGCCAACTTTTCAAATCCGCCAACAGAATTTGTTAACCCGATCAAAAACATCATAGCTTCATCATCAAATACTTGCCCATCATACTCTATCCGCAAATGACTCGAGTGAATGGACGGCAACATTTCGATTCCTTTTAAATAATAGGCGAGTTGCCCTAGCACTGTCTTCAGTCGACTCGGCACTTCATAGGTCAGTTCCGTCATACGACCCCCGCCGGCAATATTAATAAAATAACGGTCATTCATAAGTCCAACATCCACTGGAGTCGTATCCCCATCACAGATAATATCGACAGCTTGATCAATATCTCTCGGAATACGTAAAGCCCTAGCAAAGTCATTGGTCGTTCCCATTGGGATCAATCCAATTTGCGGACGTTTTTCAAAATGTCCTACTCCCTCTACCACTTCGTTGAGCGTGCCATCACCACCTGCCGCAATCACGATATCAAAGCCTCTACGGACTGCTTCTTTCGCCGCTTCCGTCGCATCGCCTTCACAAGTCGTTGCATGGGCGGAAGTTTCATAACCGGCTTTCTCCAGTTTTTCGAGGACTTCTGCCAAATGCTTACGGAAGGCTTCTCTTCCTGCAGTCGGATTATAAATGATACGTGCACGTTTCATACACTTTCCCCTCGATCCTTTCATGTCTGAAAATACAGATAAAATTCAGACCTTTACCATCATCGTATGAATTGATATTTCTACTTAATTCGTTTGTTGTAAAACAGGCAACCATGTAGAGCGGATATCATCATAGACCGCTAGCCAGTTTGTCGGCTTCGCTGTATATTCTGACATCAACTGCGAATAAAACGCCTTTTGCTTCTCTTCAAAGTCAGCTGCATCTTTGTTCGGCAATTGAGCACGGCCCTTCATCACATACTCTTGAAGTATCGGTGCTCGCGGCCCCCACTTGGACAATACTTCACCGTCTGAATCCAATAATAAATACACTGGGATTGAACGTCCACCATTCGTCAAATAACGGTCAATCAAATCTAAATTTTCATCCCGCAGTACAGCACGGACATCAAGCATAGCAGCTTCTGCAACCCTTCGTAAAATTGGATTATTCAGCATGGCGTCGCCGCACCAATCTTCAGTGATGACTAAAATATGGGGTTGTTTTTCTTTCAGTATTTCAATAAATTCATCATCCTGTGGCACTTCATACTCATTATAGATCAAAAAACTATTGTCTTTATGTGTTTCCATTTGCTCCATGTACTCTTGAAGTGATACGGCTTCTTCAAAATATTGCTGTTCTGTTTTCATGACAATCCCCTCCTGTTTGATGCATATCATTAAGTCAAAAAACGCCCAGGTCGGACTCTCTTTGTCTCTCCTGGAACGTTTTCGATTCACTTGATCAGCTTACTGTATTATCGTTTTTTTATTTCTTCCATCAATAGCTTATTAACAAGCGGTGGGTTCGCTTGTCCTTTTGTCGCTTTCATCACTTGACCGACTAAGAAACCAACTGCGCGATCTTTACCGTTTTTGAAGTCTTCGATGGATTGCTCATTCGCATCTAGGATTTCCGTGATGATCGTACGCAATGTACCTTCATCGGAAATTTGGACAAGTCCTTTTTCCTTCACGATATCTGCAGGGTTTCCGCCTTTTTTCGCAAGATCAGTAAATACTTTCTTAGCGATCTTAGATGAAATCGTTCCGTCCGTAATCAACTTCACAAGTTGCGCTAAATTTTCAGGCGTCAACGGTGTGTCATGCAATTCTTTTGATTCTGCATTCAAATAAGCAGAAACATCGCCCATCAACCAGTTGGATGCTAATTTCGGATCAGCTCCAGCTTTCACAGTTGCATCAAAGAAATCGGACATTTCCTTCGTCAATGTCAAAACATGTGCGTCGTATTCTGGAAGATCCAATTCTGAAACATAGCGTGCTTTACGGGCATCCGGCAATTCAGGGATTTCCGCACGTACACGATCCATCCACTCTTGTTCGATATGCACTTCAGGCAAGTCCGGATCATTGATGAAACGATAATCGTTGGCACTGCCTTTAATCCGCATAAGAACAGTTTCGCCTGTCGCTTCATCGTAGCGGCGTGTTTCTTGCTGAATCGTACCGCCAGATAGCAATACTTTTTCTTGACGCGCAACTTCATTTGCAATACCGCGACGGATAAAGTTGAAGGAATTCAAGTTCTTCAATTCCGTTTTCGTGCCGAATTCTTCTTGGCCAAATGGACGCAATGAAATATTCGCATCACAACGAAGCGAGCCTTCCTCCATACGTACGTCAGATACTCCCGTATATTGGATGATGGCTTTTAGTTTCTCTAAGAATGCATAAGCTTCTTCTGGAGAACGAACATCCGCCTCTGTTACGATTTCAATTAATGGTGTGCCTTGACGGTTTAAATCGACCAATGAATAGCCGTTTTCCGTGTGAGTCAATTTCCCGGCATCTTCCTCTAAATGCACACGTTCAACACGGATTTTCTTCTTCTTGCCTTCTACTTCGATCTCAATCCAGCCGTTTGACCCTACAGGACGCTTATCCTGAGAAATTTGATAGGCTTTTGGATTATCCGGATAGAAGTAATGCTTGCGGTCAAAGTTCATAATTGGCGCGATGTCACAGTTCAGTGCCATAGACGCTTTCATACCGAATTCAACTGCTTTTTTATTCAATGTAGGCAGGACACCAGGATACGCGATGTCTGTCACATGGATATTTTTATTCGGCTCCGCTCCAAAATGAGCAGGTGCAGGAGACATAATTTTCGTATCTGTTTTTAATTCTACGTGAATCTCAAGTCCGACAATTGTTTCGAAGTTCATGATTAGTTCCCCTCCCGAATCGCTGGAGTGCGCTTGTGGAAATCTGTTGCTTGCTCATAAGCATGTCCTACATTATAAAGAGTTTCCTCATCAAAGTGCTTGCCCATGATCTGCAATCCGACCGGCAGTTCATTTACGAAACCACATGGTACGGAAAGTGCTGGACGTCCTGTCAAGTTGGCAGGAACCGCTAATACATCATTTGCATAATGTACCAGCTGATCGCCTCCTGTTTCGCCAAGTTTGAAGGCAGTCGTTGCAGCAGTTGGCCCGATGACTACATCGTAGTTTTCAAATACCTTATCGAAATCCTGTGCGATCAATGTGCGGATTCTTTGTGCGCGTACATATAAATCTTCATGGTGGTCAGCACTCATCGCGTATGTACCAAACAATATACGCTTTTTCACTTCATCACCAAAACCTTCTTGGCGCGTGCGGAAGTACGCTTGCTCCAAGTTTTCTGCGTTCTCAGTGTGATAGCCATAACGCAAACCGTCAAAGCGGGAGAGGTTGGATTGTGCCTCAGATGAAGAAATCACATAATACGTAGTTGGTGCGTACTGGACATGCGGTAATTCCACTTCTTCGCAAACTGCCCCTAATGATTCCAATACTTTTAACGCTTCTTTGACAGTAGCTGCGACTTCAGCATCCACACCTTCACCTAAATAAGCAGATGGAACCGCCACTTTCAGTCCTTTTATATCTCCTGTCAAAGCGGCTTTATAATCAGGTACTTGCTTTGCAGAAGAAGAACTGTCATTGTCATCTTCTCCAGCGATTACGCCCAGCAACAACGCATTGTCTTCAACCGTACGTGAGAACGTACCGACTGAATCAAGTGAAGAACCGAAAGCTGTCAAACCAAAACGGGAAATTCGACCGTATGTCGGCTTCATTCCAACTACTCCACAAAAAGCGGCCGGCTGGCGCACTGAACCACCTGTATCCGAACCTAGTGAAAGTGGTACTTCTCCTGCCGCAACTGCCGCTGCTGAACCGCCTGAAGAGCCGCCTGGTACATAGTCCGTATTCCAAGGGTTCAAGGTGTTACCAAAGAAAGAAGTTTCTGTTGTAGAGCCCATTGCAAACTCGTCCATGTTCAACTTCCCTACATTGATAGCTCCAGCAGCTTCTAATTTATCCATTACTGTTGCATTATACACCGGCACAAAATCTTCCAGCATTTTACTTGCGCACGTTGTCGTCATATCTTTTGTAACAATATTATCTTTAATACCGACCGGAACACCAAAAAGCGGGCCGCGTGCATCAGCAGGCGCCTGATCAAGTTGTTCCGCACGTGCTGTTGCTTCTTCTTTCGCTACATGAATGAATGCGTGGATCTGCTCTTCTGTCTTTTCGATCGTTTTTAATGTTTCATTCGTTAGTTCTGTAACCGTGACTTCACCTTTTTGTAAAAGCGCTTGAAGTTCTGCGGCTGTTTTACTTGTTAACGTCATCACTTTTCCTCCTACTATCATTGTGCCATGAATGTTCTTGTATACAGCAAATCCGTTTTATAGGATATCTGGTACTTTAATCAGACCATCTTCCTGGTCTTCTGCACTTGCAAGCATCTTTTCACGGTCCAAGATATCTTTTGGCTGATCTTCACGCAATATGTTGATCATAGGAACTGGGTGCGTCATTGGCTCGACACCTGTCACATCTACTTCTTTTAAGTTGCTGACACTCTCAATCAAATCTGCAATTTGCGCAGAGAAATTCCCTTTGTCTTCTTCGGATAGACCAATACGGACAAAATCCGCAAAATATTTGACGTCATCTTTCGAAAATGTTGTCATACATCGTTCCTCCTCATTCTGCAATCGTACAATTTATCATACCATCTAATTAGATAGTTGAAAAGTTCGTGATGCCAAGAACTGTCATGTTAATAACCGTAGACGTGCACCAATGGTTCGTTGTTATTCCCTTCTGTGACAATCAATACTTCCGGTCCGTTGACAGAGGTGACACTCACTTCGAGCGGGACATCTTTAAAATGCGTTTTCACTAGGGACGTTAGGTACTGAGAAAAGCCAATCAGCTCACTCTTGCCAAAAAACTGAATGGGAATTTCTATATGCAGCGATTTCAGCTTCTGATCTTTGTAAAACGCTGTACCGACGACATTTACAAAACTTTCAAAGTAATCATCGATATCCTGCTTGAAATTCTTGAACGTTGTATTCAAATCTCGATAGTTTCCTGTTGACGATGAAGCCGGGAGCAAGACATACGTTTCATCGACTTCTTTCCAACCAGTGAATTCACTTTTCCCCTTTGGAGCGAATGCAGTAGCAAAGTAGGTGCCCGGTACAATATCATTTCGACTCTTCTGTTTAAAGAGACCGACCGCAATCGGAATATCTGCCAGTTCCGGTTTATCACGTAGCCTCTTCAAAATAATATCGGCCATCTGCTTTCCTTTTTCCTCTATCGTCTTGTCATCAATTGAACGTTCATTTCCTTCTCTTGGATAATAAAGCGAATTCATCGCAAGACCGATCGACACGCCTGCCAGTTTCACTTTTTTATCATCCGTCATTTCCAAATAGTTTTGCTCTACTATATGTGCCAAGTAGATCGGTGCTTTTTCCGCTATCTGTTCTGGCGTCATATCATCTTTGATTGCAGGATTAAGTCCTGCTTCATAATTTGATTTTCGTGATAGCCACTCTTTCGCGGTATCCCGGTCAATATATTGGCCTTCTTGGAAGTAATAATTTTTCGGATCAAAATACTGCGTTGAAAGACGCAGCAGACCTTCTTCTGTTTCCTGCATATCGTATTTGGTGTTCAAGTTACTGACAACCAATCCTCTGCTCGCACTCTTCTTGAATGGCACAGGTGTCCGATAATATTCGTCTTTAATTTGCTCGTCGGGGATGAGGACCATTTCCTGATCGCTTTCCTCCGTCTCCTGAACTGCTTTTTCCTGGTCGCCACCAGGAGTCGGCAAGCATCCTGTCAGTAACAAGGCTGACAAAACACTGGGAGCGAGCCATTTAGTTGTTCTTTTCATTCTTATCCACTCCAAGGGCGTCAAGCATGGCTTGCTCGTCCCAAATTTCGATCTCTAGTTCCTTTGCTTTGGTTAATTTGGAGCCGGCATCTTCACCTGCGATGACCAGATCCGTTTTTTTGCTGACACTCCCGCTAACAGTTCCGCCGAGCGCTTCAATCTGCTCCTTCGCTTCACCGCGTGTTAATCCTGTCAATTTCCCGGTCAGTACAACTGTTTTCCCTGCAAATGGTCCAGTTGTCGGTAATTCTTCACGTGTGACACCTTTGTAAACGGTATTGACTCCGTATGCTCGCAGTTTGTTCATCACTTCTTGTACTTCATCCGTACTAAAATAAGTGACCACGGCATCCGCTACAATATCACCGATCTCAAAGATGTTCGTCAATTGTTCTGCCGTCGCCTTTTCAAGAGCATCAAGTGTGCGGTATTCTTCCGCCAGGATTCTTGCAACTTTTTCACCGACATGACGAATTCCAAGACCAAACAAAAGTTTTTCCAATGAATTTGCCTTAGATTGTTCGATTGCGTTTGAGATATTTGTTGCAGACTTATCACCAATTCGTTCAAGAGTACATAGTGATTCCTTCGTTAACGTATAAAGATCTGAGACATCTTGTACCAGGTTGGCCGCATATAATTGCTCAACAAGCTTTTCACCGACTCCTTCGATATTCATCGCTTTTCTTGAAACGAAATGAATGAGAGCTTCTTTCATTTGAGCAGGACATTTCGGATTCATGCAACGCAGTGCTACTTCGCCTTCGATCCGCACCAATTCTGAACTGCAGATCGGGCAATTGGATGGCATATGAAAAGGCTCTTCTTCACCTGTCCGCTGGTCTTTGATTGCCAAGACGATTTCAGGGATGATATCGCCTGCTTTACGCAGAACGACCTGATCACCAATTCGGATATCTTTTTCGCGAATCAAATCTTCATTATGCAAGGAAGCACGTCCGACAGTCGTTCCTGCTACACGTACTGGTTCTAAAATTGCAGTCGGGGTAACAACCCCTGTACGGCCGACGCTAAGTTCGATATCAATCAGTTTCGTCCGCACTTCTTCTGCCGGAAATTTATAGGCAATCGCCCAGCGCGGGCTTTTCGCCGTATAGCCAAGCTGTTCTTGCGCTTCAAAGTTATCCACTTTTATGACAATCCCGTCAATTTCATAATCGAGCGCTTGACGATGCTCTGTCCAGTATGCCACGTAATCCAAGACTTCGTTGATTGTCGCACAGCGTTTACGTTCTTCATTCGTCGTCAAGCCGAGCTGATCCAACTTATCAAGAGCGTCTGAGTGGCTGTCCAAATTATATGCTTCAGCATCTCCACCTACTGCATAAATGAATGTGGCCAAATTTCGACTGGCTGCTATTTTGGGATCCAGTTGACGCAATGAGCCCGCTGCCGCATTTCGCGGATTGGCGAATGGCACTTCCCCCGCTTCGTCACGATCTTCATTAAGCTTGGCAAAAGAGCGTTTGGGCATATAGGCTTCACCGCGCACTTCAATCGTCAGCGGTTGCTGCAATTGAAGAGGTACGGAGCGAATCGTTCTTAAATTTGCTGTGATGTCCTCACCTACTGCCCCATCTCCTCGAGTGGAGCCTTGCACAAGTCGGCCGTTTTCATATTGCAACGAAACTGCAAGACCATCGATTTTCAATTCACAAACATACACTACACTGCCAGCAGCTTCCTGCACACGTCTGTCAAAATCCCGCAAGTCTGCCTCATTAAATGCATTCGCTAAACTGAGCATCGGATACCGATGAACGACTTTGCTAAATACTTCGAGCGGTGTTCCGCCCACTCGTTGTGTAGGGGAGTCCGGATAAATTAAATCCGGATGCTCTTCTTCTATAGCGAGCAATTCCTGCATTTTTGCATCGTATTCTGAATCAGGAACGATTGGTGCATCCAAATCGTAATAAGCATGCCCATATTCATGCAAGATCTTATTCAGTTCCGCCACTCGTCTTTCTAGTTCTAACACATCATCCATCGGTTCTCTACACTCCTCATGGAACGGTTTATTCTTTTTCAATTGGTGCAAATTTCGCTAGCAGGCGCTTAATACCGACGGGATTCGGAAAGGCGATGTCGAGTTCCAGGTCATCTGCCGCTCCTTTGACACTGACGACTGTGCCGGTTCCCCATTTTTTATGTGTTGCTTTATCGCCGGGCTTCCACTGCAGCTTTTCCCCGCCGCTTTCATTATAAACAGGACGTTTCACTGCTGGTTTCGTTACTCTCGGTTTAGCAGGTGCCCTATCAAACGGTACACTCATGCCGTTGCCGTCCGCCAACATTTCTGTCAGTTCTTCTGAAATCTCATTCAGGAAACGTGAAGGTGAGTTGAAGTTAGAACGACCAAACAACATACGATAACCTGCACAAGTGAGGTAAAGCCGCTGTTCTGCACGGGTAATTGCCACATATGCCAGTCTGCGTTCTTCTTCCATTTCTTCAGAATCCGCAAGTGCACGAATATGAGGAAAGATGTTCTCTTCCATACCGATGACGAATACGACTGGAAATTCCAGACCTTTTGCTGCATGCATCGTCATTAGGACGATTTTTTCGGTGGAAGAGTTCTCTTCTTTATCTAACGTGTCAATATCTGCTACCAATGCGAGATCGGTAAGGAATGCAATCAGTGAACGTTCGCTTTCCTCTTCCTCTGCGCGCTTTTCAAATGCCTCCGTAACAGATAAAAATTCTTCAATATTTTCTAGACGGCTTTCCGCTTCAATGGACTTTTCCTTTTCCAACATGCTGCGGTAACCAGACTTTTCAATAACTTCCTTCACTAGTTCCGTAACGGATAGGTATTCTTGCATTTGACTGAAACCATCGATCAACTCGCGAAACTTAACGGCTTCATTTGCTGCTCTTGCAGGCAAGCCCATAAAATCGACTTCCTGCAACGAGTCGAAAATCGATCGATCATTTTCCATAGCAAATACAGCCATCCGCTCGAATGAAGTAGCACCAATGCTTCGTTTCGGTTCATTAATAACTCGCGCAAATGCGAGATCGTCGTCATTGTTTGCGATGAGACGAAGGTATGCAAGCAGGTCCTTAATCTCTTTTCGATCATAGAACTTTGTGCCGCCGACAATCGTATAATCGAGATTGGACTTCAATAAATATTCCTCAATTAGACGGGACTGTGCATTCGTACGGTATAAAATCGCAAACTGATCCAATGTTAATCCTTTTTGTTCTTTCAGCTCTATAATTTGCTGGACAACAAACTGTGATTCGTCTTTTTCATCTCGCGCTTTGTAGATGGAAATTAATTCACCCTCAGGATTGTCCGTTCTCAGTTTTTTATCATAGCGGCTTTTATTATTGTTAATCACTTCATTCGCGGCTTGTAAAATCCGCTTCGTAGAACGATAATTTTGTTCCAATAAAATTACTTTTGCTTCTTTATAATCTTTCTCAAATGATAGGATATTGCCAATATCGGCACCCCTCCATCTGTAGATCGATTGGTCAGAGTCGCCCACTACACACACATTACGGAATTTCGACGCCAGCATCTGAACTAAACGGTATTGTGAAAAGTTGGTGTCTTGATATTCGTCCACGTGAATATACTGGAACTTATTTTGATAATACTCCAATACATCCGGCACACGTTCAAACAACACAATCGTCATCATAATCAAGTCGTCAAAATCCATTGATTGGTTTTGACGCAGTTTTTTCGTATATCGTTCATAAATATCCGCGACAGTTCGCTCATATGGATTTTGCGGATTACAGTTCTTGCGAAATTCATCTGAATTGATGCATTCATTTTTTGCATTACTGATTGTTCCGAGCATCGCACGGGGATCATATTGCTTCGGATCAAGATTTAATTCTTTCAATACTCTCTTAATCGCTGACAATTGATCAGCACTATCTAAAATCGTAAAATTCTTGGATAGTCCAATGCGATCTACATTCCTGCGGAGTATCCGAACGCACATGGAGTGAAATGTAGAAACCCACATTCGCTCGCCAGATCCTGCGCCGAGCAATCCGTCAATCCTTTCACGCATCTCGCGTGCCGCTTTATTCGTGAATGTAATAGCTAAAATATTGGAAGGGTACACTTGCTTTTCCACAACCAAGTATGCAATTCGATGAGTCAGCACACGTGTCTTTCCAGAACCTGCGCCTGCCATGATTAACAACGGACCTTCTGTTGTTTTCACTGCACGCGCTTGCTCTGGATTCATGCCTTTTAGTAAGCTTTCTGATAGTTCTTTCATGTAAGTACCGCCTTCTTGGAACATTTGTTCTTATTATACTTTAATTAAACCGATAAAGGAACAGATTTCACAGCATTTACAGTAGCAAGTGCACTTTTCAAATCATCATATAAGACATTTCCTACAACTACTGTATCTGCAATTGCTGCCATTTCTTTCGCCTGCTCTTTCGTCCGGATTCCACCGCCGTAAAATAAACGTGTGTTTTCCAACAACTCTTTGGCTGCTCTCACAATTTTCGGATCGCCGTACTGTCCACTGTATTCCAAATAAAATATCGGTAAAGAAAATAAATGCTCTGCCATGCGTGCATAGGCTTGTACATCATCTTCATCCGGCACTTCCTTCACACCTGTCAGTTGAGCTGCTTTACAATCGGGGTTTAGGATACAGTAGCCTTCTGTAATAATTTCATCAAAATTCATCATATGGCCGTACTCGCGAAGCGCTTCATGATGAAGACCGTTCAGCCATTTTGCGTCAGATGTATTTAAAACGGTCGGAATAAAATAGTAATCAAATCCTGGTGTTACGGATTCTACTGTGGAGACTTCCAATGCGAGGGGGACTGAGAAACGACGGAAACGCGCAAGTAAATCGAGAACATTTTCTAATGTGACTCCGTCAGAACCTCCGATTATAACCCCATCTGTTCCGGATTCAGCAATTGCTTCAAGCTGTTCATCCGTTAATTCTTTAGCTGGGTCCACTTTAAAGGCATGCCGCCATGTATTGTAGTCCATGTTTTTGTCCACCTTCTTTTTCGTAATTTTCATGTGTACTGAAAGCAGTTTACTTTATAAGCATTTTAAAAAACCGGTGGGAGGTTCCCCCGGCCGGTTGGGTTATTTATTTTTTCGGTTGGTTGTTTTTGAGTTCGGGATAGAGGCGGTCTAGCATGAGGTTATAGCCTCCGGATCCGTAGTCTACGCAACGGCGTATACGGGAAATGGTAGCTGTGCTGGCCCCGGTTTCTTGCTGAATACTATCGTACGTTTTTTTCAGCCTAAGCTTATGAGCGACGTCAAAACGCTGTGCTAAAGATTGGACTTCGCTCATCGTGCATAAATCATCAAAAAATTGATAGCACTCCTCTAAGTCATCCAACTCTAAGACCGCTTTAAATAATCGGTCTAGTTGTTCACCGCGTATTTTATCAATTTGCATGTCCTCACCCTCTCTTTGTCGATCTTATGGAGTATAAGTTACGGAAGTAGAAGGGCCTGAAATAGAGGGTACGATATGGATCCAAGATTTACCCGCCGTTAATTTAACAGGTAACCCTTGTTCTAACGGCGTTAAGAATCCATCGATGTTTTCCCACTCGATCGTTTTGGCAATCCCTTCATGGAATAGCACAGCCTTACCGCCTGAATGAAGATCAATTGCTTGTCTACCCTCTTGATCTACTGTTTGGTGATCCATTTCCATTACGATCACGTTCGCTAATTCAACTCGCCGTTCATTCAATTTATCGACCGTATCAATGCCATTGACAGAACGATAATAACGATTGGTCTCTTCATCAAAATGATACGTACTGCTAAAATTCGGATTCTTGCCATACGATACAATAACTGATGAAGCCATATCTCCTATTTTATCACTATCTTCAGGATTTAGGAAAGAAAAGACCGGCATCTTGGAGATCTTTTCGGACGCGCCCGTCGTTTCAAATGCCTGTGTTATATGTTCTTTGGAAATATATGAATTATGCGGTGCTTTTCGATCGGGAGACCGTTCAAATAAAGTGCCGTCATACTGCATACCGTTCACATGATCAACCGTTCCACTGTCCAGTAACTTTTTCGCTTCTGGACTGTAGCCATGTGCAATATAAAATGCATCCATTCCTTCGGCAAGGCGAACAAAATAATCACGCGCACTGCGGATCGGACCGATTTGGTCGGGTATCTCACTATGAAATAAGGCTAAGTATCGTGTTACTTCGCCTTCCGCCATAAATTCATAGATCAGATCTGCATCCGCGATCCCGGACTGTGGGCGGGCTAAAGGATGATTATTGATTGTCGCTACTATTGGACGATTCTCCCGCTTTTCCGTCAATTGTTCTCCGGTGAAGGGGGCCGGGTAGGACGTCGCAATTTCTTTTGGCTGTTCTTGTGACGATTCTTGCTGTTCTGTCGTGCTATTTTTCGAAGAACAGCCGCCTATATATAGAAGGCCTATCAGTGCTGCAAAAAGCAGCTTTCGTCCTGTCCATCTCAATCCAGTTTCCTACCTTTCTGTATTAGAAATTAAACACTCGTTTTTCAAGACTTGAATTAGGCCCATGGGAGTAATTCGAACATGAGGCAAATGGACAGATTGCATGAATAATAGCGTAAATACTACATCTCCATGGTGGTAGCCACGGTCTTTCAACGCTCGCTTCATAGTCAGCTCTTGTTCCATAATAACTTCCATTGGTTCGTCGGATAACCCGCCAGATATCCGAAGCGGCAAAGTTTCAACGATCTGTCCATCTTCCGCTACCGCCATGCCGCCACCATTCTTCTTAATTTCATTAAATGCTCGTTTCATCTCTTCCCAATTCTGACCAATTAATAATACATCACCTGTATTCGAATAGGAAGATGCAAAACCTTGCAGAGAATCAGCGAAACCTTTTAACACTGTATTTACCCGCCATTTCCCCTGCTTATCAAGCAACAGTAAGAAACACTCATTTCCTGAAGAAATAATAGGTTTCGTCAGATCTAGTTCTGTTTCGTACACTTTTGTAATGACATCATTCACCATTTGGATTCCAGTAGAAGAAGAGAATGAGAAATCGGCGTCATTCAACTCAAATGGCAAATCAAAAAAAGGAATCTTTGACCAATCCACTGCTCGGAACGTCTCCGTCGCATCACCATCACGCACTAACCATTGACCTTTCGATAATACATCTGTCGGTACTGGATTCCATTCGTCTTCCAAAAAGTTCAGCGTTGCATAGCGGCCCGTCCCAATTACACTATGCAAGTCGGTCATGTCATAGTACCTCGCGACATTATAGGATGCCATCTGATAGGCGTCAATCGGCGATACGCCAGCGTCCAACGCAATTTGAATACATTGATCCATCACACCATTCTTATAGAAAGATGGTGTGGAACCGTCTGTCGTCATCATCAAATGATCAAATACATCCCAGCCTCGTTCAAGAATTCCCGCCAATAAATCAGGCAAATCGGGACGGATCGATGAGTAGCGCAATGTAACCGCATACCCTTGTTGCAGACGTCTCTCGACTTCATCCACCGTCATTGCTTCATGATCACCGTCAGTGCCTAGCAACTTCATCCGGGCAAGTGTTCTTTCAGATGCGCCGGGAAAATGGCCTTCTATTTTCTTGCCTTCGCGTTTTGCTTCCCCTAACGAACGCAACATATTTTGATCGCCTTGAAGCAACCGAGGCCAACTGGTCAGTTCACCTGCCATTAGAACATCGGGACGCTTCAGCCACTTTTCAATATCTGCCGGATTGAATAACTGTTGTTCGTTTTGCAAGACAGTCTGTGAATCGACGCGAGCCCACCAGTAAAAAGAGAATGGGAGTTCATTCAATTGTTCAATGAACGAAAAAGCCTTTTCTTGATCGAGCATGGTAAATAGCAAAAGATTGTCCGCTAATATGGTAGTTGTGCCTCGCCGAGAAGCGAAATCGGCAAATGTCTCAGGATTATAAAGCTGGAATGGATGCACATGCGGCTCAATATAACCCGGCACGATTTTCTTTCCAGAAGCGTCCACTCTTTCGGTTCCTTCCAGCTGGGCAGGCAGTTTCTGCCCCACATATACAATTCGATCTCCTGCAATCCATATATTTCCCTGCATCCATTTTTTAAATATTGAATGTAAATACGTTGCATTTTCTATCAATAAATCAGGTGCTTTCTGTCCGTTAATAATTGCGAGCTGTTCCTGAATTTCTTGTGCACTCCACATTTCGACACCATCCCTTTGTAATAGTAAGTTAGCTGTTTATTTATTTCATTGTTCTATCAATTCACGCTTTATATTAACATAGCAATCCGCCAGAGAATAGGCAAGCAACATTTTAGTTATCCACAACATCAAAGTGTAAATCCACATAATGTCAACAAGTTACCAACATTACTAACAGTTTATTCACAATTTACCCACTAGTAGTTCACAGTTTGGAAGAATCTTTGTGAGTATATGTCCTATAGCTGCGTTTTCCTAGGTTCTTTGTTTACTTGTTCAGATATAATAACTACTTTGAAATTCATCTCAAGACAAACAAATCCCTCTGCAATAAAACTGCAGAGGGATTTATTTATAAACACTGCAAGCACCAGCCTCTCGGAACGTTTCAGGCTAGACGGTGCTTTTCGCTTTTGGTTACGTCATTCAAATGTTCTCCACCCAATGTCGTGACGGTGGAAGAAACCGTTCCATTCTTGTGTCGCTAGTTCTTTGTAGACTTTTTCTTGGGCTTCTTTAAGGTTTTCAGCTTTGGCAGCAGCAAGGAGTACTCGGCCGCCGTTTCCGATGAAGTGGCCATCCTCCAGTTTTGTGCCTGCGTGGAATACCTCCAAGCCATTTGCTGTCAGCGGATCTAAGTTCGGAAGCTTGTTGCCTTTTACGACATCGCCTGGATAACCATCTGCTGCGATGACAACGCCTAGCATCGCTTCTTCATGCCACTCCAAGTCGAAAGGTTCACCAGCCATCAAGGCTTTCATGAACTCACCGAAATCGGATGCCATACGCGGCAGGACGACTTGTGTTTCAGGATCGCCAAAACGTGCGTTGAATTCGATTACTTTCGGACCTTGCTCAGTCAGGATCAGACCAGCGTAAAGAATACCTGTGAACGGAATACCTTCTTCTGCCATCGCGTTGACAGTCGGAACTACCACGCGGTCATAAGCTTCCTGAACAATACCCTCTGAAATTTGAGGAACTGGTGAATACGCACCCATACCGCCAGTGTTCGGTCCGCGGTCCCCATCGTAAGCCCGTTTATGATCTTGTGCGATGACCATTGGATAGATCTGTCCGTCATGGACAAACGACATATAGGAAAATTCCTCACCATCCAAGAACTCTTCCACTACGACGCGAGAGGATGATTCACCAAACTTTTGATTGCCGATCATATCGTCAACCGCGTTCAATGCTTCCTGCAGATCCATTGCTACGATGACACCTTTTCCGGCAGCTAATCCGTCTGCCTTCACTACAATTGGTGCACCCTGCTCACGGATGAAATTCTTCGCTTCCTCCGCATCCGTGAATGTTCCGTACGTTGCGGTCGGGATATCGTATTTGTCCATAATTTCTTTAGCAAATGATTTACTGCCTTCGATACGCGCCGCTGCTTTAGTCGGCCCGAAAACAGTCAATCCTTTATCCAAAAAGAAATCCGCAATTCCTTCTGCTAAAGGCTGTTCAGGACCAACGAATGTCAGCGTGATTTGATTGTCGATAGCGAATTCTGCCAACGCTTCAAAATCTATTGCATCAATCGGCACGCATTGTGCATCTTGCTTCATGCCATCGTTTCCTGGCGCTACAAATACTTCGGATACAGAAGGCGCTTGGTTAAATTGCTTAGCGATCGCATGTTCACGACCGCCACTTCCAATTACGAGTACTTTCATGACCATCTTCCTCCTGCCTTCTTAATGTTTAAAATGGCGCACGCCCGTAAACACCATCGTGATGCCATAGTCATTTGCTTTTTTGATGGAATCTGCATCCTTAACAGAACCACCCGGTTGGATGATTGCCGTGATGCCTGCTTTTGCAGCTGCTTCTACAGTATCATCCATAGGGAAAAATGCATCGGATGCCAGAGCGGCTCCTTTTGCACGTTCTCCTGCTTGCGTCAATGCGATATTCGCAGCTCCGACACGATTCATCTGCCCTGCACCGACTCCAATTGTCATATGTTCATCGGTTACGACAATCGCATTGGATTTCACATGCTTAACGACAGCCCATCCCAACTTCATCGCATTCCATTCTGCTTCCGTCGGCTCACGATCTGTTGCTACTTTAATATCAGCTTCTTCAAAACCGTAGGAATCTGGCTGTTGCATAAGCAATCCGCCTTCTACGGAAACCGTATTCCATTGATCTTTTTTCTGCTGTTCAAATGAAATTGTCAATAAACGAATGTTTTTCTTCTTTGTCAATGTTTCAATTGCTTCCTCTGTGAATGAAGGAGCAATCACGATTTCAAGGAAGATGTCCGCAAGTTGAGCTGCCGTTTCCCGATCTACTTCCTTATTCAACGCAATGATCCCGCCGAAGATAGACACCGGATCCGCTTCATATGCTTTGCTGAAAGCTTCAGCAATTGTCTTGCCTGTCCCAACACCGCATGGATTCATATGTTTGACTGCTACTGCTGCTGGTTCTGCAAACTCTTTGACTATTTGAATCGCCGCATTGGCATCTTGGATATTGTTATAAGATAGTTCTTTACCATGGAGCTGCTCCGCATATGCGATCGAGAAGTCGGATCCTAGCGGACGGCTGTAGAATGCCGCTTGCTGATGTGGATTTTCACCGTAACGCAGCGGCTGTTTCAGTTCGTATGTATAGGTAACTTGTTCAGGGAATTGCTCACCCGCAAGTTCGGTCAGATAGCCGGAGATCAAGGCATCATAAGCTGCTGTATGACGGAAGACTTTTGCTGCCAGACGGCGGCGTGTCGGGAGCGTCGTGCTGCCTTCAGCCTTAAGTTCCTTTAATACATCTTCATAATCCGTTGAATCTACAATCACTGTAACATATGCATGATTCTTTGCAGAAGCGCGCAGCATTGCCGGACCGCCAATATCGATATTTTCAATTGCATCATCTTCCGTTACGTCTGGCTTTGAAATGGTTTCTTTAAATGGATAGAGGTTCACACACACGACATCGATTGGTTGGATTCCGTGCTCTTCCATCTGAGCTTGGTGTCCTGGATCGTCTTGTTTCGCGAGCAACCCACCGTGGATCATCGGATTCAATGTTTTGACGCGACCTTCCATGATTTCCGGGAAGCCTGTGATTTCATCGACTGCCGTCACACTTACTCCATTGTCTTTCAAATGCTTCATTGTGCCGCCCGTAGATAATAGTTCATAGCCGAGTTGCTCGAGTTCTTGCGCAAACTCCAAAATTCCGCTTTTATCCGATACGCTCAGTAATGCGCGCTTTTTCAAAAGAATCCCTCCATTTTATAAAAAAAGCCTGTCTTCACAACAGGCTGATCAGTTGTTAAATAAATCCTTTAACGTTTCCGCATACAATTCATGCTCCGTTGCATGAATCGCATAGGCGGTTTTTTGAGCATCATTGTCT
This sequence comes from Sporosarcina aquimarina, assembly GCF_019748715.1. Taxonomy (GTDB): domain Bacteria; phylum Bacillota; class Bacilli; order Bacillales_A; family Planococcaceae; genus Sporosarcina; species Sporosarcina newyorkensis. The sequence goes on along the minus strand of NZ_JACLBZ010000027.1, from coordinate 9,221 downwards.
ACCACATCCACAGCTCGTTGTGCCAGAATCGGACCCGTATCCATTCCTTCATCGACTAAATGCACGGTGACACCTGTCACTTTAACTCCAGCAGCAACAGCTTGCCCAATGGCGTCCTTGCCAGGAAATGACGGCAATAGCGACGGATGAATATTAACGATGCGTTCAGGATATGCATTCAGTAAAACCGAGCCGATCAAGCGCATATAACCTGCAAGTATCAGCCACTCTGCCTGAGCTTCCTCTAGAGCATCTAGTATTGCTTGCTCATATGCTTGCTTCGTTGCAAAATCACGAGGACGTAAAGCAACCACTGAAATATTCGCCTGTTTTGCCCGTTCGACTACGAAAGCATCTGGTTTATCTGTGACGACCAGTACGATATCGGCAGGTATATCGCCAACAGAACAAGCTTTGTTCAAAGCGGCAAAATTACTGCCACTGCCTGACGCGAAAACCGCAATACGAACATTTTCCGCCATTACGCCAAGCTCCCGTCATGATCGCCAACGAACTTGACGCCTTCCTGACCATTTACATGTCCAATTACATAAGCTTGTTCGTCATGTGCTTTTGCGATTTCTACCGCTTTTTCAGCATCTGCTTCGGGCAGTGCGATGACAAAACCAATCCCCATATTGAAGACACTGTACAAGTCACGATCTGTCAGCTCGCCTTTTTCCTTCAACATCTGGAATACCGGAAGTACAGGCCATGCGCCCAACTCTACTTCCACGCCAAAACCTTCAGAGAACATACGCGGTAGATTTTCAAAGAATCCGCCACCCGTAATATGGCCCATCGCATGAACATCTAACTGCTCGTGCATTTCTAGAATAGGCTTCGCATAAATTTTAGTCGGTGTCAGCAAAGCATCCGCTACCGTTCCTAGTCCTTCAAAGCCTTCAATCGTACTATTGATATCCAGACCTAATTGTTCAAACACGATATGACGAACGAGAGAATATCCATTGGAATGGATTCCACTAGAAGCAATTCCTACGAGTACATCACCTTCCTGTACACGCTCTCCTGTCACTAGCTTGCTCTTTTCACAAGCCCCGACTGCAAAACCAGCTAAATCATACTCATCTTCTCCATACAAACCAGGCATTTCTGCTGTCTCGCCGCCAATCAATGCTGCTCCGGATTGCATACAGCCATCCGCTACCCCTTTGACGATCGCTTCGACTTTCTCAGGCACTGCTTTTCCAAGAGCAACATAATCCAAGAAGTACAATGGCTCTGCGCCTTGCGCTACGATATCGTTGACACACATTGCGACACAGTCGATACCGATCGTGTCATGACGATCTGCCATGAAAGCCAATTTCAACTTCGTACCGACTCCATCTGTACCTGAAATCAGCACAGGTTCTTTATATTCGAGCGCAGACAGGTCAAACATTCCGCCGAATCCACCAAATGCACCTGCAACTCCTTTACGAGTCGTTCGTGCTACGTGGGACTTCATCCGTTCCACTGACTCATAGCCAGCTTCAATATTGACTCCCGCTTTTTCATACGCCTTCGACATGGAAAGGCCTCCTATCGTACGATTTCTTTTTCGTGCGGCATTGCCGTATCCGAATAAATTTCAGTTGGATACTCTCCTGTAAAACAAGCTAAGCATTGACCGCAATTTTTCATTTCAGGCGATCGGCCATTCGCTTCCAGCATTCCATCAATGGAAAGGAAATGCAGCGAATCCGCGCCGATCTCGTCCCGCATTTGTTCCAAGCTTCGTCCTGTTGCAATCAATTCGGAATCAGAACTGATGTCGACTCCGTAATAGCAAGGTGCGATGAGAGGAGGGGATGCAATGACCACATGGATTTCTTTTGCACCAGCTTCTCTCAGCATTGCCACAATACGTTTCGACGTCGTACCGCGAACGATGGAATCATCGACCATCACTACGCGTTTTCCGTGTACGACTTGATGAACAGGCGACAACTTCATCTTCACGCCTTTTTCTCTTAATGCTTGAGAAGGCTGAATGAATGTCCTGCCGACATAGCGATTCTTAATTAGACCTAGTTCATACGGGATGCCACTTTGCTCGGAGAAACCAATCGCAGCAGAAATACTGGAGTCCGGAACTCCCGTCACAACATCCGCGCTAATTTGAACTTCACGAGCAAGCTGCTTGCCACAACGTTTGCGCGCAGCGTGAATGTTGATCCCATCGATATCCGAATCAGGACGAGAGAAGTAGACATACTCCATCGAGCACATCGCACGCTCTGCTGGTGCTGCAAACCGTTCAGACGTCAAACCTTTGTCGTTAATGATTAATAGCTCTCCCGGCTCTACTGATCGAACGTGCTCGGCACCGATAATATCGAATGCACATGTTTCAGATGCCACGACCCATGCATCCCCAATTTTGCCGATAGACAACGGACGCAAGCCATTCGGATCCTGCGCTACCATCAAGCCTTCATCTGTCATTAAGACAAATGCGAAGGCACCTTTTAAGATGCTAAGTGCTTTTTTCACTTTATCCCGCTGATTCAATGAGCCGCTACTGCGTTTGATCAAATGCGCCAGTACTTCTGTATCGGAAGTAGTCTGGAAGATACTTCCCTGACGCTCCAAATGTTCTTTAAGATCTCTTGCGTTGATCAAGTTCCCATTATGTGCAATAGCAAGACTTCCTGTTGTCGAACGAAACACAAGCGGTTGGACGTTTTCAATGCCGCGTCCCTGCTCTGTTGTGTAACGGACTTGTCCAATCGCCCCGTGACCTTTAAGTGTATTTAAGTTGTCACCTGAGAAAACTTCATTGACCAGGCCTTCTCCTTTAACTGCATGAAGACCATCATCGCCTTTTACAACGATTCCAGCCCCCTCTTGCCCCCGGTGCTGAAGTGCATGCAACGCGTAATAGCTAATTTGCGCTGCGTCTTCATGCCCCCAAATACCAAATACGCCGCACTCTTCGTTTAATCCTCTGAGTTCAGCAAGCATGGAATTGCCCCTTTCCAAGCAGCGTGGAATTGTTCTACCGTCCCTTCTACTAGGACAGATCCTTCTGCATCTTTGATGACAAGTTGTCCGCCATCTGTCACTGTTCCGATTTTCACAGCGTCTTCGACTTTCTCTTCAAACTCTGCCACCTGATCCGCCTTCACAGTTACCAAGAAACGCGATTGCGTCTCGCTGAATAAAGCCGTGACCGCAGAACCTTCAACCGTCACTTCAGCACCCAGTCCATCGGTTGCAAATGCCTTTTCACAAAGAGCTACGGCAAAACCGCCTTCGGATAAATCTGCTGCTGATTGGAGTAAGCCTTGCTGAATAGCTGCAAGCAATTGCTTCTGACGCTTAACCTCTACGTCCAAATCGATTGCAGGCGCTTTACCGAAGATTTTTCCTTCGATCATTTGCTGCAGTTCACTACCACCAAATTCTGTCTCTGTTTGACCGATAATGTAGATCGCATCTCCAGCTTGTTTAAAGCCTGGCGTCGTCACTTCTTTTAAATCATGGACGATTCCGACAAGACCAATTGTCGGTGTCGGGTAGATCGGCACTCCATTGACTTCATTCGAAAGCGAAACGTTGCCACCAATGACCGGCGCGTTAAGTTTACGGCAAGCTTCCGATATGCCGTCCGCAGATTTTTCAAGCTGCCAGAACACTTCTGGTTTATCCGGGCTCCCGAAGTTCAAGCAGTCCGTCAATGCAATCGGCTCAGCTCCTGAACAAACGAGGTTACGAGCAGCTTCTGCGACTGCGATCTTACCACCTGTTTCCGGATCCAAATAGATGAAGCGTGAATTACAATCTGCTGTCATCGCAATTCCTTTATTCGTTCCTCTGACACGGATAATCCCGGCAGACGCTCCTGGAGCTAATACGGTATTTGTGCGAGCACCCGTATCGAATTGGTTATATACCCACTCTTTTGATGCAATTGTTGGACGTTGCAATAAATCGAGTAAAGTTTCCTTTAAGTTTTCTACTTGAGGTTCTTTATTTTCAATCGCTTGATTCGCCGCAAAGGAAGCAGGTTCTTTGGATCCCTTCTGGTAGCTCGGCGCATCTTCAGCAAGCAAATCTGCAGAGACTTCCGCCACCACTTCTCCTTTATGGAGCAAGCGCAACATCTTATCATCTGTTACTTGACCAATTGCCGCTGCATTGATTCCATATTTCGTGAACAATGCAATAACTTCTTCTTCACGGCCTTTTTTCACGACGATCAGCATCCGTTCCTGTGACTCGGACAGCATCATTTCGTATGCCGTCATATTGTCTTCTCGCTGAGGTACCAGATCCAAGTTCATCTCCACGCCATAGCCTGCTTTCGATGCCATTTCTGCTGCTGATGAAGTTAGACCTGCTGCACCCATATCCTGGATACCAATCAAAGCATCGGATTTCACAAGTTCCAAGCAAGCTTCCATCAACAGTTTCTCAATGAATGGATCTCCTGCTTGCATGACCGGCAATTCTTTCTCTTCTTCGATAGATACTTCAGAAGAAGACATCGTTGCGCCGTGAATTCCATCACGTCCAGTTGTTGCGCCCGCATACAGAACTGTATTGCCGACACCTGCTGCCAATCCTTTTTGGATATCTTCGTGATTAAGCAATCCAACCGCCATCGCATTGACTAGTGGACGCTTGGAATAGCATTGATCAAATTGGACTTCCCCAGCCACTGTCGGGATGCCCATCGTATTACCATAGCTCGCAATCCCTGCAACTGCTTCTTCAAACAAAAACTTATCGCGCGGCTCTGTCAAATCACCGAAACGGAGCGAGTTAACCAATGCAACCGGACGTGCGCCCATGGAAAATACATCGCGGATAATCCCACCTGCACCTGTTGCAGCTCCAATGAAAGGTTCAATAGCTGACGGAGAGTTATGAGACTCCATTTTGAACACAGCAGCTTGATTGTCACCGATATCTACAATCCCTGCACCTTCACCTGGTCCCTGAAGTACGCGTTCACCTTCAGTCGGGAATTTACGCAATACAGATTTGGAACTCTTATAGGAACAATGCTCCGACCACATAGCGGAAAATAGACCGGTTTCCGTATAATTCGGAGTGCGTCCAAGCTTTTCCACTGCACGCTCGTACTCTTCATCTGTCATGCCCATCTGAAGATACAGACGTTGTTCCTTAATTTGTTCAGCCGTAGGTTCATGATTAATTGACATGCTGTTCACTCCAATTGTTCAAGATTGAATGGAATAACGGTGTTCCACCTGTACCGCCGATGATTTCCTCAACTGCTCGTTCCGGAAGTGGCATCATTCCAAGAACATTGCCTTTATCATTGGTGATGCCTGCAATAGCTGATATACTGCCGTCTAGATTTTCATCCGCATAAGTGAAAATAATTCGGTTTGTTTTTTTCAGTTCTTCCACTGTCGCCTCATCCGCATAGTAATTGCCGAAGTCGCTTGCCACAGGAAGTTGAATTGTTTGGCCTTTTGCATAGTCTTTTGTGAAAACAGTGTTATTGTTTTCCACCTTCACCGTTTCAAGCGCAGAGCGGAATTTGAGGCTGTTATTGCGCAAAAACCCACCCGGAAGAATACCAGTTTCCACTAAGATATGAAAGCCATTACCTACGCCAAGAACCGGCTTCCCTGTTTCTGCAAACGCCTGAAGATGTTTGCAGGCAGGTGAGCTTTTAGCTAACGCACCTGGGCGCAAATAGTTTCCATAAGAAGTGCCTGTCGGTAATAGAACCGCATCGAAGTAATCGAGTTGATCGGCTTCAGTATGCCAAACGTACTCTACTTCTTGCTTCACAGTCTCCTCGACCGCATAATACATATCTAGATCACAAGTAAGACCTGGGAATACTAGGACAGCGAACTTCATTTGCCGGCGACCTCCCCGATTTCAAAGCGATAATCTTCAATGACTTTATTGATCAATAACTCATCGCACATTTCTTTCACACGTGCTTCTACAGCTTGTTCAGAACCGTCCATCTCTAGCTCGATCAGTTTACCAACCCGTACACTTTTCACTTCTTCAAAGCCCATTTTCTGTAGTGCATCTGTTGTCGCGATGCCTTGTGGATCTACAACACTTTCACGTAATGTTACATAAATAGTTACTTTCGTCATTGTTGGTTCCTCCCAAAGTGGAAATAGTTGTGTAGTGCAATTTATTTAGTCTTCCCAAATACCTGATTGTTCAATTTCAAGCAAAGTGGCTTCTACGTTATTTGTCATCATGGTAACGTGACCCATTTTGCGTTTTTCTTTCGCTTCTGCTTTACCATATAAATGAATCGACCAATCTGGATAATCTGCAATGCGCTGTTTAAGCGGCTCAACATGTTCACCCAGCACATTTACCATTACGACGGAATCCCATAACTTCGGATCGCGCAACGGCCATCCACAGACAGCACGGATATGTTGATGGAATTGCGAGATATTGCATGCTTCGATTGAATAATGTCCAGAATTATGCGGTCGCGGTGCTAATTCATTGATAATAATTTCACCACTCGGCAATACAAACATTTCAACTGCCAAGGTTCCTACCAACTCAAGTTGACTCGCGATTTTCTCAGCTTCCAGTTGGGCCTGTTGCAAAACCTTTTTTCCTACACGAGCAGGCACAATTGATTCATGCAGTATATGATGTCGATGAATATTTTCAGCAATCGGCAGACAATAGGATTGACCCGCAGGATTTCGCTGTATGATTACTGAAATTTCTTTCTCAAATGGAACGAACGCTTCCGCTATACAAGCCGAATGTTTAAAAAGGGATTGAGCCTCTGTCAATTGCCCTTTTGATTCTAGCTTGACTTGCCCCTTGCCGTCATAGCCGCCAAAAGCAGTTTTGACGATGCATGGAAAACCGAGTTCATCGATTTTGTCTGTTAACTCTTCATACGTATCCGCTGTTATGTAATTAGCAACCGGAGCCCCAGCAGCTTGGATAGCTGCTTTTTCATGTATTCGATTTTGCGTAATGCGGACTAGCTCAGCTCCTTGAGGAACATACGCTTGCTCCGTTAAACGTTTCAAACCTTCATAATCAATATTCTCAAATTCAAAAGTGATCACATCGCTGACTTCACGCAATTCAGCTAGTGCTTCTTCATCATTATAAGAAGCCACAATCTCGATATCTGCTATCTGACCACAAGGTGAATCAGTTGTAGGATCCAACACTGCGATACGAAATCCAGCTTCTTTCGCTGCAAGTCCCATCATTCTTCCTAACTGTCCACCACCGATAATCCCTATCGTCTGTCCAGGCTTAATTAATTTCACTCTAACTCACCACTGCTTTCCAACGAGACTTGTCGCATTTCATCACGTCTTTGCTGTAGTTTTTTTCGCAACTCCGCATCTTGTACGCTAAGCATTTGCGCAGCCAGCAGTCCTGCATTAGTAGCACCCGCTTTACCGATTGATACGGTTGCCACGGGAACCCCGCCAGGCATTTGTACGATAGATAATAAAGAATCCATTCCATTCAATGCTTTGGATTGTACCGGAACACCGATAACAGGTACCAGTGTTTTTGCTGCAACCATTCCTGGCAAATGAGCGGCTCCGCCTGCACCGGCAATAATAGCATGAAGTCCCTTTCCTTCTGCCTGTTCTGCATATTCGAACATAAAGTCAGGCGTACGGTGGGCTGAAACCACGTTCTTTTCATAGGGAACGTCTAGCTCATCCAATACCTCACATGCATGCTTCATTGTTTCCCAATCACTTTTACTGCCCATAATCACACCGATCTTCGGTTCCAAATCCAATCCGCTCCTTCAATCCATACTTTATTATCAATATCATACAAAAAAAGGTCCTTGAAAACTCTACTTTTCACATGCACAAAAAGCAGAACTTTCAAGGACCCTTAACAAAAGAAGGCAATAGCTGAATATTCTTCTGCTATCACACTTAGTTATCCAAGAAAAATTGCTTTCCCACATAGTGTAGACATTTACGGTGTCTTGGTAGAAACGCTGCAGCCAATTCTGCGGCATATACGGGGAACTCATTTACTCTTATTATAGTAACAATTAATATTTAATTCGTCAACCAAAAGACGAACATTGTTTAATAACTCTTTTTCAATCATTCGTCTTTTGAGCATTTAATGAATGAAAACATACCGGCTTCTCATTCACTTGAATAGTATTAGCTATTTTTAACTCCTTGAAACTGCGTCTGCTGCTTAATTGGAATGTACTCCTCTCCCACTTGTTCAAATAGAGGCTTCTCCCTCCTAGCCACTACGCTATAACCTAAACCTTGTATTCGTTCCACACATTGTTCCAATGTTTCATCGTCCTGTTTATCAAACCATATTTTTTTAGTACTCATTTAAATAGCTTTCCTCTTTTCACACTCTTCACCCAGAAGCCGCCATGTATTTTCTTTGGCTCATATGAAATGATAAACGCCTTCGGATCAAGATCTGTTATTGTCTTGTAGAGCTGCAATTCATATTTACGCGGTGTCAAAATCTCCATAGTTGAACGGCCGCCGCTTAATCCGTTAGCCGACCAATCCGTCACCCCATATCCCGCTCGTCGCAATACTGCAGGCATTTCTTTATCAATATCTGAAGTAATCACATTGACCGTTATATAACCTAAGGCCAATCTCTCTTCAATTTTAGATCCTATCACTACACCTGAACCATACCCCAAAGCATAAGCTATTAGGTTTTGAATTTGGTCTAAATTGTCAAGTACTAAACCAAGTCCGATGACATAGATGACAATTTCTATCATACTGACAACTGCAGCAATATATCTGTAGCCTTTTAACGTCATTATCATACGGACTGTAAAAAAGGAAACATAGACAATATTGATTACAAAGATTATTAACACCATTCCCATAGCAACTTCTCCTTTCTACAATAGGGTTTATCGTATCGCGCCTCACTAAATAATTCAAGGAAAGTCTTTTAATACTGATTTAGCTTTTACACGTCTATCTACGTATCTGCAAGACACTCTGAACATTCAATAGGATGAGTAACTCATGCATTGTATCAAGGACCCTGAGACCCGCACTAAATACTCATCGAATCATCATAATCTACGACAGTACGAGCCATTCGCCTTTCACGCCACACTTTCCGTCTTTGCAAACAAATCAATCTCTCACTGCGCTCACCCACAGCTTCATTCAAGACAGGCTCCCTTCATTCTGCATATCCTTATACGAAAACACAAAAAAGCCACTCACTATGAGGACCAT
>NZ_JACLBZ010000026.1 GCF_019748715.1 Sporosarcina aquimarina | reverse complement strand
GTTGTGGGTTCGACTCCTGCCGGGCGCGCCATATTTAATCAAAAATTATACATAACATAGTCGGGAAGTAGCTCAGCTTGGTAGAGCACTTGGTTTGGGACCAAGGGGTCGCAGGTTCGAATCCTGTCTTCCCGACCACTTATTGGGGCCTTAGCTCAGCTGGGAGAGCGCCTGCCTTGCACGCAGGAGGTCAGCGGTTCGATCCCGCTAGGCTCCACCAATAATATAAGTTTATAACTGACTAATTGTGGCGGCGTAGCTCAGCTGGCTAGAGCGTACGGTTCATACCCGTAAGGTCGTGGGTTCGATCCCCTCCGCCGCTATCTAAGGACCTTTAGCTCAGTTGGTTAGAGCAGACGGCTCATAACCGTCCGGTCGCAGGTTCGAGTCCTGCAAGGTCCACCAGTTTAATTAATGTACGGAGGAATACCCAAGCCCGGCTGAAGGGATCGGTCTTGAAAACCGACAGGGGTGTTAAAGCCCGCGGGGGTTCGAATCCCTCTTCCTCCGCCATATTTATTAAAACAAACCCTTTACTTTGCTAACTTGTTATGTTACAATAATGTAGTCGGGTTGAAAAAGAAGTTTGAAAGTATTTTATTGTCGCGGGGTGGAGCAGTGGTAGCTCGTTGGGCTCATAACCCAAAGGTCGCAGGTTCAAATCCTGCCCCCGCAACCAAGGTCCCGTGGTGTAGCGGTTAACATGCCTGCCTGTCACGCAGGAGATCGCGGGTTCGATTCCCGTCGGGACCGCCATTTTTATTTTAAAGAATTACAATGTGGCTCAGTAGCTCAGTCGGTAGAGCAAAGGACTGAAAATCCTTGTGTCGGCGGTTCGATTCCGTCCTGAGCCACCATTAATGCGGGTGTAGTTTAGTGGTAAAACCTCAGCCTTCCAAGCTGATGATGAGGGTTCGATTCCCTTCACCCGCTCCATTAGGGGCCTATAGCTCAGCTGGTTAGAGCGCACGCCTGATAAGCGTGAGGTCGGTGGTTCGAGTCCACTTAGGCCCACCATTCCGCAGTAGCTCAGTGGTAGAGCAATCGGCTGTTAACCGATCGGTCGTAGGTTCGAATCCTACCTGCGGAGCCAATATGGGGAAGTACTCAAGTGGCTCAAGAGGCGCCCCTGCTAAGGGTGTAGGTCGCGAAAGCGGCGCGAGGGTTCGAATCCCTCCTTCTCCGCCATACGTTTTGGCCCCTTGGTCAAGCGGTTAAGACACCGCCCTTTCACGGCGGTAACACGGGTTCGAATCCCGTAGGGGTCATACCAAAAAGAGACAATGCACATATAATTGTGCATTGTCTCTTTTTATTTAGTAGATTGCTAAATATAAAATTAGCAGCAGCGTGTGGTCTGAAAGCTTTAAGGTTCATTCCGACGATACTCGCGGTTCTCCGAGTCTCTTGCCCGGTTATATTATTACATATGGAAAGGCTGGTGCTGAAAGTTACAATAACTTTCAGTACCAGCCTTTTTTCTTTATTTTTTATCATCTACATAACTGTCGCCTTTATGATAAGGTATATCGCCAAGAGGTGATTCTAACCCTTCTGCATCGAGCTCTTCTTTGTATTCTTCTGATTCCTCACTGTGCACGACGCCAGCAGGTTCACCTGTGATATCTGATACAGCAAAATCTTCATATTCCTCTGTAGCTTCGTCACTATCATCATCATAAAGATCATCATAATCACGATTTTCATTACCGCTAAAATCGGAAGGAGTTTCGGAAGTGCCGGACCTTGCGATTTCTTGAAAACTGTCTTCGTAATCTCTTCTGTCACCGGATCTACGTTCGGCAAATGAATTCGGTTCTGCCATAATTAAAATATCTTCCTCTACTGGACGATCCTCGGGAACGGATTGTTCTGCATCTTCAATACATACAGTTGTAAACGGAATGGCTTCTAAACGTTCGTATTGAATGTTCTTTCCGCATACTTCACACGTCCCGTACGTTCCGTCTTTGATAGCCTGGAGTGCATGCTGGACTTTTCCTAGCTCGTCTTCCGCATGTGTGTTCAAGGCTATATCTTTTTCACGTTCATACAATTCAGTTCCCATATCAGCTGGATGGTTATCGTACATCGATAGCTCCCCAACCGAATCTTGGGCTGACTGCACCATCTCCGTTTCCTTTTCGGTCTGGGTTAAACTTTCTTCCATAGCATGTAGTTCTTTTTCTAAGGTTTGTATTTGTTGTGTAGTTAGCAATTCATTCACGACCCTTTCTGTATGGCTTTCCTAAATAGGAATGGAGTTTGGGAAAGCTTTATTACTTCAGTCATTCCCTGTTTCTTAGGAAGCGTAAACCTTTCCAACAAAAAAACGCCTACCTTTTGCAGTGTAGACGTTTGAGATGTGGTTTATTCAGATGAAATGAGCGATAAGTATTCCAATACCCAGAAGAAATCCAAACAATGTATTGGTCACTCCTGTGTCTTTCATAGCCGGCATCACGTGAATCGGTTGCTCGTATTGCCTGAACGTTTTAATTGCATAAAGCGGTTTAGGTATACTTAGAAGAACAAGTAAAGCCCAAGCGGATACATGACCAGTAAGAACAAGTACGATAATCCAAACATAGGACACGATAAAGAATGAGGCGAGTATGGTGACAGCATTTGAGCGTCCTGTCAGAATTGCTAATGTCTTGCGGCCGCCTTTGGTGTCTCCTACGATATCACGTATATTGTTTGCCATCATGATCGCTGCGACGAGCAGCATACTTGGCACGGACAGTAAGATTGCATTTCCTGTAATAGTTCCTGTCTGTATGAAGAAAGCAATTAAAATCAACAGCATTCCCATAACAAAACCGGATACTAACTCACCAAATGGTGTATATGCGATGGGGTAGGGACCGCCGGTATAAAGATAGCCGATCAACATGGCGATGGATCCAACTACTGCAAGAACCCAGGAAGTTTGCATGCAAATGTAGATGCCTAGAAGAACCGACAGGCCATATAATAGCAATGCTAAATTAAGGACAGTTTTCGGTTTCACGCCATTTCGTACAATTGTGCCGCCAATGCCGATAGAGTGCTCATCATCGAGCCCCCTCTTGAAGTCGTAGTATTCATTGAACATATTCGTTGCCATTTGCAAGAATAAGCTTGCCGTCAGCATAGCCAGGAATAGCGGAAAATGAATGGCTCCATATTGCAGTGCGATCATGGTGCCTAAAAAGACAGGTGCAAAGGCTGCGGTTAATGTGTGCGGTCTTGTGAGCTGCCACCAAACGCGCCAGCCGGTAGTAGATTCTATTGTGTGTTGCACGTGTAATCTCTCCTTATTTATAATCAATACTTACTATTATACAACAAAAGCAATCTGTTAGGTATGGTGATTGGTCAACCGAACGCATTTGTCGAAGGACCTCGAGAACAGGAAGACTTATCATACTAAGTAAAGCATTCGATGTGATAGAATAGAGGTACTTATAGTCCGGCTACTATATGGCTGGAAGAAATTTATCGACAACATATTGAATGATAGTAAGGAGAGAGTAGGATGAACCGGAAATTGACCGATCGAGCGAATTTAGGTCAGACTGTAGGAACGGAAGCTCGTTTTTTTACGGAAACAATAGAAGTGGAAACGCTTGATCCGCTTGCCTTTTTTGAAGCAGGGCGTTCACATTATGGCGATCATCGTTTTTTTTGGCAAAATGCAGATAAAACAGTCAAGCTGGTTGGCGTTGGTCAGGCAGCCGTGCTGACTGCTGACACACACCGCTTTCAATCGATATCCAGACAATGGAAAGCCCTTTGCGGAAGACTGATCAAAGAGGAAAAAGATATGGATCCCGTGCTGTTCGGAGGGTTTTCATTCGATCCACAAACGAGACAGGATGATGAATGGACTGCATTCCCGGCAGCGTATTTCACGGTGCCTTTGATTCAATTGAAAATTGATAACGGTAAGACATACGTATCGATCAATTATGTTACAGACGAGCTAGAGGCAGCTGCTCAGTTTGAAGGGTTGCGTCAAGAACGTGACCGCTTGCTTCATATCGCGCAAGTGGATGAGTTCACATTACAAGGTAAACCAGCGATCGTTTCACAGACGGAATTGGCTACTGATCGCTATATGGAGGCAGTCGAGAATGTGACTTCCCAAATTAAAGCGCAGGTGGCGGAGAAAGTTGTCATTGCGCGTAAGATCAAATTGTCTTTTGAAGAGGAATTTCAAAAAGCAACTGCCCTGCACGCAATTACGAATGAACAGCAAGCGAGCTATCATTTCGGTTTGCAAATAGGAGAAGAGATGTTTTTTGGTGCGACTCCTGAGCGACTTGTGGAAATTTCAAAAGGACAAGCATATTCAGCCTGTGTAGCCGGCTCCATACATCGTGGAAAAACAGCCCTTGAAGATCAGCAGCTTGGCGAACAATTGCTGCGTGACAAGAAAAATCGGGAAGAACATCAATATGTAGTAGATATGATTACGGAAGTATTTTCTGAGTTCTGTTCCTCCTTGCATGTGAATAAAACACCAAAACTATTGAAGGTCCGAGATATTCAACATTTATTCACGCCAGTGGAAGGAAAATTAGCTGAAGATCAGGACATTTTCCGTCTCGTGGAAGCCCTTCATCCGACGCCTGCCCTCGGCGGGGTTCCGCGCAAGAAGGCGCTTGCGATCATTCGGGATGAAGAGCAAATGGACAGAGGGTTTTATGCAGGACCGATTGGTTGGACGGATGCAGCAGGAAATGGAGAGTTTGCTGTCGCAATTCGTTCAGGACTGCTGTCTGGCAAAGATGCCTATCTATATGCAGGCGGAGGTATCGTGGCGGATTCCATGCCGACTGAAGAGTATAAGGAAACATGGGTAAAATTCAGACCTGTTTTGCGTGCGCTCGGAGGAAGTTTACATGAATGATCATCGTGCAGGATTGACGAACTATGTGCTTCGTCTAACAGAAACTTTGGTGCAACAAGGAGCCAATAAGGCGGTCATCAGTCCAGGTTCCAGATCGACGCCGCTTGCTTATGCATTCTCAAAGTCCGAAGATATGCAGACTTTTATTCAAACAGATGAACGTTCTGCAGCATTTTATGCACTCGGACTGGTGAAAGCGACTGGACGGCCAGTCGTTCTGCTATGTACGTCGGGTACTGCTGCATCGAATTATCATCCGGCAGTAACAGAGGCCTATTATGCTCGTCTGCCTCTTATTGTCATCACCGCAGACCGTCCGCATGAACTGCGTGAAGTCGGTGCTCCGCAGGCGATAGACCAGATTCGTATGTTTGGGGAGCACGTTAAAGAAAGTGTAGACTTTCCTGTTCCCGAAAACCGTGCAGAAATTCTGAATTACATGGAACAGCGGGCAGTCCGGCTGCTTGCTGTTGCGAAAACTGCACCACAGGGTCCAGTCCATCTGAATGTGCCGTTTCGGGAGCCGTTGCTAATTGATTTAGAAGGACAGGCACCGGTCAGCAGGTTCCAACAGCAATTCATCGGTGAAGCCTCGTTGTCTAATGACATGAAGGATTTCTTACAGCAAGCGATAACTAAGTCAAAGCGAGGTATTTTGATCATCGGTGAACAGCCGCCTGAATTGCAGAAAGAGCAGTTCTGGCAATTTGCTAAGTCGCTTCAGTGGCCGGTATTATGTGACCCGCTATCCAATTTGCGTTCGCAGGTACCAGCTGACTGTATCGATTTATGTATCGATCAATATGACGCATTGTTAAAAAGTGAAACATTTAGCGAAGGGGTACAGCCAGACTGTGTCATCCGTTTCGGACCACAGCCTGTTTCTAAGCCATTAACGTTGTTTTTAAAGAGGGTCTGTCCAAAAACATATATTGTAGTGGATGAATCCCCAAATTATCGCGATCCCTTAGGTCTGACAACGCATCATTTGCAAACTACAGCAAGGAGTGTTTGGCAGGAGATGGATGTCTGTCTTGAACGGGCTGACTATACAAATCAATGGCTTCAAGCGAACCAGATTTCCACTGATGTGCTCAATGATGAAATGTATTTTAACGGAGATGAAGGGCATATCGTGCGTCAGTTCATTGCACATCTGCCTAATAAAGCTGATGTCGTGTGCAGCAGCAGTATGCCGATACGTGATTTGGATACGTATTTTAAGAAGACCGAAAAAGATATTTCGCTATTTTGCAATCGGGGGACAAATGGTATCGATGGCGTAGTTTCGACTGCTCTTGGTATCCAAGAAGGCCGCAAACGAACTACCTATTTATTAATTGGTGATTTGGCGTTTTTACATGATTTGAATGGATTGATCATATCCAGATTACAGGAGACAGATTTAACGATTATCATCGTCAATAATAATGGCGGGGGCATCTTCTCCTATCTGCCTCAAGCATCTGTGGAAGACTATTATGAGCAATTATTCGGTACTCCGACGAATTTGACATTCAATCATATTGCGGCGATGTATGAAGCGCAGTATGATGCGGTGTCTACAGTGGAGGCATTTGAAAACGTAATGCAAGCGACTAAAACGTCCAGCCTGCGAATGATTGAAGTCTTTACGAATCGTGCGGATAATGTGGAAGCACATCGGACGGTATGGCGAGAAATCGCGAAGAGGGTGGAATGCATTGAAGGCTGAAGTCATGGACATCCGTGGAATTCAAACCTATGTAGAACGCCATGGAGATGAGCAATTACCGGCGATTGTCCTGTTGCATGGCTTTACGGGCTCAACAGATACATGGCGGGAAACGATCGATATACTTCTGACACAGCATTATGTCATCACGGTCGATTTAATTGGTCACGGCAGAACGGCCTCTCCAACGGAGCCAGAACGTTATCAAATGAATGAACAGATTGAAGATTTGCATCAGTTATTGGCAGATCTACACATTGAGCAGCCCATTCTGTTAGGGTATTCAATGGGCGGAAGAGTAGCGCTTGGCTATGCCGCAACGTATTCCGACCAAATTGCCGGCTTGATACTAGAAAGCAGTTCACCTGGTTTAGGAACGGAAGCTGAACGGACTACACGCTGTGTTGCAGACGCAAAGTTAGCGGAGCGAATCGAAAACGAAGGAATCGAGAAATTCGTCGATTTTTGGCAGGAAATTCCCCTTTTTCATTCGCAAAAAAAACTTTCGGATGAGAAGCAGCTGGCTGTGCGGCTTGAGCGACTGAAGCAGCAGCCGCTTGGCTTGGCAAATAGTCTGAGGGGAATTGGGACAGGAAGTCAGCCATCATATTGGGATGAGTTGACGCATTTTGAGTTTCCAGTTTTGCTCATCACGGGAAGTGAAGATGAGAAATTTGAAAATATTGCCCGGGAAATGAAACGATTATTGCCAAATGCCTTGCATGAAACGATAAAAGACGCGGGACATGCAATTCATGTGGAAAAACCGCGGCAATTTGCTACAATGATAAAGAGCTATCTGAAAACAGTTGGAAAATGAGGAGGAGTTAGTATGACCCGTCAATGGGAAACGCTTCGTACATATGATGATATTAAATATGAAATGTACAACGGCATTGCAAAAATTACGATCAATCGTCCAGAAGTGCGAAATGCATTCCGGCCGAAAACCGTTTCTGAAATGATTGATGCATTTTCACGAGCAAGAGATGATCAACGTATCGGTGTCATCGTGTTAACAGGTGAAGGAGAAAAGGCTTTCTGTTCAGGAGGCGACCAATCTGTTCGCGGTCACGGTGGATACGTAGGTGACGATGAGATTCCTCGCTTGAACGTGTTGGATCTGCAACGTCTAATTCGCGTAATTCCGAAGCCGGTTGTCGCAATGGTTGCTGGTTATGCAATCGGTGGCGGCCACGTTCTGCATGTTGTTTGTGATTTGACAATTGCAGCTGATAATGCACGTTTCGGACAGACTGGACCGACTGTTGGTTCATTCGATGCTGGTTACGGATCTGGTTACTTAGCGCGTATTGTGGGCCATAAGAAAGCGCGTGAAATCTGGTACTTATGCCGTCAATATGATGCGCAGGAAGCACTCGACATGGGTCTGGTCAACACAGTTGTTCCTTACGATCAATTGGAAGATGAAACCGTACAATGGTGTGAGGAAATGTTGAGTAAGAGTCCGACTGCATTGCGCTTCTTGAAAGCTGCAATGAATGCGGATACGGATGGACTGGCTGGACTTCAGCAAATGGCTGGAGACGCTACACTTCTTTATTACACAACGGATGAAGCGAAAGAAGGACGCGATGCATTTAAAGAAAAACGCAAACCGGACTTCGATCAGTTCCCGCGTTTCCCTTAAACGTTTTAAAAGCTGCCTATAATGGGCAGCTTTTTCATTACACTATTTAATTGGAGGTTGTAGTTTCTTATGATGATCCCGAATTGGTTGCATCAGCGTGCGAAGGTGTCTCCAGAGCTGTCCGCTTTGGTGGGAAAGGAAGGGCAATGGACTTTCCGTGAATTGTACGAAGCGTCGCTTGGAATCGCACAACAGCTACATAGTTTTAATATTGCATCGGGTGATAGAGTAGCTTTATTGAGCCATTCCAATGAAGAGACCGTGTTATTCATTCATGCGTCCTGGTTATTGAGTGTGGAAGTAGTGTTTCTCAATAGCCGACTTACTGAAGACGAACTAGAATGGCAAATTAACGATGCGGAAGTTGAGATAGTGGTCGTCGATGACCGGGTTGCCCAGACTCCTATTCTAGACGGAGTGGAATGTTTGTCCTATTCAACTATTCGCCAAGCGGAACGAAAAGAATTCGAGGTAGTGGAACTGTGGGAAGAAGATCGGACGCTTTCGGTCATGTATACTTCAGGCACCACAGGCGTTCCAAAAGGCGTGCGTCAGACAGCCGGCAATCATACATCTAGTGCTCTGGCTTCTGTGTTGAATCTAGGATTAACGGATCGAGATTCTTGGCTTTGTATGATGCCGTTATTCCATATTAGCGGCTTATCAATTATCATTCGTTCCGTTATTTATGGAATGGAGACGCGACTTTACGAAAAATTTGATGCAAAAGAGGCCGCAGCACAGATTACAGCAGGAACAGTAACGGCTATGTCAGTTGTTGCGTTGACATTAGATCAAATTGTTCGGGTCATAGAAGAAGGGAACAGTAAAGCCCATCCGACATTCCGGACGATGCTGGTCGGCGGTGGGCCCGTCCCGCTTGATTATTTAGAAAGGGCTGCTGAGTGCGGTTTGCCTATTTTACAGACGTACGGCATGACGGAAACTTCTTCTCAAACTGCGACTCTCGGGAAAGTAGATGCTGTTCGTAAATTAGGATCTGCCGGAAAGCCGCTGTTTTTTAATCAGATTAAAATTAAAGGGACAGATCAGGCGAGAGAAGTGGGTGAGGTCCTTATAAAAGGTCCACATGTCACACCAGGGTATATTGGAAGCCAAAGTAACCGTTCACCACTCACGGGAGATGGCTGGCTCGCTACGGGTGATGCTGGATATTTAGATGAAGAGGGATATTTATTCATCGTTGATCGACGCGCAGACTTAATTATTTCTGGCGGAGAGAACATCTATCCTGCTGAAATTGAAAACGTCCTATTGGCACATCCCGCAGTTAGGGAAGCGGGGGTTTGCGCAAAAGATGACGACCAATGGGGACAAGTCCCAGTAGCCTTCCTCATAAGCGATCAGGTTTCAGAACAGGAGATACTGGCGTATTGCGCGCAACACTTAGCTCGCTACAAAGTACCGAAAGAGATTCGATTTGTCGATCAGCTGCCGCGCAATGCGTCCAATAAGTTAATGCGTTTCGAATTGAAAAAAAGTCTTTAAAAAAACAGTGGAGTCAACCCCACTGTTAGTTACTTAATGCTTTTTTTAATACTTGAAGATTCTGTTCCATCAGCGAGAAGTAATCCTTCCCTTTGTCAATATCTTCATTTGTCAACACGCTTAAATTATGAAGAGTCAGCACTTCCGCATTGAGTTCTTTCTGAATGACTTCTGCTAATTTAGAGCTGACATTTTGTTCGAATAAAATATATTGAATGTCTTTCTCTTTTGCTTCTTGAACAAGTGCAGCCAACTGTTTTTGGGAAGGTTCGTTTTGTGAGTCAAGTCCCGAGACAGCAAGTTGCTGAAGCCCATACGTATCCGCTAAATAACCAAAGGCAGCGTGTGAGACAAAGAACGTTTTATTCGGTGCTTCATCCGCCATTGTTTTATATTGGCGATCCAATTTTTCCAAATCGTCATACAGTGTATCGAAATTTTCTTGGAATTGGTCTGCGTGTTCCGGCAATTCATCGGTTAACTCATCTTTAATCTTCTCGGCGAGCAACGTGCTTAAAAAGGGCGAGATCCATACATGCGGATCAACTGCGGAATCATGACCATGATCGTGATTATGGTCTTCCTCCTCGTGTTCATGTGAATGACCTTCGTGATCATGTGAATGTCCTGGCTCCAACTCTTCCGGGTCTATATCATCTGCAATAGAAACGAGTTGCACATGTTCATTTTGCAACGTCTTTTCGGTTTTCTGAACAAAACCTTCCAAGCCAAGCCCGACGTAAAAGAACAGATCCGCTTTCGCTAAGGACATCATATCTTTTTGAGTGGGTTCGAAAACGTGTTCATCTGTTCCAGGCGGATAAATGGATTGAACGTCAACAAACTCTCCGCCAATACGTTCTGTAAAATATTGAAGGGGATAGACGGTCGTGTAAATAAGAAGCTTAGTGGATGAAGGAGATTCATTTTCATCTACTGCCTTTTTGCTGCATCCGCTTAGCAAAAGCAATAGGGCAACAGCTGCGAGAAAGTAACGATTTTTCATTTTAATAGGCCTCCATGACGGTAATAGGAATGATTACTATTTAGGTAACTTACTCATCATACAAGATTATTTTTGTGAATGCAACATTCGTTTACTTCATTTTTTTCTAAACTTCTTCATTGGGACTGGATCAAACCCGCCTTCGTGAAAAGGATGACATTTCAATATTCGTTTCACAGCAAGCCAGCTGCCTTTGAGTGCGCCGTGTGTTTCAATTGCTTCTACTCCATAATGTGAACAGGTAGGATAAAACCGGCAAGAAGGCGGAAACATAGGAGATATGAACTTTTGATAGAAACGTATACCTAATAATAAGACTTTCTTCAACATATGAATCACCTTCCGATGTAATTAGGTTTAGTTTACTGGCAAAAGTGGTAAAATAAAAGAGAGAAGCTTAAAAATGATTAGGAGAGTGTTTTTTTATGTCTAAGGAATTAATTCAAGAATTGAACAAGCAAGTATCTACGTGGTCTGTAATGTATGCAAAGTTGCATAATTATCATTGGTATGTAAAAGGAAGTCATTTCTTTACTCTCCACGCAAAATTTGAAGAGTTATACGACGAAGCGACAGTGCATATGGATGAAATTGCAGAGCGAGTACTGACATTAGGCGGAAAACCGACTGCTACGCTATCTGAGCATTTGGAAAGTTCGGTAGTGAGCGAGGCAAATGGAACGGAAAAAGCGAATGATATGGTCCAAGCGTTAGTAGATGATTTTGATAAGATTATGAAATCGTTGAAAAAGGGAATGGATCTCGCTTCAAAAGATTCAGATGATATGACAGAAGATATGCTCAATGCGGTTTATCAGAGCATCGAAAAACACCAATGGATGCTGAATGCGTTTTTAGGCGAAACGAATGAATGAAAATCCTTCATTTCGCATGAAATCGGCCGATAGTAAGAAGTGAATAGTAGGAAGGAGTGAACGAAATGGATATCAATTCAATCATGTCCAGTCAGTTGAGAAGCTTGCAATCAACCGTTCAAATGAGTGTTATGACGAAAGCTCTTTCAATGGAAACTTCTGCTGCAGCCGAAATGCTGAATAATCTGCCTGCCGCTACTCATCCCCATAAAGGGGCATCTGTGGATATCAAGGCTTGATTGCA
The DNA here is from genome assembly GCF_019748715.1 of Sporosarcina aquimarina. Classification (GTDB taxonomy): domain Bacteria; phylum Bacillota; class Bacilli; order Bacillales_A; family Planococcaceae; genus Sporosarcina; species Sporosarcina newyorkensis. The sequence continues at coordinate 13,099 of NZ_JACLBZ010000026.1, read as the reverse complement.
AAACACACGTCTCGTATGATTGAGATGTGTGTTTTTTTAGCGATGGCATCGAAATGAAACACTGTGAAAAAATAAATTAAATAACTTTTATAGGAGGTTGACCATTATGGGGCATGGCCAATTTTTGCGTAATTTGATAATCGAAACACCTTCCAAACCGGGAAATCTCGGCAAAGTAACGATGGCGATTGGGCAGTTGAATGGCGACATCGGCGATATCCAGACGATTAAGGTAGGAACACTTTCTACGATTCGAGAAATCGCGTTACAATGCAATGACAAGGCTCATTTGGAAGAAATCGTGGAAGCCATAGACAATTTAAAAGGCGGCATAAAAGTTCATACTGTAACAGATGACGTTCTTCAGGCGCATGAAGGCGGAAAAATCCATATGAAAGCCACGCATGAGATTCGTTCGCTGGCAGACCTCCGTAGAGTCTATACACCCGGTGTTGCGAATGTCTGTAAAACAATTCAAGAAGATCCGGAACAGGCGAATTATTTCACGGGCATTTCCAATACTGTAGCCATTGTAACGGACGGAACGGCCATTCTAGGACTAGGAGATATTGGCCCAGTTGCAGGCATGCCCGTAATGGAAGGGAAAGCCGTGCTGTTTGATCAATTTGTCGGCATCAGCGGGGTTCCAATTTTATTGGATACGAGTGATCCCGACCAAGTTGTAGAAACAATGAAGCATATCCACAAAGGATTTGGTGCGATTTTATTGGAAGACATCGGCTCACCTCATTGTTTTGAAATCGAAGAACGTTTGAAGAAAGAATTGCCGATTCCCGTCATGCACGATGATCAGCATGGGACAGCAGTCGTTGCACTAGCAGCCGCATTAACGGCAAGTCAACATGTCGGCGTGGACCTAGCAAATGCATCAGTCGGACAAATTGGTTTAGGGGCAGCGGGCCTAGCAATCAGTAGAATGTTCATGGCCTATGGCGTGAAAGAGATGAAGGGGACCGACCTGAACCCGAAAGCCAAGGCCATGTTGGCGGGATTTGGTGGAACAGTTGCAGATTCAATGGAAGAGATCATGGAGACATGTGATCTCGTCATTGCAACGACAGGAGTTGCAAATTTAATCAAACCGGAAATGATCCGCAAAGGACAAATCATCTTGGCACTGTCGAATCCGAATGCGGAAATTGCCCCTGACGAAGCTTTGGAGGCTGGCGCAGCTTATGCAGCAGACGGCCGCTTAGTGAACAACGTCCTCGGTTTTCCAGGCATCTTCCGCGGTGCATTGAACGCAAATGCAAAAGCCATTACCTACCCAATGCTTATTGCGGCGGCACTTGCCATCGTCGACAGCACAAAACGCGACGATCTGGTGCCTCATCCACTGGATCCCAATGTGCATATAAATGTCGCGTTGGCAGTGGAAAGAGTTGTCTACGAAGAACAAGCAAAATAAAAACATGGAGCCTATTAACAATTCGTGGAGGTTAATAGGTTTTTGTTTTTTTGTCTAGGATTTTGAGGATCGAAGTAAGAAGCACCTCTTTATTATTTTTATATAATATTTTCAAATCTATATTTCAATGAGACTTCCAGGGGATAGCGCGTAAGAAGGAGGATCACCGCATGCCCCACGGAAAGCGTACTGGCTGAAGCGCAATTCCCGGTGTAGAAAGCTGGAATTACCTTAGGCAAAAACACATCATTCGCCTTTAAAATTAGAATATTTTTTTCGGTTATAGCCATGCTACCTAAAAAAAGAAAGTAGGATGGTTATGAGCGAACAAAAATACACGATGTATGTCTCCGTCACCAATCAGCAAGTCCTAATCGATCCGCACGCCTCCCCGTGGGAATATAAAGTAGAGGTCTCAAAAGAAGCATACCCTGTTTTTGAACGATTATTTGCCCAAATGGACCGCTTGGAGTTCCGCAACTTTCTGCGCTCTCATCTGCCATATATACCTTACCACTATGACCGCGACAACCACGATATCGATCGGCGGATGATGAAAGTCTATGCCTTAATTCATGAATACACGGACGATGAATCCAAACGCTTTATTGAGAAGCTGCCCTTCTTTCGTTGATTCGGCACACGTCTTTCCGCTACACTATAGGAAAGGACGTGAGCCATATGCTAAAGTTTGAAGACTTAAAAGGTGCCAACGTTGAACTGACATTTGGGCCGAATCAACACCGGATTGAATCACGCCATGTACTCGTTGTGATCAAACATAATGATCGGTGGCTACTGACAAAACATCGAATTCGCGGAATTGAGTTTCCAGGAGGAAAAGCGGAGGCAGGCGAGATGATTGAACAAGCCGCCATTCGAGAAACATTGGAAGAAACCGGCGTGACGATTGATAATGTACACTCCTTTGCAGAATACGTTGTCTTTACCGATCCGCCTTTCTGCAAAGCTGTTTTCACAGGAAATGTCGTTCATGTCGAGCGAGACTATACGTTACTTGAGACAGAAGGCGCTGTCTGGATGACAGACGCGGAGCTTGCCGCCTGCACGGAGCTTAGCTTCCATATGAAAGACCGCGGCATGGGAGAGCTCAGGAAGTGGGTGGAAGCGAATGACTGAACGCACTGACGGGGATATTATCAAGCGTAAGGAGTATCCATCGCCGAATCCTCATGTGAGGTTGGAAGAGGTAACGTATTGGTCTGACGGCTTGCAGGTTAAAGGACTGCTCGCTACACCGACAGCTGAAGGGCGTTATGATGGCTTGCTGTATTTACGGGGTGGAATCCAACATGTTGGAATGGTACGACCCGCCCGCATTGCACAGTTTGCTTCACACGGTTTGGTCGTGTTTGCTCCTTATTATAGGGGCAACCGAGGGGGCGAGGGGAAGGACGAGTTTGCAGGAGAGGACCGCAATGATGCGGTTGCCGGAGTGGAAGTACTGAAACAGCAAGCGTCTGTCGATTCAGAACGGATTCATCTCTTTTCTTTCTCTCGAGGGGGCATTATGGCATTATGGACCGCCATATTACGTGAGGATTTAACATCGATGGTGACGTGGGCAGGAGTGTCTGATGTCGTGTTCACTTATAAAGAACGTGAAGATATGCGGCGAATGATGAAGAGGGTAATTGGAGGCACACCAAATAATATGCCGGATGCCTATCGTGAGCGGACCGCTTTGTTCCGCGTGCACGATATTGAAATACCTACTTTGATCATCCATGGAACGGCGGACACAAATGTTTCATTTGAGCAAGCACTGTTACTAGAAAATGCGCTGCGCGATGCCAATAAAGAATACGAAACATGGTATTTAGAAGGATTTACCCATTACATTCCGCCCGAGATGAACCGCAAACTAGTGAAAGAAGCAGTGGATTGGATGAAAAGCAAAAGCCGATAATCAAAAAAATCCTTGCAGAAATACTCTGCAAGGATTTTTTAAATAAATTATGCGATCGGGCCGCCTTTGATTGCGATCTCTTCAGAAACATGGTTGAATTTCTTGAAGTTTTCACGGAAAGCTGCTGCAAGACGCTTCGCTTCTGCATCATATTCTTCAGGATTTTCCCAAGCGTAACGTGGGTGTAACACATTGCTTGGCACGCCTTCGATTTCAAGAGGCATTTCGAGTCCAAAGATTTCATTTGTCTTAGTCTCTACATTATCCAACTTACCGGCAATTGCCGCGCGAACCATAGTTCGTGTGTAACCTAAGTTCATACGAGAACCGACCCCGAATATTCCGCCGGTCCAGCCAGTATTAACCAAGAATACTTTTGCGCCGTGTTCGTCAATTTTCTTACCAAGCATCTCTGCATACGTTGCAGCAGGAAGAGGTAAGAACGGTGAACCGAAGCATGTAGAGAATGTTGGTTCTGGAGCAGTGATTCCACGCTCCGTACCTGCCAATTTCGATGTGAAGCCACTTAAGAAGTGGTACATTGCCTGTTCTTTTGTCAGGATCGAGATTGGAGGCAATACGCCGGAAGCATCAGCCGTTAAGAAGATGATGTTTTTCGGGTGACCCGCAATAGACGGTGTCACAATATTTTCGATATTTTCAATCGGGTAAGCAGCCCGTGTATTTTCAGTTAATGAATTGTCATCATAATCCGGTATACGTGTATCTTCGTCCAATACAACGTTTTCCAACACGGAACCGAAACGGATCGCGCCAAAGATTTCAGGTTCTTTTTCTTCAGAAAGGTTGATACATTTCGCGTAGCATCCGCCTTCGATGTTGAATACACCGTTATCAGACCAGCCGTGCTCATCGTCACCGATCAACTTGCGGTCAGCGTCTGCGGAAAGTGTTGTTTTACCTGTTCCTGAAAGACCGAAGAATAGTGCCACATCGCCGTCTTCTCCAACGTTAGCTGAACAGTGCATCGATAGGATGCCTTGCTCTGGAAGCAAGAAATTCATCGCAGAGAAAATAGATTTTTTCATTTCTCCCGCGTACTCTGTTCCGCCGATCAAGACAATACGTTTTTCAAGGGACATGATGATGAATGTCTCTGAATTTGTGCCATCCACTTCTGGATCCGCTTTGAAAGAAGGGGCAGCCAAGATTGTGAATTGCGCTTCGTGTGACTGTAGTTCTTCTGCAGTTGGACGGATGAATAATTGGTGAACAAACTGGTTTTGCCAAGCCAATTCATTGACAACTTGTATGGATAACTGAGAGTCTTTATCTGCACCTGCGTATCCTTTGAAAACGAAGAGTTCATCCTTTTGCTTCAAATGATCGATGACTTTCGTGTATAATGAATCAAATACGTCAGGGGAGATTGGCTTGTTGACGCTTCCCCAATCTACTTTATCTTTGGACACTGCATCTTCGACGATAAATTTATCCTTCGGAGAGCGTCCAGTATATTTACCTGTGCGTGCTGCTAGAGCGCCATCTGCTGAGAGTTCGGCTTCTCCTTTAGCGACTGCCTTTTCGGTTAATTCTGCCACAGACGCTTGGATCGTCACGTTGCTTCCTGATAGAAGACTTTTTAAACTATCATCAATTTTTGCAGATATCATATTTACATACCGTCCTTTGCGTAGTCGTTTTATTTGAGTAGAACATCTTAATTCGTAAATAGTATAACACATTAAGAATAATAATCTATACTAATTAAAAACTCAAGTGATTTGAGATAAAAAAATTGACAAAATCACAACTTTTTTATACTATGTGACATGAACGGATACTCTTATCCCGAGTTGGTGGAGGGTACAGGCCCTATGAAACCCGGCAACCTGCAAAAGACAGTAGTCTAGCGCGAAGGTGCCAAACCTGAAGCAAGGTTAAATTCCTTGGACGATAAGAGTGAAAGGTGCTGCGCGTGAAATTTTGCCTTTTACTCATTGCTAGAAAGTGAGTAGGGGGCTTTTTATATTGTCTAGCCCTGAATCCTTATGGTATATGATTGACGTCAATTCAGGCGTGGAGCTTTACCAGGGACTTAAGAGAGTACCGTATCATGTTGATTGAGGGGGAAACAAAAATGACAAACCGTCGACTGTTTACATCAGAATCAGTTACTGAAGGCCATCCTGACAAGATGTGCGACCAAATATCGGATGCGATTTTGGATGCGATATTAAAGGAAGATGCGAATGCCCGTGTGGCATGTGAAACGAGTATTACGACAGGACTCGTATTGGTAATGGGTGAAATCACTACCACTACCTACGTAGATATCCCAAGAGTAGTCCGTGATACTGTGAAAGAAATTGGGTACACACGTGCGAAATACGGTTTTGATTATGAAACTTCTGCTGTTTTAACTTCTATTGATGAGCAATCACCTGAAATTGCCGCGAGTGTCAACGTTGCGCTCGAAGCTCGTGAAGGCTCTATGACAGACGAAGAACTGGATGCCATCGGAGCGGGTGACCAAGGATTGATGTTTGGTTACGCTTGTAATGAAACACCTGAATTAATGCCGCTTCCGATCAGTCTTTCCCACAAGCTGGCATTCCGACTTGCGCAAGCGCGTAAAGAAGAGTTGATTTCTTACCTGCGTCCTGATGGTAAAACGCAAGTAACTGTAGAGTATGACGAAGACAACAAACCTGTGCGGATTGATACGATTGTTATTTCGACACAGCATCATCCGGAAGCGACAATGGAACAAATCGAGAAGGATATTAAAGAAGTAGTAATCGACGCGGTCGTACCTGCTCACCTATTGGACGAACAGACGAAATACTTCATTAATCCGACAGGAAGTTTTGTTGTGGGTGGTCCTCAGGGAGATGCGGGACTCACTGGAAGAAAAATCATCGTGGATACATATGGCGGATATTCTCGTCATGGCGGCGGTGCATTTTCTGGTAAAGATGCAACAAAAGTGGATCGTTCTGCTTCCTATGCTGCACGCTATGTCGCGAAAAATATTGTGGCGGCAGGATTGGCAGAGCATTGTGAAGTACAACTTGCCTATGCAATCGGTGTGGCAAGCCCGGTATCCATTTCAATCAATACATTCGATACAGGCCGTCTATCCGAAGCACTCTTAGTCGAATTTGTTCGGGAGTTGTTTGATCTGCGACCTGCAGGCATCATTAAAATGCTTGATCTTCGTCGTCCGATCTATCAACAAACGGCTGCATACGGTCATTTTGGCCGTACGGATATTGAATTGCCGTGGGAGAAAACGGATAAGGCAGATGCATTATTAGAATTAGCAATTAAAAATGATGTGAAACAATAAAAAAGATAGTTGAAGGCAGAAAGGGGGGATTAATATCCTTCTTCCTGCCTTTTTTTTATAGTATAATATAAAATAAAGAACATTCAGAAATTGGGAAAGGGGAAATTTATTGACTACACTACAACATACATTTGTGCTCGATATGGATGCTGTGCAATTGAAAGCGGAGTTAGATAGCGGGCAGATTACTTCACGTCAAGCGACGGAGGCTTATATTGCACAATGTCAGGCAACCAATCCAGCTGTGAACTTTTTAGTGGAAGAGCGATTTACTAAGGCGTTGGCCGAAGCGGATCAAGCAGACAAAGAACGGAATACAACGAAGATGACAGGGAAATTATTTGGCGTACCTATTAGTATGAAGGAATCATTCGATGTGGCTGGGATGCAGACGACAGGCGGATTGCCGTATCGTAAGGGACAGATGCAAACGACAGACGCGGAAATTGTCCGTCGATTAAAAGCGGAAGGCGCCATCCTGATCGGCAAGACAAATACACCGGCACTCTGTTTTTGTCAGGAGACCGACAATGCATTGTATGGCCGCACCAACAATCCCTACGACCTCTCTAGGACAGTAGGCGGCTCGAGTGGCGGAGAAGGTGCGGCGATTGCTCTAGGGGCGGCTGCAGCGGGAATAGGTTCAGATATCGGAGGATCCATCCGTTTCCCAAGTCATTTTACTGGGGTCATTGGCTTCAAATCAGGAAATTCGCAAGTTTCATCAATCGGCAGCTATCCTGCCGAAGAGCATCCATTACAGCAAAGAATGCTTGGAATCGGGCCGATGACAAAATCGGTACGGGATGCAAAACTGCTTTACAGCATCATTGCGGATGAACTACCTATGGAAAATGAGTTGAATCAATATACTGTAACGTTCTTGCCCGATATGAAGCTGCCGCTATCTAAGGAGACAGAAGGCTTCTTACAGGCGATCAAAGGATTTCTGTCGACAGAATTTCCTATTAGAGAGGACATACCTCCTCATTTTCAAGAATCAGCGGAATTATGGCAAGAGATCATGTCCATTGACGGCGCGAGTGGAGCAGCAGTAGAAGCATTCGGCACACGTCCGATCCGGCCGGTGCGTGAATTTTTATTAGACAAGGCGGGCAAACAAACCGATTTGCATCGGTATTTATCCTGGGCTTTAATTGGTGCCTCTTTATTCAAACCTTCAGCGGAACGAGTAGCTGAGATCGAAACCATTATTGAAAAAGGTGATGCGGAATTAGACCGCTATCTGGATAAGCGAATCCTTGTTTTGCCTGTTTATCATACGGCAGCCCTTTCGCACGGTATCGTATACAAAGAGTTATTCTCCATTCGGAAGACATTTCTGCAATATATTCCTTACGTCGCGTATGCCAATGTGTGGGGGCTTCCTGCTTTGACAATCCCTATTGGAGCGGATCGAGACGGCATGCCGCTTGGTGTACAACTAGTGAGCAAAATCGGGAATGAAGATGCGTTGTTTGCACTGGGCGCACGTCTAGAGGAAGAGTATAAAGGCTATTCGAGAGTTATCCCATCTTTCATATGAATCAATTATGTTTTAGCATAATTGATTCTATTTATTTCCAGTTTTTAATCAAACCACCTACTATCAGACCGAATACAGCGTGTGCGGCCGTCCAATAGAACCAGGCTGCCCCATCTGTAATGGCAGGTGGTTGTTCAGATAATCCTGTCAGCGAGAATAAAATGCCACCACCAACGGTATAGACTAAAACATACGGAGATATCAGGTATTCCCGCTGGATAATCCGCAACAGATAAAACAAAGCGACTGCACTTACGATACAAGTAATAAAGTGAAATAAGTATCCTACCAAAAGTTGCGGCTCCCAATCTTGAATTACTGGAACGTAATCAAAGTTGAAAAGCAGCACATAGGCTTGATTTCCAATAAGTATCTGAATAACTTTCAGAAAGAGCGCTAGTGCAATCCCTGCGATGGTACCAATTATTATAAGTTTTCCAAACTGCCTCATCAAAAATCTCCTTCCTTCAACTGTTCAATTCCTTTTTTGACGTTCTTGCTCTTTCACTTTCTCAATTTCCTTAATCTCCTGCTGATACTCTTTTTCTACTTCCGTCGTACCGCGAATAATCGGTTCTTCATTGTAGTCGACTCGTTTACCGTAACGCAGGAGTTCGTAAATCACCATGCCGTTATTCGGCTTGCCGTTTACGGTGATCATGGGAATAGCGTCAAATAAAACATAATAAAATGAATAAAATATAAAACGGCTCCAGAATGTCTTATAGTCGTCTAAAAAGCCGTTTGCGAGCAAGGCATTGATGCCAACAGCCACCGTAAGGTTACTGAGTATAGGTCCTAAATAAATACAAATATACGCAAAGTTACTTTTGGATTTAATCGAATCAAAGGAGAACCAGCTATACACATGGTAATATTTTCGGACATCCAAAAACCAAAATTTAAATATTCGTGGTCCAGAACCAACTGTAAGACGCGGGTTCTTGACTCCAAACAATCCGCTGACGATAAAGTATCCGGATTCGCGAAGAAAGATAACAACAGGCAATATAATAAAGGCTGAAATGACAAGCCCAAGAAGATCTTTCATACCAAACAATCGGTGTCCTCTCCTTACTGATGAAATTCTATAGCAATTGGATACCCTTTTTTTGTCGCAGTGAATCCCGCGCTCAAGGGAAAGAATCATCTAACTTGTAGTACCGGGTTTAGTTTTTTCATTCCGGGGAAAATACATACTATTGAGCAGTAGTAAAAAGATAGAGGAGGAATGGAAAATGGCTAAAATTGCAGTAGAAAACCCATTTGATGACGTAAAACTAGCGTTAGAGGAAAAAGGACATGAAGTGAAAATGTTCGAGAGCGATGAAAATTTAAAAGGGTATGACATGGGCGTTGTACGTGCGTTGAGTGACGTCAACGTGGATCAATTTGATTTCCCGGTCGTCAGCATCGAAGGGAACTCTGTTGATGATATCGTCAATGATGTCGAAAAAAGATTACAACGTTAAGTGTAGTAACGAGGCTGTCCTGAAAGTTTGAGATTTCTTTCAGTGACAGCCTTTTTTACGGTGAGGCAATGGAAGAAATTCACTTCATTAAAAAAAGACGGCCCATTTTTAAGGACGTCTCTTTTCTGAAATTATAATTGTGTTTCAGGTTGGTCGACAGCTTCATATTCTTGCATTAAAGAGCGTAAAGACAATTCGTACAATTGCTTACCATCAATTTTGAATACCCCATTTGATACTAGTTCATCAATTAGTTCATCTCGTTTAGTTTCCACTATGTTTTCATTTCTTTTCATCGTATTGTTTCCTCCTTGATTCCCTCCTAACTATAGCCGTTTTTGATCGTTGTTAAACTTCAGGTCGAGTAGTTGGAAGAGTACGAATTTTCTCTTTCAAAATGGAAGAGGATGGGCGATCAGCCCAACTATGACAATCATGTGCCCGAATTTAAAAACAATGAGATCGCCACCACAATTTTAAAGTTTAGGGGTACCATTACGAGGAAAGAATAGCTATAATCTATTTCGTACGTAAAATGTAACCCATCATAGGAGGTCGCTATGTTTTTTATTGAAGCGAAACGGATTGCAGTCGTTATCTTAGGCTCACTCCTCGTAGCGGTATCGTTAAATTTCTTTCTTATCAGTGCGAATGTCTATGCAAGCGGTTTTGCAGGTGCGGCCCAGTTAGTGTCGAGTGTCCTGACTGATCACTTGAATATAACGATCAGTACAGGAGTCTTGTTACTTCTTTTCAATATTCCGGTTTTTATTCTAGGTTGGTTCAAAGTCGGAAAAGGTTTTACTATCTACAGCATCGTGTCGGTTGCGTGCGCTACGTTTTTCCTTGAGGTACTGCCGGTTCGTTCCATTTCCAGTGATATCCTTCTAAACGCCGTATTCGGTGGCGTCTTGGCCGGGGTGGGTATAGGGTTTTCTTTAAAACTAGGGGCCTCTACAGGCGGCATGGACATCGTAGCGATGATTTTATCGCGAATGCAGGATAAACCGATCGGAGTCTATTTTTTGATTCTCAATGGAATCATCATCGCCTTTGCAGGTATTCTCTACGAGCCCGAAAATGCATTGTATACAATGGTCGCTTTGTATGTAACGACTTCTGTTATTGATATGATTCACACGCGTCATGAGAAGGTTACAGCGATGATTATTACGAAGCAGGCGGATGATTTGCAGCAAGCGATTCACAGACAAATGGTCAGAGGTATAACGATTTTGCCGGCAAAAGGGGCCTATTCGAAAGAAGATAAAAATATGCTGTATGTCGTTATTACACGTTATGAATTATATGACTTGGAACGGATCATTAATGAAACCGATCCCCAAGCATTCACAAATATTGTCCAGACGGTAGGGATTTTCGGTTTCTTCAGAAAAGAAGGCGAGAAGCTTGCCTGATGAATAAAAAACCAAGCGACATTTTGCGCTTGGTTTTTCTCATTAGACTTGATTCGCCATATGCAATTTGGTAAATGTTCCATTTTGGTGCACCAGCTCTTCATAGGTGCCTTGTTCTTCGATTCCGTCTTCCGTCATGACGATGACCCGATCGGCGTTGCGGATCGTTGTCAATCGATGGGCGATGACGAGGGTAGTCCGATTTACGGAAAGTTCCTCGAGTGATTTCTGAATGATCCGTTCCGTCCCGGTGTCAAGTGCAGATGTCGCCTCGTCCAGAATAAGGATAGGCGGGTTTTTTAAGAACATCCGAGCGATGGCCAATCGTTGTTTCTGACCGCCGGATAACTTCAGTCCTCTTTCCCCAATTTGAGTTTCATAACCGTCTGGCATGCTGCTGATCAAATCGGCGAGGTGTGCTTTACGAGCCGCTTCATAAACTTCTTCATCTGTTGCATCTAATTTGCCGTACGCAATATTTTCCCGAATTGTTCCTGTAAATAAAAATACATCTTGCTGGACGATTCCGATTTGGGTGCGCAACGATTTTTGCGTCATTTGCCGAACGTCCAGACCGTCTATGGTAATCGCTCCTTCATTAACTTCGTAAAACCTTGGGATAAGTGAGCAAATTGTGGTTTTCCCTGCACCCGATGGACCGACGAACGCGACAGTCTGACCGGCCTGAATGGTCAAGTCGATATTCCGTAAGACAGGCTTTTCCGCTTCGTAGCCAAAAGTGACGTTGGAAAACCGGATGTCTCCACGTAAATATTCCACCTCGACAGCGTCTGATGCATCCTTAATTTCAGGAGCTTGGTTGATCAATTCGCGGAAACGACCGAAGCCCGCCATTCCTTTTGGATACAATTCCAACAGCGCACTGATCTTGTCGATTGGCTTGATCAAAATATTGCTGAATAAAATAAAACTGACCAATTCACCATAACTTAATTTATTGTTGACCGTGAACCAAGCGCCGACGATCAAGATTACAAGTGTGACGAGACGTGTCAGCATGTACATGGAGGAGGTGGCCCACGCCATCACCTTATATGCGACTAGCTTGGCAGTTCGGAAACGCGCATTGTCTTGTTGGAAACGACGCAGCTCGAACTCTTCATTGGTGAACGATTTAACAACGCGTGATCCTGAAACAGCATCCTCCACTCTGCCATTGACATCCGCAATGTTGCCATACATCTTATGCCAGGCAGCGTTCATTTTCTTATTGCAGAACGTTACGACAACAGCAAGCAAGGGAACCATGACAATGGCGATAAGCGCCAGCTCGGGATTGATCGTATACATTAATCCGAATGCACCAAGAATAGTCATGATCGCAATGAATGCATCCTCAGGACCGTGGTGGGCAAGTTCTCCGATATCGAATAAATCGGTCGTGATGCGTGTCATAATATGGCCTGTTTTGGTATTGTCGAAAAATCGGAATGACTGCCGTTGCACATGCTCGAATAGTTCACGCCGCATATCGGTTTCGATATTGATCCCCAGTTTATGGCCCAGATAGCTGACGATATAGTGTAAAAACGTACTTAGCAAATAAACGAGGAGCAATAAAAAGCTGACAGTGACAATTCGGCTCCAGTCACCTGACGGCAGTAGGCCATCAATGAACCATTGAACGGCGAGTGGAAAAGCCAGCTCAAGCAGGGCGACAAATATCGCACTGAAAAAATCAATAAGGAATAAGCGCCGGTGTGGCTTGTAGTAAGAGAAAAATTGTGTAATCATAGTATAATTCCTTTCGTTTTATCATTTTCCGACAGAAGACGCCCACTGCAAGGAATGTGCAGGGCTCAGCCCAATGAGTAAGTGGGTGATGAATGTCGGTTGGCGCTAGCCAAAGAGTATGTCAGTCGGTTATAATGAGAACATACATTCTTTTTGGTGGAGGTGAATTTCATGCTGATCCACAAAGCTTATCGGTTTCAAATCCATCCGAACAAAGAACAACGTATTTTAATCGC
>NZ_JACLBZ010000025.1 GCF_019748715.1 Sporosarcina aquimarina | reverse complement strand
TCATGTGTTGCACTTAATATTACAATTCGTCTAATAATAAAACTGAATGCCTGTGAAAGGATTGCCAACAGTATTTCCATGTCTCCTATCGAAACTTCACCCAGCCCTCCGCTGCCGGCAAGCACGGTAAAGCCGACCCCAATACCACCCAACAAAAATCCTGATAAGCGCCAAATCGTTAGTTTTTCCTTTAATATGATGACGGATAAAACAGCTGTCAGCAGAGGTCCTAATCCCAAGATTAAACCACCATTCGCAGCACTCGTCTTTCCAAGCCCATCAGATAGAAAATAATGATGGGCTACAACACCCGTAAAAGCTCCGCCAATTACCAACCCCCACTCTTCCCTGTGTGGCAGCCGGATTTTCTTCATGGAAAACAAGATAATGAATACCATGGAGGCAGCAGTGAATATTCGAACAGCGGTAATGGTGATCGGAGCAAAGTGATCGACAAGTACTTTTAACGCTGAGACATTGACTCCCCATAACAACATAACTCCAATTAATACTATATAAATCTGACTATTTTTCACGGCAAACAGCCTTTCCTTTCCTTTCCTATCCTATATTTAACTTATAAAATCAGTATATCAACTGAGTTGCTGCACTAGTTAAGGATAGGCGGCTGCAAACCGTTAGACTACGTTCACCATACCACCGTCCACTAACAATGTGCTTCCCGTTAAATAGGAATTTGCATCTGAAGCCAAGAACGCCACGACCTTCGCAAATTCTTTCGGATCTCCATAACGACCTAACGGTATGGATTCAAGCTGCTCTTTCTCAAAATCTTCTATTGAAACACTTTTTTTCTGCGCATTTGATTCTCTAATATGCTCCAATCGCTCTGTAAGAATGAGACCCGGACCCACTACATTCACCAAAATATTATAAGGAGCCAGCTCAGTAGCCAATGTTTTGGACAAGCCGACGACCCCTGTCCGGAATACATTTGATAAAATCAAACCAGGTATGGGCTGTTTGACAGAACTGGAAGCCAGGCTGATAATCCGCCCTCCGTTCTCTTTCATGTCCGGAACAACTTCTCGTATAAAACGGATATAGCTCAGCAAGGTGAGTTCGAACGCAGACTGCCACGCCTCGTCGTCGAAATCAGCAAACGTTCCAGCGGGCGGTCCGCCAGCGTTGTTAATTAAGATATCAATCTTTCCAAATACTTTTCGGCTGTATGCAACAAGCGCCTTAATCTCTTCGTAGTTGGTAATATCACATGCATGATAGTCGACATTCCCTTTATCTAGTAATCTTAATTCCTCTGTAACTTTCCGCAGTTTCTCCGCATCTCTCCCGGTTATCATGACGTTTGCGCCTTCATTCAATAACTCTTCCGCAACAGCTCTGCCAAGTCCTTGACTAGAAGCAGATATGAGGGCATGTTTACCTGCCAATTGTAAATCCATATTGTCATCCCTCCTATAGTTTAGTAAATATTCAATCTTCCTCAGTGTAAACTTGAGTTTCCTAAACTGTCAATTTCTCAAAGGTCATGAACTGCCTGATGAGAAAAATGAAAGTACAATAATCGTTTTTAAAAAACTATAGAATAAATCAAACAAGGTTGTTCCTTGTACAGTTACCCTTCATCATGATTTAAAGCCCACTACCTCAATTCACTTGAAACGAAACCAGCTCGCAAACAGTCTAACCAATGTCCGGACGAAAGGAGTGCCACTATGAATTATTCAAAGTTGCTGAAAAAAGCGCAAAAAGGGAATGATCAAGCATTCTTGACATTAATTGACCAAGAGAAAGAAAAGTTGTACCGAATTGCGTTTACGTATGTGAAAAATGAGACAGATGCGCTCGATATTGTGCAGGAAACGATTTATAAGGCGTATACCTCGATCTCCAGCTTGAAAGAACCTGCTTACTTTTCCACTTGGCTGACGAGAATTTTGATCAATAGCTCGCTAGACTTTATTCGAAAAAATAACAAAGTGATCCCCATCGAACAAGAGTCGTTGGAAAGAATTGAATCACATCAAACTGCCTTTTCAGAAGACAAATTGGACTTACTGAACGCGATCGATCAACTAGAGGAAAAATACAAAACGGCTGTACTGCTGCGTTTTTATCAAGACTTGTCTGTCAAACAAATTGCTAAGATTTTGGAATGCCCGGAAGGCACCGTAAAGACCAATTTACACCGGGCCATCAATAAATTGAGAACTACTTTTAAGGAGGTATGCATCAATGAATAAACAACTGCATGATATTAAAAAAGCGATCGATAAAATTGAAGTTCCCCATGACAAGCTGAATCAAGCCATCCACGCTGGCGTCAAACAAGCGAAAACTAACGGAAAGACCACTCGACGAAAGTTTTACCCAATGCTGGCAGCCGTTGCAGCCACCACGTTTCTGACAATCAGTTCCGCCTTCGTCTCTCCTACCATGGCTAAAGTTTTATCGTCTGTCCCTGTGTTGGATTCCGTGTTTGAAGTAGCGGGCGATATGGGATTAGTTATTGCCAGCAAGCGGGGTCTCTCGGAAGGTATCGGGCAAACCGTTACAGACCAAGGGATTGGTTTGACCATCCAAGATGTCTATTATGACGGTACTCGTCTATCGGTGGGATATGTTCAAGAATTCACCGGCGAGCGCGGAAGATTGGGAGAGCTGCAACTGAAGGTGAATGGGAAAGAAATCAATTTTGGAGATGGCAGAACTGGAAAACCTTTATCCGACACGCAATATGCAGGCGTCATCGATATAGCCCCTGTCGGCGAGCTGCCCGATTCATTTGATCTCCAAATAGGACTAAATGAAATAGGCGATGTACAGGGAGCATGGAATTTCAAAATACCTGTGTCAAAGGCAAAAGAAGACGCACGAACGATCGAATCCAATCAAACCGTAACTTATCAAGACCAAACGATTAGTATAAACAATGTGAAAATAGGCGCCGCGGGTATTAAACTATCGCTTACACTCACTTCGCCTGACGAAATGAGCCTACAAATGATTGATGATCATCTCCTTCAATTCAATCTACTGAATGACAAAGGCGATGCCTTGACCATGTTAGACAGTCGCGGTACAGGATTAGTGGAAAATGGCAAACACGTCATGAACATGGAAGTCCGATACGAGCCATTGCAAGAAGACTCCGAGACTTTGACCGTAAGCCCGTTTCTAGTGCCTGTTGACACGGGAGCACCCGAAAAAGTGGAAAATGTTCTACAGCCGGATCAATTGCCTATGTCCATTGACCAAGGTGACATGGGATCGATCATCATTAAAGATATTCAATACGAAAAAAATCAAACCCTGCTCACTTTCGAAACAGCAAGTGATTTTCCTTACGATGGACATTTCCAATACAACACACTTTGGTTGGAGGATGCAAAAGGAAATAACTTAGCCAACAATACACAAGGATATCCTGAGCGTATTCAATCCAACACTTACGTCCAAGAGTTCCAGAAAGTCAAACCGAATGAGCCATTGACATTGGTTACTTTTGAAATGCCTTATTTAAAAGTGTTGAAAGATTTGGAGGTTGCCATACCCCTTGATTAATTAGCATTTTTTCACGATGCGGAACATGTTGGGTACCCGTGTCACCACGGCAATAGAAAGTAAATACCATTCTGAATTCAACTGGAACTCTATAAAGATATAAAAAACAACGCGAATCTCCTATCGATTCGCGTTGTTTCTTTTCTTGTTTCTTCTATTTAAATAGTGAGCGATTTGGTACATTTCACAACTGACTCTTTACTTCCATTTCACTATCTATTGCATCTGCCTCGACAATCTCTTTCTCTTCCTTAACAATCCCTTGTTCAATAGCCAACACTTTCGCAACTTTCGGCGCGTACCACACCACGGGAAGTAAAAGGATTGATACCGGAATTGCAGCGATAACGACAAACGACTGCAATGCTCCGATGCCTCCACCCCCTATTTTGATTAGAATCGTTGCAATGGTAGCCATAACAACAGCCCAGAACACACGAATAATTTTAGGGGGATTTCCGTCACCAGTCACAGCCATTGAAATGGAATATGACATGGAATCTACGGTCGTCACAACGAATAACGTTGTCAAGATCAAGAAAACAGAAGGCATGATGGCTCCCAAAGGCATTTGCTCTGCGATGGCGATGATCGCGCTCGGCAATCCGCCTTCTTCTAACGGACCACTGACAGAACCTGCGTTATTTAATTCATAGAAAATACCTGTTCCGCCAAGTACCGTGAACCAGAAGTTTGTAATGATCGGCGCGATTACCGCAACCACTACAAATATCTCACGAATTTTTCTTCCGTTCGATATTCTTGCCACGAATAATGCCACCAACGGGCCAAAACCAATAAACCATCCGAAGAAAAAGAGCAACCAACCGCCAAGCCATGCTTCATCGCCACGGAATGTGCTTATATTTATGAATTCGCTAATATACGTACCATAGGAAGACATGAACGAGTTGATGATGAATAGACCAGGACCAAATAAAAGCAAGAAGGCGGCAATCACTACAACTAGATTCACATTCAGCTTACTTAAAAATTGGATCCCTTTTTCAATACCTGTAAGCGTGGATACAAGTACGACTCCTGTCAAAATAACGATCACAGAAAGCTGTGTACTAAACGTATCCGGTATTCCGAAAATTGAACTGAGCCCATAGCTGACTTGTAACCCAAGAAATCCAATCGGACCAATTGTGCCTGCTGCGGCGCCGATAATACAAAACACATCCGCTGCCGTACCCCATTTGCTCGTTAAAATCCTTTCTTTCAATATCGGATATAACAGAGTTCTGGGCTTCAACGGCATCCCTTTATGTTTATGCGCGTAAATCAAAATGATCGAACTGATAGCACCATAGACAGACCATGCAGTAAAGCCCCATGACATATAGCTTTGAGCCAAAGCAGGCCCGATCGCTTCATCGGTGCTACCCGCTATACCTTTATGCATCGGGGGCACGTCCAGAAAATAATACATCGGCTCTGCCGCTGCCCAGAAGACACCGCCCGCTCCAAGTCCCGTCGTTAAGATTACGGCTACCCATTTAAAATAAGTCATTTCAGGCTTCTTGGCATCGCCCAGGCGGACCTTACCATACTTGGACCCTGCTATTACCGCCCCCACCACAAAGGTGGCCATCATGAGAAACTGCCAGTACGCGCCAAAGTAATGAATCGACAAATCAAATCCTTTATTCACAAAATTACTGACCGCATCCACTTTAAAAAATGAAAACAGCACAAATGCTACCAGTACGCCTCCACTGCATAGAAACACAGGCCAATCTATCTTTTGACGAATATTCTTCCAATAGTCTTTCGTCATAATTCTCCTCCAAAATTTCGATTTGTTACAAATTTATAATGTTATGCTGAGTAAACCTTGATTCCACCTTTCCTCATACTTTTCAACACCAATCTCAAAAAAAAAAGCAACACGACTTGAATTCGTGTTGCCTGTACTATTCAAAAACTTATAGTACAGAATATATCGTACTTGTGGAACTGTCAATGCATTATCTTGTATTTCCAATTTAGCAAAGTGTTCCGATTGTCTGAATAATTGAAGACTCGGTGTGGAGGCAGGTATCCTGAGACATAAAAAGCCAAGAAACTTTTCGAAAAAAGTCTTGGCTTCTTACTCTTATCTATTATCAAGAAGGAGAGTTAATTGGCTCGTAAAATACAGGAGGAACCGAGCCGAAACATCTGCGGTGATACAGCATCGGTTCTTTCGTTGTATCAGCCTGTAAATCTATCACTTCGCCAATTAAAATAGTGTGATCGCCCGCTTCAACCGTTTGGAACGTCTTGCATTCAAACACTCCGAAAGCACCGTCAATGATTGGCAACCCATTTTCGGAAAGCTCCCATTTGCAATCAGCGAAACGATCTTCAACTTTGCTTGCGAATGTTTTGCATAGCTCTTGCTGCTCGCCAGCCAAAACGTGAACTGCAAACTTCCCGCCTTTTGTGAACGCTTCCAAAGAAGATACTTTATGATCGATTGACCACAGTACCATAAGCGGATCCAACGATACGGAAGCAAACGAGTTAACTGTCAGACCTACTGGTGTTCCATCTTCATTGGTTGTAGTCAGGATTGTAACTCCTGTCGGATAGTTCCCCATGATTTGTTTAAAAAGATCTTGTTTTTCAATATTTCCCATCATCTATCTCTCCTTTTCCATTTTGGTTTTTACTGGATTCTCTTATGTTAATTTTGGCTGCTTGCCTTTCAATGATATGAGACTATAAAGTACTGCCGTAAATAGAATTGTTGGATATACCGCCCCTACTGAATTATTAAGGAGCCCCGAGTTACTAACCGATAAGAAGAATACAACACCCAAAGCCCAAACTGCCACGGCTTTAAGATTGACGCCTTTGTAAAACCAGTAGGCGCCTCCAACTTTCTCGAATTCCCGTACATCATATGAGCGCTTCTTCACTATGAAATAGTCAGCTACCAATATTCCAAGCAATGCACTTAAAACCATACCGATATAATCCAAGAAGCCCATGAACGTATCCAAGAAACTAGCTAGATACAGTGGTACGAGCATTAAGAATCCTGCTAGGACGGTCACCATCCAAATGGAATGCAAAGGCTTTACCTTTTTCGTCACATTCGTGATGGAGATTCCTGCCGCCATCAAGTTTACAACGTTAGTCGTCACACACGCTACTACAATGAGGATCAATGCAAACGATCCAAGTCCCAAATTCGTTACGATGGAACTGGGGTCTGAATTATCCGGATTGTACACCCCGGTAGAAAGCGCTGCACCAATCGTAGCGATAATTCCGATAAAAGCAAACCACAGAAGTGAAACGTATGCCCCTACAAGTGGAGCGACAGTCGCTGTTCTCGCTGTCCGCGTATATCTTGTGAACTCAGCAATCCCGAGCACCCAAGCCAAACTAAACGCAGCCATAATATCCACAGCTTTTCCAACCGGCACAACAGATTCTGGTGGTGCTTTCCAATCCAGGATGGCTGATAGCGGATGCGTATTCAAGACGACAACTGTTATCCAGACACCCAATATGAGAACCAATACGATTCCAATTCTTTCAACAATCTTAATGGAATTCCGTCCTAATGATACGGCCAGCAAGTTCAGTAAACTCATGAATACAATCCCAAGTATCATCGGTCCCTTGCTGCCTGGTTCCCCGTATGCCGCCCATCCAAATAAATCTTTTAAAATAAAACTCATTGAAATAACGGCAATAAATGTATTAACTACTGCCCATCCTAGGAAAACAATTGTGTTTAAAACTGTAGGGAGAAGACTTCCTTTAATTCCGAATGCTGGTCTAGTTAATGCCATAGTAGAGGTTCCTACTTTAAAACCCATGTAACCTACCAGTGCCAATATTAGATAAGCGATTGGATTGGAAATCAATGTAACCCCAATTGCACCCGCAAACGCCATCCCAGCTACTGTTCCTCCTACATACCAGGATGCGTTGTTTGAGTTAGCTCCAACCCAAATCGCCACCATGTCGAAAAAACCAATATTCCTTTGACTCATAGGGACTTCTTCAGTCGCGTAATGTTCTTCAGTAGTAGCATCTAGTTGGTTGTTCAGTGGTGTTTTAGCATCTACCTCTATCGTTACGCCTACTTCCGCTTCTACTTTTTCGATAGACTTCATTTTCTTCCTCCTTTTTTAACAATTTAACTGAAAGGTTAAAGTCCTGCACTTCTATAAGTAATGGGGTGCTTTTATGGTTTTATCGAACTTAATGAAGGTTTAAACTCTGGCTGAATTTAAATGGCTCGAAAAAATACGGACACCATAATGCCAAAAGTAATTGATTATACAGTACAGCTTACTGTTAACTTGTCATACACTTCTCTCAAATTATCAGGTGTAAATTGTAATTCATCCGGCTCATTGGATTTCCAAACATGATACGATTCTCCCGATAATTTATTGCACATTTGATCGGCATCAAATATAGAAATATCATAGACCCAATTAGCCATCATACAAACCGCTGCCATATGCGCTCCATCTGTAGTAGTTCCACAAATATCTTTCACCAGGTCGATCTGATAATCACGATAGTAAGCGTCCATTACAGTCGAAAGGACACAGACATCGGTTAGAACTCCACCGACAATTAGGTTCTTTATGTTCAAGCTTCTCAACATTAAGTCTAAGCTGGATTCATGAAAACCACTGTATCGATATTTATCTACAATGATATCACCAGGTTGATTTCTCAAATCACTGATAATTTCTATCGAGTTGGAGTCAGTGTGGTAATAAAGAGGCTCTCCATTCTGGTCGACAGGTTCTCGGTTCGCAAGCCCAATCCCATCCCCTCTATTAATATGGCGCGTATAAATAATAGGAATTTTCTTTTGTCTGCATACTTTGATTAAATCTGCTGTCTTTTTGATGATTCGATCCATTCCAGGAACAGCAGACGTACCGCCCTCATTTTGGAGGTCTATCAAAAGCAATGCTGTATTCTGTCCATCCAATTTACGGCCTCCTTCCTGTTAATCGTTACCATGTACCATGCAAGTAAATAAGGAAAACCTATCTCTTTTTCTTTGTTCAACAAAGACAGTGTCACTTTAAAACCTCACTGATAATGGGTTTCCATTCTTTAAGCTCAAGCCGTCGGACTTTCTCCACTACATGAGGGTCGGCCTCCGCCAACTTCAGTGCTTCCTCATAAGAATTCGCTTGATAAATAACTAATCCGCCTGATTGATCGGCAAAAGGGCCACGGGCAAAGATCTTCCCTTGTTCATCCAGCTCATCCAAGTACTTAATATGACGCGGACGGACTTCCTCATTTTTTTCAGGCTGAATCATATGCAAAAATGCCGCGTAGTAAGCCATACATTGCCTCCTAATTACGATTCCAGACGACTAATTTCATTTCCGTCATTTCTTCAACCGCATATTTCAATCCTTCTCTTCCATTCCCGCTTTCCTTGACGCCGCCATAAGGCATGTTATCCACTCGGAAAGTTGGAATGTCATTGATCATGACGCCGCCTACATACAACTCATCCGCTGCATATAGTGCCGTGCTTATATCATTTGTATAAATTCCTGCCTGAAGTCCAAAACGCGAATCGTTTACTTTCTCGATTGCTTCATCTACTGATTTCACTTTGTCTACGACTAAGATTGGAGCGAACACTTCATTACAGGAAACCTTTTGATTCGGTTCCGCTTCAGTCAAGATTGTTGGCAGTAGGATATTCCCCTGTGCTTCTCCGCCCGTTGCCACTTTTGCGCCTTGTCTTTTTGCTTCTTCAATCCAACTCAATGTCCGTTCCACGTCTTTTGAAGAAATCAAAGCGGATACATCAGTTTCTTCATGTAACGGATCACCAATAACGAGTTTTTTTGTTTCTTTCACGATTTTCGAAACGAATTCATCATATAGGTTTTCGTGAACGTAAGCGCGTTGAAGTGAGATACAAACCTGTCCTTGGTTAGAGAATGCACCTGACACACAGCGAGAAACGACTTTATCAAGGTCTACGCCACTGTCAATAATCACAGCTGCATTTGAACCTAGCTCAAGAGTCACTCTCTTCAATCCTGCCCTGCTTTTTATTCCGATACCAACCGCCGGACTGCCTGTAAATGTGATCATTTTCACTCGATTATCTGTTACGATTTGATCTCCGACTTCTCTGCCGTCTCCTGTGATGACATTAATCGCGCCCGCTGGCAATCCTGCCTCCAATAAAAGTTCCGCTATAAAATAAGAGGATAATGGTGTTTGTGCAGCCGGTTTCAAAACAATTGTGTTTCCAGTTGCGATAGCAGGACCGACTTTATGTGCCACCAAGTTCATCGGAAAATTAAAAGGTGTGATGGCACCGATTACTCCTAGCGGCTCTCGCACGGTGTAGGCCAGGCGATTCACTCCGCCCCGAGCCGCATCCAGTGGAAGAGTTTCTCCATGAATACGTTTCGCTTCTTCTGCTGCAAATTTATACGTCTCAATTGTTCGGATTACTTCACCTCTTGCAGTTGCAATTGGTTTTGCTGCTTCCAAAGCAATGATCTCAGCCGCTTCTTCAGAACGCTCCCGCAATAAGGAAACTAAGTTTTCCAAAATTTCCGCTCGTTGATAAGCAGGCATTTTCGCCATCACTTTACGTGTTTGTAAGGCTGCTTCGATCGCTTGATCAGCTTCTGTTTTTGTTGCTTTAGCAATATGGGCAATTACCTCATCTGAATACGGAGAACGCAATTCAGTATACTCTTCTGTTTCCACCCATTCACCATTAATAAGTAAGTGTTTCGTTTGTAAGCTCGCTAGTGATTTATTAGCCATCTAGTTTACCCTCTTTCTGCTGGTGGTGGCTATATTGGATTGATACTTCATGATTTGAATGATCTTATTTTCTTCTTTTAAATATTCTTCGATTTTCAAGCTTAACCCGCCACTTCCGAATTTCACACGCTGCTCTTTCGTTCCGCTTGTTCTTTTAATATATTCAAGGAAGACCAACACATTTTTACGCCTTTCTAAAATTTCTTCAAATCCTCTATCATAGAAAAACGTGTCTATTGTGTTGTAGAGACCTTTATTCACTCCAAATCGATCATTGCAGAGACGTACGAATGCTATATCCGGCAAATGAATCGCTTTTTCAATATGCATATCGGTTTCTCCTCTCTCTCTCTATATATTAATTGCCCGCTTCGGCTTAGCGCATGATGAATGGATCTGGCATAGGCTCGCTTGATGTGTTGATCCAAACCGCTTTGCTTTGTGTATATTCATAAATTGCATCGAAACCGCTTTCTCTTCCGTGCCCGCTTAATCTCGAACCTCCGATTGGCATAAGTGGCGAAATACTTCTGTATGTATTCACCCATATGATACCAGCGTGAACGGCTTTTGCTACACGGTGTGCTCTTGCGACGTCTCGAGTCCAAATTCCTGTGGCTAGGGCGTATTCCGTACCATTGGCCAAAGCAATCGCTTCTTCCTCATCTTTGAATGGGATGATGCTCAACACAGGTCCGAAAATCTCTTCTTGGGCAATACGTGCGTCGTGGTCAATCAACTCTATGATTGTTGGTTCAAAATACCAACCTGCGTCGGTATTCTCTGGGGTTTTCCCGCCGATAACGATTTTGCCGCCTTCCGCCTGGCCGATACCCACATATTCTTTCACTCGTTCTAGTTGCGCTTCCGTTGCAAGTGGTCCCATTTCAGTATCATCTAGGAGGGGGTCCCCTATTTTAATTTGTTCGACGCGTTCCACTAGCTTTTCAAGCACTTGATCGTAAATGTCCACGTGGAGCAACGCACGGGATCCCGCTACACAACTTTGTCCGGATGCTCCGAATATCCCTGCAATGATACCCATCGCAGCGCTTTCAGGATCGGCATCTTCAAAGACGATATTCGGTGATTTCCCGCCAAGTTCCAAGGATACTTGAGCGAAGTTTTCCGCTGTATTCCGAACGACATGACGTGCTGATTCGCTCCCGCCTGTAAAGGCTACTCTTCTTACGAGCGGATGAGCTGTCAACGTATTGCCGACCGGCATTCCAAAACCGGTGACTACATTGACAACGCCTTTTGGAAATCCTGCTTCTTCAACATACTTCATCAGTTCAAGAAGTGAAGCGGATGTCATTTCAGATGGCTTAATGACAATCGTGTTCCCTGCCACTAAAGCTGGGGCTAATTTAATCGTAGTTAGGTATAGCGGCGAATTCCATGGTGTGATTGCCGCAACTACGCCTAGTGGCTCTCTTGTCGTGAAGGCGAAAATATCCTTCTTGTCTATTGGCATGGTTTGGCCGTGGATTTTATCCGCCAACCCTGCGTAATAATAGAAAAATTCGGGTAAATAAGTGAGCTGACCGCGCATTTCCCGAAGTAATTTTCCATTATCCCTCGTTTCGAACTCCGCTAGCTTCTCAATATTTTGAGAAATCAGCTCTCCCAATTTATGCACGAGTTTACCGCGTTCTGTGTAGGTCATCTCAGCCCATTCCGAATTTTGAAAAGCTTCATGTGCTGCTTGCACTGCTCGATTCACATCTTCTTCCGTACCTTTGGCGACTTCACACCAAGCTTCACCCGTTGCTGGATTATAGCTGAGGAAGTATTCACCGCTTTCCGATTCTACCCACTCACCGTTAATATACATTTTATATTTTTTCAATGACATCCCGGCACACTCCTTTCATTCAATTGACATGCTTTTGGATAAATGAATGAATCGCCTGATTTACGATTTCCGGCTTCTCGACAGGTAACATATGTCTTGTATCCGGAACAACCAACAACTCAGAATTCAATAGTTTTTCATGTATTTGCTGCGACATTTCCGGTGTCGAACCCACGTCATATTCGCCTGTTATGATGAGTGAAGGAACTGTAATGTCCTTCAACTGTTGCCAAACCTCTTCATCCGCTGTCGCAAATAACGTATAGGCAGCTATATACCCATCTGCATTATTTGTTTCGAGGCGGTGTCTCACTTCATTGACAATCTCCTGATTCTTTTCCTGAAACTCTTGGTTGAACCAGCGCTGAATCGCAGGCTCAATTGTGACTTGCGGCCCTAATTTCTTCACTTCTTCAACTCTCGCAGCAATCGCTTTTCTCTGCTCGGACGTTCTGTTGGCGACCGAATTCATAATGGTCAAGGTTCTAATTTTCTCCGGAAATTTGGCGGCAAATGACTGTGCAACCATTGCTCCCATGGAGAATCCTACTATATTAACTTTCGGAAGCTTCAGCTTATTCACAAGCGTGGACAATTGCTCGACAAACTGTGAAAGTGAATAAGGACCAGGAGGATGCGATGATCCCCCGTGTCCCAACATGTCATACGTAATTACGCGGTAATTTGCAGACAAACGATTCACTTGTTGTTGCCACATTGCATGATCCAGTCCGACACCGTGAATAAAGATTAACGGTTCTCCCACTCCTTTTTCTTTATATAAAGTGGTTTCTTGATCATACGAAATGTTTGACATTAGGCAAGACCCATCTCAACCATGTCTTGGTGGCGGTCACCGGTTCTTGGGAATGGACGGCCAGCTGTCGAAACACTGATTGCAACTACAATTTCATTTGCACGTGGTGCATCTGGAATCGTCGCTTCGAAAGTCAGGAAGTGAGAACGTTTAGAGTCTTCGTTTTTGTGTACCATGGGAATAAGTACAGCAGTCCCTGCACCGCCGCGTTTGTTCGTAAACGGCAAGATGCTTTTTCCTTCGACAGCGTCGCGGAACTTATTACCGAACTTCAATGTATGGATGAAAGCAGAAGCATGTTCCATTTCACCGTCAACACCCACTACTGCAGCTTTACCGAAAGCTTCTACATCATCTGCAGAATCAATATGCTTAAATAATTCCTTCACTAGAATCTCTCCAATTTCAGGAGCATACTCATTAATTTCCGGCATTAAATCTTCTACATATCCTCTTTCAACCCAAGGATTCTTCATAACCAACATCGTTGTGATCATTTTGATCGGCTGGTCTAATTGTTTGCCACCTTCCATACGAGTTTCTTCGATAGCTGTATATACTTTACGAACTTCTAACATATTAATTTACCTCCAATTTTGTTTTTGAGAATATTGGCATAACTTCTTCCGTAAATAGCTTCATGCTCTTCATGATTTTTTCATGCGGCAATGTGCTGTGATTTGTCCATAGCAGCAAGGTTTCCAAGTTCAACTCATCTTGGAGTTCCTGAATCTTACCTGCTACGTATTCCGGCGTTCCAACCAACATATTTCTATGGAACAAGAAGTCAAAATCAAGTTCCTGTCCTTCTTTCAGCACTTCACCCGGATCAAGCAAGTTGCTGAGGCCTCTCCAATGGCAGATCCAGCGGTACGTATTTAGTACAGCCTCTTCGAAATCCGCACGGGCTTCTTCCATTGTTTCTGCGACATAGACATCACGCACAAGTGCAATTCCTTGGCCAAGTGGTACTTCAACACCTCTTGCTTCAGAAGCTTTATCACGATATAGCTCAAAACGTTGCTTCAGCTCTTTTACAGTCGGCATCCAGAAGATCCCGTTAATTCCTGTTTGAGCAGCGATTTCAATTGAACGAGGTGAGTCAATTGTTTGCCAAATGTTCGGCATGCGATTTTCGTAAGTGTTCGGCATAAGCGAGATTTTGCTGATTTCCCCTTTTTCCATATCCATGAATTCTGGAGAAGGCGGGCTCATCGGATGTTTCCATGACAACCCGTCTGCCGGGAAATTGAAGTACTCGCCTTTATGGGAGAAGAAACGGTTAGACCATGCTTTTTTCATGACTTCCAGTGTTTCTTCGAATACCGCTCGGTTTTGATCGTTATTTTTCGGATCGGATAAAGGATTCAAGTTGGCTGCTTCCCGACCGTACAAACCACGGGCCAATCCTACCTCAACTCGGCCTTTACTCAACTGATCAAGCATCGCAATATCTTCTGCCAAACGTAAAGGATGCCAGAACGTTGCTACGTTTGCTGCTTGACCAATTCGAATATTTTTTGTACGAGCTGCAATATCTGCACCCATCATGAGCGGATTTGAGATTAACTCATTTCCCTCGTGGCCAAAATGATGTTCCGTATACCAAATAGATTCGTAACCGTTTTCATCGCAATAAATCGCTTGCTCACGAGCCTCGTCCAACACTTTATAATATTCATCATGGCGTCCTGGGCCTGATAGGTTTGCAAATACTCCAAATTTCATAATGTTTCTCCTCCTAATTAACTGAGCTCGCACTCATCTTTTTGGCAATCCCTGCTTTCAATCCTTTAGCACTTGCTTCGACATGACGTCTCATCGTGCCTTCAGCTTCATCACGTTTGCCTTTCAAAATCACTTCTAGTATCACTTGGTGTTCTTTAAGCGATCTAACTAAACGTTCTGGATCGTTGATACTTATATGGACGTAGCGTTGGTATGGAATTTGATTCAGCATCAAGTTAAGTAAATAGCTTAATTTGGAATTGTTCGCTCCTGCCAGAATCGCCGCGTGAAACTGTTCATTCGCTTCCACGTATAGATTCGTATCATTTTTCCGGGCGGCAACTTCCATTAAATTGACGGCTTCTTCAAGTTCTTTGATCGCTACCGGGTCCTGGCTTTCCGCCAAGAGTCCTGCTGCAAATCCTTCTAACGCTTCCTTTACTGTGAAAAGCTCATCAAGCTCTTGTTCAGTCGGCTTTCTTACACAAGTGCCTACACGGGGAATGATTTCGACAAGCCCTTCTCTTTCCAATTGTTTCAGCGCTTCTCTAATCGGAGTCCTGCTCACTTCGTAATACTGAGATAACGCTGCTTCTGACAATTGCTTTCCGGGTTCGTATTCTCCTGAGGTAACTGCCTCTCGTATTGCATTGGTAACTTGTGCCGTTATACTGACCGTTTGTATTTTCTGTGTAATCACAATCACCTCTCTTTGTATGAATCATGTCCACGGTAATAACTTCTTCATATCGAATTAGTAACCTACCATGTACCATACAAGTTATGAGATGAGTATATTATCTAACTTTTCAAATGTCAACGAGTATTTAGATTATTGTAATATATCTTATTGGCTTTTTAATTCTGTTTCCCGATCAGCTGCAACTTCTTTGATCATGACCATATCTTGCTCCTCTTTGACAATCCCTTGTTCAATCGCCAGCACTCTAGCAACTTTCGGTGCATACCATACAACTGGAAGTAAAAGGATCGATACCGGAACTGCTGCTATTACAACAAAGGATTGTAATGCCCCGATTCCTCCACCGCCAATTTTAATGAGAATTGTAGCGATAGTGGACATAATAACAGCCCAAAACACGCGGACAACTTTCGGTGGGTTTCCGTCTCCCGTCACAGCCATTGAGATGGAATAAGACATGGAATCTACAGTCGTCACAACGAATAACGTCGTCAAGATCAAGAAAACAGATGGCATTATGCTTCCTAACGGCATTTGTCCTGCTATAGCGATGATCGCACTTGGCAATCCACCCTCTTCTAAAGGTCCGCTGACAGAACCTAAGTTTTTCAGCTCATAGAAGATACCTGTTCCACCAAGTACAGTAAACCAAAAGTTTGTAACGACCGGTGCTATGACAGCAACTACTACAAAAATTTCACGAATTTTTCTGCCGTTCGATATTCTCGCCACGAATAATGCCACCAATGGACCAAAACCTATAAACCATCCAAAGAAAAACAGCATCCAACCGCCAAGCCACGCTTCATCGCCACGGAATGTGCTTATATTTACAAATTCACTAATATACGTCCCATAGGAAGACATGAATGAATTGATAATGAATAAACCAGGACCCAGTAACAATAAAAAGACGGCAATCACCGCAACCATATTCACATTTAGCTTACTTAAAAATTGAATCCCTTTTTCAATACCTGTGAGCGTGGATACGAGTACTACTCCTGTCAAAATAACGATCACAGAAAGCTGTGTTATAAACGTATCAGGTATGCCGAAAATCGAACTTACCCCATAGCTGACTTGTAACCCCAAAAAACCTATTGGGCCGATCGTACCTGCTGCAGCCCCTATAATACAAAACACATCGGCAGCCGCACCCCATTTACTCGTTAACACTTTTTCTTTCAATATTGGATATAACAGAGTTCTAGGCTTCAGCGGCATTCCTTTATGCTTGTGCGCATAAATCAAAATAATCGCACTTATTGCGCCGTAAACAGACCATGCAGTAAATCCCCATGACATATAACTCTGAGCTAAAGCGGGTCCTATTGCTTCCTCGGTACCTCCTACAATTCCTTTATGCATGGGAGGCACATCCAGAAAGTAATACATAGGCTCAGCTGCTGCCCAAAAGACTCCCCCTGCACCAAGACCAGTCGTCAGGATTACAGCTACCCATTTAAAATAAGACATTTCGGGTTTTTTTGCGTCACCAAGACGGACTTTGCCGTACTTTGATACTGCTAATACCGCTCCAACAACAAAGGTAGCCATCATAAGAAATTGCCAGTAAGCCCCAAAGTAGCGAATGGACAAATCAAATCCTTTATTCACAAAATTACTGACTGCATCCACTTTAAAGAATGAAAATAATACGAATGCTAACAGTATGCCTCCACTAAATAAGAACACAGGCCAATCAACCTTTTCACGAATAAACTGCCAATAGTTTTTCGTCATAATTCCCCTCCTAATGTTCAATCTATTAACATGTACACAATATGAATGCAAAGAAACCTTAGCTCTTGAGTCTCTCTCCTCCCCTAAATGTTTGATAGCGTTTACATACAAACATAATTTCCGCTCCCTTTGCATGTACCATACAAGAACTTGTATTACAGAATATATCCTACTTTCAAAATTGTCAATATACTATCCAGATTTTCTTACCCGTCCAAACCTACTTTTTATACACTATTAAAAACACATTACCAACGGACTATTTAAATAATAGATTAAAGTCATATTTCATTGTTTATCCACATAAGATCAGTTGATCAAATTAAACGTTTTCACGGCTCAGTTCCATTTTACTTTATATTCAATAACTATCTGTATACGAAAAACAACGCGTACAAATCTTGCATCGCGTTGTTTTACCATTTCGTCTAATTAAAATATAAGCGCCCAATATCTTTCACTGATCATTCAATACTTTGAAAACCGTTACAAAGATTCGTCCCAAAATCAGGACGCCGAGCTCCTCACCTGCCCATTAATCATTTTACTTTGAACTCCCCAATTAATGTTTGGAGTTCCTCTGATATACGGGACAATGAAAAAGCTGAAGCAGCAATTTCCTCCATAGAGGCAAGTTGCTCTTCACTGGACGCTGCTACACTACGGGAATGGTTGGAGGAATCCCTAGCGATTTGATTCAACTCTTTAACTGAGACCGTGATTCGCCCGCTGTTTCCCGACATTTGTTGCGTTGTGGTTGCTACGCCTTGAATTTGGCCGGCAACTTGGTTTAACGAATTCAAAATGGACTCAAACCTTCGTTCGGTCTCATTAACGATTTTGATCCCGCTGCCCACTTCTACATTTACTCCATTCATGCCTACAACTGAGTTATCTGTTTCATTCTGAATTTCCATGACTAAGTTTGTAACATGCTGCACAGATTCTGTAGATTGATCTGCCAGGACACGGACTTCATTGGCAACAACAGCGAATCCATTTCCATGTTCACCAGCCCTCGCTGCTTCAATCGCCGCATTCAAAGCTAGTAAATTTGTCTGCTTGGCGATATTTCCTATGACTTCTACGATCGTACCGATTTTCTCAGAGTGAACTTTTAATTTTTCAATCGATGAACTAGACTCTGCGGCCGTCGTGCGGATCATATTCATTTGACCTATCAACTGTTGCAAAAGCTTATTTCCTTCTTCTGCCTCCGCCGATGAGGTTTGAGCCACTCCTGAAACGCCCAAGCAATCGGTCGCAATCTCTTGCAGTCCTGTATCCATCCTGGTCATCATCTGTTCGATTACATCCGCGCCTTCTGTCTGTTTTTCTGCCCCAAGATCTACTTCCTGGATTGCTGCAACAATATGTTCAGTTGCTTCTGTATTTTGCTCTGCATTCGCCGTTAATTGTTCTGCGGACGCTGCAACTTCATCCGACGTAATTGTAATTTTTGTAATCAATTGGCGAACGTTGTGTATCATTTGCTGGAAACCTTGGACGAGTATCCCTATTTCGTCCTTATTTTTCACTTCCAGAACATCTACTGCGAGATTTCCTTGCGCTACTTGTTTGACTTGACTTGATAATGCCATCAAAGGATTGGAAATGCTGCGTGAGAAAAAATAAATAATGACTGCCCCAACCGCTAGAGATAAAGCAAGTGTAATGGCAAGTGCGGTCATGATCGCCTTTGCCCTTTTATTAAAATCCTGATAGAAACTGTTCGTACTCAAAATCCAACCCCAAGTCGGTTCCAACTCCGCATAACTGACATTCAACGCCATTTGACCAGGACTGTCCGGCAGCTCCCACAATGTGTCCATATAGGTTGACCCATCGGCTTGGACATTCTTAATCATATTTTGAAAGAAGTAATCTCCATCGCTGTCTTGATAGTCCCAAGTGTTCGTACCTTCCAGGTATGGATCCGCAATTTGGTTCCCTTGCTCATCAATAATATAAAAATAACCATTCTCACCGAGGTCTATATTTTTATTAATAGGGCGGGTACCGTCAGCTGACTTCTCTCCTAAAACAGATACTTTTACATATTCTTGTGCATCTTCCAAGCTGATATTCCCTTGCTTCACTTCTTGATCCATCATTTTTATTGTTTCAATTGCTTGCTTTACACTGTTTTTTAACATTAATCTTCCTGACTCGTTCAGGCTGTTCAAAGACAATTGATAGCTTACGATCCCGATCAAAAGTGCAGGTATACATAAGAACAGAAAAGAAACCAACATTATTTTTCTTCTTAGATTCAGATGAAACATTAGAATATTCCCTCCTTTATGAACTAAATTAAATCTAAAAAAGAGCTGTTTGACAATTAATGGTCCATTGTAACAGCTCTTTTTTCTTTACATCCTATTTTACTGTGTAGAGCATCTATGGGTTTGTTTAAAAACCCTCAAACTTCTTTTCCACTCTTATACTCTTCAATAATTTCCTTTGCATTTCTAAAACTATCGATCGCAGCAGGAACTCCACAATAAATTGCTGTCTGCAACAACACTTCCTTAATCTCTTCTTCAGTAACGCCATTATTTAATGCACCTTTTATATGAAGTCTTAATTCATGAGGTCTATTAAGTGCCGTTAACATTGCAATATTAATAATGCTTCTGGTCTTTCTAGGCAAGCCTTCCCGCGTCCAAACCTCTCCCCAACAATACTCCGTTACCAGTTGTTGCAGTTCTTTATTAAAATCTGTAGCAGACTCTATTGACTTATTGACATACTCCTCCCCCAACACTTCTTTTCTTACTTTCAAGCCCTTTTCAAATAGTTCTCTCCCCATTTTCAGCACACCTTTCTAAAAATTAAATTTCACCTTAGAATTCATACTCAAAAAGCTAAAAATATTTCAGATACTTTTCAATAGTAACTAGCTCTTTAGATGAAGCCCATACACTTTCATTGACTAATTAAAATAAAGATTATCTTGCATGTACCATACAAGAACTTGTATTACACAATATAACCTAATTTCCGAATTGTCAATATACTTATCAACTATCTAACCCGGTCATCTTGTCCTTTTTGTACATAACTATACCTAGATTAGTTATGTACTGATACAGGGGGTTAGAGTTTATTTACGCTATAGCCGGAAGGAAGTCATCCAATTTCCTTAAGCGTCACGATTTGCGACTCTACTTTGTTCGCCATATCAAGAGGTAGCACCCAAAATATTTTTGAATTTAGAGGGGATCTGGTTCTCCTTAAAATCACACTAATACTACCCGCATAACTAAATATAAGTACCAAAAAAGGCAACACGACATGAATTCGTATTGCCTGCGCTATTCAAAAATTCACACTACAATATCTATCCTACTTGCAAAAACATCAACACATTAGACATCTCTTTTTTTCATACTTCGCTTACCAGCGACAATACCGTCTCATACAAAACTTCCGTGCCTTTCCCGCAATCTTCCTTAGTACTCCATTCCTCTGGATTATGGCTAATGCCGTTTTGAGAACGGACAAAAACCATGCCGATCGGACAGAAGTCCTTAAATTGCATCCCATCATGTCCCGCACCACTTGGAAGCTCGAAAGATTTCAAGCCCAGTTTTAGGCAAGCTGCTTGTATCGTCTGCCGAATGACTGCAGAGCATGGAACCGGTGTGACCCTTTGCAACGTTTCAAATTCGATCTCTACTCCTCGGTCGCGGCAAACTTGTTGCGCGTGAGCAACCATCTTTTCCTCAGCCTGCTGTCTTATTTCTTCATCGATATCCCGAAGATCAAGCGTAAAAGTCGCTTCGGAAGGAATTACATTAACACCGCCTGGCTTCACGGCAATTCGTCCAATTGTCGCTACAAGATTCGGGTACTTTTTTGCTTCTCCTTCTATAAACTGCATGATTTCTGAAGCAGCCATTAAGGGATCTTTCCGCATATTCATCGGTGTTGCACCCGCGTGTCCAGCTTCTCCAGTAATCGTCCATTTCATCCAAAGCGGGCCCGCGATCCCGGAAACGGTCCCTGCCGCGAGACCATGATTCTCAAGCACTCGCCCCTGCTCGATATGCAGTTCCACATATGCTTTTACGTCAGCTGGATCTTTCGCGGCGTCTGCCACCAGTTTAGGATCAAGACCCGATTCCTCCATCGCTTCTGCAATCGTTATCCCATTTTCATCACGTTGCTCTAGGTCCTTGTCAGTCAACGTACCAGCAATCGCCCGGCTGCCGATCATACCGAAACCAAAACGACTTCCTTCTTCATCCGTAAAAGCGATCACTTCAATCGGATGGTCAGGTTGTATATCTCTTTCGCTCATCGCATGAACTACTTCGATGCCTGCAATCACACCTAGAGCCCCGTCAAACATACCGCCGTTCAGAACTGTGTCGATATGGGAACCCATCAGAACAGCTGGCGCATTTTTTTGCCGACCTTCTTTCTTACCGATCAAGTTTCCTACAGCATCTTCTCTAACTGTCATGCCTGCTTCTGTCATGTATGAAGAGACCAACGCTTTTGCTTCGCGTTCTTCTCTCGTAAAAGAAAAGCGAGTGACGCCTCCACTTTCTTGCTTTCCAATGCCACTTAGTTCCATTAATCGAGCCCAGAGACGTTGTTTATTAATCATTTGGAAAACCCTCTATCACTTTTCTCTTCATCTTTCATTTGGAACTGAAAGTGACAGACACCTTCTTTTAAAACATATTGATCATGTATCACTTCAAAGTTCGGATTAAATCCCCTAGCAATCGAAGGGTCGATCATATGGCAGTATAGGATTCCGTAGTCCTCCATCCCGTCTTTTTTCCATTGCTCTGCAAACGCACATTTTGTAAACGTCTGTTCAATTTCGGTTGGATGAAAAAGGGTTTCATACTCAAACAGTTCACTGCGACCCATGTCATAATTAGATAAATAATTATCCATCGTATTTGGCTTCCCGACAGCAGCAGCACGACGGGCAATATCGCGACCGCGTTCTTCGCCGAAAGCACCGACACTATCCATCATCGCCCGTTCCCCTTCTTCTTTGCCGAATCGTTCCACTACGGACTTTGCGATATGCGCAAATAATTTTGCCATTACCGCAAACATTGTATGGGGTTCTTGCCCCGCTGACTGTTGCGCTTTATTGTAGGACTGGAATGTTTCTTTGATTTTTTCATCGTCAAATAGCTTATCAAATGAAAATAGCGCCTGCCCGGTTAACTGTCCATTTCCTTCGGCTTGTTGTT
Source organism: Sporosarcina aquimarina (assembly GCF_019748715.1). Classification (GTDB taxonomy): domain Bacteria; phylum Bacillota; class Bacilli; order Bacillales_A; family Planococcaceae; genus Sporosarcina; species Sporosarcina newyorkensis. The sequence continues at coordinate 91,631 of NZ_JACLBZ010000025.1, read as the reverse complement.
CATCCACTACATTTTGAACGCCTGCCTGCATCATACGTTTTCCTTCTTCTCCAAACCTGTCCGTGACAATATCCACTGTATGATTCATTAACTTAGCCGTGATTGTATACATTGATACTGGTTCCAAATCTTTTACTTCACGCATGTGTACCCACTCCGTTTCGTTTACTTAATTCATTTACCTTATCAAAAGCCTGCTCCAAATCAGCAACGATGTCTTCAATATCTTCAAGCCCTGCTGATAGTCGGATGAGACCATCTGTAATACCAGCAGCAAGCCGTTCCGTTTCAGGCAACGATGAATGCGTCATCGTCGCCGGGTGCTGAACGAGCGTTTCCGGATCACCGAGACTAAAGGATATCATCGACAATTTCAAAGCATCTATAAAAGCCGTCGCCGTCGCACTTCCGCCTTTCATTTCAAACGACACGATGCCGCCCATCCCCTTCATTTGCCGATCAGCGATTTCATATTGCGGATGGGATTTCAATCCTGGATAATATACCTTTTCCACTAGTGGATGATTTTCCAGGAATGTCGCGATCTTGTGGGCATTACTACAATGACGTTCCATTCTTAACCCAAGTGTTTTCAGCCCCCTTAAAATCAAAAATGCATCCCACGCACTTAATACTTGTCCAAGATCGCCCATAATTTGTTGGCGTATAAAATGAATAAATTTTGCATCTGCAACAATTACGCCGGCCATAACATCTCCGTGACCATTCAAGTATTTTGTTGCACTATGAATTACGATGTCCGCGCCTAATTCCAACGGTTTTTGCAAACATGGCGACATGAACGTATTGTCTACGATGAGCGGAAGATCATATTGTTTAGTCACTTGCGCAATTGCTTTAATATCCAAAATCGTAAGCAATGGATTGGATGGCGTTTCAATATAGACTGCTTTTGTATTTGGCTGAATTGCCTTCACGATACAATCGATATCCGTACAATCCACTAAACTGAACGATATCCCACATCGCGGTGCCAATGTCGTTAAAAAGTGATATGTACCTCCATAAACATCTTTTGTGACAATCAGATGATCCCCGTTTTGTAATACACCAAACAGCGTGGATGATATGGCCGCCATTCCCGAACCCAGACCAAGGGCTGCTTCCCCATTTTCGAGTGCCGCCATTTTTTCTTCAAATGCACGCAATGTACAATTGCCATACCTGCCATAATAAATACCATCTTCTTTTCCAGATACCGTATCAGACGCCATCTTATGATTTTCGAATGAGTAAGCAACAGCTGGTACAATCGGCTGAGCGACAGCACCTATTTTTCTTTCTGTTGTATGTTGATCGTGGATGAGCTCCGTGCTAATTCCCCATTGTCTAGTCATTATAATATCCCCAATCATTTTATTATTCTCTCTATTATAATTTTCATTTTTTACATAAGTCAAATGAATGTTTATAATGTTATATATTAATTATATTCATGTGTGAGAAAGGTGAGAGTTATGTCATTAATAAAATTCGAGATTTTCAGGACTGTCGTGGAATTAGGAAGTTTATCAAAAGCAGCAAAAACACTTAAACTTACACAGTCTGCCGTAAGTCATGCTATCGCAAGTCTAGAAGCCGACTTTGGATTTACATTGTTAATTAGAAATCGATCGGGCACAAGCCTAACAGAAAACGGCAGTGAAATGCTCGTATATATGCAAGGTATGTTAAAGCTAAATGAGCAAATGCTTCAGAAGGCATCAGAATTTAATGGCATTGAGACAGGTATTGTTCGAATCGGCACTTTTCCAAGCGTATCGATTCAATGGATTCCCCTCATTCTTAAAAAGTTCTCGGAAGATTTTCCACTGATTAAGATTAAGCTATATGAAGGAAACTATGATGACATTACAGAGTGGATTTCAGAAGGAAAAATTGACTTCGGTTTTTTATCCCTCCCCACTGCAAGCTCGTTTGATACAATCCCTATCATAACAGACCCGTTGCTTTGCATTGTCCCAGATACACATCCACTCTTTCACAATGAACTGATTCATTATGAGCAACTTCGAAACGAAGGTTTCATAATGCCTAAATCCACTATTGACAATGATGTCAGTAGAATCTTTAAAAAGTATAAAATTACTCCACCTATTCAATATGAAATCGAAGAAGATCAAGCTATCATCTCTATGGTGCAAAATGGTCTTGGCATCAGTATTTTGCCGTCAATGATATTATATCGCTTACCTGAAAACATTCGCGCAATTCCATTGGAGGGAAATTATTCACGTTCTATTGGCATTGCCGCCACTTCTTTTAAACATGTATCTCCAGGTGCTAAAAAGTTAATTCAGTGTATTCAAAATTGGATATATTGATAATACACAAAGGAGTTTCGATGAAAATCGATCTCCTTTTTATTCGCTCATTTTTTGTTCCGATTTAAAAATCTTGTTTTTATTTTTTTTAAAAGTATTTGACAATTCTTAAACATGAGTTTAATATAATTAAAAACAGTTTAAAAAAAGTAAAGGTGGTTGCAATAATGGTTGAAACAATTTACGGAAATACTCCTTGTATGTTAGGAGCAAAAAATATCTCGGCCACAAAAGACTTTTCGGATATAGATGTATTGGTGTATGGAGTTCCTTGGGAAGGCGCTGTGACGTGGGGCGACTATACGGGTTGTGAACTAGGACCAAAAGTTATGCGTTTATGTTCTGCAAGATATTCTGGTTATCTACCAGAAATCAATGATATGGACGTTTTCGAACACGTCACACTCGGTGATGTAGGAGATGTTGATGTTGTGCCTGCAGATGTCGATGAGACAATGAAACGAATTACCTCCTTCACTTCTGATCTGTGGAAGTCTGGTAAATTCGTCGTTGGCTTAGGTGGAGATCATGGCATCACGTTTCCGATTGTCCGCTCCATAACAGAGACAGGAAAAAAGGTCGGTATCATTCATTTAGATGCACATTATGACAACTTGCCTTCACACAATGGCGATCAGTATGCACGCTGCAGTCCATTCGCCCGACTTTACGAACAGGAAGGCGTACGCAATGAGAGCATCATCCACACAGGAATTCACGGTCCGCGTAACGAACCTCAAAGCGGACGCAATGCAAAAGCTGCGGGTGCGGTGACATTGACTGTCAATGATATCCGAGGGCATAAAGATTTAAAGGAACTTGCAAAAGAAATTCATGCAATGGCTTCCAAGGATGTCGACTGTGTATACCTGACCATCTGTAGTGATGTATTGGATTTTGCATTTAATCCAGGCGGACCAGTAGATGGAAATGGATTGACTTCATATGAACTACTGACATTAGTGCACGAGATTTGTAAATTAGGCGTGATTGGAATGGATTTCGTGGAAATTTATCCGCAGCAAGATCCTAATCAACTATCTGCTCACTTTGCTTCCACTCTCATTTTGTATGCACTTGCAGGAAACATTCTGCACAATCAGCAGAATATCAAGCAGTAATTAAAGGAATTTCATATTCTCCTCAGGTAAATATATCTATATTTAGTAATAGTGCTCGATTTTTCACCTTATCTATAGGAAACTAGAAAGGATATTTATACTGAGGAGTGTTCATTTACCATGAGAGAAAACAATCATTTTTTTGACGCATATATACGAATGGCAGATGCAATCTATGGAATCTTCAATGTCAATTGTGAAATTGTCATACACGACATAACAGATGTGGAGTCTTCTTTAATTTATTTAAAAGGCGATGTCACTGGAAGGAGCCTTGGTGCTCCTACTACTGAATTTATTTTAAAGGAACTGAAGAAGAAACCTGAAGACATTAAGGACTTCAATGGCATCATAACGAATACAACAAGAGGTAAGATCATCAAGACGTCTATCGTATTTATACGAAACCTGAGCGGTGAAGTCATCGGATTCTTAGGCATCAACTTGGACATTACGGAGATGAACCGATTACATCAAGTATTAGGAGAAATGATCCTCCCAGAGACGAACAATTCGGACCAACAATTTGATGAGTCCTATGCTACCCATATCGATGAAGTATTTGACCAAATTACTAAAAGCACGATTGTGGAGCTTGGAATTGACATTGATAATCTAAAACGAAAAGACCGAATTAAGTTCGTCCGCCACTTGGAAAGCAAGGGTATGTTCCTCATACAAGGATCGACTGATCGGATTGCTGAATTAATAGGGGTATCAAAACAAACGATTTACAACTCACTTGAGGAAAAATAAGTATATTTTCCTTCACTTATAGTGTGTTAAGAATTAGGGGGAAAAAGAAATGACAGCTGATATGGTATCTGCAAATCTAGTTAAGAAAAAGGGCTTGTTGGCTAAAATCAAAGCGATGGGGCCTGGAGCCATTATTACAGCTTCATTCATCGGACCCGGTACAGTCACAACCGCAACAAGGGCGGGAGCAGGATTTGGATATGCGATTTTATGGGCAGTTGTATTTTCCATCATCGCAACCATTGTTCTGCAAGAGATGTCTGCACGTCTCGGTGTGATTACCCAAAAGGGACTCGGGGAAGCAATACACGATCAATTCAAACAGCCGCTGCTGAAATTCGCATCGATTTGGCTGGTCATCATTTCAATCGGCGTAGGGTGCGCCGCATACATTTCTGGGGATTTGATGGGTACTTCGCTAGGAATCTCTACCCTGACATCTATTCCAGCTAATGTTGTAAGCCCTTTCATAGGCGTGGCTATTTTGTTCTTAGGACTATCAGGCAGTTATAAGTTGATAGAAAAATTGATGATTACCTTAGTCGTCATTATGAGTCTGACATTTATCACAACAATGATTGTTGTGAAGCCTGATCTTGGCGCAGTATTTTCAGGGGCATTTGTTCCTTCTATGCCTGCCGGTTCCATCATCATGATCATCGCACTGGTTGGAACGACAGTTGTTCCATACAATTTCTTCATCCACTCTTCGATGGTACAGGAACGCTGGACACAGGCGAGCGATTTAAAAGAGGCTAGATGGGATACGATTATTTCAATCTGTGTAGGCGGTTTGATTACTGCAGCTGTATTGATTACAGCCGGTACGACGATGTACGGAATGGAAGTCAACAGTGTAGCCGACCTTTCCTACCAATTGGAGCCATTATTCGGCTCTTGGGCTAAAGTCTTCATTGCCATCGGGATTTTTGCCGCAGGGTTTTCATCCGCAATTGCAAGTCCTCTCGGTGCGGCAGTCGCGATCAGCAGCGTTATGAAATGGGAAAACGGAATGAAAAACAAAAAGTTCAAAATGGTATTCGCGAGCGTTATCATTATCGGTATCATTACTTCCGCAATTGGTTTCAGTCCGATGGATGTCTTGCTCATGGCTCAAGCCTTGAATGGTATCTTGCTTCCTGTAGTAGCAATCTTTTTGTTCGTCATCATGAATAATAAGAAACTATTGGGAGACAAGCGAAATTCCGTCTTGCTTAATATTATAGGTGTAGTAGTTATCTTGATCGCTACTTTCTTGGGTGGGTATAGCCTACTGGATGCAATTCAAACATATCTATAAGTTGTTTAGAGAAATCAGAGTTTTTAAAAAGTAAGTCCGTGTATAGGACTACTCGAGAAGTAATTTCTTTTCATTGCAAGATAGGATAAGTACCGGAAATCTGCAATACCAAAAAACTATTGCTTTTCTATCCTAATCCAATTTAAATTCAGACTTTCTTCTACATCATTTACCACTGACACTTTCAGGGTCTAAATATTATCTGCTTTTAAATTTTTAAATAGCATAATCGGACCGGCTAAAAAAGAGAGTGTCTACATCACCCCCTTGCAGAAATTACTTGCATGCAAACAACTATGCATATTGCATAATTGATGCGAACGGAGTATGAAAATAAAAAGAGGTTGTCGCAAAAAGTCATTTAAAACGACTTTTCCGACAACCTTTTATAATTTATTTTTATAGGGAGAGTAATTATGAGTTCTTCAGTTGAAGATTCTGCATATCGTCAAACCAAAGATTGAGTAAAGGTAATACAACGTTCTTATAACTTTTGCTGTGTTAACGTATCATCACGTAATAGGAACTGCGCTAATTCTTCGATCTGTTCAGAGATATCGCGATCTGCTAGCAACGGTGGGCAAATTTTACGAACCTTCTCCAAATAAGCACTCGTTGCAGGAGCCAGTTCATTCTCCGCTTGCTCTAAATGAATCGCTTGGGATGCACAAATTAATTCAATCGCAATGACACGTGCACTATTATGAATGATTTCACGTGCTTGTCTCGAACCAATCGTTCCCATACTGACATGATCTTCTTGATTAGCGGATGTCGGAATGGAATCCACGCTTGCCGGATGTGCAAGTACTTTGTTCTCTGAAACTAATGCTGCCGCTGCATATTGGGCGACCATCAAGCCACATTCCAATCCTGGATCCGTGGCAAGGAATGGGGACAATCCACTCAATTGTGGATTAACCAGACGCTCAATCCGACGCTCTGAAATATTAGCGAGTTCTGCAGATCCAACCTTCATGAAATCCATTGCCAAAGCAATCGGCTGTCCATGGAAATGGCCACCGGAAATGATTTCTCCATTTTCAAGGATTATAGGGTTATCTGTCGCGGAATTCATTTCCACGCTTAATCGATCCTCTACATACTGCAATGCTTGCCAAGATGCACCATGTACTTGCGGGATACAGCGTATGGAATACGCATCTTGCATGCGAATCTGCCCCTGGCTAGTCACACGTTGACTTCCTTCCAACCAGTTACGAATACGGGAGGCAACCACTTCCAATTCTTTATGCGGACGTACTGCCAATAGCTCGCTGTCAAATGCTGTTATAATTCCCTGAAGTGCCTCCATTGTCAAACTAGCTGACATGTCCGCAGCATAGCCAATGCGTTCAGCTTCATTAAATCCAATTACGCCTACTGCAGTCATAGCTTGAGTCCCATTGATCAAAGCTAGTCCCTCTTTAGCCTGTAAAGTAACAGGTTCTAATCCGGCAAGCCGCAACGCTTCTCCGCCGGTCAGAATTTCACCCTCATACTCTGCACGACCTTCTCCAATTAAAACGATAGCTACGTGCGCTAGTGGGGCCAAGTCACCACTTGCACCTACTGAACCCTTACACGGCACGACTGGATGAACGCCTTTATTGATCATCTGAACTAATAATTGAAGTGTATCTTCCTTGATTCCGGAGAATCCTTTCGCTAAAGCATTTGCTCTTAAAATCATCATGGCACGTACGATTGGCTTAGATAAGGGTTCACCCACTCCAACAGCATCCGCACGCAACAGATTCAGCTGTAATTTCGCAATATCATCTTCTTCAATTTGAATATCACTCAGTTTCCCGAAACCTGTATTGACACCATAGATAACCTTTCCATCTCTTAATTGTTTCTCAATACGTTCGCGGCTTTCCCGCACACGCTTTAAAGCATAATCCGAAATATCGACTTCTACTTCGTCAAAAACAATGCGTTCGATCAGCTGACGATCTAATGACTCCCCATCTAAATGGACTACCATTTCTTTACTCAACTAAACCACCTCTTATCCTCTTATATTATAAAATTGCTGCCGCCAATATCCCGAAAATAAATAAAGGGATATTATAATGAAGGAATGTAGGTACACAAGTGTCCCAAATGTGATGATGTTTACCATCTGCATTCAATCCTGAAGTCGGTCCAAGCGTACTATCTGAAGCCGGTGAACCAGCGTCTCCTAATGCTCCCGCTGTACCAATCAATGCAATTGTAGCAAGGGGGCTGAATCCCATTACCATACATATCGGGACGAATACAGCGGCCAGAATGGGAACTGTTCCGAAAGATGTTCCTATTCCCATTGTTACTAATAGTCCTATTAATAATAGTAATGCAGCACCAGCCACTTTTCCATAGCTGAAATACCCTTCAACAGCTGTCACCAAATTAGTTACTGAGCCTGTATCTTTTAAAACCGTTGCATAACCAGAGGCGAGAAGCATAACGAAGGCAATAGCACCCATAAGTTTTACGCCTTCCTGAACGACTACTTCTCCTTCACCCAATGTGACAACCCTTGCAGCAAACATTACAATAATTCCAACAAGCGCACCGAGTACTAATGATTGCACTTGAATTTGAACTACCAGAGCCCCAACAATTGCAACGAGCGTCAGTACGTCACGTACCTCGAACTTCTGTTTGACACGTTCCGTACCAGCCGCTAATTGAACAGAAGATGCAAATATCTCTGCATGGCTAGCACGTTCTTCCTCCGTTTCATAATCTCGCGGTTTACGATACGTGAAAAAAATTGCGATAAACAATCCTACGAACATACCAAGTGCCGGGATTGCCATTGCTAGAGGTACTTGTGATAATGTGACAGGCATGCCGTTACTGCTAACTTCCTGCACAATAATGCCATGGAATATCAGTCCATAGCCTGCCGGAATCAAAATGTAAGGCATCTTCAAACCGAATGTCAGAGCACAAGCGACAGCTCGTCTGTCTAAGCGTAAATAGTTGAAGAAAATTAGCAACGGCGGAATTAGGATAGGTATGAACGCAATGTGCACTGGAATTAGGTTTCCCGATAGACAGGTCAAACCGGCAACCATCAGCAATAACATATATTTATTCATCTTTTTAACAGACAATAATTTATCGATCAGCATTTTGGTAATGTTTGAATGCGCAATCATTGCTGCAAAAATCCCTAGGAGAATATAACTTAACGCAGTCTCAGACTGACCACCCATTCCACCAAGGAAGGTAGAAAGAGTATCCGATAATGACAAATTGGAAAGGAGTCCTGCCGTGATAGCCGCCATTAAAATGGCGAAAATCACATGTACTCTTGCCAGACTTAAAACGGTTAATACTACTACAGAAATAAATACGGGATTCGTTAACACGTTCATTCCCCCTGATTATCTAATTTGGATTAAATGAGGATGTTTCCAATTTATCTATCTAATTTATTTCTGGCTTTCATACCATTGCTGAATTAATGCTGCTGTCAGACGCCCTGTGTTTGTTAAATTTTCTTCACTAATACACTCTCGGAACGAGTGAATGTTATGGAAGCCATTTCCTAATGTTAAGCAAATTAGGCCATTTTCATTGAGCACATTAGTATCTGCGCCGCCAAGTGTTTCAGTCAAGTACGGCTTTACTTTAATATTCTCCGATGCATTCAAAACAGTTTGAGTTAATATATGATCTTCAGGAATCGAGAAGCCGCTGTACTTTTTCTCAATTGTTACTTCCACTGAACCACCTCTGGCCTCCACGGCCTTTCGCATCGCATCTTCCATATGCTTTAACTGTTTATCCAGTTTTTCTTTAGAAAAGCTGCGCACTTCACCTGCAACTGTTACCTCTCCTGGAATAATAGAAGTAAGTTCTCCGCCTTCGATAATACCAATGTTTGCCAATGTTTCTTCATCAATTTCACCTAGGTTGATGTCCAATAAACCTGCTGCCGCTAAAATAAATGCGTTATTACCTTCCTCTGAATTCAGCGCAATATGCGCGGCATTGCCTTTTATTTTCATCCAGATCCTGCTGCTATAAGGTCCTTTCAAAATGGTTTGCCCTACATCGCCACTGCTGTCAAATATATAGCCAAATGTACTTTTGGGTCTGCTGTAATCTAAATAACGCGCACCCACGAGACCAGGTTGTTCATTGACCGTTAAGACAAGCTCGATCGGTCCATGCGGAATACCGCTTTCAATTACTGCACGAACCCCTTCAATATAAGCAGCTAATGCAGCGCGGTCATCTGCTCCGAGAATCGTCGTGCCGTCCGAATAGATTACACCATCTTTGATGACCGGCTTTAAATCTTTAGTGGGGAGTACTGTATCCATGTGAGTGGAGAAAAACAATGGAGGTACAGATGAATCCGTTCCTTCTTTGTAAGCAATCAAGTTCCCTACCTCTCCATCGAAGTTTTTATGTGCTTCGTCAAATTGAAGAGTGAATCCAAGTTCAGGTAGAGCTTCTTTTAGATAGTCAGCCACTTTCTGTTCTTTTCCACTCGGACCATCAATTTTCGCCAGCTCTAAAAATAAATCCAACAACCGTTTTTCATTAACACAGTCTGCTGCATTATTCTTTACTTGTTTATTTGTCATCCTAACATTCTCCTTTTCTTACTGTATTTCTGCATGATCGACTACAACTTCCCCATCTTTCAAAACAGTTTCCACTATATTCGTACCGAGTTCGTATGCAATATGGACATAAGAAGGAATAGACCAAATTTGTAAATCTGCTACCTTCCCTTCTGCAATTACACCACGATCATCTAAGTCCAGGGCACAAGCCCCACCATACGTGGCTGCTTTAATAGCCTCTTCGACGGTGAATTTGTAAAGTTTACATCCTAGATTGATAACGAATTGCATGGATTCTGTATAGCAGGCGGGACATAAATCCGTCGCTAGAGCGATATTCATTCCCAAGTCCAGCATCTTTCTAGCATCGAAAGGTTTCTTATGTCCCACGGCAAAATCTAGAGCAGGCATTAATACACCCGTAACCTTTGATTCCGCCAATTTCTCCATTACTTCTACTGGGGTATAATTCAGATGATCAACGGATACCATATTCATTTTTACCGCCAAGTCAGACCCGCCAATATAGGAGTATGCGTCCGCATGAAGCTTCGGCTTCATGCCATATTTCAATCCAGCCTCCAATATCTGTTCAGACTCTTCTGCCGTGAAATATCCATCATCGCACCAGGCATCACAAAATTCTGCGAGCTTGCGTTCACCGACCTCCGGAATCATTTCTTCGATAATAATACGGAGATATTCTTCTTTTGTTACACCCTCAGGAAAGCCATGCGCACCTAAAAATGTATTGTAAACATCCACTGGGGTTTCTCTATCAAGTCGGCGTCCCACTTCTAAGATTTTAATTTCACTTTCTGTCGTCAATCCATAGCCGCTCTTGCTCTCGATTGTCGTCATGCCGTAATTAAGCATGTTCATCATCCGTTTTTTGGATTGTTGAAACAACTCCTCTTCCGATGCATGCCGTGTTAATTCAATCGTACGATTCGGTCCTGTTGTAATACCTAGTTCTTCTAATTTCTTTTTATCGTCTCCAGCTAACTTTGCGGCGTACTCTTCCACTCGTGTACCGTTGAATACGAGATGCGTATGGGAATCTACAAATCCAGGTGCCACAACTTTTCCAGACGCGTCAAGTTGAGATGCATTATCCAGATCAATTGAATCGCTTCCCTCCCTTTCCGTGCCAACGCCTGCAATGCGACCGTCCTTCACCGCAATCCAAGCATCTTTAATGACGCCGAGCTCAGCCATCCCCTCACCTTTACAAGTCAATGCCTCAGCAGCATGGCGAATGACCAGGTCGACCTTGGTTTTTCCTTGCAGTTGATTCATCATAAAAACCTCCATTTAGACAATACAATAACTCTAAAATTGTAAACGTTTTCACAAAAACAGAAATGCTAACGGCGTCACAATAATTAGTGATAAGACCGTTCGAATAAACCAAAGAACCACAATCTCACGCATTTTAATTGGAATATCCGTAGATAATATGCACGGAATTAGTGCCGAGAAAAATAAAATTGTTGAAATAGAAATTGAAGCGACGATAAATCTAGTGTGCAAACTAGCTTCTACAACCATCAATGAGGGTAAAAACATATCCACCAAATTGATCATGGCAGCTTTAGCAGCTAAAAACGGTTCAGGAATCTGTAAAATCCAAGTTAAAGGTAAAAACAAATAAGCTAAATAATCAAACACCGGAGTTTGATTGGCCAGAATTAAACCAAGAAGTCCTATTGCCATGACAGATGGCAGGATACTCATCGCCATTAACACGCCATCCTTCAAAGTAGATAAGACATTGCTAAGAAGGCTTGGTGCATTTTGTGCTGTTACCATCGACTGATGCCACGCATGTTGGATTCTCTTTTCACTGATCACTTTCTCAGGCTGACCTTCACCCGTATAATAATCGTCTTGAATTTTGTTAATTGGCCACATCCTTACTGTAATACCCGTTACTAAAAATGTGACAAGGAATGTAAGCCAAAAATACAAGTTCCAAATTTCCATTAAGTCCAGTGTCTTTGCTACGACTACCATAAATGTAGCAGATACAGTAGAAAATCCGGTCGCAATGATTGTTGCTTCACGTCTAGAATATTTCCCTTCTTTATAAATACGATTAGTGATTAAAAGACCAATAGAATAGCTGCCAACAAACGAAGCAACGGCATCAATCGCGGAACGTCCCGGCGTCTTCCATATCGGTCTCATAACTGGTTGCATCAGAATACCAATAAACTCCAATAATCCATACCCCACAAGAAGCGCCAAAAAGATCGAACCAATTGGTACCAAAACCCCGATTGGCGTGAGAACTATCGAAAAGTAATATGGTCCCATGTCCTCTGCCAACAACCACTTTGGTCCAAATTCAAATAGAACCATAGCTGCTGAGATGGCGCCTAGTACCTTTAAGCATGATAATGCTATTTCAATTTTTGTTTTCCTCCAGCTACCTGAGTAAAATGGAAAGGCAGCTCCTAAAAACATAATCAACAAGATGTAATACGATACAGCGGTCGGTGTGGTATTCCTGATCCAAGTAACTAAATGATCTAAAGGAATGGAATTTTTCCCGTTAACTTCAATAGGAATAAAGAACATGAAAACGCCGATTAAACTGAAGAAGAAAAAGCTGAAGATATTTCGTACAGAATAAATATTCCCTTCTCTTTCAGCAGACGCACTGTCCACTCTGTCGAAATCTTGTTTTACATCGTTCATCGACTTCACCTGCCCTTGTTGTTTTGGCGACAAACAAGAAGGGAGGAAGTCAAACAGGTGCTTGACGTCCCCCACCCACTTCTCTAATAATCCTGTTACTTATGCTTTAGCGTTAGTTTTTTCCAGATCTTTTGGTCCGAATGTAGCCTTGCGCTCCCACCATAATGGAATCTGGATACTCTCATCCGTCAGATCCCCTTGACCGTTCGCTACATCACGGGCTATCTCATATCCAGCCTGTGCGTGACGCACGACTCCAATTCCGGAATCTACAGTCATTGCAACTTCTAAACGCATATCGGATTCAGCTGTTCCATCCGCTACCATTGTTACACCTGTATGAACTGCTTCACCCATTGAGTAGTTCGCTTGGATTGCGATCAAATCACACATACCAACGGCATTTAATAAACCATTCAACATTGGCCAGTCTGAGATCAAGTCACTGCCATCTTTCATATTTTCAGATTCGAATGTCGGGTTAACGATTGAGCCTGAATCCAAATTGTCACGAGAGAACGCAACTGGTCCGGCCAACTCACCGCGGCGAATCATATCATTAACTTCTAGTGCAAACTTTTTACGTTGTCCAAAGCCCATGTAACAAATTCGTGCAGGTAATGCCTCAATCGGAATGTGCTCTTTCGCCAGCTTGATCCAGCGCGTCACCAAGTAGTCATCTGCAAATTTCTCAAGAATCATGTCATCAATTTTACGAAGATCTTCCGCTTCTCCCGACATACACACCCAACGGAATGGTCCACGACCTTCACAGAACAACGGGCGAATATATTCTGCTACAAAACCCGGTAAGCGTTTCGCTTCCTTTTCATCCATTCCTGCGTCGATACATTCTTTACGATGGCTTGTTCCATATTCAAATGCGTGAACCCCTTCGTCCATGAACTGAATCAATGCTTTCAATTCACGAATCATCGTTTCGCGCCCCTTTTCCAAATACAGGGTACGATCTGTGTCGCGCAGTTGTTCAGCTTCTTCCACTGTTAACCCTGCAGGCAAGTATGAAATTGGGTCATGTCCCGGAGTCATGGATGTAGCAATATCTGGACGGAAGTCACTCTTCAGTACTTCTTCAAATACATCTGCAGCATTACCGACTACTGCGATTCCCAACGGTTTACCTGCAGCAGCATATTCTTTCGCTTTCTTGACTGCAGCATCCAATGATGGCGCTAATTCATCGATAAAGCCTTTTTCAATACGACGATTGATAATATCTACGTTGGAATCCACAAGGATACAAACGCCTCCGTGCATCGTCATTGCGCGAGTCTGGTTGCCTCCCATACCGCCTGCCCCCGCCGTCAGCAAGATTTTGCCGACAAGAGAATCATTGTAATGCAGGCGGGCAATAGCTGATAATGTTTCAAAAGTACCTTGAATAACTCCTTGTGTTCCAATATATTCCCAAGGTGCTGCTGTATAATTTGCATAAATTGTTAAGTTTTTATCTTGTAAATCATAGAATGTAGGCCAGTCAGCTTTCATAATATTTGTTGTTGCCATGACGACCGTTGGGGCATATTTATGAGTCTTGAACACCGCTACCGGCATACCTGATTGAACAACTAATGTTTCATCGTCTTCTAGATCTTTTAAAGATTGTACGATGGCATGGTAGGACTCCCAGTTACGTGCAGCTTTTCCGATCCCTCCATAGATGACTAACTCCTCCGGCTTTTCCGCATTTTCCATATTATTTTCTAACATTCGAAGGATTGTTTCTTGTCTCCATCCTTTACAGCGTAGTTCGGGCCCTCTTTGTGCTTTTACCGAATATAAGATTTCTGGTTTAGTTGTCATAATGAATTCCTCCTAGATTGATAGTTTCTGTTTCTCACATTTATATATTGCAAGTACCGTGCCAACTTCTAAAATATCAAAAATAACTTTTTAATATTTAATCAAAAGCTGATTGTATCAAGGTTTAAATCTAGTAAAACAGGATAAATCCTTCACTATGACCATCAGTCACTTTCAATTCTCACCTGCAGATATATTTTCTCTTTGCACCTGCTTTTCCCCCTAGTATTTTCTTGAGAATCCACTATTAAAGGCACTTTCTAGATATGCAGATATATTTTGCATGCAGATGCAGACTTTTCAGATATTTCTGTGATACAATAAAAATTGTTCACACAAAGGAGGGTTTGTTTTATATGTTTGCTAAAACAATAGGTTCATTGGTACGAAGTTTTGTTGATGGAGTTATTGTTCTTGATCATACGAACAATATTTTATGGTTCGATTTACAAGAGAATCTAACCTTTCCAATAGATCTCACTACCGATATTAAAAAGTTATTTAGACGGAATGATTTACGATTTATTGATAAGGAAGAATTCTATACAGAACTTCAGGGGCAGCCAATCCAAGTCTCTGTTAAGCAAATTGCGGAGCCTGAACAGTTGATTGTGTTATGTATTAAAGAATTTGCTTTCCAATTGGATAATAATGAAGCACGTCTGTATTGTTTGGAAAAAGTAATTGAAACAATCGATGAAGGAGTGATGATGAGTAATGGAGATGGTGAAATTACTCTTTATAACAAAGCGCAAGAAAAAATGGAAGATTTACAAGCACAGGAGATAATAGGAAAGCCTTTATGGGATGCCTATAACTATAATCCTCAATTCTCTGAGCACCGCCACGTATTCGATACAGGTAAACCTATATTTTCTCGTTATCGCGCACACTCGAAAGTAGGGGGTGTCCCAAAATACGTTAGCTATAGTACATATCCCATAAAAAAAGATGGGGATACCATTGGTGTTTTTTCTATCAGTACAAATGAATCGAAATTAAAGGATCAACTGTATCAAACGATTGAACTGAAGCGAAGTGTTAGCCAGCAACTGGAAGAAAAGACTTTCGCGAACAATGGAACGGTTTTCACTTTTGAAGATATTAAAGGAAAAAGTACTGTATTGAAGGAATTATTGAGAGAAGCGCAAGCTGTGTCCGTTCATAATACAGACACGCTTATCGTAGGTGAAACGGGGACCGGAAAAGAGCTGTTTGCACAAAGCATGCATAATCATAGCCCTCGCAGGGACAAACCCTTTGTCGCTGTTAACTGTGCTGCTATCCCAGAAAACTTATTGGAAAGTACATTATTCGGCACTGTCAAAGGAGCATTCACAGGCGCAACAGATCAAGTAGGATTATTTGAATACGCGGAGGATGGAACATTATTCATGGATGAAATCAACTCCATGCCAATGACATTGCAATCAAAACTTATGCGCGTGTTACAAGAACGGTTGGTACGAAGGGTAGGATCTAATGACGTAAAGCCCGTTCGTTGCACTGTTATTAGTGCGTCTAATGAAGATCCGGAAAAGATGATAGAAGAAGACCGAATGCGACTTGACTTATTTTATCGTATCGCGAATACCAGTCTCTTCATACCGCCTTTGCGTGATCGGCCAGAAGATATCTTATTTTTCATTCATTATTTCTTTGACACTTTCCAATCCAAAATGGGTATAAATGCTCCGCCAATCTCACCCATTTTACGAGAAGCATTACTTCGCTATCCATGGCCGGGCAACATTAGAGAGTTAGAGCATTTAATTCAAAATATCGTCATTCGAGTTACAGATGACTCAAAAGCTATCGAGATCCATCATCTGCCGTCCTATATACGTGGTAAGATTTTAGTTGAACAAAAGGCGCTTGAAGGAGAAAACGAATCAAAAGCAAGCCGTCCAATTAAAAATGCACTGAATCAATCAAAAAAACAATTTATACAGTCTGCCCTCGAACAAACTGAATGGAATGTTTCAGCGGCTGCCCGTAAACTGGGTATTACTCGTCAAAGCCTGCAATATCATATTAAGAAACACCAATTAGAGAAACCATAAATAATCGTACTCAGACTCATTACCCCTCACTAAGGATTATAACAAAAAGAAATTACAGCCAAAACGTTAGCTTCAACGCTTTTTTATTAGGATAATTTCTAAATATGCCTGTTCGTGAAACAACCATGAACGTTTAAACAAACGCATTAGTTTCTTGCACAGGCACATATCATACTATTTCGACAGAAGCAGTCAAGATGAATTCTTTAGATTGGTATAAAAATTGCACTTATTTTTTTGGAAACAATGTATAGGACCACGAGTAAATAAAATCAACAATGAACGCAATACCCCAGATAACCCCAATTCCATACAGCATATCATTTGGATAAGGTGAATGTTGTGCATCCCCTACCTCCACCCAAGAGAGATCCATTAAGTACCCTTTCATTTCATCAAAACTATTCGTGCCCATAGACCAGAATATAGACTGTCCAATAATGAAGATGCCTAAATGAATGAGCGATGTAATCCGATATTTCTTCGCTAAATATTTAGGATTTTTATTTCGTTTCATGATCCTGTAGTCTTTTTCTGTCAACAGTTCAACGCCACGAAGCTTTCCGACAGTTTTCCTCATCCATCGATCCAAACGGATAAAATCCGCTATTCCAAACGTGAAGGCGTATGCAAGGAATACCATGATGACGATCAAAAATGTCGAAATTTCACCTGTATGAAAATATACATACAATCCAAGCAAAGCCTCGATAAGCAATAACGCAATGAAGGAAATAATAAAGATTATACTGAATTTGTGTTTGCTGAAAAAATAGCGAAATAGACCAAATAACAACAACGAGATTACAGATACTATCTCAATTGCAATAAACACTTGCCAATGATATGTAAGGATGAAGTCCATATGAATTTCCCCTGCCTTTCTTTAAAAATTAAATACATAGTGGTGGCTTTCCATATAACGTTACTTCTGACTATAATAGCATATTAGAGATTTTAAAAAATATGTCTGTACAAAATAAAAGCAAATGCTTTATCTTGCAAAGTTCCCTATCATCACCTCCTCTTAAATTCAACTTGAGGCGCATACCTCAAGCTCTCATCATATACAAAACTACAACTTGTTAAATAAAGAGCGCTCCTATCATCATCGATTTCATTTCCAATGATGATAGGAGCGCTTAAATCTTGATGCAACGACTATGTCTTTGACCTCTGAAAAGGAAAGTGACTCCTCTTGAATTTAAACAGGCAATTTTCAAGCCTTTATGCATTTCAATCCACTATACCCTCCAATTTATATATCAGGCTCGTTCTATTCGTAACATTGTACTTTGTATACATATTTCTCAGATGCTTTTTCACTGTGTTTATCGTAATCCATAATTGTTTAGCAATCTGTTCATTTGTATATCCTTTTAAAACTAGATGATAAATTTCCAATTCCCTATTTGATAATTCTTTTTTGAAATGAGCAGCAGATACCTCTTCTTCATCCCCCTGGTCATTCAAATAAATCGTATATGCGCACGACAATGTACTTTCTTTTTCTTGGACCATCACTTTTATTTTCCTATTGTTAATATGGAAGTAATACGGACTTTCGCTTTCATTTAAACCGTCAGGAATCCTTGGATGAATTGAATTATAAAAGAATTCTTCAACTGTCGAAGTTGGGTCTATATCCTTAATAATATATTGTGCAACTTTATTATAAAATGAAATGCCCTGATCATGGCTAGCCTGAATGATACCGAGTTTATAATCTTTTTCCTTATTTATATAGAGACTTTTTGCTTCTATTTCCTTCGTCATCATTATATTCTTCACTAAATACTGTAGATGTATGGACAAGGTTTGCAGTATTTCCTTATCTTTTTGCGTGAACGGCATTTCCCCTTTGAATCTAATAAAACCGATACCACCATAGATAAATGTGCCATTGACAAAATAGACTACCATCTGATCAATGATTCTATGCGTCTTGATAAATTGATAATACATAGACTTCGCGAGGTCAGTTGGAATAGTTATCTCTTCCATCCGATACACCGTTTCTTTGTTACTTGTCAGCTTTGATACCAGTTTTTTGGGGTGCATTACATCATTCGCATTGTGGACTTCTTTATAATCTAAAATTAATTGGTCATCAAAGTTGAAAAACTCTAAATTATACATATTTCCTGCCGTATCGGCACGCCATAGCAGCGAATGATTAAACTGAAACATACTAGAAAGCAGAGCTTGAATTTTATGAGAGTCACAAAGAGAACTATTAATAAATTGTAAAATATTTTGATACTCCTTTGTTGAGAAATTCATAGCAATTCCTCCATATCTCTATGTTTTTCGTAGCCGATACTTCAATAAATATTTTGTTTCAACAGATTTAATGGCGAAGTTATCCTTTAGTGTAATTTACACTTGTCCGAAAATTTGAAATACTAGTTCCAGTACTAATATTATTCAAAATACAAGGGGGAAGTCAAATGAAAAAAACAGGATTTATTTATGATGAGAGTTATTTTTGGCATGATAACGGTTCTGGAGCTTTGCACTTAGCATCAGGAGGATGGGTTCAGAGTCACACATACGGGGAAGATCCAGAAACGAAGAGACGGTTTAAAAATCTAATGGATATTAGCGGATTGACTCCTCAACTGAAATCCATTGCCCCGCGTTCGGCCACCAGAGATGACATTGAGCTATTTCATCTGCCTAGTTATGTAGATAAAGTGAAACAGTTAAGTGCTGCAAACGGTGGGGATGCAGGACAAATCGCTATTGTGGGTAGAGGTTCATATGAAATCGCCCTATTATCGGCAGGCGGCGCAATGACTGCAGTGGATGCTGTTATGGACGGTGACGTTCAAAATGTGTATGCTTTGACAAGACCTCCAGGTCACCATGCAGAAGCACAAGAAGGTATGGGATTCTGCTTGTTCAATAATGTAGCCATCGCTGCGAAACATGCTAAGAAAAAATATAATTTGGAGCGAATATTGGTACTTGATTGGGATGTACACCATGGGAATGGCACAGAGCAAGCGTTTTATGATGATGAAAGTACGTTATTTATATCCATCCACCAAGATCGCTTGTTTCCCGCTGAAAGAGGTTATGTAGAACATTGCGGGCAAGGTAAAGGCGAAGGATATAATGTGAATATTCCATTACCAGCCGGTACGGGAAATGCAGGATATATGCATGCATTTGAGAAAATTGTTGGACCTATTGTAGACCAATTTAAACCAGAATTAATTATAGTATCTGCAGGACAAGACCCTAGCTTCTTTGACCCACTAGCTAGAATGATGGTAACCGCTAACGGATTTTATAGATTTGCAGAGTTCATGAAAAAGTTGGCAGAGAAACATTGTGATGGTCGCTTAGTGCTATGTCATGAAGGTGGCTACAGTGCAGCATACGTTCCATTTTGCTCATTAGCCATCGTGGAAGCGATGAGCGAAATAAAAACTGAAGTTGATGATCCATTCATGGAAGGCTTTGGTGTTCCGGTGGAAACATTGTTTCCACACGAAGAACAGGCAGTTCAGGCAGTGATCGATCAACAATCGAAGTATTGGAACTTTAGTGCTGAGAAGGTAGGTAACAGTTTATAAGTGATAATACCGAAAAACAAAACATTTTTGTATAACATTATATAGCGACAAAAGCCTTCTGATCATACTGATTAGGAGGCTATTTGTTATGCTTTTAAATAATCTTAATCTATATATTGTACTTAATTGTTTGCGGAATACACTTCATTTTACCAACCGATATCCTCAACTTATACTTCCAATCTAAAGGAAAATTTTAATTGCGCTCAAAGAAGCTGGTGCTCTTCACGAAATTGAAAAAAACTCGTTATCAAAGTCAATAATTTATCGCACCTCGCAAAATACTACTACCTATAAGATGAACAATACCCACCTCTGTAGATTTCATTCTTTCCTTAGATATGCTTAAATAATTATACAGTTACAAAAGGATGGACACTTTCACACAAAGAGGCGATATCAAATGATAAAATTACGCGGCCATCATATTTTTTGTTTATTGGGCTATCGCGGGATGGGCTACTCGGAAGAATACGCGGAAAATATGACGAAGATCCAGATCACCTTACGTACCCAGCCCGACACATTGATCCAAATTATCAAAGGTCCCGACCATTTATGTGCTAAGTTTCCTGAAGGACAGCCCTATCATTGCGAGGACAAAGGAATTTACGTGAGAGATTCAGAAATCTTAAAACGGCTCGGACTGACATTCAGTGATGTGCTGCCTTGGCGGGAAGTGGAGCGGCGTATTCGTGTGGAGATTCTGCCGTCCGATATCGCTACTATTTGCGAAACTTGCTCTTGGCGTTCACTTGGGTATTGTGAGGAAGGTGTCGAGCGGGTGATAGAATCCAAGGGGTTATGGGAAGTTTGAGAAAATGCAGTTAGGCATAACCTCCACTTCTCTGTATAGTCATGTTAGTAGTTTACTAGTGAAATTTGCCTGAACCTCGAAACAATACCGAATCCAATGAGAATCCGATGCTTCCTACAAAGAAAACTCTTCATGAGGCAGTTGCTCATGAAGAGTTCCCAGAGATTATTCATGACAAAACAAACTCGAAGCAAAACCCAAAATCGGCCCCGTAACTTTCCCTTGCGCATCTGCACTGTGCGCAAAAGTGCTTGTTTTTAATTAAGTCTAGATTATTTGAAGTGAATACAGTTCCCTTAAGTTCGTAAAAATCTTACTTTTCTTCATGCCTTCCCTTCGGCCGTTACTGTGGAATGTTTATTCTCTTTTGGGCTCTTTTCGAATTCATTCACGTTCTCTTCATCCGGCAGTTTTCCGGATTCATCCCCATGCTTGGTGACTTTGACCAATACAGCCAGCACAACCGGTATGAGGATTGCCGTTGTAACAGCAGAAGCCGCCACTTGAACAGTAGCCAGCGGCGCTACGCTTGCAAATGAGGCATTTGCTGCTGCGATGACGCCGGGCACCATGACCGCGTTCCCCGCAGTAGTACCTTCCGCAGCCCCTACAATCGGATTCCAGCCTAATGCTTTAAATACAAGAAAAGCAGCCCCTCCTGTGAATACGACCGTTGCGACTCCAAGCAAAATCCCACTCGCACCGCCCTGTACGACATCAGTTAAATTGATGCTCATACCCAAAGCAAATGACAGGAAAGGAATGATGATATCGGCTCCATTCACCAACATATCCCTTAATTCCATATCCGTATTACCAATGATGATTCCGATCACCAGCGGAAGTAAGACAGTTATGAAAGCAGTCGCAGAAAACATTCCTTCAACGAAGCCCATTGCCCCAAAGATTGTTAACGCAACCATTGTCAGAAGCGGACCGTCATTCAGTACGAGAACTGAATAAGCGGCTTTGTCTTCTTTGTTTCCATATTGGGAAGCCACTGCCATGTAGACAATTCCGTTACTGTTTGACATGGCCGCCATCACTGCAAGAGGGGCCAAGCCCAGCCAAAGTCCATTAGGTCCGGCCAGGAAGAACGCCAAGAATGTAAAGATCCCGGCAACAAACCATTTTAGTCCAAGGAGTGTAGCACCCTTTGCCACACTCACACCAAAACTCTTAACGTTCAATTGCGCACCCGCCGTCAATAGGTAGAGCGCCGCTAAAACCGGGACGGAATCCACGAATAATGCTTGTGTAAACCCTCCGATCCTAAGCAGGTCGGGGAAAAAGGTATTGATCACAGCTGCCAGTAGAAGAGGTACGACCATCATGCCTCCAGGAATTCTCTCTAAGTTCTTTTTAATCATCTTTCTTGCCTCCTCTGTTGCATGAAATGCAAATGTCTGTCATCTAATGGGGCGATTATATGCTCTCTGCCAATCTCCAAATAGCAAATTCTTGATTCAGCTGATTTTCCGCTGCAGTCTTTTCGCCATTTGAAACATCAATTACTTTATCAAAAATTTCTTTTCCGATATCTTTTATGCTCTTGTTCTCATCTATGATTTTTCCAGCATTGATATCAATATGTTCTGACATGATTTCATAGACTTTCGGATTGGTGCCAATCTTGATGACCGGAACAATCGGTGAACCTGTCGGCGAACCTTTTCCAGTGGAAAACAGCACGATTTGAGCCCCGCCGGCTGCCAGGCCACATACAGACTCCACATCATATCCAGGCGTATCCATGAAGACAAAGCCTTTCTCTGATGGCATTTCCGAATAGGAGATCACTTCTCTCAGTGGAGTGCTGCCTCCTTTTTTGATGCAGCCGAGCGACTTTTCCTCCAGAGTGGTCAGGCCGCCAGCCATGTTGCCGGGCGTCGGGTTTGCAGAGCGGATATCTTCTCCGGTTTCTTTTATGCGCCGGTCGTAGTTTCTGACAATAGTCAGGAACTCTCTTCCCACTTCATGATTGATGGCATTGCTCGCTAAAATATGTTCCGCTCCTATCGCTTCCGTAGTTTCCGCCAAGACGCTCGTTCCGCCTTCATGGACAATCATATCGGAGAATGCCCCGATGGAAGGATTGGCTGTGATGCCGGACCATGCATCCGATCCGCCACACTCCAATCCGACGATCAGCTCGGTAATGTCACATTGCTCACGCGTTTCTTTTTTGCTGTTTTCCAAAGCGGCCGACAGCCATGACTTCCCTTCTTTCACCATTTCCTGAATTGTCAGATTACAATTCAGGCAGATGGTCCGGACAGGTTTGCCTTTTTCTATTAAAGCCGCTTCGATTTCTTGCGCTATTCGGTCATCCTCCATGCCGATCACCAGGGCGGCACTTACATTCGAATGGCCGGCTGTTCCGACTAACGTCCGAAGTGTTTGTACATAGTCTTCAGGGAATTGAGATTCGCCCCCATGATGTATGACCGGGATTACTCCGGGGACGAGACCCGCAACTTTCCTGGTCAACGCACTAAGATTTCCAACTGTATTGATAACAATCACATGGTTTCTGATACCGATACTTCCGTCAGGTCTGCGATAACCGTAGAATTTCGTCATGATTGATTCCTCCGTATAAAGCAAGATGCTTTTCTAGGTTTTCATCATATGATGGATGATGTCTGCCCTCTCATTTTCATTGAGACCGCGCACATTGTGTACGTGAACATGGGCAGCCAACGGTATCTCTTCTGTCGCCTTCCCCATGCACTCTCCATATTTCGTGATTTCTTCATTTTCTTTAATAGCTTGAATCGATATTTTGTGACCGTATGAGATTTCTTCTGTGGCGATCAGGTCTTCGCCGAAATTGCTGATCAACACCGTCTCGCCTTTCCCGATATATTGTAAGGCGACAGCGACATTGTCTTTTGGATGCAGTCTCAAAGCATTGTAACTGACTTCCATACTAATCTCTCTCCTTCATTAAAACGTCGTACCTATATGTGGAATTGCGAATTCCCCCAATTCATATGCTTCGAGGGCCGTCAGTTCTCCTGAGCTGACTTGGATCAATTTCTCCAACAGGGCTGCAATTTGTTGCTCCTTATCATCATTTCCGATATAAATGTCGACATAGTCACGCGGACTTTGACTATCATCTTGCGGGGCAATACTAATGCAGGGAATGACATTGGAAGTCACCAAGACCCCGTCGGCAGAGACGATCAGTGCAACATTGCATCCAACCGAAGCGAAATTGGAAAGCGATTCGACGATGTTTTCCGAGGACTTCAAGAGATACAAACCTTTGCCGCCCGGTTTTTCATTGATATCCAATAGCCCTTCCAGACGGTGTGAACCTAATAACCGGGCTTCCTCTGCTGCAAGGCTTCTCTCCTCTGCGGAGAATGACCGAAGAGCATAGTCCTTATCACTTTCCCACCGACGGCGATTCAGCCCTTTGCTCAATGTCCTCAATTCAACCTTGGCACGCATGTCTTCGGCTTTTTCAGCCAAATAGTCACCGCCTGGTTCGAGCGTTCTGGTCAAACTTGAAACAACTGTCGAGTCATTCTTCAGGAGTGTGTCGATTAAAGCGCTTACAACCGGAGTAATCGCCTTCAATTTCTGTTCGTCAATATCTATCGTGATGATTCCGACCGTCAGTTTGGAGATCGGCAGTTCCATCCTTTTCTCTTCCGTGATTTCCTTAGACCATTCACCTGCGATTGCAACACCCTTGGCAGCCGTATTGGTGCCGCCGGCCATTTGCTGAATGCTAAACCCTTCGATAGGCTTCGATTTATCTATAGTTGCCAATAAACCGGAAACTTGATTGGTTTCGCAGCCGAGGCCTATTAACAGATTGCTGTAGAAGTTCGGATTTTCGGCAACTCCCGATAACATGCTTTTGGTGACGTTAAAATCATCGCCTAATTGCGCACAGCCATTCGAGTGGATAATTGACACGGCACCGTCGACTTTACTCGCAATATCATTCGTTACAGTGCTTGAGCAGATGACGGAACTGATAATGCCTATATGGTTTCTCGTTCCTGCTGAACCGTCTTTTCTCAGATAACCTTTAAAAGTATAAGACATAACTACCTTCACCTTTCTTCCCAGAGATAAGAAGGAATTGTAGATGATCCCCGTAAAACAGCTGCCGGGATCATCTACCACACTAGTTAATCCTGTATATTTCCCGTAAATACTTTCGGTTTTATTTAGGCACGCCCATCTTATTCGTTTTGGCTATCCCGAGACCCTCGGCCCCTAATTCTGATGTTTTCGCTTCCGGATAATAACGCTCGATCATCTGGATGCCGATGGAAGCTCTACGGACACGTTCTTTGACCAATGAATTGTTCAAGTTCTCGAATTGCTGGCCGGAAGGGTAGACATCCGGATGGTTGCGAAGACCGAATTTGATATAAACCGGCGCCAGGACACGAATGATTTCCGGAATCTCGTAATAGCGGAGAAAGCCTCCCATATTATCCGGCGCTTCGATGTACAAATCGATCGGAATGTCGATTGCCTGGCGAATGGATGCGAGTTTGGAAAGAGTCAAGGCAGTTGGTACATTATACGTGTCTGCTCCAATATCCTGCATCAGTTTTACGGATACGGGATTGGCCGAGCCGATTTGGACAGAAGCTTTTACGACAAAATCTTCCGGCAGCTGCCCTGCTTTTTTCATTTCTTTCGTCAAGAGCAACAGACCTTCATCCGCCACCAATGCGCCGCGCAGCCCGAGGTCGGCTCCCCGCTTGAGGTCTTCCATCGCGTAGACCAGCTGATCTGCGCCTTCATGCCGGTTTCCGATTGCTTTTCCTCCTGAAGTGAAAGGCTGCGCACTGATGTCCCATGTGCCGCGCGGACCTACGAACAGGCTGAGCTCGATGCCCCGTTCAGCAGTCAGTTCACACATTTCCTTGATTTCCTCATCTGTCTGCAGCATGATGCCGCTTCCTTGAGAAATTCTATGGACTGTGATTCCAAGACGGTCAAGTTCTGCCAGCGTCTCTTTAAGAGCTGCAGGGCCTTCAGTACTGGGAAGTTCAATCCGATATTGTGCCCCGTCCGGGAACCGCTTCGTGGACGTCGGTAATTCTTTTGAGTCAGTGGATGGATACCCCAGACTTTCCAATAGCTTTCGGGATTGATTCATCATAGTAGATACCTACTTTCATATATAGATTGGGATTCTTTATCCTTTTACGAACACCGTCTTGATCTCTGTGTAAAATTCCTGAGCCGCTTCGCCTTGTTCACGGGATCCGTACCCCGAGCTTTTCATTCCACCGAATGGAGCCTGAAGTTCCACGCCAGCACTTTCAGCATTGATGCGCACCAATCCGGCTTCGATTTCATCTATAAACTCCATAAGTGAGCCGATATTGGATGTGAAGATGGAAGCGCTGAGTCCGAATTTTGTATTATTCGCGATTTCGATTGCCTCTTCTAGGTCGTTTGCCTCAAGAAGAGCGATTACCGGGCCAAAAATTTCTTCTTGAGCGATTCTCATATCGGCTTTGACATTGTCGAAAATCGCAGGTGTCAGATAGAAGCCGTCCTGGAACTCTTCTCCATCAAGCACTTCACCGCCGGCAATCAGTTTGGCACCTTCTGTTTTACCAATCTCGATATAGTCTTTTACTGTATCGAATTGGCTCTGGCTGGCACACGGACCCATCCAGATACCGTCATTCAAACCATTACCCACTGTGATTTTCTTCGTTTCCGTAAGCAGCTTCTGCTTGAACTCTTCATAGACAGCGCTGTCTACGATGACTTTGCTGGTAGCCGTACACTTTTGTCCTGTAGAGCGAAAAGCTCCGCTGATCACTGCTTCCACCGCATTATCGAGATCTGCGTCTTTCATGACAATGACAGGGTTTTTGCCGCCCATTTCGATTTGATATTTCACACCGCTTTCCGTGGCTCCTTTAGCGACCGACTTTCCTACATTTTCGGAGCCTGTGAACGTGATTGCGTTTAATGACGGGTGTTCGATAAGGCCTTGTCCAATTACCGAACCGGAACCTACGATAAAGTTCAGAACACCTTTAGGCAGACCCGCTTTTTCGAAACACTCGATAATTTTCGCTGCTGTCACAGAAGCTTCCGTTGCCGGTTTGAACACAACTGTGTTTCCGTAAACGAGCGCAGGCGCAAGTTTCCAAATTGGAATAGCGATGGGGAAGTTCCATGGAGTGATGATTCCGACTGTTCCTACAGGGACACGTTTTGTAAACATGAGCGCGTCTTTATCAGAAGCTGGGATCACATCTCCGTTCTTTCTCATACCTTCTCCTGCGTAGTATCTCAAGATTGCAACACCACGGGCTGCTTCGCCTTTTGCCTCCGGAAGCGTTTTTCCCATCTCCCTTGTAGCAGTCTGCGCGATATCATCAATATTTGCCTCGAGGATATCGGCCACTTTGAACAGGAGCTGACCTCTCGCGTGCTGACCTAGTTTTCTCCATGCGCTTTTGGCAGCGTCTGCTGCTTGGAAAGCCTTGTTCAGGTCTTCCTGTGTCGACTTCTGCACATATCCTACGACCTCGTTTTTATTCATAGGGCTTACGCTCTCCAGCAGCTCATTGGACTGCGATGAGACCCATTCATTATTAATAAAGTTCTTGTAAGTTGTAATGTTGTTTTTAGTAACCATTTTTGTTCCTCCTATATAAATTTAGTATTAAAGAGATGCCATGTCCTCTGCAACTTCCTGGTAGCCGGCTAACTTCGACAATTTGGCTGCAAGCTTGATGATCTCTTCTCTTGCATCCATGTATTTATCTTCCCAGCTGTTCGTCGGCATCGTAAAACTGATACCCGCGATGATTTGCTTTTCGAAATTATAAATAGGTGCCGCAACGCAGTGAAAGCCCAGAGCGGATTCTTGATTTTCGACGGCATAACCTTTAATTTTCGCCTCTCTCACTTTGCTGCAAAGTTCCTCTATAGTAGAAGTTGTATATTCAGTCTTCTTCTCCCAATGTTTTTCAGGGAAAAGATTATCAATTTCTTCTTCGGTATGATGGATTAATTGAACTTTGCCTATGGCGGAAGCGTAAGCCGGAAAACGCATGCCGGGCTCTGTTACTAAATGGACCCTGGTCTTTGCTTCCACCTTCCCTAAATACACAACGTCATTTCCTTCAAGCGTGCCCAGTTGAATATGTTCTTTGATCTTGGAAACAGCATCTTCGGCTTCTCTATAGAAACTTTGGATTAAATTGAACTGACTTAAGTACATCGAATTAAATGTCCCGACAGTCGGACCAAGGTTATAACTGTCTTTCGCGGTCTTGACGATCCAACCCAGCGTTTCCAGCGTGTTCAGCAATGAAAATAGTGAACTCTTATTTATTTCCAGTTTCTTGGATAAGTCGATCAAACGCAATTCATTGGGATGCTGACTGATTTCCTTCAATACTCGATCTGCTCTTTCTATAGCAGGCACCCAATACTTCTCACTCAACTCTCTAACCCCCTTGGTTTACTGTATTAAACCAGGTTCACTTTACAAAACCTTAAAACAAGCTTATCATATATAAACAATAGTCGCAATACTTTAAAAATCATTAAATTCTAAATACTTTTTTTTAGCTGTTTACTTTTTATCAGCAAATGATCTACTATTTTCAACGTGACTTTACTGATCAAACTTTTATAATGACCGTATAAGGGCACTATCTTATTTTCCCCGCAGGAAATCATACATATCCTTTTCTATTTCAACGCCTTCTTCATTCGACCTCATTTCATTTTCAAACGACCTCTCTCCGGGCACATACACCTTTGAGTGTCCTGGGGCAGGTTCACATGCATGCAGTTCGTCGACAAACTGCTTCATTCTCTCTAAGAAAAATTCTTTTCCGATGAAGAATTCCGGATTGATGGCAAGGAAAAACTGACCCAATCCTCTTTTTTCACTTAAATCGCCGTACATCGGCCTAATATGCTTCCCGAAATCCGCACCTGCCAGAATACCGGAAAGAACATCCACGACGATCGCCAGTCCGTAGCCTTTTGCTCCACCCATTGGCAGCAGGGCTTTCACCTCGGCCGGATCATCCGTAGGAATGCCGTTTTCATCGAGGCCCCAATCCAAAGGAATCTTATTACCTCTTTCTTTTTCAATCATGACTTTGCCGAATGCCACATTGCTCGTTGACATGTCCAGAACAATCGGTCTGTCGTCATGCGGAATACCGACTGCTATAGGATTAGCCCCCAAAAATGCCGATTTAGCTCCGTAAGGCGCAACAAGAGCATCGGCTTGGGCAAAGGTCATGCCGACCACCCCTTCTCTGGCCGCCTGATCCGCATAGAATCCTAATGCCCCCGAATGACTGGAGTTAGAAGCGACGGCCACCCCGATGCCTTTATTCTTAGAGATGGATATCGCTTCATCCATGGCCACTTTCGCGACGACATGGCCTAATGCATTGTCTCCGTCCACTTTCGCTATGACATCATTCACTGCTTCTACCGTAATGTCTGCATCCTTGTTGATTCCGCCTTGCTGTATGCGCTGGATGTAATGCTGCAGCCGCATGATTCCGTGCGATTTCACGCCGCGTTTATCGGCAAAGGCCAGCACGTCCGCCACAATATCCGCATGCTGTTGCGATATACTGTTTTCTTTCAAGCGGTCCGATATAAGCTGCCGCAACTGTTTCACTTCAATTTTTACAGTCTCCATAAAAGCACCCCTTGCCATAAATAAAAGAGATATCTATATTAAATAAATATCTCTCCTTTTATTGAACTACACAATTTGATAACTCGGCACTAATCCCTGCAATACTTCCACCACATTTTTGGCAGTTTTTGTCCGCAGCTCCTCCACAGCCTCCACCGAGTAAAAAGCACTGTGCGGCGTAATATAGACATTTGGGAATTCCAATAATTCATGGCCTTTAAGGATAGGTTCGTGCTCCACGACATCCAGTGCCGCCCCTGCGATCTTGCCGCTGCGTAAGCCTTCGATCAACGCTTCCGTCTCAACAATCGGACCTCTGGCGGTGTTCAGTATAAAAACGCCGTCCTTTAAATCATTGATATTCTCGCGGTTAATCAAATGGCGCGTTTCCTTTATCAGCGGAACGTGCAGGGAAATAAAATCGGATTTCTTCAGCGCTTCGTCCAAGTCTACTTTCTTGACGTTGTACTTCGCCATTTCTTCAGCCGATACGAACGGATCGTACCCCACCAGAGTAAAACCGAGCGGCTGAACTTTTTCGATGACGCGCCTCGGGATTTTTCCGAAACCGATCACGGCAAATAACCGTTCCTTGAATCGGTAAACCGGCGGGCTTATTCTAAAATCCCAAACCCCGCTCTTCACGGCATTATTCAATTCCACGATTTTCCTGGACCACGCCATCAAGAGAGCCAATGCATGATTGGACACCTCTTCAATCCCGTAATCCGGCACATTGCATACCGCAATTCCCTTCTGCTTCGCCACATCCAGGTCAATTGTATCTACGCCTACTCCGTATCTGGAAATGACTTTGCAATTTTCCAATTCATTTAATACGGCGGCGTTCAACGGCGCATATTGATTAATGATAGCGTCTGCATCTTTTGCCGCTTCGATCACTTCCTGCTCCGTCCGGCACTGGGCTTTCACGAAATGAATGTCCAGGCCGCTGTCTGCAAAGACTTGTTCTTCATAATCCAATTCAGTAAATTCATAGTCAGTTATGACAACTTTAAAAACCACAACGCCTTCCCCCTCCTTGGTGCATGCGAGCAATATATATTGGCGTACATCAGCGGATACCCTATTCAACAATTGCAGACTGCCGGGCATACTCCGAAATAATTTCTTTAATATTATCCGACAAATAAGCCTTACTGTTTATGAACGGCTTGCGATAACCAACCGGCTGATCTGCAAACCAACGTTCATGGACGGCCTTTTTCATTGTCAGGTAGAAAGACGGATGCAAACCATAAATATCCATCAACTCACATAGTATTACGTGATATTTTTTCATTTCCGTAAAGTCTTCCTCTTGTATCGCTTCATAGAGTCTCAATGAAACTTCCGGCAGAAATACAGAAGATCCGTTGATGCTTCCCGCAGCCCCCAATAACTGCGCGTCCAGTAAGTGTTCATCAAAAGCGCTGTAGACGTGGAAATTATCCACTTTCCTGGCCACTTCCTCGATCACATTCCGTATGCGGGTCATACTTCCAACGGTCTCTTTAATCCCCCGAATATTATGTAAATTATCTGCGAGCTGCTTGACTATTTTCACCGGGATTTCTTGACCGGTCAGCTGCGGAATATTATACAAATACAAATCGATGGACAATGAGCCGGCCAAGTCATGGAAGTATGTGTACATCTGCTCATCAGACATATTCCAGTAATACGGGTTGACTGCAAGTACACCCTCAGCCCCCAGCTCTTGAGCATATTGGGATAATTCGATCGTTTCTTCTAAGACAGTTCCGCCTGTTCCGACAAGGACCGGGATGCGGTTGTCTATATACGGAATAATTTCTTTCAGATATTGCTTTTTCTCTTCTAAAGAAAAGTGCGGGAATTCACCTGAGCTACCTAAGACTACGATACCGTGCACACCGTGACCGATTAAATTGTCTATCATCTCTTTATTTTTCCCGATTGCGATCCGGCCGTCTTTGTCGAGCAACGTCACAACGGGAGGTATAATCCCTTTCATCTGACTTACCGCCTTTCTGCTTATGCATATAAACTGCTTGCAGCTTCCTTAGTTCAACAAATGTCCTACATATAGTGTGGGTCATATAAGTGCCGTTTTGGGTAGAAGCTACCGATCAATCTAGATTAAACTTTATGGAGCACTGACGTCATTTCGCAATATACCAATTTTCGTACTGGAAATTTCAATCGTATCACCGGCCTGCAAAGTGAAATCATTTGGCGGCACAATACAAGTTCCTGTCATGAGAGCGGTGCCCTCCAGAATGTCATTGTCATAGACCAAGTAATGCACTAACTCGTCCAGCTTTCGCTTTAACTGATTGACGTAAGCCGTCCCCTCGAACTTCAGCTGGCCATCCCGGTAGATCTTGCACGTGATATCGATCGAGTATGGGTCTTCGACAGCTTCAGGCATTAAGATTGCCGGACCGATTGAACCCGAGTTTTTCCATACTTTCGCCTGAGGCAAATAGAGCGGATTTTCTCCTTCAATATCGCGACAGCTCATATCGTTGCCGAGTGTATAGCCGATTATATCCTCTTTCTTTCCTACAATCAGAGTCAGTTCAGGCTCAGGTATCTGCCAATTTGAATCGGTTCTGATGCAGACATCCTCATTCGGACCGATTATTCTCCGTGCGGTAGACTTAAAGAATATTTCGGGACGCTCCGCATCATATACCAGATCATAGAATGTAAGATCCTGTTCGGCATCTTTCTTTGTCTCGAAATTCCTTGCCTCTCTGCTCTTTTGGTAAGTTACGCCCGCTGCCCATACTTCGTCCGGCAAAATTGGCAGGTTAAGTTCCAGGTCTTCAAACTTTAACTCACTCTTCTGAAGCTGCTCTTTTTCAATATATTCTTTCGCCGTAAGATTCGACTCTTTTAATCCATAATAGAATTCCGTGTAGTCCTCCTCTTTAATTACATATATTTCTTCTTGCAATGTAACTAATGCTGAATGGATCTCTCCGTCTTGGCGGAACTTAATGTATCTCATTATAGTTCTCCTTTACATTTAGATTTGCACCCAATTCCTGCGAAATTTTGTCTACACATAATTTTAGTAGTTTTAGATACTCGGACTCTTTTTCCTCTGTGAAATTGCTCTTTGGCGATGATACACTTACCGCAGCGACTACCTTATTCCTATGATCGTAGATGGGCATGGCAAAACAGATGATTCCATATTCATTTTCTTCGTCATCCACTGCGTAGCCGTTCTTTCTGACGTTCGCAAGTTCTGCCATATAATCGTTATGGTTTTGTATGGAATTTACGGTAGCCTGCGCGAATTCATAGTCATTTAATATTTCCGTCAAACTCGCTTCCGGTAAATATGCAGCCAGCACCTTCCCCACTGCGCTGCAATGCAACGGTACTTTCTTACCGACCCTGGAATAGATCACCAATGTGTTGTGACCATTGATTTTGTCGATATATATTGCCTCGTGCTCCAATCGCGTCACTAAGTGGACTGTCTCATTCGTCGCTTTGTTCAACGTCTGCAGGTGACTTGATGCAGCGGTCTTTAAGTCCAGTTGACTGAGCAATAAATTGCCGCGCTCATATAACTTCCAACCCAATGAATAATCAGCAGTATCTGCATTCTGTGTGATATAGCCAAATTCTTTTAACGTTTTCAGCAGAGCATGGACCGTACTCTTGTTGAGTTCCAATTTCGCGCTGATTTCTTTAATGCTAAGTTCTTTATTCATTTCATCAAATACTTCCAAAATCTTAATTGCCCTTACTACAGATTGAACAAGCCCCATACCAATCACCTTCTCATTGCTTATTAGCAATTATTGCACGTAAGCTTCATCCGCTTCCTCATAAACTTGGATCGGGACAACCCCTTTTGAAGCGTCTGTGTGTCCTACCATACGATTGACTGCAGCCACTAACTTCTGACGCTGTTTCATCTTCGTTAATCGCTCTTCGAATAATTGCTTTCGAGTCTCATTATCTTTGATTTTCTCTTCATATACAACTTGGCCGTTCAGTTCTTTCACCAAGTCAATATAGTGTTTGCGCAATTGCAGATGCAATATGTCACCGGTTTGCAGATAGCCGATCCCTCCGCCATCCATCGCTTCCGGCGTCATATGCCCAATTGCCGCACCGTATGTGACTCCCGAATAGCGTCCATCGCTAATGACGGTACAGATCCTCTTCAAAGTGCGGTTTGCATTGATATGCTGCATCGGTGTAAACATTTCAGGCATCCCGAATGCCAATGGTCCCTGTCCGGAGATCACAAGTGCAAGTTTTAATATGCCTCTTTTCGTCATCTCCCCAAATAGCGCATTATAGTCAAGATCTTTCAACTCTTCATATTCATCGGGCGTATTATATTTCACTAAGGCTGTTAGCATTTCATAGCTGAACAGTTTATTCGCCATCATGTTATCAATTAATTTGGAATCCAAAAGACTTTGGTTTGCCTGGTCCTCATTATCAAAATACAATACGAAAGCCATCTTATCGTCGAACTGATCCAATTGAGGTGTCGGCATGCCGCTGATCTTTACAACGGCACTTTCAAAGAAATTGCCGCGGAGTACATCCACCCCGCTGAACGGTCTTCTTGGATTGCTCACGATCACTTGATTTTCCGTGACATTGTCTGCCGGCAGGCTCTCACTGTACGTCATTCTTTCTCTCCATGACGAGCCCGTCACGGTCAGAGAATCCTGGTCCATCGTCACGTCGTTCTGCATCAGTTCATAAAACAATGTCTCCATGCCCCGACTCGTGTCATCGCAGCACTGCATTGCCAATGAGAAGATATCCCGGCCCTCTGTCAGAGAATAATTGAAGAGGTCAGGTATCGGTTGTTCTTTCAAGATTTTTTCAACGTCGAAAAGTGTGAAATCATAGCCTGCATAAATCATTGCTGCCACCATATGCATCATTAAGTTGGTAGAACCTCCGGAAGCACTGTGGATGCGGACTGCGTTCCTAATATTGGAATGCACCAATCGGGATACGCCATATTCTGGTTTATTGATCATGACAGCCAACGCATCAATTGCCTCATTGACCTGCTGTTGATTCGGTGGTTGTGTCAAGAGCTCAAGGGCCGGATGCACAAGTCCGAGACCCGCGACCAGATGCCGGGAACTGTTTCCTGTTCCATTGAATGCACAGACTCCTCCTTGGGTGTCACAAGTAGCCGCTGCCAATTTGATTTCGAAGTATTTATGTTCTTCTTCGGTGATAATCCCTCTCTCCACCGCCCTCTCAAATACTCCTTGGAAAGAAGTATTGGATGAACATTGAAGAATATAATTCATCGTGTCCCTTAAGTCTTCTGCAATTTCCACTTGGTCCATTTCAATCGCCTTGTCATAAACAGCGTTCAACTTTACTACTACATCTTCAGGGATGGTGCCGCCTTGCAGGACATGAGCCGGAGCAAATGTCGCAAAAAACGGCTGATCCCCTCTGAATTGTCTGAGCCGGTCCAAATGAGCGAGTCCGCTTACGACACCCAACGGCTGTTTATCGCACCCTTGGATGACGAATGCCCCGTGATAACTGTGCGCCTCCAACTGATTTACAATCATCTGCGCCACAGCATTCCTACTTTGCAGGGAATAGCTCATTCCTTGATTGGATTGGGCGGTGCCATCGCACATGACAGGAGTTGAAAAATAGAAAGGTACACCACCGTTTTGCCAGATCCTGACCGCCGCGCGTGAAGAAGTCATATAATCCATAATATGCGCCGGATGATCCTCAGAACCGCCTATGATTGCAATCCGTGGCGCATCTTGTTCTAATCTGAGTACGATATTCTCTAGCGTCCAGTCCGGCGTCCCGCCTTCATACAGCGGACCGAGTATCTTCTTTGCATTATCAAGAAGTCCTGCCACAGTAATAGGTTCATTCGCTTTTCCTTGCACATTTTCTTTATAAGGGTTTATTCTGCTGCGCATATGGGGAAATAACATATTAATCACTCCAATTAAAGATTAATCCAAAAACACTAACGATAAGCCAGGGATAAATGAAACGATTAACAGAACAAAGATCATTGCTAAAATGAATGGAATGATCGCTTTGGATAAAGATTCCATACTGACCCCTGAAATACTGGAACCGACGAATAAGTTGACTCCGACCGGCGGGGTGATAAATCCAATTGCCAATGTGATGATCATGATGATACCGAAGTGTACCGGATCAAAACCTACTGCCGTTCCGATCGGCAGCAAGATGGGTGTCAGAATAATAATTGCAGCAATGGTATCCATGAAACATCCGACGATCAGCAGCAGCCCAATGATCAGTAAAATGATTACAAATGGCTCTGAAGAAAGCGAAAGCATATAGTTCGCAATTTTTATCGGAACTTGCTCCATTGCCAGTAGCTTCCCGAACCCTGTGGCACTGCCGACAATAATCAAGATGGTTGCAGTCATCAGCGAAGAATCGATGAAGATACTGGAAATATCTTTGAACTTCAATTCTCGGTATACGAACGCACCAATGACAAATCCGACGAAAACCGCAATGGCCGCAGCCTCTGTCGGCGTGAAAATCCCGCCATAGATTCCGCCTAAGATAATGACCGGAATCAATAATGACCATTTCGCCAACCAGACTTGTCTCACAATTCTTTTGAAAGAGATCTTTTCCGTGCTGCCTTTGTATCCGGCTTTTTTCGAGTAATAGTAGGCATAGGCCATCAATCCAAAACCTACCAATATTCCCGGAATAATACCCGCCATGAACATATCGCCTATGGAGACACTTCCGGATACACCGTACATGACCATCGGGATGGAAGGCGGAATGATGACACCAATTGAACCGGCCGACGCAACGACCGCTGTCGAAAATTTAATATCATACCCTTTTTTCACCATAGCCGGAATCATCAGGCTGCCGACTGCCGCTACAGTCGCGGGCCCGGATCCTGAAATAGCAGCGAAAAACATACATGTAACAATAGCTGTCAATGCCAAGCCGCCCGTGACAGATCCCACTAATGCTTCTGCAACTGCGATTAGTCGGATGGAAATACCGCCCTTCCCCATTATTTCACCTGCTAAGATGAAGAATGGGATGGCTAACAACGGGAAAGAGTTTGTGGAAGTAGTTAATTCTTTAATGATGAACTCTACTGGAATCGATCCGTCAATGAGAAGGGCAATGACCGCTGACAGGCCTAGGGCAATTCCAATGGGTACGGTAAGTATCAATAAAATGGCAAAAGATACAAAGATTAAGACGCCCATTATATCTCCCTCCTTATAATCTTGGTATATCGTTATCGATTACTTCTTCATCGGCTCGATACGTCTTCGTTTCTATATATATCCTCTGGATCAAACGAAAAGAGGTTAAGAGCATCCCGACAGGCATCCCCAAATACATGATTGACATGGAGATCCGGATAGAAGGAGCCACCTGTCCTGTATCTTTGATGACCTGGTATATAGAAAAGCCATAGTAGACTGCAAATAGGGCAAAGAATAAAAACAAAAGGTACGCAATCATGTTAATTACATACTTTCCGCGCCGTTTAAATACCGACAACAATGCTTCCACCCGAATATGCTTTGCTTTTTTCACTCCATAGCTAATCCCTATGTAAATTAGCCAGACGAAACAAAATCTGGCTAATTCTTCAGACCATGTGAGTGAGCTCTCAACTACATATCTCATAAAGACTTGCAAGACAATTACCACAGTCATAATCAATAGCAATATGAACAAAATCACTCGCTCTAAATTATGATCGATCCATCTCAAGACTGGCATTTGATCGCCCCTCTCACCTGCATTCTTATTGTTAAAGAGTTTTGATTTTATTCCGCACCCTTGATTGCGTCCAAATACTGATCAACGAACTCCTCACCGATGCTTCCCTTATGTTTTTCGATGACAGGCTGTACAGCTTCTTTAAATTTCTCCAACTCAGAGTCGCTGACTTTGTTGTATTGCATTTGCTCTTTCAATTCATCAAGTGCCGATTTTGCCGTTTCACGTGAAAGTTGGCGGTTGTGCTCCCCGGCTTCCAGTGCTGCGCTCTCTACGATTTTTTGTTCTTCTTCCGTCAAGCCGTCCCAAGTCTTTTGGCTGATCAAGAAGATAAACGGAGAATAAATATGGTTGGTTTCCGTTAAGTACTTTTGAACTTCAGGATACTTCTCCAATAGAATGGTTGGGTAAGGGTTTTCCTGGCCGTCTACTGTCTTTTGCTGCATAGCTGTGAACAATTCCGTAAATGCCATAGGTGTCGGGTTTGCTCCCATTGCCTTCCAAGCGCCTAAATGGATATCATTTTCCATTGTACGGACCTTTAATCCTTGCAGATCATCAATCTTCTCAACAGCGCGCTTACTGTTTGTCAGCTGACGGAATCCGTTTTCCCACCAAGCCAATTGCTTAACGCCTTGTTCACTAGCTTTTTCTGCTAAAGCATCTCCAACTTCACCTTGCAATACTTTATCGACAATGTCCGTGTTCGTCAGTGTGAAAGGCAAGTCAAACACGCCGTATTCCGGGACGAATGAAGTGAATGGTGCCGTGGAAGGAATCGTAATTTCCAACGTACCGAACTGCAACATTTCAATCGCTGAACGGTCATCCGCAATTTGACCGGAATGATAGATCTCCACGTTCAATGTATCTGTTTTTTCCTCTACCAGTTCTTTAAACTTTTCTGAACTTTTATACAGAGGCGTTTTGTCGTTCAGACCAAGGCTAATTCTCAACTTTTTCGTCTCCCCGTTATCGGTTGCCGCATCAGCACTTGCCACATCTGTATTACCCTCGGCCGTGTCGCTCTTTCCATTACCGCAAGCCGCCACGAATACGCTTAAAAGCAGCAATGCAAATATTAATAGTAGATTTTTCTTCAATATAAACTCCCCCTCGTTTTGCATTAATGAACGGCATTTTGTATTAACACCGAAAAGCGAACGCTTTCACAGTTGCAACTTACTTCTTTATCGACGATTTGATAAGTGACTGTCTATCTTCGAAGTTTTCTTGACCTGGTTACCCGTCATTTAACTGCTTTGGCTTTACCAGCCGGAAGTCATCGTTAAGAAATAATCCGACTTCCACTACTCCCGATATCAACTTTAGTTGTTCGTAAATGTTCAGCAACGGTTCGTTAATATCTTTTGTTACATCAACAATCCAGTTGCCATTGTCTGTGATGAAATAGCTTTCCCCGTCTTTTCTCAAGGCCGCCTTGTATCCCAAAACTTCGATTCTTTCAATCGTATAGAACGCATTAAAAGGGATAATTTCCAGTGGAATGACCTGCCCCGAGAAATCTTCCTTAAATTTGGAGCAATCGGCTAATATATATCGCTCCTCAGACTTCAGCAATACCTGTCTTTCCCGGAAAAGCGATCCACCACCTCCTTTAATTAGATTGGCATTTCCGTCCACCCTGTCCGCTCCGTCGAAAGCCTGATCGATGGAATGCGTCTCTTCAATCCCTATTAGAACCAGATCCAGCTCTTCAGCTTTCTTTGCGATCTTATTCGAGGAAGCGATGAATTTTAGGTTCATCTTTTCTTTTTCCATACGCTCCGACAAGTACACCAGAAAAAATTCAATTGTCGTACCAGAACCTACTCCGATGACGGAGTGATCTTTTACAAGCAAACTGGCAAACCTCGCCAGTTCCCCCTTCTCTTCGCTGTTGATATTCTTTTTGTATGGGCCTACCATTCAGCAACCGTCCCATCTGCGTGCCGCCATACGGGGTTTTTCCAATTGTGACCTTCCTTTTGTTTCTCTCTGACGTAGAACTCATCGATCACGATTCCTAACCCCGGCAATGTCGGATTCTTGGCATAGCCGTCTTCAAATTTGAAAACAGATGGGTCTTTCAGATAGTCCAATACATCATTTCCTTCATTGTAGTGAATACCTAAGCTCTGTTCCTGGATGAAGACATTATGGCTCGTCGCATCCACTTGCAGGCATGAAGCCAGCGCAATCGGGCCAAGCGGACAGTGGGGAGCTACCGCCACATCATAAGCTTCTGCCATGGAAAATATTTTCTTGCATTCCGTTATTCCGCCGGCATGTGACAGATCAGGCTGGATAATATCCACATAGCCTTCTTGCAGGACCTTTTTGAAATCCCATCTGGAATACATTCTTTCTCCGGTAGCAATAGGAATATTGCTGTGTCTGGCCACTTCCTTCAACGCCTCGTTATTTTCAGCCAGAACCGGCTCTTCGATGAACATCGGCCGGTATTGTTCCAATTCTTTCGCCAGTATCTTTGCCATGGGTTTATGTACGCGTCCATGAAAATCAATTCCGATTCCAAAGTCGACACCTAACCCTTCCCTGATCATTGCCACTCTCTCCAACACACTGTCAATCTTCGAATAACTATCGATGATTTGTAACTCTTCAGTCGCATTCATCTTGATCGCTTGAAACCCATTTTCCCTGGCCAATTTTGCTTGATCGAGCACATCTGAAGGTCGGTCCCCACCGATCCAGGAATATACCTTCACTTTGTCTCTGCAAGCGCCGCCCATAAGTTCATAAATAGGGGCATTGAAGAATTTACCCTTAATGTCCCAGAGTGCTTGATCGATCCCTGCAATGGCACTCATCAGAATCGGACCGCCGCGATAAAAGCCTGAACGGTACAATATGTTCCAAATGTCTTCGATTCGCATCGGATCCTTTCCAATTAAATATTCGCTGAGTTCGTGGACACACGCCTCGACAGTCGCTGCGCGGCCTTCAACAATCGGCTCTCCCCAACCCTCTATACCTTCATCGGTCGTAATCTTAAGGAAAAGCCATCTGGGCGGGACTTGGAAAGTTTCTATTTCTTTGATTCGCATGTATTCACCTCACCTCTTTGAACCGGTTCACGAAGCATTTTGCTTTTTCAGCCAGCCCTTCGTAGTCCTCTGATTCAATCAACTTCTTGTCCAACAGCGAGCTGCCGACACCCACCGCCAACGCCCCATTCATTAAGAAGTCACCCATATTTTCAAGGTCCACTCCTCCTGTCGGCATCATCGGTATATGAGCCAACGGACCCTGTAAATCTTTAAAAAAGGCAGGGCCCAACGTCGATGCCGGGAACACCTTTACCAAGTCCGCCCCCGCTGCATAAGCCGTTACGATCTCCGTAGGTGTATATACACCAGGTATGGATATACAGCCATACCGATTCGCCGTTTGAATAACTTCCAAGTCAAAGTTTGGAGAGAAAATAAAATCAGCCTGGGCATCGGCCGCCATTTTAGCAGTTTCTTTATCGAGCACCGTTCCGGCACCAATCAGTACCCGGTCCCCATACAGTTTCTTCATATTCCGAATGGTGTCATAACTCCGCTCACTGTCTGCTGTGATTTCCAGTACTTTGATTCCGCTTCCAACGAGTGTTTTGATGACCTCGCTGATTTGTTCGGGATCAACCTTCCTTAATACCGCCACTACACCGTGTTCTTCAATGATTTTCAGTTTGTCCCACTTCCGCAATGTAAGAACTACCTCCTGACGTCTGATGTAAACTCATTTTCGAGTTCTTCATTTAATTCTACGAGTGAAGGTAATCCCTCTACGTCGCCATATTGCTGAATGACTCTTGCTCCCAAAGTATTGCCAAAACGGATGCACTGCTCCAGATGACAATTTTGTAATAGACCATGTACAAATCCCGCGGCAAATGCATCGCCCGCACCTACCGGATCAATTACATTATTCACTTTCACGGCTGAAATCTCTTTAAAATTACCATTTTCGTATAGTACCGTGCTCTCACTTCCGCGTTTAATGACGATCACTTGCTGTTCATTAGTTTGCAAAGTACGGCAAATTGAACCAATTTCTTTTTGATTCGTCAGAAAAGCGGCCTCCTCCATACCAGCCAAGATATAATCCGCTTTATCCGCTATGGCATTCAATACAGTAAATGCTTCTTTCCTGTCCCATAACTTAAAACGTATATTGGGATCAAAAATAATTTTGACTTTATATTTCCGCGCTAAATCAATCGCTTCGGATACTAATTCTTTACAGGAATTACTCAACGCCGGAGTCACGCCCGTAATATGAAGATATTTTAATTCACTGAAAATCTCTTCGGGAAGATCTTCTTTCTCCATCCGGCTCGCCGCCGATGCGCCGCGGTAGTAGTATACGTTCATAGTGTCACTGAATTTCTGCTCTTTGAACAACAAGCCTGTGGGCGCTTCTTCCATCATCCGAAAGTAGGTTGTATCGATCCCTTCCGATCTAATGCTCTTAAGAATTCGGCGTCCAAACGGATCATTGCCGACCTTGCTCATGTAAGAAACTTTATGACCTAGACGCGCCAGGCCGGTGGCAAAGTTGGATTCCGCCCCCCCAACCTTCTGATAAATCTGTGGAAGATCCTCCAGGTTGCCAATCTCATGAGTCTGGAAGATTACCATTGATTCTCCAAACGTAAATACATCGGCCATATAAAATCACTTCCCCTCTACCTCATGGCCGCCAAATTCCTTCCGTAATGCAGCCACGACCTTTCCACTAAATGTATCTTCCTGCAAAGAACGGTTCCGCATCATTAACGATAATGTAGTTACCGGAACCGGGACCTTCAAATTCATTGCTTCTTCCACCAGCCACTGAGCCTCTCCTGACGCATTCATCTTTCCGACAATTGTTTCCAGTTGGGAATCCTTCGAGAATGACTGTTCAAGAAGCTCCATCAACCAACTTCTGATGACTGACCCATTATTCCAAAGTCTGGTGACATCCTGATAGTCAAATGAATAGGAGCTTTCGCTCAATATTTCAAATCCTTCGGCAATCGCCTGCATCATACCGTATTCAATACCGTTATGAACCATTTTGAGATAATGGCCGCTGCCTGATTTTCCCGTGTAGAGGAGACCGCCTTCACAGCAGATCTCAGTTAAAAACGGCTCGATCCTGTTGAAACTATCCTCATTCCCGCCGATCATGGCACAAAGACCATCACTTGCCCCTTCCACACCGCCACTCGTCCCGACATCGAGCAGATTCAGACCCGCCTTTCTATAGTCAACTTCCCATTTTTCAATGTCTTTATAATGAGAATTTCCACATTCCAACACGGTCGCTCCTCTTGGAAGGGCTTTCAAAAGTTCACTCAGCATAGACTCAGTTTCTTCACCGTGGGGTATTAAAATAAAGATTATGTCCTCCGGTTCGATTTTATGTATAAGCGATTCCCATTTACTAATAAACTCGAACTTTTTGGTTTGAAATACTTTTTCTTGCAGAAGCTTTTCTTTGATTTGAGGAAGAATATCATAACCTACAACGTCATAGCCATTTCTCAAAATATTTTTCGCCAGATTACTTCCCATTTTTCCTAACCCAATTAAAGCAACTTTCAAAGCTACCACATCCTCTTATTTATGTCATCATTCATTAATGCTGAATAGCGTTCTGACTTTATGCCGAAATATTTTTTAACAGCGATTGCAGTAAAATCTATTTTTACCTTTTTACTAATAGCTGGCCAACAGCTAAAAGCTTGTTTTAATTAAGAGTCTGAAAGGTTAGATATTTCTAACTCTTGATTATTATTTAAAAGTATATTCAAACCTGTCAGATAAATCAAGAGGTTTTTTATTTACTTGACTGATTATTTAATTAAATGTCTATTCATATTTCCTCTACTCTGACATAGCCGCCACTCTATCCAGCAATATTCTATGAGAATTTCGGTATGATTTATCTTACTAAATATCCTGTTTACCTTTGTGATCATCAGCTTGCAAAGAATCTGTCTGCTCTTGTTTTATTGTTGTTGATCTCAACAATGTCTCTAAAGATCCCGAACCAAGTAGGACGCCTGCAATAATAAATGTCAGTCCAACAAAGTGAACCAGGAGTATGGCTTCTCCTAAAAATAAACCAGCCCCTATCAACGAAAAAAATGTGTTTAAATTTAAGAAAATTGATGACCGGGCTGCACCGATCTTTTCAATAGCCGAATTATATATCATGTGGCCGACCGCAGTTGCCAGCAGAGCAGAAAACAGGAAGATCAACCAAACGGAAGCATTACCTTTTGATAACTCGCTGAAACCATTTGGTTCCTTAACGAGAGCAATCAGCAATAAGATTAGTGAACCTATAAAAAACATATAGCCAGTAAGAAGCCTGGGATCCATTGTCTCGGAAGCTTTTTTAATTAAAATAAAGCTAAAAGCTTGCGAAACTATGGCGACAAAAATTTCAATATCCCCAATAGAGATTTCACCTAATGTTTTACTTCCGGCTAGTACGATCACGCTGACCCCTATACCGCCAAACAAGAAACCAACAAAGCGGATCATCGTTACCTTTTCCTTTAATATTAAAACGGATAATACAGCTGTCAGAAGTGGACCCAGCCCTAAGATTAATCCTCCGTTTGCCGCTGAGGTCTTTGTCAGTCCCTCGGATAAAAAATAATGATGCGCCGCAACACTGGTTATAGCTCCCCCAAAAACATATAACCATTCTTTCTTACGAGGCAGTCGTATAATCTTAAGGATGAATAAAATTATAAATACTAAAGAGGAAGCTGTAAGAATCCGAATTGATGTAATCGTAATCGGACTAAAATAATTAACGAGAAATTTCAGTGCCGATACATTGACGCCCCAAATGAACATAACCAAAATCAAAGTGATAAATACTTTAATGTTCTTCATAAGTCAGCGGCCTTCCCTAAGAATATTTAGTTTAAATATAAAACCGTTTGCTCCGAGTTTTTTGCCGTCAGTCGGATAAATCAAATTGAATTTATCATACCGCCGTCAATCAGAATCGTCTCTCCTGTAACATAAGTGTTCATACCCGAAGCTAAAAAGGTCACGATTTTTGCAAATTCATTCGCAGTTCCATAACGGCCCAATGGAACTTTACCTAACTGCTCTTTGATTAATGCTTCCTTGGTTATACCTTTCTGTTCCGCCTCCTCTTTTTGAATGCTCTCCAGGCGATCGGTGAGTATTAGACCGGGGCCGACGACATTGACTAAAATATTA
This sequence comes from Sporosarcina aquimarina, assembly GCF_019748715.1. Lineage (GTDB taxonomy): Bacteria > Bacillota > Bacilli > Bacillales_A > Planococcaceae > Sporosarcina > Sporosarcina newyorkensis. Next base: position 46,835 of record NZ_JACLBZ010000025.1, on the reverse strand, counting down.
AAAGGCGCAAGCTCAGAAGCCAATGTTTTTGACAGCCCGACAACACCGTTCCTGAAGACGTTCGACAAAATTAAGCCGGGGATCGGTTGCTTAACTGAACTGGAAGCAAGATTGATAATCTTACCTCCTTTTTCTTTCATGTCCGGCAGAACCTCACGGACAAAGCGTATATAACTCAGCAGAGTCAATTCAAATGCCTCTTCCCAAGAATCGTCGGTTAGCTCTGTAAACTTGCCAGCCGGCGGGCCTCCGGAATTATTAATCAATACATCTATTTTCCCAAATTCCCCTCTGGCAAATTGTACTAATTCCTTAATTTCTTCATAATTTGTGATATCGCATGCCTTGCAGCTGACATTTCCCCTATTCAGATCTCTTAATTCTTGCATAGTTTTTTTTAGTTTTATTTCATCTCTTCCTGTGATTACTACATTAGCTCCTTCTTGTAATAAGTTTTGTGCGATAGCTTTTCCCAGACCCCTGCTTGAAGCTACCACAAGAGCATTTCTCCCTTCTAACTTTAAATCCACATTGATTCACTCCTTTTAATTTTGCACTCGCCTTTAAGACGAAAAATTCCGTCTCCTATAACTCTGTTTATTGGCTAATTATAGAAGTTAGATTTTTAAAGTCAATATAATAGTCTAAAAATTATCTTTTTTCAATCAAATGAGATGATTTCAAGGATTACTGAAGGATTGAAAAAATGCTGTTAGACCTCACTTCCACTTCACTGTATGATGGACATATTACATCTTAAGGAGAAGCCAATGACACGTGAAGAGAAGAAGAAAGCCAACCAACAACGTATGATAGATGCAGCAGTTCACTTATTTAGCAAAAAGCCCTTTACAGATGTCAGTATGCGAGACATAGCCAAGTATGCGGAAGTTTCGCCTGCACTGATTTATAAATATTTTGATGACCAACAACATCTTTACATGGAAGCGATAAAAGTGGAAGGGCAGAAATTAATCGGGAAGCTAACGCCTTTCCATCAGCTCTCTGAACTAGTAGAACAGTATATCTGCTATATGTTTAAGGACGAAGTATTGTTCCAAATGATGGCGTACTTTATGTTAGAAGCGAACGAAAGAAGACCTACGATTCCGATTCACAACGAAATCGCAGGATTAATGAAGCTTTTCGAGTCAGCACTTAAGCCCCTCTTTCCAGTCGATACCAGACGAGAAGCCCAGTTGCTTTTTTCCACATTGAATGGACTGCTTATTACCTACAAGAATTATTCAACACTTACAACCGAACAAGCGTTGCACCGTATAAAATCTCTGTCCAAACTATATATAAGCCATTTGCAGCCAACTAACTAAACTATTTTAATCGCTAGACGTAAGAGCCGCTCAAAAAGTTGTTTTCATCCGACTTTTCGAGCGGCTCTTGTTTTTTTATAAGGAAAGCCTTTGTGCAAATAAGCGAGGAATAGCTTTAAGTGAAAGATACCTCTGACTTTAGTGCAATCCCTCGGCCTTCATTTTTCCTATTTCACTTATTAAATAGAGACCATTTCTTTTAATCTTTGCTTCAGGATCTTCCCGACCGCATTGCGTGGCAATTGATCTACAAACACTACCTCTTTCACAGCTTTGTAGGATGCTAACTTTTCCTTACTAAATTCTATTATATCTTCCACTGATACCTCTACGTCTTTAGCTTTCACGATGAAGGCTTTTGGTACTTCGCCCCATTGTTCATTCACCACGCCTACGACCGCCACGTCCGCGACGGCTGGATGCTGGGCTAATGTTTGCTCAAGTTCTGATGAGTAAATATTTTCACCGCCGCTGATAATCAAATCTTTCAGTCGGTCCACGACATAGAGAAACCCTTGTTCATCAATATAGCCAATATCTCCTGTGTGGAATTCTCCGTCAATCACTGTACTCATATACGCTTCTTCATTTTTATAGTATCCGACAAATACTTGTGGTCCGCCGATAATAATTTCTCCTATTTCACCGTTCGGCAATGTCTCTTTGGAGTCTGTATCCGCAATTCGCAGCGTCCCATGCATAACCGGTTTACCCATGGAATCATATTTATCAGGATGTTGCGTTTCCTTCCATAATGTTACAGCACCGGCATATTCCGTAATTCCATAGACTTGCTGAACCGGAATCCCCATCTCCCTAAACTGCAAAATGAGAGGAGCTGGAACAGCCGATGCCCCACAAGTGATGTTACGCAATGAAGAAATATCGGCGGAGACTGCTGGATACGTTTTCAGAAGAAATGTCAACATGGCGGGCACAGTCATCATCGTTGTGATCCGTTCTGATTCAATTAGTTTCCAAGCTGCTGTCGGATTGAAATCTTCCATCAGAATCATGGCAGCACCTGTATGGACATTCGTGATTAACGGTGCCAAGCCTCCGATATGGAAAAATGGAGCTACCATCAGGAACTTATCACTCTCCCGCCAATCAATCGTATGGGACAAGCCTATGGACGTGGCTAAGAGATTATTATGCGACAATAATGCTCCTTTTGGTTTACCTGTTGTCCCGGATGTATACATGATAAGGATTGGATCATTTCCGGTTGTTTCATATATAGGCTCTCTCGTCTTTTGTCCCCAAACGGAAGAAAAGGATGGTGATGTGCTACTGGAAATATAATGGGATGCCGGGATCATTTTCTTCAGATCTTCAATAGTTGTCTGGAACACTTCATCGTAGACAATTAATTTTGCTTCACTATGCGAAAGAATATATTGCAACTCCTCTTTCCCTAGGCGCCAATTCACCATGACTGAAATGACTCCGATCTTTGCAGCACCAAAAAACGCGGCAATTGCCTGTTCATTATTTTTACATAGTATGGCCATGGTGTCGCCTTTGCTCAAACCTATTTCCTGCAGATACTCGGAAAACGAATTCGCCCGCTCATTCATCTCTTCAAAAGTAATCTTGGTATCGCCATGTATAAAGCCGACCTTCTCCCCCATCATTATTGCTCTACTGCGCAATACGCTTCCAATATTCATCTCCATCTCCCGAACACCCCTCTATAAGTTATTCAGTATTTCCTCTCTTAAAATCGGTTGCTCTTCAAAAGGTTTCGTCACAGCTTGTTGAAATGACAAAAACAGTTCCTCCCATAACGATTCCCAATTCATCGCAGCCATCTTATTGAATGGGGTCGGAGCTTCCATAATATTAATCCCCATGATCGCCTCGATGCGCGAAGTATATTGTGTCACATCTATTAGAGATAGATGCGGAAACATGGTTTCTAAAACCGTCTCAATCGGTACGGTTTTACGCAGCCGGAAAAGATCCCGATAAATTTGTGTCAGCAATACATTTCGCGGTCCTTCCCATAGTTCATTGACAAGACTATCCCGAAACAATCTCGGTATGGCTGAAAAATCTTCTATTGCACCATGCCCGCCGAAAAGGGATATTGCCAACCGTAAATGATCGACAGCTTCTTTGGCAGCATATATTTTCTGCAGTAAAATCAATTCCCGCAAAGCAAACTGCTGCAGCTCATCGTAGTCATCTTGCTCCAAAAACATCTTATACAGATGAAACGCTGTAGCCGTCATTCGCTTTGCTGCCCCTTCGAGTTCTTCCAGTTGTGCAGCTGCCATCGGAAAACCATCAATCGTCCGGTCGAACACATGGCGGAAGCGCGCATAAAGCTTCGCCTCTCTAGCTGCACGCATGACAAATGCTGCACTGGCAAAGCCGATGTCCAAGCGAGAACGCGTCAGAACGATGCCGACCGCTAAAGCAACCCCACGGTCTTCAGGTCCAATTCGGTATGCTACCGCCCCTTCATAATCAATTTCTCCGGAAGGAAGCTCACTTGTGCCCAATTTCCATTTTAATCGATTAATGCGGTAGCCATTCCGTAGTTCTTTCTCTTTGTCTCCTGGCAAATAGGAGGGCACAACAAATACGGCAATATTCTCCGTACCTTCTATTTTTGCCGTCACGACCGAATAATCAGCATGCACAGCGGAACAGAAAAATTTATTGCCATACAATAGATAATGCGAATCCATAGGAACCGCCTCTAGTAGATTGGCAGGAATGTTCGAACCTCCTTGGATCTCCGACATGAATTGTGCGCCAATAGCGAAGTTCCCATCAATCCCTTCTTTTGCATGTGCGTGAATCTCTTTGACCTCTTTTGGAACTTCTTCATAAAACGCTTCAATCAATTCAATCAGACCATCCGTACATGCTACAGGACATGTAATTCCCGCTTCACCATTTCCATGCAGTAAATAGCGTTTCATAATTCCTTCGTAAGTAAGTTGTTTCATTGAAAATAGTCCTTCGCCAAATACTTCTTCTGTGAGTTTAAGCGCTTCCGCCGGACGAACTATGCGATCAATTCGGCGGTTGTATGCATCATATTGACGCAACTTCGGATGATTCTCGGGTCTGGCAATTTCATTGACCGTCGCTCGCCACGAAGTGGAAAGTTTGTTTGCGAATGGTTGAAGTCTGCGATGCATCTCCCCCCAATCTTCTTTAGACAAATTCGACAACACTTCCACTAAAAAAGGATTGTCCAAATCATCCAATGTATCCTTTACAGCCAAGAACGAGTCAAATGTATATTGGGGATTCTTCTTTACGCAAAACATAGTAATACCTCCTATTACAGAATATTCTACCATCTAAATTTTGAAAGTAAACATCGTTTACCCATGTTTTTATAATAATAGTTTTTAATGAAGATACGAAAAAGTTATCTAACCAACTACTTGTGCCGGAAGGTTTCCGGAGAGGTTGGCACCGATTTCTCCAAAGTAAATAACTTAATTGTTTTCGCTAAAAATTTAGACTATTGTATGTTGCGATGAGTATAGGAGATTTCATAGATTTGTCGAAAGATACTAAATTACGATTACGACCTACTCTATACGAAATGAGGGATGAAAATGAAAAAAAGAATCTGGGGATTGCTCGGAGTATTATTCGCCTTGCTTTTTATTCTTGGATCCATGTCTGTAGATGCGGCTGTCACGAATGATAAACGTTATATTGGGTTGCATGACAGAATATTACCTATTAATGACGTGCCTGTAATCGGCAACAATACCCGTGTCCCTTTAGGTGAAATCGCAAAGTTCCTTTATCTGCCTTTGGAAATTGAAGACGGTGTCATGCATGTACGTAAAAGAGGAGCCGACTATACGTATGACTATGCAACAAAGGAAACGAGGAAAGACGGCATTCTCCAGACCAGTTCACCGATTGTTGAGCTGAATGGAAAATTGTATATTACCGTCACATACATCGCGGACGAACTGGGCTTCAAAACACATTACTTCCCTAAATTTAAGACACTGCGGATTTATCGCGATGATTACAAACATATGCCGCATGCAAATTTCGAATCCGTCATCAAGAAGCACATGCAAGCAAAGCCGGAAGACTCTGGCAAAGCGAATGTCTATCTCACATTTGACGATGGACCGAATCGATTCACATCTGCCAATACTGCCATCTTGAAAAAGTATAACGTCAAAGGAACCTTTTTCTTCATTGGGAATCAAATGAAGGATCAACAAAAAATTTTCAAAGAGACAGCAGCAGCCGGTCATTATATCGGCTCACACAGTATGACGCATGACGCCAATAAGGTCTATCAGACTACAAAAAGTTTCATGGATGAGATGAATAAAGGACTTAGGCTGATTGAGCAAATCACTGGAAACGATACCAAGTTGGTGCGTGTTCCTTATGGCAGCAAGCCGTATGTGACTGCAGCTATGCGAAATGAGCTCATCCGCTACGATTATAAACTATGGGACTGGAACGTTGATTCGGAGGATTGGAAATATACGAACCAACAGGCGGGACGCATCGTGAAGAACATTCAGACAGGCGTGAAGAAAGCCTATGCAACAGGCAATCGGAACATCGTGATTCTCATGCATGACCGCAGCCAAACAGCAAAAGTCCTTCCCGAGATCATTGAATGGCTGCAAGCGCAAGGCTATGTCTTGAAGCCATATGATCCTGCACATCATACGGTGAACAACTTTTATGCCGATAAACGTTTGTGATAAACGCTAAGTCCTTATGTATATATGTATTACCAGGCCTCCAAACTTTACAGATTTGGGGGCCTGGTAGTTTATTCAAGAAGAGACTTTATCATGACATGGAAGCTTAGCAGAAATTACTGCAATCACAATAACGATTACTATAAACTCCCAATATTCTGTTGGTAGAATTTGCGGCTGCTTCCATAATAGTTTGCTGAACAATAACATATAGCCCCTGATTATTACATTTCAGTAATCGGATTAAACTTCATTTTATAGATTCCTTTATCTTTCTTTGCATTTAACAGCCCTTTTGAGATAAGTGAAATCCCTTCGTGTCCTCCACCAATTTATTCCCAAAACTCTCCAAACTTGGTTTAACCGCCCATTCTTTTGGTAATAATTAAGTATAAACACCATAAAGGCGGCGACTCTTATATGACTATAAAGAAAGTAACCAACTGGACGAATCGTTCGAAGTTCGCTAGTAAGAACTTATGGGCAGGCATATTGTTTGGGCTCGGCTTTGTAGCTTTCTTGGACGAGACTCTTTTTCATCAGTTGCTGCATTGGCATAAGTTTTATGATAAATCGACGATCGCAGTCGGTTTGGTTTCAGATGGATTGTTTCACGCGTTCAGCTGGTTTGCAACAGTCGGCGGCTTATATTTGGTCGCCGATTTACGGAGGCGAGATGCATTATGGCATAAAATGTTTTGGGGAGGAAAACTGCTTGGTGGTGGGGCCTTTCAGCTATACGACGGCACGATACAACATAAAGTCATGCGAATTCACCAAATACGCTACAATGTCGATATCGTCCCGTATGACTTGGTTTGGAATATTAGCGCTGTACTCATGATTTTGGCGGGAGTTTGGCTATTAAGGTCGGCAAGACAGGATGAGCGGATGGCAGGAAGTGGGGAACTTCATGTTGCATGATTTTCCGTTCCCTTTTACCGATGTCTTATTTGGCATTCCAGCAGTGTTGGCTATCGTGCTTTATCTTGCAGGAGTTTTCAAGAACAATCGGCACGCATCTCGGCGCCAATGGCCATGGATTCGTACTATGTTCTGGTTTTTTGGTGTTTTACTCTCGGCGAGCGCCGTGATTGGACCAATTGCCGAAGCTTCCCACGGGAACTTCACTGTGCATATGATGGGCCATTTATTCCTTGGAATGCTCGGTCCCCTTCTACTGGCTCTTGCGGCTCCGATGACACTGTTGTTGCGCGTGCTCTCAGTCCATCATGCAAGGCAGCTGTGCCGCTTGCTGAAAAGCCGACTCTCAAAATTTTATACTCACCCTGTTACCGCTACCTTCCTCAACATCGGCGGACTTTGGCTGTTGTATACTACCGACTTGTATATGACTATGCACCACCAACTCTGGCTACATGTTCTCGTTCATATCCATGTATTTGTGGCGGGCTATTTATTCACCATTTCCTTACTGTACATCGACCCGGTTTTCCATCGTTTCAGCTACATTTACCGGACTCTAGTCTTTATTGTTGCTCTTGCAGGACACGGGATCTTGTCCAAATACATTTATGCTTACCCTCCAGAAGGCGTACCTCTTGATCAAGCACGCACAGGGGCCATGCTTATGTATTACGGAGGAGATGCTGTTGATCTCGTCATCATTATTCTTTTATTCAAAAAATGGTTTCAGGCTACACGTCCCCGAACACGAGCAGTTTCGGTCACCGCGTAACAAAGTTTTAGAAAACAGGCACCTGCACCTATGCAGCAGTGTCTGTTTTTTTGCGGATTCACTTATTAACTGTAAACTACTACAGTTTAATAAAGTCTCTTTCGGGGAAGATGTGTAGTCAAAGGGATATCTAGCGGGATGAATTCTTGCTAGTCTCATAACTTTTTGACGCTTGATTGCACTCAAAAAATTAAAAGAGAAGGATGATGAAGAGATGGATCAGAACCATAAGAATAAAGACAGTAAAGACGAACAACTGGAACAATTCCGCCTAACAAATACCGGACCCGATAAGCAAATGACCGAGGAAAGCGGAATGAAAGTTTCAGACGATCAAAAGTCGTTGCGTGCCGGTAAGCGGGGGCCGCTTCTAATGCAAGACTTTCATTTCTATAAAAAGCAATCTCATTTCAACCGTGAACGGATTCCCGAAAAAGTTGTGCACGCACGCGGGTTCGGAGTTTACGGAGACTTTGAACTGTATGAGTCGATGAAAGACTACACAGTGGCGAAATTCTTGCAAGAACCAGGGAAGAAAACACCTCTTTTCGTCCGCTTTTCCAATTTCGTAGGGAACCGGGGATCGAAGGACACAGCAGTTGATATCCGGGGTATAGCGATCAAGTTTTATACGGAGGAAGGAAACTATGATCAGCTTTCATTGCAATTCCCTGTCTTCATCCTAAGCGATCCAATGAAATTCATGGATGTATCACACGCGGCAAAACCTGAACCAAAAACACATATTCCACAAGCAACCGTTGGGCATGATAATTTTTGGGATTATGTAGTGAGTAATCCTGAATCTGCGCATATGGTCATGTGGCTGATGTCAATGCGTGGCCGTCCTAGAAGCTGGAGAATGATGGAGGCTTATCCAATCAACACATTCCGTTTCGTCAATGAAAAAGGGATCTCGACGTTCGTTCGGTTTATTTGGAAACCGAAGTTAGGTGTGCATTCCTTGAAACTCGATGAAGCAAACATGATCGGCGGAGTAGACGCAGACTTCCATCGTCGTGATATTATCGAGGCAATTGAAAGCGGGTCCTATCCAGAATACGAACTTGGCGTGCAGCTGATCGCTGAAGAAGATGAATTCAAGTATGATTTCGATATTTTGGATGACACCAAACTTTGGCCCGAGGAAGAAGTTCCACTGAAAATAATCGGAAAGATGACGCTGAACCGTCTCATGGACAATTTCTTTGCGGAAGAAGAACAATCCGCATTTAACCCGTCTAATCTGGTTCCAGGTATTGAGTTCTCGAATGATCCTGTCTTGCAAGGCCGTTCATTCGCCTATCGGGATACTGAACTGTATCGTCAGAACTCTCCAAATTATGAGGAACTGCCGGTGAACCGCCCGATTGCGGATGTCGCCAACAACTTCCGTGACGGCTATCAGAAGCATCCGATCGATACCGACAACGTCCATATGCACAGCAATTCATTGGCTGGAAATACGCCAGCTGAAACACCGCCTGAACAAGGTGGCTATGAAAACTATCCAAAAACAGTGGAAGGACATGTGACGCGGGAACATCCAAGCGATTCATTCGAGGATTATTATACACAAGCCAGAATCTTTTGGAACAGCTTGTCTGAGCCTGAGAGATTGGACCTGATCGAGTCATTCAGTTTCCACTTAGGAAGCGTAAAGAGCAAGGAAGTACGTGAGATGAATGTAGAGATGTGGGCCAATGTCGATACCGAGATGGCGGGTATGATTGCGGATAATATTGGGGTCGAGCGTCCAAAAAACAAACACGTAGATGTAGACAAAAGCTATGCATCACTTAGTCAGCTGAACTCTCCTCATTCTGCAATGACGCAGAAGGTCGGCGTGCTGATCGGTGAAGGGTTTAACGGAAAAGAGGTTAAAGAGACGCTTGACACCCTTAAAGAAAATGGTGTTATGGTGGAAATCATTGCTGAAAAACTTGGTTCAGTCACTGGTGAAGACGGTACAGTTCTTGAGCCTACTAAAACATTCCTAACCGTTCACCCGTCCCTGTTTGATGCAATCTATATCGCAGGCGGAAAATCCCAAAACCAACTGAAATTCGATCAGATTATTTTCGATTTTGTGCGCATGCAATATATGCACCTGAAGCCAATCGGAGTTTCTAGCGGCAAGGATTCCTATATTGCACAGACCGAACACAACAACGGAATCGGCGTCGTATCAGCAACTGATAACCCAGATTTCGCCAATCAATTTGTCGCAGCCATCGCTCAAAAACGTTTCTGGGATCGAACATAAGTATACGAAAACCGATGACATGAAGCAGCCGAGCATCACGAAAAACCTTGGAATCGGGAAAGTAATTTCTCGTTTCTAAGGTTTCTTTATTGCGGTTTTCGAAGTAGTTCTTAGCTCCATGAAGACTTGCAGCCTAAATTAACCCAAGAAATCGGTGCACAAACCATCCGCGACTTGCCAATCGCAGCACCAACATCATCTAATGCACAGACTTGAAAATACGGACAAACACCATCTAATTTCACAGTTGTCTCAAATCCGTTTCGTTCCTTAAAAGCTACAACCGCCATTGCATAGGGGTTCCAACCAGCCAGCACCTTCCAGGCCTCCACTTCTGTAGCACCATTCCACGACATATAAATAATCGCAATTTGTTTCCCATACACCCCCACCCTCATATCAGGTGGTTCAAGCGGCAGTCCAACCCATTCATTTTTAAATGCTCTGTACGTAAAATTATCGCCTGGAAAATGCATATCGTAAATCATATGCAAAGCCGGATTCCCCTCCGTATTGCCGGCATATTTGAATTCAGAAACATAAGGTCCCTGTCCCCAGCCGATCAACTGGTTGCCGTTGGGCAGTTGTTGCATATTCCCCTGATGGGATGCATGAATAGGAGGATCATGAAAATAGGTCCGGTCCACCTTTGCTGTCATGTGCTGCTCATCAAGCTGTAAAATCAAGCCACGCGACGCACCAGCAGGCGGTGAGTCCGGTGTGGCACAGCACGCATTATCAAAGAGGCTGATTCGGTTCTCCTTTCGGTATCTTGCATGATGCTGCCACGAGAACTCTGCGCCCTGCTCGAAGGTAAAATCACTCTGTTTTCCGCCAAGCTGCCAGATAATCTCTCCTGTTACCTTATTGATATGATAAATAGCAGACATATTCCGCATACTGATCAGCAGAGTATGATCCGGCCCTTCCTCCACCGAATTCACATGGAAACAATCCCAAATTCCCTTGCTTTCTGCTGCAGCAGTAACAGGAACCATCGAATTTGCCGGGTCGACATGCGCAAGCACATCCCATTCATACAGCAGCTCACCTGTAGACAAATCAACTTCCTGTATTGCAAAATTATCAATATAGCCTTTCGCCGGTCCTCCATAAACAGTCAAATCGGCAGGTACTTGCTTCACTGCGGTAAACAAGGCTGTATTTCGTTCGGTAATGGTAAACTCATGCACATCCGCAGTGTATCCATTTTGCGCCTCTACTGTCTCTATCAACTGGTAATGCTGATTGAAGATCTGGAAGACCGCGCCAGGCAGCGGGTCGCCGATAGGAAGACGAGGATTGGCAGATTCCGTACCAGAAATCGTTCCATGCCATGTCGTTAGGACTGGTAGCCCATGATAGACTTGCATCCTGAAATTCCTATTCTGTTTTTCGGGAGTATCCGATTTGAACCAGACCGGGTTACCTGCTTCATCCAGGATCAATGCACCCGTCTGCCCCACCATATTTTCTCCATACATCGTATACGGGGCCACGAATAGGTAGCCCTGTTCTGTCCCTGGCTCATGCACATTCACGGTTACCTTCATCGGCTGCAAATGTGGCGCTGAGACGAAATGCCATACTTGCGAATCCGTTATGTGCTTGTCGTCCTCAAAAAAGTGCTTTGATTCGAATTGATTCCTTCGCATTGTCATCTACATCACCTGATTAGTTTAATAGGAGCTTGCTAATGTATATGCAATGCATGTAACCATTAGTCGGTCAGGTTGCAAGGATAATTAAATACTTTTCCACTTATATCAATGTCACTGTCCCACGCAATGATGCTTCAATCGTCCGATTCTTTATCACATATTCCTTCAACGCGTCTACCGCATGAATTTCCAAATTCCTGCGATCCTTTCCGTAAGAATGCGGCACACCTTGCATCGTGATAAAAGCTACATTGTACAGCCGATCCATTGCGACAGGTTCATTGCCAACAAATAAACTTTGCATTCGCTGACCGCTTGGGTTTTCCAATTTAGCGTAAAGATTCAGGCCGAGGACTCTCTTTACATAGCCGCCCATTTGATGGTACGGATTTCTCGAAAACGTCACTTCAAGACTTTTCTCCATCAACTCCCATATCTCTTTTCCCTTCAATGTAACGGTTGATATGGGCGGATTTACAGGAATGATGTTCCATATATCATTCATCGTCAGTTCGCCTGGCGGAATAGGAGCGCCATATCTCCAGCCGTTTGAAAATGCCACTTCAGCTTTCGTATAGTCAAGCAATCCTTTCAGCAGGAAATTGTCCATTGTGCTTTCCAAAATGGCATGACGGTGCAATCCAGTTTCTGTCGCGCCGATTACTTCATCTAACTGATTGCGATACGGCCTCATTCCTTCATCCACTATTTTTTTCATGGCTTTATCTTCCGGTATTTGTTCATCCATCAAGACCAGTTGATGATCGTGCTCTACAATTTGTTTGTTCTTTACTACGAGATCCAGCCGTCCTACAAATGAGCCGTGACATCCCGATTGAATAATAATCGTATCATTGACGGTGACCGGTTCATACAGCCGATTATGTGTATGCGCGCTCAGCAACACTTGGATACCGTCCACTTCTTCTGCCAATTGAATATCTTGGGGCAATCCCAAATGCGAAAGCACAACAATCAAATCCACATTCTGTTCCTTTTTCAACTTCTGGATATAGTCAGGCAGTTCCTCGTTCCCCAGCGTAAAATAAACACCTTCACTAAAATTTGGCGGCATCACTTTATCGACAATCGTTGCCGCAATTCCAATCACGCCTATTTTCAGGTCATTTACTTCTTTCACTAGAAAAGGAGGGAATGCCAATCTGTCTGTCTTTTTGTCATAGCAATTAATGGCGAGCATTGGATATCCCAACGAAGCAACCAACTCCTGTAAGTAATCAGGACCATACGCAAAATCCCAATGTCCTGTCATCGCATCTATGCCCATCTCCCGCAAAATCGGCAATAGAATCTGCCCTTTCGTATCCACTACAGGATGCGTCCCATGAAACGTATCGCCACCATCGAACAGCAATACCGAACCATTGCGTTCCTTATGAACTTGACGAATATAGCCTGCCATTCGAGCATACCCACCGACTTGTGTATAGACCGATTCATTCACTTCATAAAAATGTTCCCAATGCTCTTCCAAATACCCATGTACGTCATTGATTTGTAATAGAGTCAACTTTTTCTTATCTTGCATACCGATAGACCTCCTTAACAGGTTCTGTCCTTTTACTTTTCCCGGTTAGGAGAGGGGTTACACTTATTCTCACATTCACAGTCTCAAACAAAAAAAGACGCCTACATAGAAAGTAAACGCCTCATTCGGTTTGATTAATTTACTCACCTAATGTTTTAACTGAACCTTTACGATTCAGCTGAATGTATTTAAATCGCTGCTTACTGGAGTAGAATGTGCAGGTTTGACTGTTGCTTCATCCGCTTTCTTAAAGAGCCCGAACGGCTTACCCACCGGTAGAAGCTCTCTTTCGATATGTTCATTCAAGACCGCAGCGGCAGCTTCATAAAATAATAATAATGAAATGCTCAGTTCCGAATAAGCGGCTTATTGTTGTGGGAATGCACCCAAAACTCCATAACTGTCGAGAGCCAGCCCGATAAATAGAAAGTTGATGCAGAAAAATATGAAGAATATGACCTTATGCGTTTCCATCGCTCCAATCGTCATGAATAGCATAAAAATCAGATAACCGACGAATGCAAAACCCAATTGTTTGGGGTCTACACCTGCAGCCAGCGTTTCCCCGAATATACCTCTTTCAATCATCCACGAGGAGGCGACGGCCAGCCAAAACAATCTGTATGCGCCAAAAGCGGTCGCACCAAATGTGTTATTCAGTTTCGAGTCGTTAATGCAGGCAATTAGTTGCGCAAATCCACCTAACAATATTGCCCAAGGGATAACAAACGAAACATCTGTAGTGAGTCATAATTTTTGCGAAGAAGCTACGAGCGTGACCATCGCCAATCCAAATAGCCCGATTGCGGATGGATCTGCCGTAAAGACATTCACTTGTTCTGTTTTATACATACTCATGACCCCCTGATTAAATAAACAAACCCTGGATATAAAATCACTTATTACTGTTTGTTCAACCAGTTATCAGTATACTTTTCCGATAATTATATGGATTACACAATATATAGGAACTGCAGAATGAGATTAATTCCATAGCAATTCTAAACTCGATGAGAATTTCGCTTAAATCAACCGATCCCTTCTAACCACTTTCGATCTGCCATTTAGAAGTTTGGGAAAGTCTTTTTATCTGCTATACTAGCCTCAATCAAACAACCGAATAAAAGTGTAGAAAGGAAGATTCACTCATGCCACAACGAATTATTGAACGATTGGAACAGCTAGGATACAGTCAATCAGAAAACCCGATTCAGCAAATAAGCTGTGTCCAACGATTATTCGCCCAGCTGTTTGAATTCGAAAATTTGGATGTCCTATTGAAGAATGAAGAGCCAATCACGGAGCAGTTTTTATTGGATAAGATGGTGAATGCAGAACGCGGAGGTCTTTGCTACGAACTAAACGGCTTACTGCATATCGTCTTGCGTAAATTGAGTTTTAACGTATCTCTCGCAGCCGCCACAGTATGGACAGGACAAGAATGGGGCTTGGACCGCACACATACGATCAATTTATTCGAATATAAAGAGAACCTATACCTGATTGACAGCGGGTCGGGAAATAATTTGGCGTTGGCGCCGCTCGCGTTAGATGGCAGAACAATCACTTCCCCGTCAGGAAGCTATCGCCTACGTTCGCAGAAAACGGAGAAAGGGTCCATGTTATGCGAACGACGGTCTGAAGAAGGCTGGACAAAGCATTGCGCTTTTGAACCGGACATCGTCGGCTGGGAGGATCTGAATCGGGTTAAAGAATTGATCCATACTCATCCCGATTCCCCATTCAATAAGACAATGCTGGTCGCTAAGACAGTGGAAGATGGCACTTTCTCAATCAATAAAGAACGCTTTTCGCGCAAGTGGATGGACGGACGCACAAAGACGATCCGTTTTGATCAGCGGTCTGATTTACTGGAACAGGTGAAGCTCCATGCAGCGCCTGGAGTGTATGATGCGGCAGTGGAACTATCGTGAAATCGGGAAACACTCCAAAATCTCGCTGTAACGAACCAAAGTGACATTGCACCGCACCAAAGTATCGATCAACCGATCCAAAGTCCATCCGGACCGCACATTCTTCCTTTGCCCCAGCCAAGTCCATAAACAAAAAACTTCCACAATTGCCTATTCAGCTTGTGGAAGTTTTTCATCTAATTTACACATTGAAAACACATAGCCATCTTTCTCAACAGTCTCCCCCATCTTCAATGGAATCCGCTCCTTGAAAATAGGTCCATCGACAACAACGGTATGGAATTCTCCCGATTCGCCGCAGCTATCGATGCCGAGTGCTTCGAGTTCATCCATTAATTCAATCGTGAAGCGTCTGCCAAGGAATTCGGCTGGCATCAGCTTCGTATTGACGACTACGATATACGCCTCGAATCCTTCACGAATGAATTCCTCTAACAGTTTGCGCCGAGGTTCTTCCCACAACGGATGAACCGCATCAATGCCAGCTTTTGCACACATCGATTGCACCCAGGATAGATGATCTTCTAAATCAATGTCGCCAAACACAGCCTGCGGGATGCCATGTGCCTTACAAACCCGCATAGCATCGAGAAATTGTGTCTCATAGCCCGCCCAATCTGCTTTTCGGATCATCAGGGGTACTCCGAGCTGCTTGGCTTGCGCTTGAATGATTTCTAACGGTAATGCATGGGATTTGGATTGGTTTTGTTCTTTATCGAACATTGTCCAGGACATTGCTGGAATATTTCCTGCTTTTACGGCTCGATGAACGGCAAGCGCAGAGTCCTTGCCGCCACTCCAAGATGCAACGAACTTCACGCCGGTCATTGGCCGTCCGCCCACGCAATACGTGCGTCCACTGTTCGTGCCATGCGGATCATATACGATCGGAATCCGAGCTTCGGCCAGAAATATGATGCCAGATGGTTTGCCGTATACCAATCCGTCATAATGTATTCATAGCCT
Organism: Sporosarcina aquimarina; assembly: GCF_019748715.1. Taxonomy (GTDB): domain Bacteria; phylum Bacillota; class Bacilli; order Bacillales_A; family Planococcaceae; genus Sporosarcina; species Sporosarcina newyorkensis. Next base: position 30,711 of record NZ_JACLBZ010000025.1, on the reverse strand, counting down.
GCCTTCTTTATTTGAGTGAAGCTGTGATTGGCGATCGACTTGCCGATGCCTTGTCCGCGCAGCTCGATGTTCGTAGCGGCCTGGACAAGTACCGCCGCCTGACTCGGTGTGGTCATCGCATGCCGTGCATCTGCTGGAGTATATAAATGAAAAGCAACCGGAACTCCATCCTGTTCCGCAACCCAGCTACGTGTCCCTTCTTTTCCTTCATACGCTTCGAAAGTCTCGAGCTCCTGATCAAGTGCTTCCTGCGTTATCGGCTGCCATGCCGGCGCTTTTGCCTGATGCATACTATTCCAAGATGCCATCGTACGCAGGGCGGATTGTTCGTCTCCCACCAATTCCTTCATCGCCACCAAGCTGTTTTCTCCCGGCTGAGCGCGGTATCGTTCCAATGACAGGGCAGCAAAACGTTGTTCGAAATGAAATGATTGCTCCAGCATCTCAAGAATTAATTCGTCATTGCCGACCGGGACATCCAGTACGTGTTCAAAATAGCCATTACGTACCCACTCCGCCCCTGCTTCCGTATACATCAAGCGTGCCAGTCGTGGATGCTCATCTTCATGAATGACAAATGAAGGATAGCCGACGTAAATTGTACGTCCGCGAATGGCATCCTGCCGATATTCGAATAACAAATAGCCGATCACATTGTCATCACGCAACGTCACAATCCCACCCATATATGACTTACTCATTTCTTCGCGCAATCGTTTCTCCGCCTCATTTACATCTTCAAAACGTTCATGCAAAAATGAGAACCGCTGACGTTCGTCTCGATGTCTAGCGGCGAGTAATGACGCCATCTGCGATATGTACTGCTCTTCAAACTCTACAAAACGAATCAACTGAATCCCCTCCTGCCTAATTTGACTAAATTATACCATACCCTTTTTACTTTCATATGAAACGAATGGACCGGTTTGGAGGTGCGGCTATGGTATGATGGAAGCGATTAAAGAGGTTCGTGAAATCCCTCTCTAAAAAACTACTAACGGAGTGAATACATATGAAACAAGAAAAAGCAGTCGTCGTCTTCAGCGGCGGCCAAGACAGTACCACTTGCCTATTTTGGGCATTGAAACAATTCAAAGAAGTGACGACTGTGACATTTGATTATGGCCAGCGCCATCATGCAGAAATCGAATGCGCCCGCAACATTGCGGAAGAGCTTGGTGTTTCATTCAAAGTATTGGACATGACTTTGATCAATCAATTGTCCGCGAATGCGCTGACGCGGGACACTATCAAGATTACAGAAGAAGTCGGTGAATTGCCGTCCACTTTCGTTCCCGGACGTAATCACCTATTTTTCTCTTTCGCAGCGGTCTACGCTCAAGCAATCGGGGCGCGCCATCTTGTCACAGGCGTCAGTGAGACGGATTTCAGCGGCTATCCGGATTGCCGCGATACGTTCGTCAAGTCATTGAACGTAACGTTGAACTTAGCAATGGATGCAAAGTTCGTCATGCATACACCGTTGATGTGGCTCGATAAAGCAAGTGTCTGGGAATTATCCGATCAACTCGGCGCATTCGACTTCATTCAGCAGCGCACGCTTACTTGCTATAACGGTATCCCTGCTGCGGGTTGCGGAACTTGTCCCGCATGCAAACTGCGGAGTCAGGGATTGGAGGAGTATTTAGAGCGACGTGAGGCTTGATAGCTGGAATTTATTAAGCATACAAAATAAAAACTTTCTGAAACTAGTAAATAGAGGAAGGATCACAACGATCCCTCCTCTATTTCTCAATGATAGCCGCAATCCAACCTCGTATTTCATCCATCGACGCTGTAAGGGTGATTCCCAGTTTGGATTCTGTACCCATGTAGGAGTTAATATATCCTGTATCCATGAAGACAGAGAGTTCATATAAGCCTTTTTCATGCTCACATGCTTCATAAGAAAACGAGACTCCAGGAGAGAACGTGCCAAGAGTTCCTGAGTTCTCTCCGCCAATTTTATTGATTTGCTCAAGCAGCGTTTCAATATCCTCATTTAACCAAACAAAGTTGTGTGCGTAATCCAAAAAGCCATAAGAGAACGTCAATTTAAATTCAACTTCAAAAAGCGTTCCTTCCGATTCTCCGATTTTAAACACTTCATGTGTCACGGCTGTTTCACTAAATTCAAAATAGCGATCTTTCAGTATGTATTTCATTATAAAATTCCCTTTCTACCGCGACTGTGGTTTTCCCAAAAAAAAGACTGCAGACAAACTTCATAATTTCTGAAGTTCATCTGCAGCACAAAATCCTTATCCGAATAAAGGAAGTCGTTATTACGCTGGCATCGGTGTGTCTGTAGGCTTCGCATAGTCTCCGTTTCCGTATTCAGCATCAATTGCGTCACGGATTTCTTTCATTGATTTACCGTCCTGTTGCATTTGAACAGATTTCACTGCGATTTCAAGACAGACTAGGCAGCGTGTGCCATGGTCGTCCCAAACAACTGATCCGTCTTCTCGTACTTCGTCAAGGAAACAATTCATATTGCTTTTGTGACCAGCACTATCGCCGCAACCGCAGTAGCATGGCATATACTCTAGAACATCGGTCGCCTTACCAGCGACTTGATAGACCATGCGCATATCTTCCGGCTTGTCGTCCAAGAAGGATGGCAGTATGTCCGCTGAGGCAGTGATTTCCTGTAAGTCGCCGTTAGCGAGTTGTTCTACATGCCCGGCTTCAGCTCTCGCATCTTGAGGATCCGATTCTGCCGGCTTTTCCGTCGCACCGTTTCCGCAAGCAGCGAGTGCCAATGTCAATGCAGCCAATCCTGCGAGTAGTTTCTTCTTCATGTAAAGTTCGAACTCCTTAATACAGACGTGATGCCTTCAGTATACAAGGTTTGTACTATCAACAGGAGTACAATTTCGTGACAATTATTGATTGCCCGTCATTTTGCTCGGATCTACATATTCGTCAAATTGTTCTTCAGTCAATAGACCCGTGGAAAGTGCAGCTTCTTTCAGCGTCGTACCTTCTTTATGAGCTTTCTTCGCAATTTTTGCCGCATTTTCATAGCCAATGTACGGGTTCAACGCCGTAACGAGCATCAATGAATTCTTCACTTTGTTATCGATTTCTTCGCGATTCGGTTCGATACCGACTGCACAATTATCATTGAAGCTGATCATTCCGTCTGCCAATAACTTTGCAGATTGGAGGAAGTTATAGATGATGACTGGTTTAAAAACGTTTAATTCAAAGTTCCCTTGGCTAGCCGCAAAGCCGATTGTCGCGTCGTTCCCCATCACTTGTGCGACGACCATCGTCAATGCCTCACTTTGCGTCGGGTTCACTTTACCTGGCATGATTGAGCTGCCTGGTTCGTTTTCCGGAATCGTAATTTCGCCGATGCCTGAACGCGGACCGCTAGCTAACCAACGCACGTCATTCGCTACCTTCATTAAATCAGCAGCCAGAGCTTTCAATGCACCATGTGTGTAGACGACTTCATCATAGCTTGTCAGTGCGTGGAATTTATTTTCAGCTGAAGTGAAATCAATACCGACAGATTTCGAAATTTCCTCTGCCACTTTTTCACCGAATCCAACTGGCGCATTAAGTCCTGTACCGACTGCCGTACCGCCGATCGCAAGTTCCTTCATTGACTGCACGCTTGTTTCTAGCATGCTGCGTGTTTTCTCAAGCATCCGGTGCCATCCGCTGATTTCCTGTCCAAGTGTAAGCGGCGTCGCATCTTGCAGGTGCGTCCGGCCAATTTTAATGATGTCCTTGAAGTCTTCGGATTTCTTTTCGAATGTCTCTTTTAATTTATCGATTGCTGGAAGTACTTCACGCTCCACTGCGATAACGCCCGCCACATGTAGTGCCGTCGGGAATGTATCGTTGGAACTTTGTGATTTATTGACGTCGTCATTCGGGTGCAGGCGGTCTTCTTCTCCCCACTCCTCGAGCAGTTGATTGCCACGGTTGGCCAATACTTCATTCATATTCATATTGGATTGTGTGCCGCTTCCTGTTTGCCAAACGACTAACGGGAAGTGGTCGTCCCATTTTCCTTCGATGACTTCTTCCGCTGCTGTTTTGATGGCTTTCATTTTCACTTCGGATAAATTGCCGAATGAATGGCTTGCGATAGCTGTTGATTTCTTCAGATGGGCAAATGCTTGGATGACGCCCAGCGGGATCCGTTCGCCGCCGATTTTGAAGTTTTGCTTACTGCGCTGTGTTTGCGCACCCCATAATTTCTCCGCAGGTACTTTAATTTCACCAAATGTGTCATGTTCAATACGATATTCCATCTTTCCATCCGCCTCTCGAAAAATAGTAATCAGACTCTCTCTCTATCATGCCTTATTTTTTCGGAAATTTGAATTAAAAAGCGTTGGGCGGGTGTACCTTGTCCGAGCGCCGTTGATTTGCGCTGCGGGCGGACGCTTTCCGGGGGGCGTGCGGTGAGCCGCTTCCCTCGCTTCGCTCAGTCCAGGGTCTCACCTGACACGCTAATCCCCCAGGAGTCGCCGCCTTCCGCTCCAATCAACTAGTAGTGTTTCCAAAACTTTTTATACCCCTCATTAACTATATAGCCAGATCGCGAAAAGCTTTCTTCACTACTGTCATAAATACGAGCAACGCACTGCTGCTGCAGGCTAAAATGACGATGCCCATTGGCCAAGCAGAGAAGTCTCCAGCCAGACCTACTAATGGGGAGACGATAGCTCCGCCGATGAAGGGCACGAGTCCGAGGAATGCGGCCGCGCTGCCTGCTGATTTCCCTTGGCTTTGCATGGCGAGTGAAAATGCAGACGTTGAGACCATTCCAACGCTTGAGACGACGATGAACAGGGCAGTTCCCATCATGAAGAGCGGCCATTCATTCCAGACAACCAACAACAAAAGGACGCTGCCTGAAAATGAGATCAATACCCCCGTCATTAGGAACTTCACTTCATGGATACGGCCTGCCAAACGCCCTGTCACTTGGGCTGCGATGATGATGCCGATGCCGTTCAAAGCAAAAAACAAAGAAAATTGCTGAGCGGATACGCCGTAGATGTTCTGTAGCACGAATGGCGATCCGGCGATATACGCAAACATGCTCGACATAACAAAGCCTTGTGTTAGCGCAATTCCCATAAACCACTTATCTTTTAATAAACCGCCGAATGTCTTGACGACGGCTAACATCCCGCCTTCAGAGCGCTGTTCGACCGGCAAAGTATCCGGCAGGAAAAGCGATGTGGCTAAAAACATCAGCAGTCCAATCCCGCCTAGGATGAAAAACACGACTTGCCATGATGCAAAGCTCAACACGGCGCCGCCCGCTATTGGAGCCATGATCGGAGCAACTCCATTGACGATGGACAAGAGTGCCATAAACTTCGTCAATTCCTTACCTGTGTATAAATCTCGCGCACATGCACGAGCTATAACAATCCCTGCTGCTCCCGTCATCCCTTGAATGAAACGCAGCAAGACAAATGTCCAGATGTTCGTGCTGAATGCACACAAGATCGAAGCTGCTGCATAGATGATCAATGTGACGACAAGCGGCTTTCGTCTTCCATAAATATCACTCATTGGTCCGAATACGAGCTGACCTGCTCCTAAGCCTATCAAACACGCAGTCAAACTTAATTGAGCAAGTGATGCGGAAGCTTGCAAATCTTCTGCCACGATCGGCAGTCCGGGTAAATACATGTCCATCGACAACGGGCCGAATGCTGTCAATGAGCCGAGCAGCAACACGAGCCAAAACGTCGGCAACGGTATTCTTTTCTGTAATTGTTTGTTCATTATACAAAACCCTTTTCTTCATTAGAATTCTCTAAGTATAGCATGCAGAACAATTGCTGATCTGTCAAAGTCAATAACCACACGTATTTCATTTTGGAATACAACAAGCCGAATTCAGTAAAAAAAGAGCAACTCAATAATTGAGATGCCCTTTCCGTATTGCACAACTTTAGGAGTGTCCCGCCTTCATTACATAAACTGCTTATATCGTATTCCGAATAGCAAAGACATATCACAAATTCAGCATGAGCAGTAAACATCAAATTTTGAAAATGGTAAACAGCCGGAAGCACAATTGATGCATTACTTTTGTAAATACTTACATAGAAACTGACTATTCAAGCGGTATTGTGAACCAAAAAGTATGATAGTGGTTCTTTATGGAATTTAATCCAACCCGACCATTATGATGCTCGATGATCTCTTTAGAAATCGCCAGACCAAGTCCTGTTCCACCTGTCCTATGACTTCGCGGTGCGTCACCTTGATAAAACCTTTCAAACACTTTAGTTCTTTCTGCCTCTGTGATCTCTTGACCTTCACTGCTGATTGAAACCCGATAACCTTCTTCCGTAGATTCACCATGTATTATGATGGGCTCTTTCCCTTCATAATAGCGAATGGCGTTATCGATGATGTTGCTGAGAACTTGTGGGATGCCACCGTTGTATACATTTACCATTCCAACATCGGCTTCAACTATTACGGGGATACCTTTTTCCTCTAACGTCCAATGAAACATTTCAATGGATTGTTCTATCAGCAATCGCATATCTACCCGTTCTTTTTCTGTGAACGTTTGTTTCGCAACGTAATCCCATTCCTTTAATTGCTCCAGCTGCTCCACCATCGTAGTTAGACGTTTCGATTCACCGCTAAGTGCATCGAATAATTCTCTATCTCCTACAATCACACCATTACGTAAAGCAATAAGATAGCTCGTTAAATTCGACAAAGGGGTTCGGAATTCATGGGAAAGATCCGTTACAAGCTTCTGGCGAGATTGCTGATTGTTTTTCAATTGTTGCACCAATTCATTAAAATGGATGATTAATTCCCCTATTTCTCCTCTGGATTTTGTTTGGATCATATCGGGATAACGTCCTTTTTTCATGTCTTTAGTCGATTCAATCAGTTCTTCTAATGGACGGATCAACTTCCATGTTAAATAAAAATGAATGAGGCTTCCCATTAAAATGGTGGATATGCTGAATATCCATAAATATTGTAACAGGGTGGCATTAAAATGATTTTGCCGTTGTTCATCCATCGTTCCCATCCCATCCACCAGCACGCAGGCTGTATTATAAATAGCGAAACTGCTCAGGATGATGAAAAGCGAGATTGCGAAGACATTCAAAAAAGTCAGCCGCCAGAGGAGCTGTTTCGGCAGCAATGTCCTGACTAACTTAATCATGCGCAAATTTATATCCCATTCCCCGTACCGTTAGAATGCGTTTAGGGGAAGAAGGAACCTCTTCGATTTTTTCTCTTAGTTTCTTTACATGAGCATCGATGGTCCGATCCAACACAACCTTATCGCCATACGGATACAATTGGTGAAGGAGGTCCTCCCGTGTCAAAACGATATTCGGATTTTCCATGAAATGAAATAATAAATTAAATTCGTGTTTCGTCAAATTTATTTTTTGATCGAAAAGCAGCACTTCTCCCTTTCTAGGTTTGATGCATAGCCCATCGTAAGCAATCTTTTGGCAGAACTGACCGGTTCTTCGCAAGACCGCCTCCACATGTGCAAGGAGTTCATCCGGATCAAACGGTTTTGTCATATAATCATCGGCACCCATTCGCAATCCGTTAATTTTATCATTCGTATGGACTTTCGCAGAGAGCATAATAATAGAAACTTCATTTACCTCTTGGTCTTTCACCCACTTACAGAATTCAACCCCACTGCATTTTGGCAGCATCAGATCTAGTACAATCAAACAAGGATGATGCATTAGGAAAAGTTCTTTCGCTTCTTCGCCATCGACCGCCGCAATTACATCGTATCCGTCTTTTTTCAAATAGATGCAAATTAATTCACAGATTAGCTGATCATCTTCAACTACCAATATTGTCTGCTTCACCTGATCACCTCCTCGTTATTGTACAATCGTTAAGTCCTTATTTCATCTTCTCCACTTCTTGTACCATCAAATCATAATTTATTGCCCCAAGTGCAACGAATTGGATTCGGCCAGCCGAATCAATCATGTACGTTGTAGGATACGCATAGACGCTATATAGATTGCTCACTTCTGAGCTTCTGTCCATTAAGACAGGAAATGTCAGCCCATATTCCTCCACAAATGGAGCGACCACTTCTTCATTGTTTTCTGTAGATGTTAGATTGACTGCCAATATTTCAACATCCAAGTTACTTTTCGTATACAACTTTTGCATATCAGGCATCTCAGCTCTGCAGGGCGGACACCAAGTCGCCCAAAAATTCAATAAAACCCGCTGTCCTTTATAATCTGATAATTGGACTGTCTCCCCTTCCAATGTCTTCAATTCAAAGTCAGGTGCCAATTGGCCACGCTGAATTCCGATTTCATTGGAATCTACTGGACTAGAAACCTCTGCCTGAAGCGGTCGGCCCTTTGCTGTTTCCTTTTTTGAAAAGGAAAAGTCATAAACGGCCCAACCGACCAAGACCATTACAACAGCTAGTAACACCATGCTCTTCTTCACTCATGATTCCTCCCTATTCATCCCAGGTTTGATAACCACGTGCCATCCACTAAATCAAGTAACCACCCTGTAATTAATGGCATTAAGCCAAAAAACAATACGATACCCATCAAGATCATGATGACTGCTCCCACTTTCATGATGATCTCGCTGCGGCGGACAATCCACTTTGTCGAGCCAAGGAAAAATGTCAAGATAAGGAAAGGTAGCGCAAAACCGATAACATACATAATCGTGTAGAAAATTCCCTGACTCGGGTTACTCGCAGCCAGCATCAAAATAGAACCGAAAATCGGACCAATACAAGGCGTCCAGCCGGCTGCAAACCCGAGTCCGATGAAAAATGTCCCGATATAGCCGGTCGGTCTCCTCGAAGATTGAATGCGACGTTCCTTCATCAATCCTGTAATATTGACCCATCCGCCTATAAACAGCCCCATGACTATAATGAAAATACCGGCAATTCGTTGGATAAATAAGCCGGAGTCCCCTCTTAATAGTTCTGAAATCCACTGGCCGAAAAATGAAGCACCGGCCCCCAGGCTGATGAAGACAAGCGATACACCCAGTAAAAATACAAGGGAATGACTAATTAATTTCCTACGGATTTTTATCGTTTGGTTTCCCTGAAGTTCTTTCACGCTGATTCCCGTAATATAGGAAAGATATGCCGGGAAAATAGGCAGCACACAAGGAGACAAGAAAGAAAGTGCCCCCGCTCCTACTGCTAGTAACATCCCTACAATCAATACCGTATCTGTTTCAATTCCACCCATATCGTCCATCCTTCCTGTAATGTTTTAATAGCAAAAGCACATTGGCCACGAAAAAGAGGAGGAGGAACCACGGTTTGATCATATAACCGAACACCGTTATGTAAGGCTGTAACACCATCAGCACGCTCATCCCGCATGCCCAAACTGTCAATAAAAGCCCAAGTAACTTTCCCGTTGCCATCCGTCCATTCAAATAGGTAAACCCTCCCAGCAAAATCGCTAATATTATAAGGCTTCCCAATGAATAGATCTGATCGTTCCAGGCGTATTGAATAAACTCATATAAAAACGCCGCCAATAAAAACAGATGAACAAAAGCCTTTCCGACTGCCAGGCCTTCCAGTTGTCCTCGCTTTACCTTATACGTCAAGAGCAACCCACTGAATAACACAGCTGCATAGAAAGCGCCCGAATCACCTGGGTATGCCAATATCGCCATTGGATCCTTAATAAAAACGGAAAAATTCAAAAGAACTTTTCCAGCCCACATAAATAGAACAAAATTGACTAGCTGCGAAACCATTTCACCAATCATCTTCTTTCGCTGTTCCTTCGGTAGTTCACTCATCAAATAAAAGAGCAAGATACCGCCAGCTACACTGATGACCAGAATAGATATGGAAATCAATTTACTTGTCGATGCCATTCAAGTCCCCCATTTCCTCTCCAACCTCATCATACAAGCCGATTATGAAAATTTGACGAAAGCAAGTTTATTCGGTAAAAGGAATCTGCTTTAAATAAAAAACAGTTCAGAACAGCGTTTGAGTTGTAACGTTATCTGACCCTTCCTCGTAAACTTTGAGGTAATTGAAGGGTTAAGAAAATTATATTGGCAGAGGATTAATAATAATTAGTGCTTAAAACAATTACTGAATACAATTGGGCAGTGGTGAGAGGATGGAAATAATTCAACCGAAGAGGGTAATTAGAAATTTTATTTTCTACAATTTAATTAAAGGGTTTATTGCTGAAAATACTTCTTCCAATCAACGTGTTGACGAAGAACCATTTTTTAGGAGTTGTTGGGAAGGATTCATCGTGAGACAAGCCGTTAAAAGAGACTGAAGGTTTCATTGATGACTTAGAATAATCTCTAAGAACACTTTCTGAAGCTGCCACCGTCGTGTAGCCCAGAAAATGATGGGGAACAGGGACAGACACCTGCACAAAACGCAATGGAATCGGAATATTGTGATTTTTGTCAGTGTCTGTCCCTTCTGCATTTATAAGATATCCATCCAAATTTTCAATGCCGTAGCGAGTATCAGTACTGCCAAAATGACCTGTAACACTTTGGTATTAACTCTTTTTCCTGCCATTGCTCCTAAAGGAGAAGCAATTAAACTTGCTACAATCATAATGAATGCCGGATAGTAATCTACCTGCCCGGTGGTGATTTTTCCAACGGTTGAGCCAATAGAAGAAATGAATGTTATGGCAAGTGAAGAGGCAATAGTCATTCGTGTGGGAATCTTTAATACGACCAGCATAATGGGCACTAATAAGAATGCGCCAGCTGCCCCAACGATTCCCGCTCCGATACCCACAATTAAGGCGAGGGCTCCGGCAACCCATTTATTAAATGTCACTTCGTTCAAGGGAATATCATCAATCCCTTTTTTAGGGATGAACATCATAACAGCGGCAATCAAAGCAAGAATGCCGTAGGTAAAGTTTATCCCTCCTTCAGACATTAGTTTGGAGCCGTACCCTCCAATAAAGCTTCCAATTAAAATACTTGAACCCATATAGATAATTAACTTTTTATTTAAGTATCCGCCTTTTCGGTAAGCCCAAACACCACCAATCGTCGCAAAGAATACCTGTATAGCACTTATTCCCGAGACTTCATGGGCGCTAAAAGAGACTAATCCAAATAACGGAGGGATATAAAGCAACATAGGGTACTTTATGATTGAACCACCTATACCTAACATCCCTGAAATATATGAACCTATAAAACCAATTAAAAAAATGGTTATAATAAATAAAAAATCCATCCGTGTTCCCCTCCTGGTAGCAAGTTAATATTCATATTGAGATTAGGTCCCAAATAAAATAGCCCATTCCGTATAATTAACAATGAAGGGCCATTTTTTCTAGCATATTATTGCTGTATAACCAATAGGCTGACAAATCTTATAAGCAGCATTTTATTCAGTAAATAATAAATCGGCGCTATACATATAGTCATTGAAAGCCATATTTTTTTGACAGCTTTATAAGGTTATGTTTATTGCGGATTTCGTTAAAGAAGTTAGCTGCTACTTCTAAGCAGGCATGATTATTTTTGCTACCGAAAAGGGTTTAGTGCTCTCAACGTACGCTTTTTAACGCTTTCGCTACGATTACATTGTCACTTTCTTTAAATAGGCAATAAAGGCGTCCATGCTTCTTTTAGGAAACCGGGACGGTAATTCGACTAACCATAAATCCCTAATAAGTTCAATGCCAGAAATCGAAACTTGTTTCAAAACCCCTAATTCAAGCTCTCTCAAGACAGATAACTTCGGAATAATACCAATGCCTAAGCCCGCTTCTACGGCACTTTTGATGGATTGCGTGCTACTCAGTTCCATATAACTTCTAACTTTATCCAATGTATTGTTTTCTTCTAATACTCTTTCTACAATCTTTCTGATACCTGCATTTTCTTCTCTCCAGATCATCTTTTCCTCAATCAATTCCTCTATTTCTATTTCATCTCTATCGCTCCATCTATGATCATTGGAGACAATCAAAATCAGTTGATCTTCCGCAAATTTTTCTATTTTAAAATCTTCATCATGTAGAAAGGCTCCTTCTACTAACGCAATGTCAATATCCCGACTTTCCAAACTGGATATGGTGCTGGGTGTATTTCCAATGGTTAATTTAAACTTAAGATTTTTATGTTCTTTTTGGAAGTCCCCTAGTATTCTGGGAAGCAGGTATTCACCAATTGTTAAACTTGCCCCTATATTTAACGTGCCTGCATCTTTATTGGCAATAGATTTTACAGCCTCTTCAGAGCGTTTATAGTTATCGATAATCTCTTTTGCATATGGATATAAAGTTGAACCGGCTTCAGTAAGCTTTAGTTTTCCAGCTTTTCTGTCAAACAGCGCAACTCCATAATGCTTTTCCAATTGACGAATTTGACTGGTTACAGCCGGTTGTGAGATGAAGCTAGTCCGGGCTGCCTGACTAATACTTCCTTCCTCAATCACACGGCAAAACATTATTAAACTTTCTTTCTTCATTAGTGTCACTCCCTAACCTTTTCCGTCCATGACGTGTCCCTTCTTATCATAACATGCTGGTTTATCCCATAGGAAAGCACCTGTTGCATGGTTAGGAATGCAACAGGTATGTAACTTTCAGAATTTTTTAAACGACTTCAGGTACAGCTTTTTCCTCTTTACTGTTATATACTTCTTCATCTAATTGTTTTGTGATTTTACTCGTTATTACCCCTGTCGTCATAGTTCCGCTGACATTTAGCGCCGTACGCGCCATGTCTATGAGCGGCTCTATTGAAATAAGTAGTCCTACAATCGCAACAGGCAAGTTCATCGTTGATAAGACAATCAGACCGGCAAATGTCGCTCCGCCACCGACGCCTGCAATGCCGAATGACCCAATCACTACAGTGACAAGTAACATGAGTATAAATGACGGTGTAAATGGATCAATTCCTACTGTGGGAGCGACCATAATCGCAAGCATTGCAGGGTAGATTCCCGCACATCCATTTTGTCCGATCGTTATTCCAAATGCGCCCGATATATCCGCGATCCCTTCAGAAACTCCCAAACTCTTCTTTTGTGTACTAACATTAATAGGCAATGTCCCCGCACTAGACCGAGATGAAAATGCGAATACAAGAACCGGCATGATTTTTTTAATATACGTTAATGGATTCAAACCTACCAATCTAATGAGCAACAAGTGAATTAAAAACATAACAGCTATCGCAAAATATGAGGCTAAAATAAACTTCCCTAGATTCCAAAAGGCGACTAAATCACTGGTGGCAGCTTTATTTGTCATTAATGCTAAAATCCCGTATGGCGTCAAACGCAAAACAAGTGTCACAACTCGCATCACAACTGTAAAAATCGCTTCGACAATTGACGCGAACATCTCTGCTTGTTTGGGTTCTTTTCTCTTTACACCCATGAATGCCATCCCGAGGATAGATGCAAAAATAACGACTGAGATGACTGATGTAGAACGCGCTTCTGTCAGGTCATAAAAAATGTTCATCGGCAGCATCGATACAACCTTTTCAGGTACTGACATCGCATTTAAATCATCTAACTTTTGCCCATGACTTTCTATCGCTACAGATTCTGCTTCTCCTTGTGTAATTTCCATTCCTTCTAAACCGAATATGCCAGCGGAGAATATTCCAACTGCAGCTGCAATTGCTACTGTTCCAGCAAGCATCCCAATCACTAACCCGCCAATTTTACCAAAATCATTGGCCAATTTGGATTTAGTAAAGGCGGATAAAATCGCAAAGAAAACTAATGGGATCACAAGCATTCTTAACAATGATATAAATCCGTTTCCAACGATATTGATCCATTCGGCAGATTCAGAGATAATAAATGATGTTTGGCCATAGATAAACTGTATGGCTAGTCCATAGATAATCCCAACAACTAACGCTAGCATGACACGTTTAGAAAACGATACAAATTTCTTTTGCATGTAGAACAATGCAGCACAAAGGAGCACAAATATCGTGATGATCAAAGAAATGTGGAATGCTTCCATTAACGTACCTCCTCTGCATTCTTAGCTAAATTTTCTTTCACAGCCCTTTCTACTCTTCGCAAGCCGTCTTCTAAAACATGCCTTGGACAAGCCATGTTAACTCTTGTAAAACCTTCGCCTCCTAAACCAAATGTATAACCTTCATCAAATGCCACCTTGGCGTTTTTACGGAAGAAGTCCTCAAGCTCTTTTGCATCCAATCCAAGAGCTCTGCAGTCTAACCAAGCAAGATATGTCCCCTCAGGCGGGATCACTTTAATTTCCTTTAAATTCGTTTCAATAAATGTTGTTAAAAAGGTAAGATTGCCTTCCAAGTAATCCAAAAATTGATCTAACCACTCTTCTCCGTATTTATAAGCGTTTTCAGCTGCAGTCACACCAAAAGTATTGGATAATCCTAAATACATTATGTCAATAATTTTCGTAAACGAATCCCGTAACTCTTTATTTGGAATAATAATATTAGCCATTTGAACACCTGCAAGATTGAACGTTTTACTTGGAGCCGTGCACGTTATGGAATGGTCCGAAAACTCTTCTGAAATGCTAGCAAAAGGCGTATGGGTATGACCTTTGTAAACAATATCAAAATGAGCTTCATCAGAAATGACTAGCACATTATTTTTCAAGCATATTTCCCCCAGTCTCGTCAATTCTTCTTTAGACCAAACCCGACCAGCCGGATTATGAGGGTTACATAAAATAATCATCTTAACATCTTCGTCCCTTGCGACTTCCTCCAAGTTTTCATAATCCATCCCATATCTCTCATTTTCATACTTTAGTGGATTTAACACGATATCACGATTATTTTTTTCGATTACTTCCATGAATGGCGTATAAACAGGGGTTTGTATAATAACTTTATCTCCTTCATTTGTGAAGGATTGAATTGCAATACTTAACGCTGGCATAATCCCCGGCGTACAGCGGATCCATCGTTTCTGAATGTCCCATTTATGACGTCTTTGCACCCAGTCTATAAATGCCTGGAAGTAATCATTAGACCTTGATGTATAGCCAAACACTCCATGTTCAGCTCTCTCCTTCAACGCCTCTACGACAGGTTTTGGGGACACAAAATCCATATCCGCAATCCACATTGGTAGAATATCCTTATCACCAAATAATTTCTCTGTGTGATCCCATTTGACCGAATCTGTATTGTACCGACTGATGACTTCATCAAAGTTATACTTCACTATAACGACCTCCAATTTGTAATTTCATTACTGACAGTTGCTACCCGTTTTCTATAAAGAGCCGTTAGAGCCAAATGAACAATTGGCCTGTTTGATTACTTTATTACCGGAGCTTGTTTATTAGTTTCCTTCAACCAAGCTAAATAGCCGCCTTTTACATTCATCACGTCTTTATAGCCATGAGCCTGCAGCAAGCTTGAGGCTATTGCAGATCGGGCACCAGACTTACAATGTACAAGATACGTCTTTCCTTTTGGCAAATCATCGAGCTGCTTTGTCAGCAAATTAAGGGGCATGTGTTCGGCTCCTTCAATTCTGCCTTCCGTCCACTCTGATTCATTGCGAACATCAACCAGATGATACTGATCATCGAGCAAGTATTCCTGTACTTGTTTGACATCTACTTCTCCGTAACTTTCCAACTGTTTGTCATCAGCCAGAACGTCAAACGGTTCAATGAAACCGACAATGCCATCTAAACCTATTGAAGATAAACTCTCCTTGATCGCATTCAGTTTGCTTTCCTCTGCGATTAGTATGATTTCTGAATCGTAGTCAATTAACTCTCCTGCCCAATTTGTAAAAGATTGATTAAATGGGATGTTGATTGTCCCTTCCAAATGACCTTTTGCAAATTCTGCAGCTCTTCTTGTGTCTACTAAAACTGCATTCGCATCATGACCTTCCAATTCCTTTACAGTGCGGATTCTATTAGTCTTCCCTTCACTGACTAGCGGCGGTCCCATCTTGTTCAACTTTTTCATCATTGCAAAATAGTTAGGAGGAGTAGATTGCCCCGTTAATAAAGTCTTGATAAAGTTTTCTTGATCTTCTTCCCGTAAAGCCCAATTGTTTAATTTCTCATAACCAATTGTAGACATAGGAACTGCTCCAAGTGCTTTACCACAAGCACTTCCTGCACCATGCCCCGGCCAAACTTGCAGATAATCAGGCAATTGCTTAAACTTCTGCAGCGATTGGAACATCTGGCTTGCTCCAAGCTCCGCAGAACCAATCACTCCAACAGCCTTCTCCAATAAATCAGGCCTGCCAATATCTCCGACAAATACGAAATCACCTGTGAAAATGCCCATGGGTTGGGAAGAACCACCGCCCTTATCCGTCAAAACAAATGAAATACTTTCTGGTGTATGTCCGGCAGTATGCATCACAGTGAATTCAATTTGACCTATCATAAATGTGCTGCCATCTTTCAACAAGACATAATCAATATCTTCCAGCTGATTGTATTTCCACTGTTCGTCGCCTTCATCCGAAACGTACAAAGTGGCATCACAATGTTGCGCGATCTCCCGAGACCCAGAAACGAAGTCTGCATGAATGTGAGTTTCAGCTGCTGCAATTATTTTCAGTCCCTTCTTCCTCGCCATCCCTAAATAGGGTTCAATGCTACGAGCCGGGTCAATTACAATGGCTTCTCCTGTCTGCTGACAACCAACCAAATACGACATTTGAGCTAAACTCTCATCAAAAAATGAACGAAAAAACATATTAATCCCTCCAACTATTTGTTTTGAAAGCGTTTTCAACAGAGGCTGTTAAATGAATTAAGAAGGCTGTTCCTTCCCCTCTCCTTCCAAGCTGTTTTAAGTATTCAATTAACTTTTTCTAGCATAGCGCATTTCAAGTTTTTTGAACAATCGAATTATTTTATAAGGTATAAATTAAAAAGTAGAGTCGTTGTGAAACATGGTTGTAGCCTAGTTTTAGGCAGAGGTAAGTATCCTTCCACTGTCGGTATTAAGATTAAAAAACAACCCAATAAATTGGGATCCGACGAAGGAATTCTCTTCTGACAGGAGAGATCTTCTATCCGTAGCCACACAGCCAGAAAACGACAAAATTCACCTCGGTTTTACTGGGTGTCAAGGTTCGGCATGTTGTAAAGCCTCCCAACATAAGATGGAACAATACGTAAACTATTTTAGTCACCGTAAAAGAAAGAACTAGCCTTTCAGGAGGAGAGATTTCAGATGAAATTCAGCTATATTTCGCATCTTCATTGCCCTAAATGTCAAAAACGTTTCAGCGCAGGAGGAAAACACCAGCTATGTGAATGCGGTTCCCCATTACTAGTGGATTATGATTTGAAAGAGATAGGCAAGGTATTAAAACCGACAGATTTACTTACGAGGAATACTGATTTATGGCGCTACCATGAGTTGCTGCCTGTACAAAACAAAGAAAATGTTGTCACTCTTGGTGAAGGAATGACCCCCCTTCTGCCGATGAAACAGATTGGTGCAGATATGGACATCTCAAACCTGCTTATGAAAGATGAAGGCATTATTCCCACTGGAACCTTTAAGGCTCGCGGAGCTGCAGTAGGAGTATCAATGGCGAAAGAATTAGGCATCCAAGAGTTAGCGATGCCGACCAACGGAAATGCGGGAGCCTCGTGGGCACTTTATGCCGCCAGAGGAGGAATTAATTCAACCATCGTCATGCCGATAGATGCACCAAAAATCACAAGAAATGAATGTGCAATCGCCGGGGCGGATCTTCATTTAGTGAATGGATTAATTAGCGATGCAGGGAAAATAATTTCTCAAACAGTGAAGGAGTATGCGTTATTCGATGTTTCCACCCTGAAAGAACCGTATAGAATCGAAGGAAAGAAGACAATGGGCTATGAAATCGCAGAACAGCTGGGCTGGAAAGTACCAGATGTAATTCTATACCCTACCGGCGGCGGTGTTGGATTAATTGGCATTTATAAAGCGTTAAAAGAACTTCAAACCCTCGGTTGGATTGCTGAAGATAAGTTGCCTAGATTGGTAGCCGTTCAAGCTGAGGGATGCGCTCCGATAGTGAAAGCCTGGAAAGAAAACAAAATGGAATCAGAGTTCTGGGTTGATTCCGAAACAATTGCTTTTGGAGTGAATGTTCCTAAAGCTTTAGGGGACTTTTTAGTGCTTCAATCGCTGTATGAAACAAATGGATGCGCAATCGCGATCGACGATGAAACCATTTTAGAAGAACAACGAAAAATTGCGCGTATGGAAGGGACTTTTATTTGTCCGGAAGGAGCTTCCACATTTTCAGCCGCACGCAGATTACGTGAAAAGAATTGGATTAAAGCGAATGAAGTGGTCATCGCTTTAAATACAGGAGCTGGATTAAAATATCCCGACACGTCTAGTTTTGAAACACCCGTTATGGAGCCTGGTGAATCTCTGACTAAGAATGTCTCTAATAATACATTCCGAGAAGGGAGGTGAGCTAAATGACTTGATTGCTATAAGAAAGCGATTTTTATCAATCCGTCAACGTTAAAGAAAGCCAAGTTAATTGGAACCAGTAAGCAAGCGACAATCAGTTTCGAAAGCGCTCACAACTACTTGAAAAGGAGAGAGAAATGTGAGATTAAAAGGGAATTTAATGGCGCAGATTTTCATTGCTTTTGGGATTGCAATTATTTTAGGGGTTATCTTCGGTCCGTCCATTGAGGTAATAAAGCCACTCGGGGACTTATTTCTACGATTAATTAAATTCATCATTGCCCCGCTTATCCTCGCTTCTTTAGTTGTCGGTGTTGCAAGTACGGGAGATCCAAAGCAGTTAGGAAGAATAGGAGTTAAAACCGTCTCTTATTATTTAATGACCAGCGCCATAGCGGTTGCCATCGGATTAGCATTCGCCTACCTCATTTCGCCTGGCAAAGGGGTAAATATCAGCGTTCCTGAAGCAGCTGCGCAAGTGAATGAAACAGATGGAGTAATTGCTACTTTACTAAACATCATACCGGAGAATTCTTTTACTGCTCTTTCTTCAGGCAACATTTTACAGATTATATTTTTTGCAATCTTCGTCGGCCTGGCCATCACGCTAGTAGGAAAAAAAGCAAAGCCCGTCTATCAATTTTTTGAAGGCTTTGCTGAAATCATGTATAAAATTACCGGCATCGTCATGTGGTTCGCGCCAATCGGGATTTTAGGATTAGTTGCACCAGTAGTCGGTGAATATGGATTAAGTGTTTTAATGCCATTATTAAAAGTCATTCTAGCTGTTGCCATTGCATGCTTTATACATGTTCTATTTGTTTATTCGATGGCAGTAAAAAAGTTCGCCAAGATGAGCCCGATGAAATTTTTCAAAGGAATGGCTCCTGCTTCTATTGTGGCTTTCAGTACATGCAGCAGTGCCGGAACATTGCCTGTGACGATAAAAAATACTCAAGATAATTTAGGCGTGCCGAAGAAAATCAGCAGCTTCGTCCTTCCGCTCGGAGCTACGATCAATATGGACGGAACAGCTATCTACCAAGGGGTGGCAGTCGTTTTCATCGCCCAATTCTATGGATTGGAATTATCGTTAATACAACTTCTAATGGTTGTACTGACTGCTGTGTTAGCATCAATCGGTGCAGCAGGAGTTCCAGGCGCCGGTGTCATCATGCTTGCCATGGTACTAAGCTCCGTCAACATTCCATTAGAGGGAATCGCCCTGATTGCTGGAATTGATCGGATTCTTGATATGTTCCGGACAACTGTGAACATTCTAGGCGATGCCTCCGCTTCCGTCGTCGTTGCCGCCACTGAGGATGGATTATGGTCGGATGATGCGAACGGAGCACCAAAACATGAGCTGGAAGTTTCAAAATAAAATCATCTTGAATTCAAGGGCTGTCCTGAACTTTCAGGTACAGCCCTTTTCCCGTGTTACCAAGCTGGTAAAGCGAAGGAACGCACCAAAGTCTCATCACACCGAGCCAAAACACCGTTAGACCGAACCAATACCCTCCAAGACCGCACCTTCAGCAAGCCGAACCGAACCAAACGTCCCGGCATACGAACCAAACCGGCCGCGCACCGCACATTCCCTCCCCTACCATACTTTTCGCTTCACAATTCTCTTCGCAACGCATCAATCACATCAATCCTCGTAGCCTTTCTCGCTGGTCTCCAGCCCGAGACGATTGCCACCGTTAGGCTGATGGCTGACGCTATGACGACGAGCTGCCATGGGATCACTGAGAATGTGACATTTAGTTCAGCAAAATCTTCTTCACCGATAGCCGCTCCTACAATAATTGGCAATAGCCAGTTTGAAACCAAGCTGACGGCATAGGAAATGATGATCGCCAGTACAGTCCCGACAACACCGATCCAAGCACTTTCCATCAAAAAGAGTCGCTGGATGAGTTTCGGCTGGGCACCGATCGCCTTCATAACGCCGATTTCCCGCGTCCGTTCCGTCACCGCCATCGTCATTGTGTTGAATATCCCGATTGATGAAATCAATATGGCAATTGTACCGACGAAAACGAGACCTGCTTTTAACGCAAGGAAAAACACATCGATTTGGTCCAGTTCTTCTGAAATGGAATAGACATTATAGCCTTGGTCCTTCAGTTCACTCGTGACAGACTTTACGTTTTCCAAAACATCCGCGTAGACATACAGCATGCTGGAGAATAGTGGATCTGTCACCTCTTCCTTCTTATCTTGCTTATAGATTTTTTCAAGCTCTGGAATCAATGCAGCATCTGCATAAATTTTATTGTCCACTAACCAGTCCTTCGATGGTTTTTTGGCGACACCAACAATTGTCAACTCGGTTTTATCATCATATAGTTCGCCCGTACCGTAATCTCCTAGTTGATATGTAAACGTCTTTCCGATCAACTCTCCTTTATACGAAGGGATTTCCGGCTCTTCCTCTGACCCTTCAGGAAGTGCTTCAGCTAGCTTTTCAGCAGCTGATTCGTCTATTAAACTTTCAGCGAATCCATTCCCTACTACAACCTCGTAGGTACTTTCCGGTAGCCGCCCTTCCGCTAAGGCGAACCCAACTTTCGCCTCTTCCTTGAAGTCCGTAACTAGTAAATTTCCATGCGTTGTATACTTCCCGAGCGATGCTTGCTGCATTGCATTCGCTCCCTGATGCATCACAACTGCTTTAACATGGTCGATCCCTTTCATTTCTTCTGCTTCCTCTGCTCCTAGGTCATCGGAATACACTTCAATCTGCGTAACCAAGCGATTTTCCAACATAAGACTACGCATTGTATCATGAATCCCGAAGCCGACAGATGCCAGAACGATAAGAAAAGCAGTACCCATCGTAGCGGCAAGGACAGTCATGAAAACGCGCAATTTATTTTTCTTAATATGTTGGCGAATGAAATCAATCTGATCTTTAAACTGCATTCGGAACACCTTCTTCCGTCAAAATCCCGTCATGCATCCGATACATGCGATCCGCTCTTTGAGCCACTTCATCATCGTGTGTAATGATGACAAACGTGATATCACGCGTGTCGTTAAGTGTTTGGATGAGCTCCAAAACTTCCTGCTCTGTCTCGGAATCCAAACTGCCTGTTGGTTCATCAGCAAAAATGATCGGCGGATCGGTAATCAATGCTCGAGCAATACTGACACGCTGTTGCTGACCTCCCGACAACTCATTCGGATAATGATCTTGTACGGATTGCAGTCCAACATGCTTCATTAACTGCTGAACTTTGTCTTTACGCTGATGACGGTTCATTCCCTTTAATTTCAGCGGTAATTCAACATTCTCGAATGCCGTTAAACCAGGCATGAGCTGGAAATTTTGAAAAATGAAGCCGTAATTTTCAAGTCGAAACTGTGCACTTTGCTGTTCATTAAACACAGAAGTAACCGTATCCTTCACTACTATTTCTCCGCTGTCCGGCTTTAAAAAACCTGCCAATATATGAAGCAGCGTCGATTTGCCTGAGCCGCTTCGTCCGACAATCGAGACAATTTCACCTTGTTTCACCGAAAATGAAATATTTTTCAGCACTGGCACATTGCTTTCCTTGCCTTTTCTACCGATTAAAAATGAATGGTTTATATCTTGTACTGTAATCAACATTCTTTCCTCCCATAACTGTACTGCTTTCTAGTATATAAATAGCTTCTTAAGGAACCATAAGGATGTTTCTTAAGATTTTCTGAAGTTCTGCATCAATTACGCTTCGGCGTAATTGCGTACAGATTTTTAATTGTGCTTAGGCCCGCGTGAAGCAGGTCAGTTAACCTTTGCCACAGGATGTGGTGATCTTAGCCTGTGTACTTCTATTGTTCAGCGAGCGTTTGAACACCCACAGAACAGGGAATTGGATCATATTCATCTCACCACCCACCTATAGAAGTAAGGCTCTTCTGCTGAATAAATATAAATGCCAAAATTCTACACGATTCGCTATCTTTTTATACAAATATTTTGGTATGATGAGTAAATCAAATGCGCTAAGGTGTATTTAACCTGAAATTCCTTTCACCACTTTCACAAGCTAGAGTCCCTCGCTAAATTTAGTTACACAATCGATTCCAACAATAGATGGAGGAAAATACATGTTAAGTCCACGAAAACCCGATCCGTTCTTCACTGCTTTATTGGATATTGCAAAACACGTACAAGAATCGTTGCACTATGCGGATGACTTCAAAGTCGAAACAATAGCTGATCTGAAAGAAGTCAGCATTCAAATGAAAGCCTATGAGACTGCTGGTGACACACTGATCCATGAGCTGATCACCAAGCTCAATACATCATTCATGACTCCGATCGAAAGAGAAGATATCTTGCAGCTAGCGATAAAAATGGATGATATTTTGGATGGAATTGAGCATTTCCTCGGTAATCTGGAGATGTTTTCACTTATTGAAATTGATGAATACATGCAGAAGTTCATGAGCAATATTGTCAAAAGCACAGACGAAATCGTCAAAGCGATGGAACTTCTGACGAAGAAGAAGCTCGTCGAAATGCGGACGCATGCCGTGCAGATCAAAGAATATGAACGCGTGTGTGATGACGTGCTTCGGACGTCCATCAAACAATTATTCATTCGAGAAAAAGACCCTATCCGAATTATTCAATTGAAGGATCTGTACGAATTGCTCGAAGAAGTCGCAGATTATTGCCAAGATGTAGCGAACACTATTGAAACGATCATAATGCGAAACGCGTGAGGAGTAATAGTTAATGGATATGATTCTCATATTAACCATTCTCGTTGTTGTATTTGCTTTAGCATTCGACTTCATCAATGGTTTTCACGATACAGCAAATGCCATTGCTACTTCTGTCTCTACCCGTGCATTGAAACCACGGACTGCGATCTTGATGGCGGCAGCAATGAACTTTGTCGGGGCACTGACTTTTACAGGAGTAGCCAAAACCATTACGAAAGATATCGTAGACCCCTTTTTATTGGAAAATGGTTCCCTTGTCATTCTGGCGGCTCTCGTTTCCGCCATCATCTGGAACTTGGTGACTTGGTATTTCGGAATACCCTCCAGTTCTTCCCATGCCTTGATCGGCTCCATTGCAGGCGCCGCCATTGCAGCGGCCGGCTTTGGTATTCTGAACTACAGTGGATTCATCAAGATTATCCAAGCGCTCATTCTTTCCCCGGTCATTGCATTAGTCGGTGGTTTTATCGTCATGACGATACTGCGGGCTTTGTTGAAGAACCGTAATTTATTCAAAGCGAATAAACGAATTCGCTATATGCAAATCGGGACCGCCGCGATCCAATCGTTCACGCACGGTACGAATGATGCGCAAAAAGCGATGGGGATCATCACGATGGCACTCATTGCGGCCGAACTGCAAACATCAGATGACATCCAGCTCTGGGTACGGATTGCTGCGGCCACTTCGATGGGAATCGGAACATCTATTGGCGGCTATAAAATTATCAAGACGGTCGGCGGTAAAATCATGAAAATCCGGCCGATTCACGGAATTGCGGCAGATTTGAACTCAGCTGCGATCATTTTTGGAGCTACACTCCTTCACCTGCCTGTCAGCACGACGCACGTCATCTCCTCATCCATCATGGGGGTTGGGTCTGCACAGCGCTTGAAAGGTGTAAAATGGGGAGTCGCCCAAACAATCGTTTTGACATGGGTCATCACCATGCCGATCTCCGCAGTCGTCGCGGCCATTGTTTATAAAACATTAGCGCTTTTCTTATAAGTAAACTTTTAACTTGCAATGTCTGATATTTCCTGTTATGATAAAGAAGAATTATTTTTGTTCGACGTTGGTCTACGATTTCATCTCGACCGTTTTCAAGAATTGAGCAAGGATAGTAATACAATGTGTACACAACTGTACACGAGGAGGAAACAAACATGGAACAAGGTAAAGTAAAATGGTTTAACGCAGAAAAAGGTTATGGCTTCATCGAACGTGAAGATGGCGACGATGTATTCGTACACTTCTCCGCTATCCAAGGCGACGGGTTCAAAACTCTTGAAGAAGGTCAAGACGTGTCTTTCGAAATCGAACAAGGACAACGCGGACTTCAAGCAACTAACGTTACTAAAAACTAATTTAACTTCACAAACCACTTCCTTTTAGGGAGTGGTTTTTTTGTGTTTCTCCAACTAATCACGCAAGACTTTCATGCAGTTCTTCGTTATGATAGTCATTGAACTTACAATCTCGGCTCGTATCGATCATTACATAGATTGGTTTGAACAGATAGGAGGAATTATCGTGCATAGCTTTGCAAAGTTCGTGACGAAGTCCTATAAATGGATTCTCGCCTTTTGGGTTTTACTGTTTGGCGTAATGACCTACTTCGCCATCCAACTGCCCGGTTTACTCGCGGGTGATGGTTTCAGAGTAGACGGTGAACATGAAAAAGTTATGAAGATTGTCTCAGAGGACTTTGGGTTGCCTGCGGAGACGTTGTTTTTAGTTTTTGACGAAAAGTCCGATGAAGATATCAAATCCACTCTTTCAAAGCTGGACACACTTGACATTAAATCTGAAATTGTCTCTCCTTTGGACGAAAAGGATCAGTATTCAGAAGGGCTTTCCTACGCGATGCTGCAATTTAAGAAAGAACCCGAAGATATGCCGCAAGTGGTGGACGATATTCGAGAATCATTCGAAGGCGAAAAAGGAATTACGTTAACCGGCGGAGGCGCGTTTGAACACGATATCAACAAAGCAAGTCAGCGTGACTTAATGACTGCCGAGGCCATTGGATTGCCGATTGCCATTATCGTCTTGCTGTTTGCATTCGGGACGGTCGTTGCTTCTGTCGTTCCTTTATTGGTTGGGATCGGAACGGTCGTTTCTTCGCTTGGTGTGCTCGCACTACTTGGCAATCAAGTCGATTTGTCTATTTTTGTGCTGAATATCGTGCCGATGCTCGGTCTCGCGCTCAGTATTGATTTTGCTTTATTGTTCATTAGCCGTTATCGGGAAGAGTTGAAGAAGCGGAGCTTTTCCGATTCCTTGATCATGACGATTCGGACCGCAGGACGTTCGATTATCTTCTCTGCCGTCTGTGTGTTCATCGGACTTGGTGCAATGTTGCTCATTAAAGTCGATATCTTTGAAAATATCGCTCTTGGCGGGATGATCGTTGTCGGCATGGCGGTCGTTGCTTCGCTTACTTTATTACCTTCTGTACTATTGATGCTTGGTGATCGTATCCATAAAGGACGATTGCTGAAGGATCGCGGTGAAGAAGCAAACGGTTGGCGCAAATTTGCGAATGCAGTGATTAAACGACCTGTGTCGATTGCAATTGTCGCCTTTGTTCTATTGGCGATCGCGTTAATTCCTGTGCGCAATATGGAGCTTACGATTCCGCAGATTGATTCGTTGCCGGAATCATTCGATACACGCCTGGCGTTTGAACAGATACAAGAAACATTTGGCTTGGATAATGAAAGTACAGTTTTCTTGTTGGCTGAGCGTTCTGGCGGCTGGGAGAATTCAGACGGACTGGCTGACTTGAAGAAACTCGAAGAACAAGTGACGGAAGACCCTCTAGTCCAAGATGTTTCAACGATTTTCACGGTAAGCGGCATCGAAACCCCCGATCAATGGGAGCAGTCGATGATGGCACCGGGGATGGACGAACAGCTGAATCCTGTCATGAAAAGTTTTATAGACGGCAACAGATTGCTCGTTCCTGTTACGCTGAATGCTTCCGGCAGTTCCAATGAAGCACAAGATTGGGTTCGGAACTGGTCCGCTAAAGATACGCACTGGAACTTATTGATTGGCGGTGAGCCTCGTTTCAATCAGGAGATCTTCGATGAAATCGCAGATCATATCGTCTATGTGTTGCTCATCATTGTAGTTTCAACATTCTTCATCTTGATGTTCGCTTTCCGTTCCTTAATCATCCCAATCAAAGCGATTTTGATGAATATTCTAGGGTTGTCCGCTACGTTCGGAATACTCGTGTATATTTTCCAGTACGGCCATTTCGGCTTGCACCCTGGAACGGTCGCGCTCATTATTCCGGTCATCGTCTTTAGCTTAGTGTTTGGGTTGAGCATGGACTATGAAGTATTCTTAATTTCGCGGATGCAGGAAGAGTTCTCTTATTCATTTGATAACGATAAATCGACTGTAGAAGGACTCGCAACAACGAGTAAAGTCATTACGTCCGCTGCACTCATCATGATCGTCTTGACTGGAGCTTTCGCCTTTACGGACGTCATGCCAG
Source organism: Sporosarcina aquimarina (assembly GCF_019748715.1). Classification (GTDB taxonomy): domain Bacteria; phylum Bacillota; class Bacilli; order Bacillales_A; family Planococcaceae; genus Sporosarcina; species Sporosarcina newyorkensis. The sequence continues at coordinate 4,015 of NZ_JACLBZ010000025.1, read as the reverse complement.
TGAAACAGATCGGTGTCGGAATCGCCATTGCAGTAGCGATCGATGCGACAATCATCCGATTGTTGCTCGTACCGAGTCTGATGAAGCTGTTCGGCAAATGGAATTGGTGGCTGCCGTTCGGGAAAGGATTATATCGTTCCCACGGTCAGAACCGACATGCAGGCAAGTAAACTAATTGGGTAATCAGAAAATAACTAGGGAGGAAGGTTAAAGAGGACCTTCCTCCCTTCTTCATAAGATGCTATTCGCTAATTTAATCAGATGAGATTGAATGCTAACCCAAGACATACCTTAGCCGATAACAATCATTGTAAACATGAGAAGAATAATTCGGAAAGTAGTAAGGGTAAAATATAAAGAATCTTAATATCACCAGCGGAGGAATGTGTTGTGAAATCTATAAAGGTTTATCATTACGATGCGTTTAGTAAAGAGCCTAATAAGGGAAATGCTGCGGGAGTAGTATTAAATGGGGATGAATTGACGGATGCTCAAATGCAAGAAATTGCTTTCAAAGTGGGGTTTAATGAGACAGCATTTCCGGTTAAGTCGGAAGTTGCTGACTTTAGAATACGTTTTTTTACACCCGGACACGAAATGAACTTATGTGGTCACGCGACAATGGCAACTGTTTATTCATTAATATCAAAAGGTTTATTAGATGAAAAAACGAATTTCACAATTGAAACAAAGGCAGGAATTTTACCAATAAACGTTAAATTATCTACGGAAGGTGAAACTTTTATAACAATGAAACAAGCCTCTCCCCTATTTAATGAATTCAACGGTTCCAGAGAAGATTTAGCTAGTTCAATAGGATTAAATGAATCAGATATCGATGGAGACTTACCTATCCTATATGGCAGCACAGGTAATTGGACGCTATTAATTCCAATAAAACATCTTGAGGCATTTAAACGAATGAAACCAAATAATAATGTTTTTCCTGCTATCTTAAAAGAAATACCAAAATCCTCTGTTCATCCATTTTGTACGGAAGCATATGACTCTGATGCTGATATGCATGCTCGACATTTCTCCTCGCCGTTTTCAGGTACTGTGGAGGACGCAGTAACAGGCACTGCTTCGGGGGTAATGGGTGCATTTTTTGCCAAATACATAAAAAGCGACAGATTTGAAGAATCCCTAAATATTATAGTAGAACAAGGTCATGAAATTGAAAAAGACGGCAGGGTCATGGTGAATGTTACGAAAAACAATGAGTCCTACGATATTGAAATAACAGGAAACGCAGTGTATGTTAAAGAATTTGATGTTTATTTAGAAGATAAATAAAGTAGGGCACACGTGTAATTGATAAAAGCCTGCTATCTTGCATTACATTGAGACAGCAGGCTTCATCTATACTTAAAAATCCACAATATAAACCTGTGGAAGGATAAACTAGGGCCCTCCTACTCCAATCGGTTCTTTCATTTCATTCGCGAACTTGCCGGCCGGACTTATCCATTACATATCCAACCAAGGCAGCAACAAACGCAGGCAAGACCCAGCCCAGCCCTCGTTCAAAGAATGGGGCTACTCCCAGCAAACTAGTTAAGACGTCAAGTTTAAAACCGAGACTGATCAATACTTGGTATAACGCATAAATTGAGGTCACGATTACCGAAAGCCGGTACATCATCTTGCCTCCACCCGCAAAATGCTGAAATAAAGAAAGTATAACCAAGACTATAGCAATCGGATAAATAAACACCAATAAAGGCGTTGCCAATTCAAGAATTAAGTTTAATCCCAAATTAGACACGACCAAGCCGGTCAATACGAAAATAGCGACATATGCCTGGTAACTTAGCTTTGGATATATTTCATTAAAGAATCTCGAACAAGCGTTAATCAGACCGACACAAGTCGTCAGGCATGCCAATATTACAATTAAACCAAATAGAAAACCACCGCCGCTTGGGAACAATAACTTTGCAGCTTCGGTTAAGATTTCTGCACCATTTTCAAAACTGTTATTCTTCGGTATCACTCTGCCGATCCATCCTAGGGAGAAATAAACAATAGCCAGTCCAAGTCCAGCTATGAAAGCAGCTCCAAATGCACCTTTAACCAGTTCTGACTTGGATTTCGCACCTTTATCTTTCAAGGCATTGATCACAACAATTCCGAATGCCAAAGCGGCGACCGCGTCCATTGTAAAATATCCTTCCAAGAATCCTTTAACAAATGGAATTGATACATAATCCCCTTCTGGTGAAGAGGCGATGTTATCGAATTTAACAAAAGCCTGAACAACTAACATACCTAAAACTAGCAATAAAATAGGTGTTAAGAGCTGACCGATCCGATCAACGATTTTCTTAGGATTCAAGCTGATAAAATAAGTCAATACAAAAAATAACAAGGAGAACACAAGCAGCGGGAACCATCCTTGGGCATGAAAGACTTGTTTGAAACCCAGCTCGTACGCTACGTTGGAGGCTCTTGGTATACCATAAAAAGCCCCGATTGACATATAGATAATAATTGCAAAAACCATGCCAAACATACGATGTACTCGGCTTCCCATCGATAGTAATCCGTTATCAGACAAGGCAATTGCCATGATCGCCATGAATGGAAGCAGGACTCCCGTGATGAGAAAACCGGCAATCGCTGGTCCAAAATTGCTCCCCGATTCTAAACCAAGGAGTGGCGGAAAGATAAGATTTCCCGCCCCGAAAAATAAAGAAAAAAGCATAAACCCAGCAAAAAACACATTCTTCCTACTCAACTTAATCCACCTCGTATGTTGTCTTTGTTTATCATGATGCACCGCTCCTCTATTTTTCACATAAAAAAACCCGCCCCTAAATAGGGACGAGTTTATGCTCGCGATACCACCCATATTCCGCACGTTTCATTAAAAAGAAACAATCCGACTCTCAGTCAGCGTACTATCATACGCGCTCCATTTAACGGTGGAAAACCGTCAAAGTTTACTATTTTCAACTTTGCATCTCGGAGATGATTTTCGGATAAGATCTGCCCATCGACTTTCACCAAACGCCGACTCTCTGGAGAACAGGGTTCTTCTCTTACTCTTTCTCGTCACTGATTATTATGTATACATAATAACTTAGCAAAGAGTGATTAGAAAAGTCAATACATTTTAATATATTTGCAATTTTAGTAAAACAAAAATTTCTTTATATGGATAAGCATTTAAATACAAAACTATGAGAATCAAATGAAGTTATCCATAAATTAACAGACCCATTGGTATTTTTTGGCGATCAAAAATTCAACAAACGGCAAGATCACCATCGCTAAACCTAAAATACCTAATAGAAAAATATTCACTGTACCATTTACCATTTTATCGGCAGCCACGGCTATCAAAATAAAGAATACTAGAACAAAATAACTTACTTTTGAACTTTTCTCCATAATCATTTGCCCAAGCTCTTCCTCTGGCAATATTCCGTCTTTCTCTTCTTTATTCCCCCAAGTAATTGCAGAGAAAAACATCATCAACAACGCCCCGATTGTTATCACTTCATTGAACCCAAACTCTCTCTCGGTAATAAATTTAAAAATGGAATAGCCGACCACAATCAAAGTAGCAGTTCCAATTATAATGGCGCCTAATTTTCGAGTTTTCATTTTTCAATCTCCCCTTCACTCAAAAATAAATCATCGACTGTAACACCTAAAGTCTTCGCAAGATTAAAAGCTAATTGTAAGCTGGGATCATATTTGTTATTCTCAATTGCATTAATCGTTTGCCTGCTCACATTACATAGATCTGCTAAACCTCCTTGAGAAATCCCCTTTTTTTCACGATATTCTTTTATTTTATTTTCCATAAAAACAGCACCCTTAATTTCTAGTTAGTGTAAAACTTATTTGACACCAGTATAAAATAAGATGTATAGTCTGTCAAACATCTTTTACACCTCATGCTTCGTAAAGGAAAATTAAATTCATGAATTCCACACAAGGTTCCAACAAAAAAACAGCAGTACTCGGTTGATCATGACGTGCACCCCAAAAGTTAGAGTTCAAA
>NZ_JACLBZ010000024.1 GCF_019748715.1 Sporosarcina aquimarina | reverse complement strand
GCAGATGAAGCTTGATACCGGACTTGGTTACCTGGAACGTCGCCCATCGGTGGGTATTCAAATTCAAAGGCAATGTGCTGGAATCGATAATTTTCAGCGGGGTCATTCGCTTGCATCGCGTCTGGAAATCCGTCGCTTCATGAATCTGTACGACCAAGTCGAGAAAAATGTCTTGAAAGAATTCCGTCGGCACCTGGCGCAATCGCCTGCCGAGCTGTGAGAAGCTGATGGAATCCAAGGTCGGTAGCTTCCTGTAGTTCTTCGGAAAATACGCTGTCGCTGACGGCACGTAAACTTTCTGTTTCATGAAGCTGCGCGTACAAGAGTAAGTTCATAAACGAAGCCATATGTAGCTTCTTTGTATAGTGATCAAGACAATGGAGCTGGACCTGTTCCGCAAATAATTCATTGGAAATGGGTGCCATCCATTGCTTAAATGCTGTTTTTCGTGTAATCTTATCCATGAGATTGTCCTTTATTTTGGATTTGGATGGATTACTGCCTCCAACCCATTATAAAGGATTTTTTTATGGAAAATATTATTTTAAGATTATTCGGAACTCAGTAATGAGAGATTTTATTTTAATGCGACGCTAGTGAAACCCGCCCTTTGTCGGATTTCACTTAATGAGTAAAGAACAAAGATTAGAAATGCAATTGATTGCTAAAAATATACCACGTGCCGGAACCTTGGACTATGTATGTGCTTGGTTTATGAAGGCTGCCAATTACATTTAGGAAACCAATATTAGTGTATCTTTTGTATCTACTAATTCAATAACTCAAGGCGAGCAAGCGGTGATCCTCTGGATATTCCTATTTGAACAATGTGGTATTGAATTGTTTTTTGCGCACCAAACTTTCAAGTGGACAAATGAGGCAAGGGGTAGAGCGGCAGTATATTGTATTATTACAGGTTTCTCTACGGAAAAAAGAGAGAAGAAACGGATTTTTAGTTATCCTGACATTAGAAAAGAAGCAACAGAAACAGTTGTCACCGATATAAATCAATACTTAATGAGTTCACCAAGTATTTTAATAGAACCCAGAAGACGGCCTCTTTCCGACACTCCGCCGATGCTTTATGGGAGTAAGCCGGTAGATGGAGGGTACTACCTATTCACATATGAACAGAAGGAAGAATTCATAAAAAAAGAGCCTTTGTCCGAAAAATATTTCAAAAAATGGGTCGGTGCAAGTGAATTGGTGAATAGCACTCACAGATATCTTGGATAGGCAATTAATAATAAAGTTGAAATGAAATATTTTTTAAAAGGTAGGATACAAATATCAATGAATAAAAAAGCACTTCAATTGTTTGAAAACAATCAATATGACGAGGCACTGTCACTATTGGAAAAAGTGGCAAAAGCAGAAAGAACTGTCCAATCGTTAAATAATCTGGCGTTTATGTATTTATATGAAGAAGAGGATGTGAATCGGGCAAAACCACTCCTTGAAGAAGTTGTATTAAAAAAACCTCAGTCGCATTTTCCTTATAGCATGCTTGGAGAAATTGCAATACGAGAAAAACAATGGATTGTTGCAAAGGACTATTTGCAAAAATCCATTGATATCTTTCCAACTCCTGAAAATATACATAATCTTGCAGTCGCTCAGTACCATCTCGGGGATTTTGAGATGGCAGCGGCTGGTTTTAATAGAGTTGCAAAAGACTCTGATGTCAGCAGCTGGTATGAAGTACTCGCTCGCATCGAAAATAAAGACTATGATACCGCACAGTCTATTCTTGATCAATGGAATGATCAATCAGATGATTATGCAGGAGCGATTGAGGCGGCAGATGCGTATGTGGAAATGAACTGTTTTGAAAAAGCCCGTGATATGTTCGAAAAGGAATGGGACGAGTATGCTGTAACACCTTACGTCATAAGCAGGTATGCATATACTTTATTTCGGTTGGATGTAGTACAGTCCTGTCATGCACGAATTCAACAAGGGATCGAAAAAAAGTGCATTGAAATTGAGGAAGTGAAACAAGAAGAATGTGATGAACATTGGTCAGAGTTGGATAAACAAGAAATAATTGATGAACTTCGTCAGGAATGCACTGAACTTCATCAATTATTTCCGAAACTTCAATCAGGGTATCGTCCGCCTATAGAAATTGAGTTAAATCCTACAGGCGGCTGTTATTTATTCGGCTGTCAGCTACATATGCATGAGGAATATGTGGAATGATGGGCTCCGAAAAATTATGGTTAAAGAATACCTAATTCTGCAACACGCTTACTAATAAACCTGCCCACCATGATCCGAAAGCAAATAATGATTGCCGTCATCGGTGATGGACCAGCCCTCAAAAAACGTACTGCTATGAAACACATCGATAAATAAATCATCCAGCTGTACTATGAGGAAAGGGCAGTTCTCCCAAAGTTGCACATCTTGAATGGTCTTATTGATCAATACATCTCGAATATCCCGCCAATTTATACTATTTCCGTCTATGTCTGCATCACCGAATAAAATGGTTTCCGCGTTTCGGATTCTCCAAGCACACTCAATCATCAAACTGCCATTTTCAAACTGGACAACAAACCGGGGAGCAACCTGCACATCGACATTCAGCACGCGCTGGCCGATCAGCGTGGAAAAGGTATACTCACTTTTTTCCGAATGCCAAAGTTCACGTGCATATGCGATGATTTTTTCGATTACTTCTTCTTTTGATAAAACAAATGCTTTGTCATATTGAAATTGATCAACCCATTCACTGGGTTCATGCCACTGAAGCTGTTTTTCTTCTAAATCATATTGAATCGAACAGTTATAAATTTCTTTGACGTTAGCAAACACTTCATCAGAATTAAAAAGTAAATGTTGATGCAACAGATTTATATGGAATAATGCGCATTCTCTTTCTGAAGGAAGCTCCCAACCTATTGCGCGAACTGCTTTCTCAAACATCTCATTTATTTCAAAAGGTTGGAGGGGCGGCCGCATACTTGCCAACATCTTCACTTCATCCATATCTAAATAAATTATTTCCTCTGCCCACCGCACATAATCAGCGGGGGTATCATAGCCAGTGTACTTCTTATACAAAAGCTCTTGCAGTTCCATATGGATCATCCTTTCTCTATGTACGTTGCAATACCGTAAAAGACACTGCGTAAATGAGCAAACCACTGATAGGAATTGAAGCAACAGCAAATACTGGAAACCAAATATGATCTAAAAAATAATTCGGTATAAACATAAATGAACCAATTACGAAAAAAGAATAAATAAGTAGACCGGAAAATGCGTAACTTACTGCTTTTCTTGTATGATCAATGGCTCGTTCATCGGTGGCATCATACTCAAAAGTAAAGAAGTCCCGTATATCTGTATTCGTCTGTTTCCGCAAACGCCAAAAATGTAGTAGATTGGCAATAATGAAAAGAAATAAAATCCCTAAAAGCATATATCCCGGCCAATTGGAAATGTCTACAGAGAATCCATCAAGAAGACCTCTATCCATTTGGATAAATAATTGTTCCACTCTTAAAAAATCAAACACCATCACTGCAAGCGCTACAAATAATAAAATTCGTAAACTGACAGCCAGAAACACATTCTTCATTTAGCATCCTCCTTGAAAAAAATATCCTCAATCGGCATCTTAAATACTTCTGCAATATTCATTGCTAACAAAAGGGAAGGCGTATAGCTTCCTTTTTCCAACGCGACAATCGTCTGCCGTGTTACGCCTACTCGTTCTGCAAGCACACCTTGAGTCAAATCAAATCGTGCCCGCAACTCCTTCACTCGATTTTTAATCACGCGCATCCTCACCTCATTTATACATAATGTATACTAAACTATACATTATGTATAGTCAACCATACAAATTTAAAATGAATTACTGCCATACTAAAATGAAGCGTGCAGTGAAGGTGTTCCAAACGTTATACTATAAGAGATAATTTAATTTTATAAAAAAGGATGATGGAACAATGCAAGTCAGAAGAATAATTAACGATGAGGATCTGAAACAAGCATTTGAAATTCGTAAAGCAGTATTCGTAGAAGAACAAAACGTGCCCGAAGAAAATGAATTTGATGAGTTCGATGCTCAAAAAGGCATATGTGAACATATTTTAGTAGTAGATGAAGAACAAGCTGTCGGCACAGGTAGAATTAGAGATGTTGATGGTGTAGGGAAGTTGGAACGGATCTGTATCCTACCTTCTCATCGGCAGTTAGGTTTGGGGAAAGTGATTGTCAGTGCATTGGAAGAGATTGCACAAGAACAAGGAATTGGTCGAGTGAAGTTACATGGCCAGACACATGCCGAGAAATTCTATCATAAGCTAGGATATAAGACGGCTTCAGAGGTATTTATGGAGGAGGGTATTCCGCATATTGTGATGGAGAAAGAACTTTCAGCAACAGTTAGATGACTGCGGAAACCGAATATGAAAAATCTCCCACACTCAGTGTAAGGGAGATTTTTCACGTTATGCTTTCACAGAACTTCTTTTCGGCTTCGAATCCTTAATCAGAAAAGACAAGACGAGCCCGACAATTGAGATGTATCCTGCAACGAGAAATGCAATATTGACTCCATGAATTTGACCGGATACCGTACCGTCATCTATTTCAGCTGTTACCATAATCGTCACTAAAACAGCGGTCCCGACCGAGCCGGAAATCTGGCGGAAGGTGTTGTTCATGGCGGTCCCATGCGAAATCAAGTGGTTCGGTAATTGATTCAGGCCAAGTGTCGTAGAGGGCATCATGACCATGGCTATGCCTGTCATCCGAACTGCATTCAAGATAGCTAAATATGTAAAGCTAGTTCCTGCGGATAAATTCGCGAACATGAACGTTGTAATCGTCAGGATGGTGAAACCGGTTAGCAGCAGCCATCTTGCCCCGTATTTATCGAACAATGCACCGGTCACCGGATTCATGATGCCCATAATAATCGCACCTGGTAATAGCATAAGGCCTGAATGGAAAGCATTGAATCCAAGCATCGTCTGCATGAAGAGAGGTAAAATCACAGTTGTTGCGATCATGGATGAGAACACGATCATGCCGAGTCCAGTAGCAATGGTGAAGATTTTGTATTTAAATACCCTGAATTCAAGAATCGGCTGTTCCAGCTTCAATTGCCTTCGTATGAATAAAATTAACGAAATTGCTCCGATAGCAATGGATAGACCGACTTCCGCACTGAGCCAATCCGCTGTACCCGCGATACTGAATCCGTAAAGAAGTCCGCCGAATCCGAATGTGGAAAGAATGATCGATAAACTGTCCATTTTAGGATTGGTTTGTTTCGTCACGTTTTTCAGTAAGAAATATGCCGCAATGGCGTTCAATAAAGCAAATGGCAGTACGACATAAAAGACACTTCGCCAAGGGAATTGGTCAACGAGATATCCTGATAAACTTGGTCCGATGGCAGGTGCAAACGCAATAACGAGCCCGTACATTCCCATTGCTTTTCCTCGTTTTTCGATAGGGAAGAGAAGGAACATAATAGTTTGCAAGAGCGGCATCATAATCCCCGCACCGGCTCCTTGTAAAACTCTTCCTAGCAATAAAAAAGAAAAGCTGGGAGCAACGGCAGCGATTAGTGTACCGAAAGCAAATATACTCATAGCAGTAAGGAATAGTCTTCTCGTAGTAAATTTTCCGATTAAAAAGGCAGTGATCGGAATCATGATCCCATTGACGAGCATAAAAATCGATTGCAACCACTGCACCGTGCTCTCCGTGATATGTAGATCAACCATGATCGGCGGCAATGCTGTCGCGAGAAGGGTTTGATTTAGGATCGTGATAAATGCACCTGATAATAAAACGACCATCAGTGGAATATTCTTTTTAAAATCAAATGTTTGCGAGTTTACCATAAATAATAACCACCCATTTTAAAAGTCGTATTCATGAAAAAATCAGAATACGACATGAATTGGACACATCTCACATGTTAGTGGTTATTTGACTGGACCTCAATTATATTGCCTAACTACATACAGTTTTTCGATAATTGAACTGGCGTCACTTATTAACGAAACGCTTCGGATTCTAAAAAGCCAGTACTCGAAACAATTCTGTCTCGAGTACTGGCTGAATCAATTTAAATAGACGCTTCATAAATGGATTGCACGGCTTTTTCAAGTGTGTCATTAAATTCTTCATCTGTCTGATTGGCATTTAAGTCTTGGCTCAGTGCACGTGAAAAACTTGCAATCAGTCCTTCGTTTTCTTTGAGCTTTTCATTCGCGATAACTGTTGAATATCCCCCTGACAGTGCGACTACTCTCACTACACGAGGGTGATCGATAAGCTCTTTATATACGTTCGCTTCTGTCGGGATCGTCAATTTCAGCATAACGTTCTCAGTGTCTTGCAACTGATCTAGATGCTTTAGAATTTCTTTTTTCAGCAGCTGTTCACATTCTTTTTTACCTGAACTGTTGATATCGACTTCAGGTTCGATGATCGGAATGAGACCCGCCGCAATAATTTGTTTACCAACCTCAAATTGTTGATCGACGATTGCCCGGATGCCTTCTTCGTTTGGCTCTTTGATGACGGAACGCATTTTGGTACCGAAAATATGACGTTCGTTTGCCCGCTTCAATAGTTCATCCAAATTAGTGATTGGTTTCATCAATTGAACCCCGTTTGCTTCTTCCGCAAGCCCTTTATCCACTTTTAGGAAAGGTACGATTTCTTTCTTTTCTGCTAAGTAATCCGCAGTGTACATGCCCTCAATTTCACGATCCATTGTCTGTTCAAAGAGAATCGCTCCGAGTATATATTTTGAATCAAAGGCAGGAGATGTAATGATCCGTGTCCGCATGTCGTGCACTAAATTGAACATCTCGTCTTCATTGGCGTAAGCATCTTCTTGTACGCCATAAGCTGCCAACGCTTTTGGTGTACTTCCGCCACTTTGATCCAGTGCGGCAATAAATCCTTTACCATTTTTAATTTTGTCAAATTGTTTTTCATTCATTTACTTCACTCCTTGTAAGTGTGTGATATATCTGATAGTTTAACATGGAATAGAGTTCGGGTGTGTGCGAAACAGCTCGCTCGTAATTATGTAGAGCTTTAGGCGACATGTCCTTTCCGATTTTGTATAAAAGCCTATATACAGGAAATCCTTACGATAAGACGTTAATCTGGCAAGGAGTGTGTCACTATTGAAAAAAGCAGTGTTTCTAGATCGCGATGGTGTGATAAATGAAGTGCTCACCGACCGGGTGAAATTTGTAAATGAGCCTCAACAGCTGTTCTTTTTGCCGGGTGTTGCGAAAGCGATTAAGCAATTGAATACGGTGTTTGATTACATCTTCGTTGTGACCAATCAAGGTGGTGTCGGACTTGGGTTTATGAAGGAGTCCCAGTTGAAGGCGATTCATAAACATATGATGGCCGAACTGGCAAAGGAAGGCGCGTTTATTCAAGAGGTTGCGTACTGTCCGCATAAACCAAAGGCAGGATGCGCTTGTCGAAAGCCGAACAGCAAAATGATTGAAGATTTGGCGAGGAAGTATCATGTAGACGTTTCCTCGTCGTATATGGTTGGGGATACTGATACGGATATTATCGCCGGTAAAAATGCAGGGACGAAAGGAGTCTTTCTTGGTACAGCAGACCCACTTGCAGATGCTGTGTTTCCTGATCTTCTTAGTGCGGCTGAGTGGATTATTGAGGATGCAAATCGAAGTTGACAGGTGAGCTGCACGACTATAAAGCTATATGGAGAATTTATATGTCCAGGGAACAAGTGTAGGATACGTGCGCACGTTACATACCTATTATTATGCATAAAGGAATAGGAGCTGAAAATGGGTTCATAACAATAAGCATAATAAAAAGAGGAGTTGAAGCTGGTATTCGAGGCTTTGACTCCTTTTTCATGTAAAACAGCTTTCTTTACCCCGTGCTGTGTACACTATACGATAGGATTGAAAGGAAATTAGGGGGAGAATCTAGTATGAAACGAATTAAATCGGTAGAAGCATGGAAGACGCTATTGAAGAAATCAGACGAACAGCCATTTCTTTTATTCAAATTGAGTATGACGTGTATAAGTAGCGTGGTGGCGAAAAAAGAATTGCAGAAGTTGCAGACAGAACTTCCTATATACGTAGTGATTGTGCAGCTGGACAGAAAAGTTTCGAAGGCAGTCGAAGAGGATCTTGGCGTGAAACATGAATCTCCGCAGCTGTTGATTTTAAAAGACGGAAGAGGAATTTGGCAAGCGACGCATTATCATATAAAACAATCAATTGTTCTGGATGCGATTGAAGAGTATGTGTAGGCAATATTTCTCGTAATGAACCTCTAATTTTAATTAGGGGTTTTTAAAATTCCATCTACGAGCTAAATGAAAGCAATTAAAGTCAAAAAGACCGTAAATACTTCTGGTATATTAACGTTAGAGAGGTGAGGAGATGAGCTATAGTCCCGTTATTCAAAGCACTATTAACTTTATTGAAAAAAATTTGAATGAGGAATTGTCTCTTGAAGACGTATCAGCAAATGCTGGTTTTTCTAAGTTTCATTTTCACCGTATATTTCAGAATGAAACCGGCGTCTCTGTTACGGAGTATGTGAGATACAGGAGAATTACCGAGTCTGCTCAGGTGCTTATCTATACCAATGCAAAAATCATTGATATTGCGATGAATTATGGTTTTGAATCACAAGAAGCATTTTCACGAGCTTTCAAAAAGTATTATCATTTGCCCCCAGGCCACTATCGGAAACTAATGGGTAATTTAACTAAGCAAAAGGAGGAAACAACTGTGAATGAAGAACATGCTGTAAAAGGATGGATCTTAAGCGGAAGTAATCCGAATCTTTACCAGATGGGTATTGATCAAGAAACAGTGCATAAAGGGAAGTCTTCAGGTTTTTTACAATCTGTACTTGTGCAGTCTACTGATGAATTTGCTACAATGATGCAACAATTTAAAGCCGAAAAATACCTTGGGAAAAGAATGAAGTTCTCAGGATTTTTAAAGGCATCGAGCGTCGAAGGATTTTGTGGTTTTTGGATGAGAGTCGACAATACACTGGGTGACGTTTTGCAATTTGATAATATGAGCAATCGACAAATTAAGGGAGATACCGAATGGAATTATTATTCTATAGTCTTGGATGTCCCTGAAAACGGATCAACTATTTCTTTTGGAGTTCTTTTGTCAGGTAAAGGGCAAGTATGGATTGATGAATTACGTTTTGAAGAGGTAGACCACCGGGTGGCGACTACCAACCTGGATATTACATTTGAACTTCTAAATGAACCAATGAACTTGTCGTTTGAGGAATGATCAGATGTCTACTAAAAAACAATTTATCAGTATAATGATTTTTGTTCTGATTATCGCAAGCATTATGGCTATGAAATTTGCTGCAGGCAATCTCCTTTTTCCTATAATTAGAGATATGTTTAATTCGATTTTTTAAAGTGTGCGATGGATAGATTGTGGTAAATTGGCTTCTTATCGATATGTAGTATTTTAGCTCACCTTGTTATTAGGTGGGCTTAATTAATTCCATAAATAGTTTATTATTTCTCAACCAGTTGGCAGGGGGCTCTTTAATCTCTCAAATGACTGGCAAATATGAATCATAGACTGGATGAGAATAAAAGGGCGGTCTGGGACCGATTTGAGGAACTTCCATTTGCAAAAACTGATTTCCATAGATTAAAACAGATGTCTGCTCAGAGTACGGGAGTAGCAAGTAATGCACATAAGGAGAAAAGTAAGATTCCATAAAGTGTGCCTCCTAAATTTTACTTTACAATACACTATATTCTTCTAGTTTCAAGTATGTGAAGTATAACAAACTGTTTTTAAACATAAAGTAGCCTGATTAGCATGAAGTCAGGAGGAGAAAGAATTGACACATGATCATTCAGGGAGCGAAGACTATCCTCTTTATCCGAATTACGGGAAAATAACCCGTTATGAAGAAGTGGCACTGACGGTACCAGAGCAAAGACAATACCATCAGCCGGGAAGGGAAGCATTAATGGTGCCGCGGCCTATCATCGAAAACCCAAATTATTTGGGAAGTGGCAAGTTGAAAGGAAAAACAGCACTTATTACAGGAGGTGACAGCGGTATAGGAGCTGCGACTGCCATTGCTTTTGCAAAGGAGGGAGCCGACGTAGCCATTGCCTATCTAGATGAGCATGAGGATGCCAAACGGACTAAAGACAGAATTGAAGAACTTGGCCAGCGCTGCCTTCTGTTGCCCGGTGATCTGCGCCATAAAAAGCAATGTGTGGAGATCGTCGAAAAAACGGTCAATACATTCGGTTCACTTCATATCCTTTGTAACCATGTCGGCATTCAGTTCCAGCAATTGAGCATTGTAGATATTAGCGATGACCAATTTGATGAGACGTTTAAACTAAATGTTTATTCCCATTTTTATACTACACGCGCCGCAATGAACTATTTAAAAAAGGGTAGTTCCATTATTAATACAGCTTCCGTTGTTGCTTTTGAAGGCAATGAGCAATTAATGGATTATACAGCAACAAAAGCGGCAATTGTGGGTTTGACACGGGCATTGGCTAGAAATTTGGTCAGCAAAGGAATCCGTGTCAACGCTATTGCACCAGGTAAAATTTGGACTCCATTGATTCCTGCAAGCTTTTCAGCAGACCAAGTAGTTTTGGCGGGTAACCCGATGGATCGGCAAGGGCAGCCATTTGAAGTAGCACCGACTTTTGTTTACCTTGCCTCTGATGATTCTCGCTTCGTAACCGGGCAAGTATTGCATGTAAACGGTGGTCAAGTGTTCGCTTGAAGATTTTATAAGCGTGAAGTTACTTTTGGCAATTATGGCACAATGTTTCAAAAAGTTCTTTGTATTCTTAGACTAAAACGGTGTAAATAATATTAAGAAATATGGGAAAGCTAATTTGGAAGGAAAAGCGAAGGAAGGAGGATGGAAAATGGATAAAAACTTTCCCAAGCCGAATGATCCAGCTGATAACAAGGAAAGATTGAACAAAACAATCAGCAATATGGAAGCCGCGAAGGAAGCAATGCACTTCGCAGAAGGTGAAGAACGTGCCAAAATCAAAGAAAAAAATGACCGTAGGGAAGAAAGCATTAAAGACTTAAAGAGTGAAATACATGAAGAAGACAAATCGCGAATTAATGGATATATTTAAAGATAACTGGGCAACGAACTTACTCTATGTTGCCCAGTTATCTTTGTTTATACTCTCGCCGGCGCCTCTACATTTTTATACACATTTACGATAAATAGAAGAATAGAGAAAGCTAAAGCGATACCTCCGCCCCAAACACAAATTTGTATGAGCATCAATGGGGCACCGATAGCTGGCTGGATGATCAACATACCTAGCAATAAGATCGGCAATCCGATGTTATAGAGCCAAAATTGTGCTTTTCCTAACGCACTGTTTCCGGCTTTCGGATATACTGAATAAATAATACCGATTGCAGCAGTCGTCAACCACCCAACAACATTTATATGTGCGTGTGTTGCCCCCCACTGAAGTTCGATTGTCGCGTGCATATAAAGTCCAAAACCTACTCCGATTAAAAAATAAATAACAGCCGCTTTAATCCATTTCGCTCCCATGTTTATTCACCTCCTTTCAATCTTGGAGAATTTAGATATGTGCTACCATTCACTTCATAACTATTCTTTATAATAAACATGTTGATTTTTCGTCATTTCTGTTAAGTTTGTTCTATTATATGCAAGATAGGTTGAGAATAGGAACAGGGTTCCCCTCATGGAAAAGAGCCAATTACAAGGTAATTGGCTCTTTTCCATGAGGTTTTTGTATTGCATTTTCGCAGTGTAAAATACTTTTTATGTAAAATAGTCAAGTGAAACGGTTTATAATATATAGTTTTTCGCAATAATTTCACAATCCAATTTTCCTTTAATTTGTATTAACTTCTAACATTTTAATGAGTTGCAAATATATAAAAATATATATAAGAACCTTTTGTGACAACGATTGTTATCTATTGTTTTTCATTTATGAAAGGCATAATATAGATTTCACAAAAGCGCTATTTTACTTTAAATGTAATAAATATTAGCTTTTATTGATATTTAAATATAGTTAATGGAATATGAGCGCTTTAAATACAGAAGGAAGAGGGGAGCCCCATTGAAGAAAAAGTGGTTATTAATTTCGAGTTTTCTACTCATGATTTTATCCGGTTGTGATAACCCGTTGCTTATATTCGACCCAAAAGGTCCACAGGCTCAAACGATATCGGATACAATTCTCTTTTCTATCCTAATGATGGCGGGAATTTTATTCGTTGTGTATGTTCTCTTTGCTTTTATGTTAGTGAAGTATCGATCGTCTAAATTGGCTGCTGATTATGAGCCGCCGCATGAAGAAGGAAGCAAATGGTTGGAAATAACGTGGATCTCCATTCCGATCATCATAGTAGTGATTTTATCTGTCGTCACTGTACGCTCTACGGTAGACGTGGAAAATACACCAAAAGCATATGCAAATGAAAAACCACTCATTGTCTATGCCTCTTCATCCAACTGGAAATGGCATTTCAGTTATCCTGAAGAAGGCATTGAAACCGTGAATTACGTTAATATTCCCGAAGATCGTCCGATTGAATTCAAACTTTATTCATACGGTCCGATCACAAGCTTTTGGATTCCTCAGTTGGCAGGCCAAAAATATGCAATGAGTGATATGGTGACGACGATTCATTTGGCTGCTGATACGCCAGGATCGTATATGGGAAAAAACTCCAACTTTAGCGGGAAAGACTTTGCACATATGGAGTTTGAAGCACAAGTCCTGACTGCAAAACAGTATGACGAATGGGTGCAGGATGTGAAAGAAACAGCGCCTATGTTAACAGAAGCAGAGTTCAATCACTTGCTTGAGCCTGGTATTTTGGGCCGTAAAACTTATAGGTCTACGCATTTAGGATTCAGTCCGGCCCCTGAAGGTGAGCATGCAGGCCATCAACACGAGAAAAATGCGGACATGGACATGGGAACGATGCATGAAAATGATTCAACTATACACGGTGAACATCAGAATAACTAGTTTCAACCCAAACCTCGAAAGGAGTTTACATCTATGAAATGGGATGAATTTTTTGTCACCGGTGAACCGATGATTTACGCGGCGATGGTCAGTATTGTGCTTGTTTCCATCGCGATTCCGGCTGGTCTTACATATTTTAAAAAGTGGGGATATCTTTGGCGTGAATGGCTGACCACGGTTGACCATAAAAAGATTGGTGTCATGTATATTATTGCCGCTTTACTCATGTTGTTCCGCGGAGGAGTCGATGCACTTTTAATGAGAGCGCAAACGGCTGTACCAAATAATGGTTTGCTTGACGGACAGCATTACAATGAAATTTTCACAACTCACGGGATTATCATGATTCTCTTCATGGCAATGCCTTTCATTATTGGTTTAATGAATGTGGTCGTTCCGCTTCAAATTGGAGCACGGGACGTAGCATTCCCGCGTTTAAACGCAGTCAGCTTCTGGCTCTTTTTCTTCGGAGCGATGCTGTTGAATATTTCCTTTGTCATCGGAGGATCGCCTGATGCAGGTTGGTCTGCATATTTCCCGCTTGCCAGTTTGGAGTTCAGCCCGACTGTCGGAAATAACTACTACTCCCTTGCATTGCAGATTGCAGGAATCGGGACGCTTATGACGGGGATCAATTTCCTCGTGACGATACTTAAAATGCGGGCACCTGGTATGAAATTAATGAAAATGCCGATGTTTACATGGTCCATTTTGATAACAAGTGTCATTATTATTTTCGCTTTCCCTGTATTGACAGTAGCACTTGCGTTAATGATGCTCGACCGCCAATTCGGCACGCAGTTCTTTGCGATGCAAAACGGCGGAATGGACATGCTCTGGGCGAACTTGTTCTGGGTATGGGGTCATCCGGAAGTATACATTGTTATCTTGCCGGCATTCGGTATTTACAGCGAGATCATTGCTACGTTTGCCCGGAAAAACTTGTATGGCTATAAATCAATGGTCTATAGTATGGTCGTCATTTCCTTGCTGTCATTCCTAGTATGGGTCCACCATTTCTATACAATGGGGCATGGTGTCATGGTCAACAGTGTTTTCTCCATTACAACAATGGCCATTTCAGTACCGACTGGTGTGAAAATATTTAACTGGCTCTTTACTTTGCGGCGAGGGAAAATAAGTTTTACGACCCCGATGCTCTATGCACTCGCGTTCATTCCGATTTTTACAATCGGAGGGGTAACAGGCGTCATGTTAGCGATGGCGAGTGCCGACTATCAATATCACAATACAATGTTCTTGGTTGCGCACTTCCACTACGTATTGATTCCGGGTACTGTATTTGGCGTTATCGCCGGCTTCCATTATTGGTTCCCGAAAGTGTTCGGTTTTAAATTGAATGAAAGACTGGGGAAATGGGCGTTCTGGTTTATCGCGATTTCATTCAACATTACATTCTTCCCACTCTTTATCCTGGGATTGAATGGTATGACGCGTAGAATGTATACCTATTCTGAAAGCACAGGATACGGCCCGTTAAATATGCTCTCCATGGTTGGCGCTGTGGGCTTGACGATCGGTTTCATCCTGCTAGTCTACAATATTTATTGGAGTACACGTTATCAGCCGCGTGAAGTAACGGGAGACCCTTGGGATGCGCGCTCATTGGAGTGGAGTACACCAAGTCCTGTTCCAGAGTATAACTTTGCGAAGACACCGGTTGTCGATAAATTGGATGCTTTCTGGTTTGCGAAAAAAGAAGGCAAATCGTTGACTGAAGAAGGGGATTATGAACCGATTCATATGCCGAACAACAACGGTCAGCCGTTCATCATGGGCGTGGCATTTTTCTTCTTCGGATTCTTCATGGTCTTCAGCTGGTGGCTTCCTGCGATTATTGCCGGGATGTTTATCTTAGGTACGATGGCATATCGAACATTTGAACAAGATCATGGACATTATGTTACTGTCGAAGAAATTGAACGGACAGAAAATGCATTGAGAGGTGAGAAAAAATGAAAATAGATCACTCGTTGCCATTGGAATATAGTACAGAGGAAAATAAGCTGAAAATACTTGGATTTTGGGTGTTTCTTGGCGCGGAAATCGTATTGTTCTCAACTCTTTTTGCTGTCTATTTTACATTGCAAAATAATATAGGGAATGGACCGGGCGGCAGTCATATTTTTGAACTCACGCCTGTGATGATCGAAACAATTGTATTGCTGTCGAGCAGTTTCACCATCGGTCTTGGCATTCACGCCATGAGATTAGGCAATAAAAAAGCGATGATGACCTTCTTTGGTATTACGTTATTTCTGGGCCTCGGATTCTTGGGCGTGGAAATTATGGAGTTTTTCACGTATGTACATGAAGGTGCGACAATGCAAACGAGTGCATTCCTTTCCGCGCTCTTTACATTGCTTGGAACCCATGGAGCTCACGTGACATTCGGCTTGCTGTGGGGCGGTGCGATTTTGTTGCAAGTGAAAAAACGTGGTTTGACACCGGAGACGGCAAATAAATCCTTTATTTTCTCCTTGTATTGGCACTTCCTAGACGTTGTCTGGATCTTTATTTTCAGTTTTGTCTATATGAAAGGGATGATGTAAGTTGAAAGAACTGTTTCCGGTACCACATGTGATCGGTTTTGTTTCTTCATTGCTCCTTTCACTTATCGCACTCGTCGTCATTAAGTTTGATCTATCGTTTGGCATGGGTATGACCATATTGGGAGTGACAGCTATCATTCAAGCATGCTTACAGTTGTTTCTTTTCATGCATGTCGGAGAGAATGAAAACAAAACTGCACTGTTGACCAATATTGGCTACGCATTATTTGTAGGGCTGGTCACCATCTTCGGCACATTATTTGCGATGATGTGGGGCTATCAGATGATATGAAAGAAAGGGCATCATGCTAATGCATGATGTCTTTTTTATGCTTACCGCATGTTGTAAGAGGGAAAAGATATAGTTGATTAATTGAAAGGAGTAAAGCGAATGAAAAAGCGAGTTTATGGTAGTCTATTGATTTTGCTGCTAGTAGTATTGAGTGCATGTTCTGCGGATCCTGAATCAGTCAAAGAGCCTCAAATTGATGCAGAATCTTCAGCAGATCAGGGAGAAGCGATGACAAAACCTGATGATAAAACGACTGGCGATAAAATAGAAGATAGAAAAGCGGAACCTTTGACGCAACAAGAAGTGCTGAGCGCAATTGCAGATGAATTGCAAACCAATGTGGAGAAAATATTGCCAAATCATCTGCCTCTGGAAAAAGGACAGCATCTTACGGCGAAAACAGAATCCCGACAGAACGAATATTTCATCGACTTTTATTCAACCAAAGAACTGATTCCTATTAATAATGAAATACTAAAAGAAGAACGTCCAGATATCAAAAAAATAGCAAATCTCAGAGTTAAAATCTATTCATCTGAAAAAGAAGCTGATGAGACCATTGGATTTGAAGACTATTCTAAAGTAGGGGGTCAGAAAGTAGACCTGGGATTTGAAATCACAGGCTATCAAGATGCAGGTGTCGGCAATTTATGGACGAGTTGGAATGAAGGCAGATGGGCGTTGGCTACGCATACTTCGATTCAGCAGCCTGAACAAGGAGTTGATTTAGCTAAACAAAGTGTTAAGTATTTGGAAGAACATACATTGCCGATACCAAAAATGTATGGTGCAATTCGCTTGGATGCTACAGGAGACAGTCATTATGCTATTTGGGCGAAAGGAAGAGTGGTCGCTGAAGTTACTGAGGTATCGTCAGCGCAGAATTTATTGGAGACAATTGTGAGTTTTGAATGACTGTCTAGAGAGATTGCATCATATAGATAAAAGGGAAATTTAGATGCAGAGCGAAAGAGTAGGATAAGGGAGGAATGACCATGAGTAGTGGAGCTGAACAAGTAAACACGAATGCCTTGCAAAAAGAGTATATTGAAACACCTGTTAAGACCATTTTCAAGAAGTTTGCTAATCAAAGAGATGTATCCTTAGTCTATGGAGAACCTATTGAACTGGGCTTGCAAAAAGTGGTTCCTGTAGCAAAAATCAAGTATGCAGTTGGTGGCGGTGGGGACGGAAACGGTGGAGAAGGCGGTGGAGGCTCTTTTAAAGTAAAACCGGTGGGGGTATACATCATCACACCGGATCAGGTGAAGTTTCAATCTACACTGGATGTGAAAAAGCTTACTGCGCTATCTGTTGTGGTAGGTGGGGTTTTAGGTTTGTTGGCGGTTTGGAAGGGAAGATGATTTAGATTCTATAGTATGAGAAGTTATTTTACTTATTACTACGGAAAAATAAAAGTTTCCATTGAGGCTGAGTTAAAACGAGCCTAATTAATAATGTAAAAGGGTGCGGTCATCATTTTTTGATGACTGCACCCTTTTTGAGTGGAGAATTATGTACTCTTAATATCAACTCCTAGTTATGGCGGTATACTTTCTCAAGTTTGCCTCCATAAACATGAACTCTAATTCATTTTCCGTCTTTTCGTTTCCTCTTACGAAGAAATTAGTGAAATGCAAATCAGCCTTCAGAAGTCCAGATATTGAAGCTATATCGATCTTACAATTATCCTATATATTCCTTGTTTTTTCTTCTGAAAGCTTTTCTAAAACATATGCTTTTGGCGCTCCTGCACTTTATATTCATATACTTTAAATCTACGATTGAAATCATACTTGCCTTTTGTTTAGAGACGTATTTGAATGCAATTTTTTGTTCGCGCCTATAAACAGTGGTCTAACACAATATATTTATTTTTCCCAGTCTATTTTCAATGTGTTGTATTTAGCAGGCTTAAGAATTGTCGCGCGCCTTTAGCCTGTAGCATAAGCTAATAAAGTAAATAAGAAAAAAGGGGAGTGCTCATGAAAGATGAGCTTATTTATCAACAACGACAAGCACAAAAGCATTTATAAAAATCAAGAAAAAATAAAAGGTATAAATCAGAACTTTTTTAGGAGTGATCCCTTATCCGAGATCTTGAAGGAACAACAAAAGATAAATGATTCATTTTACCGATCAATTCGTGATCTGGAAACGATAAGCAAACAACAAAAATTTAGGCAAAATGAGCAATGGGATGAAATCAATCATCTGTTTAATGAATTTAAAGAATATCAAGATAGGAAAAACAAACATGTGGTACAAAAGTTACTAGATTTAGAAGCTGGAAACCGGAAGTTACGACAACGATTTAATCATAAACAGTTATCAGAAGAAAAGTGGATAGATCAAATGGATTCCATTCAGAAATCAAATGATGAAATAATACTGCAACTCATACAATATGCCCTAACAAGTGAACAAATAGAAGAGAAGGTAGATGAACAAATTACGACGCAAAAGCAAATGTATGAAAAAGTCTTGGAACACTCAAAAAATCAAACCGATGTTATAAAAAGATTAGAAATCCAAGAGGAAATCTCGGAAAAAACTTTAATACAAATAGATCATTTTCGCTCTGTTGAATTGAAAGGGCAGTTTGATGAACTAAAAGAATTGTATGGAAAGCATGAAAAGACAGAGCAAAAGCTATTGGATTTAGTAACGGAAAACCGGAAATTAGAACAACAATTTATAAATAAACAGTTACCCGCTCAAGAGTGGATTGATAACATGATTTTCATTCGGAAATCAACCGATGAAATAATGGAACAACTCCAACAATATGCACTTAGAAGCGAACAAATCGAAAGGAAGTTAGAGGAGGAAATAATAGCGCAAAAGCAAACGAATGAACAAGTGCTAGAACAAGTAAATAAGCAAACAGATGATATACATCGATTGGAAAATAAAAAAGGAATCACAGAAAGAGCTTTAAGACAAATTAGAACATATTCAGATGAGCAAGCATTAGAAGGAATTAAAAGACTACCAACAGATAATAAAAGTGTTGCAAAAAAAATAAACACTGGAAATGTGCAATTGCATAAACCAAAACCCAAATCTGAACCTGAATTGAAAAAGGGGAATTCGAATTTGCTTCGACACATAAATAAAAAGAACGTTCGACTAATTAAATTGGAGGAATGCCCACTTAAAGAAGTTAATTATCAACAACTAGAATGTGAACTTAAAAATCAAACTGAAGGATCGGAAAGGGTGGGGAATGAGGCAGAAAAATTAAGTTCTCAGAAAAATGAATGTCAGAGAGCTGTAGAGAATAGAAAAACTTCTTTGAGAAGAAAGAAGGTGTTTGGCAAAAGGGAACAAAATAAAGGATCACTACAGAAATATTACTTATATAAACAATTTAGTAAATACCCAAGAATTGATGATTTTTAAAAAATCAGGTGTTAAGAAAGGGTGATAAGTGTGACGGAAAGTGGTAAAGATCTATTGAAGAATGAATTGAAGAAACTAATCCCGGAAATAGAACATTTAAATGGGATCCTGGATCAGGTGGAGATAAACGTTGTTGATAACAACACTACGTATGAAGTGAAAGAAGTTAACAAGCAGGAACTAGAGGCCATTAAAAGATCGGCCCTAAGCAAAGATGGTAGATTTGAAAAAAATGAATCCAATGAATCTAGAAAGAATATTGGGATACTAAACGAGATAAGAAATAATTTAACTTCTTTAGATAAGAAAATGGATATAATCATTCAGTATTTGGAAGCAAAGGGATGATAGATTTAAAGTCCTTGATGTTTTAGTGGGACTTTATTTAACAAGGACATTAAAAACACTTCCCATCATATGGTGACCTTCCTAGTGTCTATCCATCCAGCATACAGAAATAAAAATAGAGATTGGGGAATCATATTGTTTAAATAAAAGGCTGCTACTTCAGTTGTGAAGTAGCAGCCTTTGTCAATCAATACTATATTATTCGTTTAAATCGAGATCTTCAATGCCGTTGCCAGCTCCATTTGTTGGGCATGGACCAGGTGCTTGATCAAATTCATCCTCAACCGTAACCGTATTGTTTAATCTAAATGCGGGTGCGGCAATTAATAAGTTTTCTTTTTTCCAGAGTTTGTCGATAATAAAACCTCTCACAATAAGTTCTGTTCCATCAGCTGAAACAGAACAATTTAGATAAACTTGAACACAAGATCCATCTACGATTTTAAGGGCGTCACTAGCATATACACGGCGTCCAATACCAGGATCTGTTGATACACTAAAGAAGCGAGAGCAGTAAAAACTGTGTGTATCATTGATTACTAGTGCACAGGTTGTATCGTTTGGATTAGGTGCAATTACCTGATAACCAATCGTAACATCAACTGCTGAACAATCTTCTCTCGGTGCTTCATTGGCACATGTTAGAATTACCTCACAGTTGTCTGGATCGATTGGAGAAACAACTCCACGACAATGCTGTGCACCGGTAAAATCAACAACTGGATACCTCTTTTCAAAGGTGTCTACACAAATAAAACGATCTTGATGAGCACAAATTAAGGTAAAAGGATCGAAGCCAATTATTGAGCCAAGTGAATTTTGCAGTTTTGGTGGAAACGCACCTGTCTGTTCATATAAAGACTGTAAATCCATTCCCTTACTTTCATTCTCTTTTGTCATTTGATTTCCTCCTAAAATATCTTTTGTAAGGCCTTACACTAATACTATATGTAAGAAGGATTATAGCGTTTGGATGTCTATCTCCTATTTGAAAGGGCTTATTAAGAAAAATACGAAAATCCAGTGGACTATCCAGTTATTTAGTATTTGAAGAACCAGATAGCACTCATCTAGTTACACTTGCATAATGTAAGAAAAAGAGAGCATTGATTCTTAGAGGAGGTTTACCACATGATTTTTCCTCCCCCACCGGAGAACCAACAATTGGTCTCCCGTAGCCTTTATTGTGAGGAGACTCAGCAACTGCAGGATGGAATAGCGGAAAATCAAGTGAAAACACAAGCCCTGGAAAAGAAAATCGAAATAATAAAAGAACAAAATCAAAATCTCAGACAACAGTTACAAAATCAGCGCACCAGTATGCTTCATAAGCAAAAAAAAATGCTGAAGCATGTAGAGAGTTTGTTTGAAAAACAAGACGATCGAGATCAATTGCTGTTGAACGAAAAACTGCGAATAAATCAGGAAGTCCAAAGGTTGGAAGCCGCCGCTCAAGACCAACAAATGAAAATTCATGATGTCGAAAATCAATTAGCAGAAGCGGCTGTAATGCAAAATCAAAGGGAAGAATATCAACGTCGGCAGTTCAAGGAATTGGGGAATGAACTAGCCATACTACAAGATGTGAAAAGACGTGTGGACCAAAACGAAAAACTCATGCAAGAAGTCGGAAATGAAGTTAGCCAACAGAAACTTCATTTACATGGAATTGATCAAAAGTTTACGGTATTACAGGAGGAAACTGAAGACCTTCATGAAATTGTGCGTACACATGAAAGTAAAATCAATGCCCTGGCAACAGGGTTTAGAGAGTTAATGAGAAGGATGGAACAAAAGATGTTGGGCTGGGTTGTGAATCATAATCTCATCAGGAAGAAATGAATGAGTAGTTAGTAGGGATATACATTTGACGCAGGGCCCCCGACCAAATTGGCTAGGGGGTCCTTTATCGTCATGCTCTAAACTATGCTAAACTAATATGAATATAGTTAAGTGTTGTTGGCGAATAATTCCAGTCATTCTAGAGGTGATTAAAATGAAGTTAAAACCTATTTACGTAGAAATACCAATTCAAGTCCCTATTCAGCGAGTATGGGATGCATCTCAAGAGCCTGACTTGCATGCCCAATGGGATTTGCGTTTTTCTTCGATTAGCTATCTTCCTAAAAATGAAGAAGAGCCTCAATTTTTCACCTACACACGAAAGGTAGGCCCGTTTTTGACGGTGGAAGGTTGGGGGAAAAGCAGTGGTTCGCAGCAATTAAAGAACGGGTCACGAAGCTCGGCTCTTCATTTCGGAACGGATCAGAAAGTATCACCTATACGGGAAGGACGAGGTTATTGGAAGTACGAGCCGGTAGAGAATGGGACTAGGTTTTTAACGCAGTATGATTATACTGCGAATTTTGGGGGAATCGGTCGCTTATTTGATTTGTTTTTCAGACCGCTAATGGGGTATGCAACGGCTTTGAGTTTTGATGTGTTAAAGAGGTGGTTGGAAAAAGGTGAAGCGCCGGCATCACAATACAGACGTTTCTTTACAACACAACTCCTGACTGTATTCTTTGCTTTCCTATGGGTTTATCAAGGGGTGATGCCTAAACTGGTCGCGATGCATCCGCAGGAAAAATCCATGATCGCAAGCAGCTTGTCTCTATCAGATACGCAGGCGACTTACGCAGTAATCGCTGTCGGGATAGCGGAAGTTTTAGTTGGTTTATTTTGGTTGATTTATAAAAAGAAGCGGCATCTTTTTGTAGTGCAGATTGTCTTTTTTCCTCTTCTAACAATTGCCGCCCTGATCGCTTCTCCTGAAACTGCGATCCAACCGTTTAATCCGGTAACTTTCAATCTGTCCTTGATGATGTTGACTGGGATTGGATTGCTAATGAGCAAAGACATTCCAACTGCTACATCTTGTAAAAGGAAGAAATGAGGTGATGAAGATGACCATATATCAAAAGGTTTTACAGGCAGATTTTTTGCGTCTTCATCCTGAACTTCAAAAAAGATATGATTTTGAAAAAGGTTCTGTCTTTAGAGCTTCAGGAAGAATGGAATCTATACAAGGTGGACCCAGATGGCTTTATCCACTATTTAAATTAGGCGTGAGATGGAAATTGCTTTTTCCCGAGCGAGGACAAGATATCCCCTTCACAATCATTAATTCATCTTTTGTCAATTCAGAAGGAGAACAGCAAATACATTGGGAACGCAAGTTTTGCTTTCCGAAGAAAATGCGCTATTTCAATGCGTTGATGAGTTTAGATGAAAAACGAATGGTTGTGAAAGATTATTTGGGAGAGCCGCATTTACTTTACGCGGACTTGCAATTCACTGTCTCGGATGAAGGAGCATTGGAGATCAATTCAATGGATCAGCGGCTGGTGCTTGGCAAAAAAGAAATCCCATTGCCTCGATTTTTTCAGGGGTTGGCGACAATTGTGGAAACATATGATGATCAATCTGAAGTCTTTCGAATTTCTGTTGTTGTAAAGAACCCTTTAATAGGAAATGTGTTCTCATATGAAGGAGAGTTTACAGTCGATGCCTAATTTCATTTTGGTTCATGTGCTGCTATTCTTTTTCACTGCTGTTTTTAATGTAAATCCTTGGCCATATATCTTGCTGTCCGTTGCACAACTTGTCTATATTCCGATTATGCTGTGGCTTCTATGTAAGGAACGCGATTGGTTTTTCCGAGTCTATCCGTATTTTGCGGTACCGGCTTATGCGGCGGTTGTAATTGAACAAATTACTTCGTCTGACTGGGATATTTTGTTGGCGGCGATCTACCTTTTGTTTACGCTTTACATAGCGCTTTATGGGATATTCCGATTTCTTCATCGAGGGTTTACGAACCTGGAAGAGTTTGCGATCGATATAGGATTGATTTACTTGGCGATGGGTGGAGTTTGGTATTTTGCTTTTATTGCCGAAATTGATTTAGGTTTCAGTCCGTTGCTGACTTGGTTGACGGCCATTCATTTCCATTACTCGGCTTTCCTTTTACCGATTTTTTCAGGATTGATAGGGCGTTTTCATACTTCGCGTTTGTACAGAAGCTCTACAGCTGCATTACTCGTTGCACCGATGGTTGTGGCGATCGGCATTACGTTTTCGCGATGGATTGAAGCCGGTTCGGTTCTTTTATATGTCTATGGCTTGGCTGGAATCATTTTGATTGCCTGGAAGTTACCTTTTTCGAATTCACTGCAAAAGTGGCTGATTCGGCTTTCATTTACTGCACTCGCTGTGACGATTTCATTTTCCGCGCTCTATGTACTTAGCAATGGATTTGGGCTATTTTCTGTCACAATCGACTTTATGCTTCGTTTTCATGGTGTCTTGAATTGCATCGTTTTCGCTTTACTAGGTATTGTCGGATGGTCTTTAGCTATTCCGCCATCGCGTTTCAAACCACATTCTTTTCCTATTAGTCAGATCCGTGGAAGGCAGTTTGCAGAGAGAATCGGGGAAATCGGAAGACACCGCGGTCTTTCTGATGACTTAAGCGTTTACGAATTAAAGTCAGTGAATCTCTCTTCACAGATTATTGACTTCTATGAAAATACAACGGATTACAGACTTAGAGCTTCCGTCAATTGGCATGCTTGGTTCAAGCCATTTGCATTTCTATATTCATTCATCAGTAAGCGAACACAGCAAATAAATTTGCCTTTTAGCAATAAAAAAGTTGAGATGACTGGAAGTATTTATACTCTGTATGACGGGCTGGATGGGAGAGAAAATGTTCGTGCGTGGGAACGGAAAGTCGTCGACGAAACAATTTTTACGGCTCTTTATTCGCAGCATGAAACAAATGGTCGGATGTATATGAATATCGCGCTGCCTTTGCCTTTTACGACGATGACGGGCATACTGGAGTTATGTTCAGCAGGAGAAGACTTGCGGTTGACGAGCAATCGGTCGGAACCGTCTTCAGATGCAGGTGTATATGTATCGGTAGGCAGTGAGGGGTTATTCAAGCTGCCTTTGCAAGAAGACTTTTTAATTCAGGATGTGGGGAATGGGTATTTAAAAGCAACGCATACTATGCGAATTTTTGCGCTGCCATTCCTGACGATTGAATATTCGATTGTTCGATTTTAAGGGGAAAAGAGCGACAGTTTTTAGTAGCTGTAGTGACCCCTAAAAGTTAGAGTTTTATA
>NZ_JACLBZ010000023.1 GCF_019748715.1 Sporosarcina aquimarina | reverse complement strand
CCAGGATCAAACTCTCCATAAAAGAGAAATTCGAGTTAGCTCGATTTCTTGCTGGCATCATTTAAGATACTCATTTTGTTTATGTCACCGGCAGAGCCGATGCACAAACGTATAATTCGTTAACGTTTTGCTGTTCAGTTTTCAAGGTTCATGTTGTGCGCTTGCTATAAAAGCGACTTCTCTAATCTACCACATCTTAATTTAACTCGTCAAGTCTTTTTTGAAAAAAGTTTTTTCCAGAGTGTTGTGTGCGTTGTAAGGACGTTGTGTCCCTGACGACATTTAATATAATACCATGCATTCAAATAATAAGTCAACAATTATTTCAAAAAAATTATAGAGCGTATTAAAAACCGCTCTACATGGTCTTCAAAGCCCGTGCCAATCGGTATTCTCTATGGAATAACAAATCATTCTTGGATGGCACACTAACGGTTTCGATAAGTTGTTTATCCACTAGGTATTCTATAAAGAACTCCAAGTCCGAAGAATACAAAGACAACTCTTCTCGTTCGTGCAACTCTTGAATATTCCATGATTCTTTTTTGTTTAATATACCTAGTAGATGCTCTGACGCTTCATTCGTGTAATTATGAATGAAAAATTCGCTTGCTAGGAAAACCAAATCCAGTCTTTTCTCCACAGCTTCTTCACTGCCGATCAATTCTTCATAAAGCTTATAGACGGCAGGGTCTATTTTTTTCATTTGGGACCATACAGTTTCTTCGGGTAATGTGTTGGCCTTTATCGCCACCAATCTTGCAAGATGATGTAAGGAATTTATAGCACGCAGATAAGCATCCATATACCGCTTTCTCTCAAAATGAATTTTCCCTTCATTATATGCGCGAATCATTTTAGCTAATTCCATACCCATTTTAATATTTCTTCCGAATAAAGGCTCTGCGGATAACTGCTGTTTAAGACGTTCCGCATATTCATCTCGGTCAAAATAGATTTTGCCTAGAACGAGCCAATCAATGATTTTCTTATTCGTTCCAACCAACAGCCAGTGTGTTAATTGTTTTTCACTAATGATATGCATGGCCGCTTTAAGTTTGCCGTCTGTATAATGTTTTGTTTGTATAGGCACTTCATTATTTGAAGTAATAATGAAAAGTATTGTGTCAAATGTATCCGTAATCGGATCGTCTTCTCTTTGGTTTTCAATAAGCAGCACACTTAACGTGTCAGGCAGACTTGCCCTCTCCTGGTAAACTGGCCGTAATATCTGTTCCACTTTTCCGCCTCCCAGTTCTTTCTCGAACATCTCGAATACTCTTCTTCGACGAATTTCACATAAAATCCTTTAATTTAAAGTGAGATTGTACTGCAATTATTTAAGAGTATGATATATTAGGGAAGGATAGTGTTAGGAGGAAACTAGAGATGAAACCTTATAAAAATAAAATAAATCGCATTCGTTCATTCGCCTTGTCGCTCATTTTTATTGGAGTTGTCATTATGTATATCGGGATCTTTTTCCGTTCCAATGAAATTGTGATGCTAATCTTCATGTTCCTCGGGGTACTCGCTATTATCGCAAGTACTGTTGTATATGCATGGATTGGTACGTTGTCGACACGAGCCGTTAGAATAAAATGTCCAAATTGTGGGAAACACACAAAAATGCTCGGTCGTGTAGATATGTGCGGACATTGCCGTGAACCATTAACACTTGATCCTGAATTAGAAGGTAAAGAGTTTGACGTGGCGTATAATAAATCTAAGATGTCCCACGAAGAGTCATCAAAATAAAAAGAGTGTAGCCCAATTGGGTTACACTCTTTTTATTTTGCTTCGTTTTGAGCTTCCCCGCAGTCAGGACAAGTGCCATACACTTCTAAACGATGTGAATTCACTTTGAAACCTGTTACGTGGGCAGCTAGGCGCTCCACTTCTTCAAGCCCTGGATGATGGAAATCCACTATTTTTCCACACTCGTCGCAAATAATATGATAATGGTCGTGGGTCACAAAATCAAAACGACTCGATGCATCTCCGTATGTCAACTCTTTCACAAGGCCGGCATTTTGGAATACACGTAAGTTATTATAGACTGTTGCTACGCTCATATTTGGAAAGTCTGATTCAAGGGCTTTATAAATCTCATCAGCGGTCGGGTGTGTATGAGAAGTGATTAAATACTCCAGAATTGCATGTCGCTGCGGAGTAATTCTTACACCACTTTCTTTCAACGTCACAAGCGCATCTTTCAAGAAAACTCCCGGCATCGTAATGCACCTCACTTCATAAAGATTACTTCTTTATAATCATTATAATTAGTTTACTCAATGAAGGGGCATACTGTCAACTTTTCTGCTGAGAACCTTGATTTCAGACCATATTTTTTCACTATTTCTCGAAAGTATCAATACCCTTTTTTCAGATCTACCTGATTTATGAGTTCTTTATCACCCGTCAACCATTTATCCAAGTTCGTCTCCATGATGCCGAGTGAACGTATGATGTATTGATCGGATATGCTGGACATATGCGGTGAAACCGTGCAATTGGGCAGTTTCCATAGCGGACTGTCCACAGATAAAGGCTCTGTTTCAAATACATCTAAAACCGCATGACGGATTTCTTGATTTTCCAATGCATCGACGACAATCTGTTCTTTGACAGCGTCTCCTCTTCCCACGTTCATGAAAATTGCGGAATTTTTCATCGCTTGAAAGTGCTCAGCCTGATAAATCCACCTTGTTGCCGGTGTACTTGGCAAAATTGAAATGACATAGTCCGCTTCCGGCAACTTCATCATGATTTCAGAAAATGAAATGGTTTCATTCATCGACGGGCTGTCGTGTCCTGACCGATTGCAACCGATTGTGTGTACATGAAATGCCTGCAACAACCTGCCGATTTCCCCGCCGATTGCTCCAGTCCCCACGATCAAAGCTGTCGAGCTATTCACTTCACCAGGTATTTTATCCAACTCCCAGCGCATTTCGGTCTGTCTTGCATAAATTCCGGGCAAACCTCTTTCGAGCGACAATAAATGTGCCAGCACTGATTCAGCCAGCGGCATCTTATGGACACCATGCGAATTCGTGACGATAATGCCTTTCTTCTGCAATGCATTCAATGGGAGTTCGTCCACCCCAACTGCCGCCACCATGACCCATCTCAACGCAGAAGCACGCTCGATAATCTCTTCCGTAAGATCGACTCCTTCAGTCGCAATCACTTCGACGCCTTCTAACGAAACATCTTCAATAGAAGCTGTATAGATGAATTCGACATTCGGATATTCCTTGCTTAGTTGTTCTTTAAATGCCGTTTTCACCTTAAACGTGAATAATACCTTCATAATCGAACCCCCTATTTTGTCAATTGTTGAAGTGTAGCCAGTGCATCTTCCACATGCCCTTTCACTCGCACTTTCCGCCATTCTCTTACTACTGTACCTGTCGGGTCGATTAGGAATGTAGATCGCTCAATCCCCATATACTCTTTACCGAAATTCTTTTTCAGCTTCCATACACCGTACTGCTCGGCAACCGCATGATCCTCGTCTACCAGAAGAGAGAAAGGCAACCCATGCTTTTCAATGAATTTTTGGTGAGAAGCCTCATGATCGGGACTTACACCTAAAATTACTGCATTTAATTCTTCAAATTCATTGACCGCATCGCGAAAATCACAAGCCTCTGTCGTACAGCCAGGTGTTGCATCTTTCGGATAAAAATACAGCACCACATACTTTTCCCCTTTAAATTGTTCCAATGAAACGATATCTCCATTTTCGTTTGGCAACGAGAATACAGGTGCCTGCAGTCCTTCTAACTTGTCCATTCAAAAAAACCTCCTCTGTGTGATGAAAACGTTCATTATTCTGAAATTACCCATACTTATCGTAGCCGAAATGAACGGGCTTTTCAATTTACTGCAACGCGACGCTGAAGGTGGAGACTTACTGGTGATTAATGCTAAAATGGGTAACGTATAATTGATTTGGAGGAATTCACTGATGAACCGAAAAAATTCAGAAGCAATCTACGCAGAAGCATGTGAACATATTGTAGGTGGAGTAAACAGTCCGTCCCGCGGGTATAAAGCGGTTGGCGGCGGGGCTCCCACTGTCATGGAACGTGCGGAAGGCGCTTATTTTTATGACGTGGACGGTAATCGATATATTGATTATCTAGGCGCATACGGACCAATCATTACAGGGCACGCACACCCTCATATTACAAAAGCCATTACGAAAGCAGCGGAAACAGGCGTCTTATATGGAACGCCTACCCGCCATGAAGTGAAATTTGCCAAAATGCTGAAGGATGCCATTCCCGGAATGGATAAAGTCCGCTTCGTCAACTCTGGCACGGAAGCCGTCATGACAACAATCCGTGTCGCACGAGCATATACTGGACGTACGAAGATCATGAAGTTCGCAGGTTGTTATCATGGACATTCTGACCTTGTCCTTGTCGCAGCAGGCTCCGGACCCGCAACACTTGGCACCCCTGATTCCGCAGGTGTTCCATCTTCCATTGCAAAAGAAGTTATTACAATTCCATTTAATGATCCAAAGAGCTACAAAGAAGCGATGGATAAATGGGGAGACGAGTTAGCTTGTATTTTAATTGAACCGATTGTAGGAAACTTCGGTATTGTCGAACCGAATGAAGGTTTCTTGGAACTCGTTCATGAACTTGCTGCCGATAAAGGAGTACTTACGGTGTATGATGAAGTCATCACAGCATTCCGTTTCCATTATGGAGCTGCACAAACACTGCTCGGTCTCCAGCCGGACTTAACGGCTTTTGGCAAGATTATCGGCGGCGGACTTCCGATTGGTGCTTATGGCGGTAAAAAAGAAATCATGGAACAAGTTGCTCCGCTCGGTCCCGCCTATCAAGCAGGTACTATGGCAGGAAACCCGGCATCCATGCTTTCTGGTATCGCTTGCCTCGAAGTCTTGCAAGAACCGGGTGTCTATGACGAAATGGATCGCCTCGGCGGTTTATTAGAAGTCGGGATTTTGGAATTAGCGAACAAGCACGGCATCCAGATGACCATCAACCGATTAGGTGGAGCACTCACATTGTTCTTTACCGATGTCACTGTGGAAAATTATGAGCAAGCCGAAGCGACAGACGGAGAAATTTTCGGGCGTTTCTTCAAAGAAATGCTGAAAAACGGTGTGAATCTTGCGCCTTCTAAGTATGAAGCTTGGTTCTTGACTACTGCCCATACAGAAAATGATGTAAAGGAAACTTTAAAAGCGGTAGATCGTTCATTTAAAACATTAGCCGAATCAATGGATTGACCGTTTCTCGGCTATATTGTAAAGTAGCAAAAAAGAGCTTATTCAGGAAAGGAATTACCCAATGAAACTTGGTGCCCGCGTCTTTAAAACGGGTATTGCGATTGTATTTGCCCTATTTCTCGCTCAATTACTTGAGTTACCAACTGCGGTATTTGCAGGGATAGCAGCGATTTTCGCAATCCAGCCATCTATTTATAGATCGTATTTAACGATCATTGAACAATTGCAAGGGAATCTGATCGGCGCCGCTGTGGCAGTGTCGTTCACACTTATTTTTGGTCCGCAACTAGTCGTTGTAGGATTAGCTGCAGTGATTGTTATGATCATCATGTTGAAGCTAGGTCTCGAGAAATCTATTTCTCTTGCGCTCGTCACAATGATTGCCGTTATGGAGGTAAAAGACGATAACTTCCTAACCTTCGCCTTACTCCGGGTATCCACTATTCTCGTCGGTGTACTCGCAGCTTTCATCGTGAACATGGTCTTTATGCCACCGAAGTATGAAACGAAACTGTTTCAGGCAATCCATCAAGCTCAGGATGAAATCATTCGTTGGACCCGTCTCGCAGGTCGTCAGGCTTCTGAGCATTCTGCCACAAAAAAGTCTTTGGGCAAACTGAAAGAACGACTCGTTCAAATCGACCAGCTCTACTTGCTATTCAAGGAAGAACGCAGCTACATTAAAAAAACCACTGCTTCCAAAGCCCGAAAACTTGTTGTCTATCGGCAGATGGTTGCAACAACTCGCAGCAGTTACGATGTGCTTAAGAGATTGCATAAATTCGAAAACGAACTTATCAATCTTCCTGATCACTTCCGTATGATGGTGCAAGAACGACTCGAAGCATTGCTCGTCTACCATGAGCAGCTTCACTTGAAATTCATCGGGAGGTTAAAGGCAGAACGCGATGAGGATGGAGTGCATAATGAATTCATTCAGCGACAAGAGGTAATGGATATTTTCGCGAAGGAAATTGCCATCACCAAAGAAGACGAGGAATTCTCTGCCTACCATTTACTCCATATTCTCTCTTCCATGTTGAACTATGAAGAACAGCTGGAGCATTTGGATATGTTGATCACTTCTTATCAATCAAGATTTGAAGATGAAGATAATGCTGCTTTAGAAGATGAATTTTATTAATTAAAGATAAAAACTGCGATAGACTGTTTCTTAGTCCATCGCAGCTTTTTAATTACCCTCCCAATTCCTGTCGATTGTAGAGCCCGGCATATACGCCTTCGCGTCTCATCAATTCTTGGTGAGTTCCTGATTCTTTTAATTCTCCATGATCAATTACATAGATACAGTCCGCGTGTGTAATAGTCGACAAACGATGCGCTACAATCAGAGTAGTCCGTTCATGCGCCAGTCGTTCGAGCGAGTCTTGAATCAAGGCTTCACTTTCCAAGTCGAGCGCAGATGTTGCTTCATCCAAAATAAGCAGCGCCGGGTTTTTCAAAAATACACGCGCGATCGAGATTCGTTGCTTTTGACCGCCAGATAATTTTACACCACGTTCCCCGACTCGTGTATCATACCCTTCAGGCAACGTCTCAATGAAGTCATGTGCGTTCGCAGCTTTAGCCGCAGCCACAACTTCTTCGTCCGTCGCATCGGGCTTGCCCATCAGAATATTGCTTTTAACCGAATCGCTGAACAAAATGGAGTCTTGGAGCACCATACCAATTTGATCACGCAGGGATTTGACTTTGACATCCCTGATATCATATCCATCGACACGGATCGCTCCCGAATTGACATCATAGAAGCGAGGAATCAAACTGATGATCGTTGACTTCCCTCCGCCACTCATACCAACTAACGCAGCGGTCTCACCCGGACGGATCGTCAAGCTGATGTTTTTCAACACCTCTTCTTCCTCATAAGCAAAACTGACATTCTCGAATTGAATTTCTCCGTTAATTGGCGGCAGTACCTTTGCATCTTCTTTATCCACCACATCATACTTCTCATTCATCAAATCAAGCACCCGATCCATCGAAGCAAATGACTGAGTCAGCGATGTCGAAGAGTTAACCAACCGTCTCAAAGGAGAATACAGACGCTCGATGAACGCAATAAATGCGACCATCGTACCGACTGACAGCGAGCCGTTGATCACTTGATACCCCGCAAAACCGATAACGAGTAACGGTGCGACGTCAGTGATTGTATTGACCACGGCAAATGCCTTCGCATTCCATCTTGTATGTTCGATTGCACGATCTAAAAAGGCATTGTTCACTTCATCAAAACGTTCTTGCTCTTTGTCTTCGATGGCAAAACTTTTAATAATGCTGACTCCAGCTATCCGTTCATGCAGATAACTTTGTACATCCGCCAAAGCTTGTGACCTTTTTCTTGTCAATTCACGCAACTTCCCGAAGAAATGCTTGACGCTAAACGCATAAAAAGGAAAAGCAAGCAATGTGACCAGAGTTAACTGCACGTCCAGAGTCAGCATGATGGCAATCGCAATAATAATTGTCGCCAAATCCAACCAGACGTTCATTAAGCCGATCATCACAAAGTTTTTCGTTTGTTCCACGTCATTGATGACCCTGGAAATCACTTCACCTGCACGCGTATTCGAATAAAAACGTAAACCTAGCTTCTGCAAATGACTATATAGTGATCGCCGTATATCAAACAAAATCTTATTGCTGACATACTGCGCATAATATTGGCGATAATATTCAACAGGAGGTCGAATCAGAAAGAATAAAATAATCGTGCCGCCTAGCCAATAAAACAAATACTTCGTTTTCTCGGCGTCGGACATAGCCGGTGCCCCTATGATGTCGTCAATGACAATTTTGATCAGCAACGGTAAAAATAATGGAATGGCAAACTTAATGATCCCGATAAGAACGGTAAAGAGGATCTGCCAATTATAAGGTTTTACGAATTGTAGATAACGTTTAATACTTTCACCCATTCTGTTCCTCTCCTAATCAGTTAAAAAAAACCGACCCACACGAGTGCAGGCAGGTTCAACGTTTTTCATCCTGAAGTTGCTTATAGAACTCAAACCTGGAGGTCCATACATTAATAAAGTCAGGAGCAAACGGTCCTTTTCTTTGCTTGATCCAACCCAGCAATTGGGTTAAATTATCTTGCAGGATTTGATCGATCACTTCTGGATATTTCATTTGACGTTTATGTTCGGCATATTCATCCTCATCTAAAATCAAATAACTCATATCCGGAAAAACTTTCACGTCTAGGTCGTAATCAATATACTTCAATGACTTTTCGTCAAAGACAAACGGTGAACTCATATTAACGTAATAATAGACGCCGTCTTCACGCAACATGCAAATGATATTGAACCAATTTTCCGCATGAAAGTAGCAGATGGACGGCTCGCGTGTCAGCCATGTTCGGCCGTCTGATTCAGTCACGAGCGTACGTTCATTTCCTCCAATGACAATATTTCGGGTTCCTTTTAATACGAGCGTTTCTTGCCAGACACGATGGATCTTGCCATTATGTTTGTAACTGTGGATCTGTATCGTTTCTCCTTCTTTTGGAATTGCCAATTTTCTCTACCACCTTTGAGCCTCATGCCACCGCTCTTGCTATCTGTTCATTATACCAACTGACTTCCCAAAATTAAAACGTTTCAACCATCTATTTTGTAATTGCCTGAATTTTGCGGGGTGCTTGCTTCGTTTTGTCCATAAAAAAACCGGTAGAAATGGCATATAATAGCCATTTCTACCGGTAGGTGGTGTCCATACTTACTTGGAACCTTTAAATTGGTTCGCACGTGCACCCGAAGCTTGTTGCTTGTTTGCTTCTGCTTGACGGTTTTGCTCTTTTACCTCGTTCACATCAGTCTCAGATGCAAATTCTTCATTCATAGATGATTGCATGTTGGAAGATGCTGATTGCATGTTCGCAGCAGACTGTGCATTTTGCTGACGGACTTGGTTCACATCAGTTTCTGATGCGTACTCTTCGTTCATCGTTTGCTGATTAGCAGACTGTGCATTCTGCTTACGCACTTGATTCGCATCTGTTTGTGATGCAGATTGAGCATTACGATTTGGTTGCTTAGGCATGGATTTATTCACCTCCGTGCCCCTTATGATGTCCAGCGTCCTCATATTTATTCAGAACCGGCAAAGAAGTTTTTACCAATCAATACTTTCTATAATTTTCATCACAGGCTTTGATTTCGGCAAGGCTTCAATTTGTTCTTTTGTATAAAAGTTCAGCGGCTCTTTAGAAGTAACATCCTCCAATTGAGCACGATACGCATGAATGTCCCATGTGATGTGCGAGAACAGATGGGAGAATCGCGTGAGCTCTGTTACTTTTTTCAACTTGAGCCCGGTGTCTTTTTCAAACGTCTCCACTGCATCCAACTCTTGAAGTTCTACCATCGGAAACTCCCAAAGTCCTGCAAGTAAACCTGTGCCTGGTCTCTTTTGCAATAACCATTTTCCTTCTTCATTTTGAATTGCGAATGCAGCAAGTGAGACATACTTTTTCTTTTGCTTTTTCAATTTTATCGGCAATTGCTGTTGTTTACCTTCCTCAAATGCGATACAAAAATCACGAACCGGACATAATAAGCAACGTGGATTCGGTGTACAGATGACCGCACCCAATTCCATCAAGGCCTGATTGAATGAAGAGGCATCTTCTTCGGAAATCAATTCCATAACCGCCTGTTCGAATATTTTTCGATTTCGGGGTAAAGCAATATCCTCTTCGATCAGCAATATGCGAGATAAGACTCTCATGACATTTCCATCAACTGCATGCTCCGGTACACCATAAGCTATACTAAGGATCGCCCCCGCTGTATATGGGCCGACTCCTTTGAGCGCCGAAATTTTCTCTCTAGTATTCGGCACTTCCCCACCGTAGGTTTCCACAACTTCTCTTACACCTGATTGAAGATTGCGGACACGTGAATAATAACCGAGACCTTCCCACATTTTCAGGATTTCTTCTTCTTTCGCTTCTGACAAATCTTGCATCGTCGGAAATTTTTCGATAAATCGTTCATAATACGGTATGACTGTATCTACTCGCGTCTGTTGCAGCATTACTTCTGAAATCCAAATATAATATGGATTATTCGTTCTTCTCCAAGGTAAATCTCTTTTTTCAGCTTCATACCAGGACAATAAAGCCTGTTGGAACGCCTTTTTTTGTTCAATTATTTGCATAATGCCCTCGCTTCTTTATTCAAATACTTTTAGTTCTCGTGAAATAGGGTATATAATTAATACAGACTTAGACATTTTACGACTCTTTCCTCTATCAATTATGCCTCGGCGTAATCGCGTCCAGATTTTGAATTGTGCTTAGGTCTGCGTGACGCAGATCAGTTAGCCTTTGCCGCAGGACGCGGCGAGTTTTGGCTAACTCCATCTTTTAAAACTCCTCTCAAAATCTGTGACATCCGCCGGAGGCTTAGGTCAACAGGATGTTGATCATGCAGGCGTTATCACAGGATGTGGCGATCTTAGCCTGCGTACTTCTCTTGTTCAGCTGGCGTTTGAATGCCCGCTGAACAGGAAGTAAATTCGAATTCATCTCAGCACCTATAGAGGTGTGAGCCTTCTGCTGAATAAAGATAAAAAGGAGTGATGATTTGGATACAGGTACACATATAGCCATGGGAGTTGCGATTAGCGGTCTAGCACTGGCCGATTCTGCCGTAGCGAATGACCCTTCTACTATGGGAGCGGTATTTGCCGGTATTATGGTCGGCTCGCTGATTCCGGATATTGATACCGTGTTAAAGCTGCGAAATAATGCCGTTTATTTGCGCAATCACCGTGGGATTACACATTCCGTTCCAGCCGTCATGTTATGGCCGCTCTTGATCTCGATCCTTTTGACACTCATTGTTCCAGGAGCGGAGTTTCTACATGTATGGGCATGGACTTTTCTAGCTGTGTTTATCCACGTCTTTGTAGATATTTTTAATTCATACGGCACACAAGCACTGCGGCCCTTTTCACAAAAATGGGTAGCGATCGGGGTCATCAATACATTTGATCCAATTTTTTTCGGCCTGCACGTCATCGCGATTCTCGCATGGTTTCTCGGTACAGATCCTTTAGCCACAATGTCCACTTTATATATCGTAATATTTTTCTATTATTTACTGCGGTTCGCCGTCAAAAGCGCAGTAAAAAGATCTGTCAAAAAGACAGTGCCCGGTGCTACTGAGATTTTCATCGCCCCGACTATGAAATTTTTTCAATGGCGTGTGGCAGCGACCACTGAAGTCGATCATTATGTCGGACGCGCATACGGACGGTCGATTACATTATACGACCGTTTTAAACGCGAACCAATGCCAGCTTCTCCACAAGTCTCGGCAGCTCTAGAAGATCCGAATTTAAAGGCCTTTGTGTCCTTTTCTCCTCTGTATCGCTGGTCGGTTTCACATGTTGGCGATCTTTATGAAGTCCGTCTCATCGATTTGCGCTACCGAAGTAAAGGATATTATCCATTTGTCGCAGTAGCTCATGTCAATCAAGATTTGGAGGTAGTGAATTCCTATACCGGATGGATCTTCTCTGAAGACAAACTTCGCAAGAAATTAAAATTTGCTCCTAACAATTAAAGAACGTCCATGCATTATGCATGAGCGTTCTTTTTGTTTACTTCCCGCTTTTCACGTCTTTCAACATGGCGATCGGCAATGCTTCTATTGCTTTCTCTCCACCTAAACGATGGCCCCATGCAAATAACCCTTTCAAGTAATCTACTTGAAAGAACATACCGTCGTCTCCTTCAATACGATACATTTCACCTGGCTTGATACTTTCCGGATCAACCAAATAGGATTGTACCATGACGGCTTTGCGTTGGTGTACAGCATACTCACTGATCATACCCATCTGTTCCGCTTTGCGTGCTTTTTCCATGAGGGAAGCGACTTCACTCCGCAGTTCATTTTCATTCATTTCGCTGTAATGTTTTTCAGTCTCCATCTTCTTCATTCCTTTTCTGTTCAATAAAAAGATCAATCTGCGCAAGCGGAATGCCCTTTTGATACATCGATTGCTTCACTCTCTGTCTCAAATCAGCGCCGGAATACTTACTCTGATAGCGTCTCCACGCCTTTTCGCCAAAGTTCTGAGTGATTTCCGTCCATTCATCTTCATCTCGTTCAATGCTCACGCTATTAAGCACTTGTTTAATTTGTTCAAATGAAAATCCTTTTCTTGCTAATGTATTTTGGATTTTCTGTTTTACTTGTGCCGGCGGCTGTTGGCTGTTGGAGCGTATTGTCTTTTCAGCGAGCTTCAGTGCATTGTCCATTTGATCTTCCATCGTGTACTCCTCCAATGCTTGAGTTTGAAGTTCCTTGGGTATACCTTTCTTATAAAGGGATTGCTGAATCGCTCTCGGTCCTTTTAAAGAACTGTTCTTTTCAGTCCGGACCAGCGCTTCAGAGAATGCCTCATCATTTAGGAATCCAAGTCGTTTCAATTTCACGATCGCCTCAAGGACGATCGCTTCTCCATAATCTTTCTCAAGAAGCTTCTTTTTCACTTCCATTTCACTGCGCATACGGAAAGACAAAAAATGTAATGCACGGTTAAATGCTTTTTCAATTTGGTCTGCATAGACAATTTCGTCCGTCTCCCAATCGTCCAGCGTCATACCCTTAGTGAGCTCAAATTTCACCAGTACAGATTCATGGACGCTAAAAGCATATTGTTCATCAATAAAAATATTATAACGTTCGCTATCTCGTTTTTGTTGTGATATTTTGGTAATTAGCGGCATTTCTCCATCACCTACTTAGTATTAGTATACCGCTTCTTTCAGTGATGGTCAGCAATAGTGTATTAATTTTGCAGAGTTTGGAGGGGAATTAGTATGAGAGTCGTTATTACAGGAGGAACTGGATTTATCGGCAGCATATTAACTGCAAAGCTTCGAGAAAGTGGTCATGATGTGATCATATTGACACGCAAACCGTCTTTCGAACAGAATGGTGTCCAGTACGTTCAGTGGCTAACAGACAACGCTTCACCTGAAAATGAGCTTGGTCAAGTCGACGCTGTTGTGAATCTGGCAGGTGTTTCAATTAATGATGGCCGGTGGACAACAGAGCGCAAAAAACAAATCCACGATAGCCGAATCACAGCTACTCAAGAGGTGCTGCGTATTCTGCGGTCACTGCCTGAAAAGCCATGTGTATTAGTAAATGGAAGCGCAATTGGAATCTATCCTCCATCGCTCACTGAAGAGTACACAGAATCATCCATAGTGGTCGGCGATAATTTTCTCGCTAAAACAGTTTATGATTGGGAGCGCCTTGCCAGCCATGCAAACGATTTAGGTGTTCGAACAGTGTTCACTCGATTTGGTATTGTCCTTGGCAAAGATGGAGGCGCATTGCCTCTCATGAAGTTGCCTTATCTATTATACTCCGGCGGCAAAATCGGCTCAGGCAATCAATGGTTTTCTTGGGTACATGTTGAAGACGTTGCGAACGCCATCATCTATTCATTGGAAAATAATGCGATTGAAGGTCCTGTCAATGTTGTAGCACCGAGCCCGATGCATATGAATGCTTTCGGAAAAACAGTAGCAAAAGTGCTCCATCGACCACATTGGTTTCCCGTCCCAAGTTTCGTTATGGAGTTAACTTTGGGTGAGAAAAGCATGATCATCTTACAAGGCCAGCATGTTTTGCCAGATAAGCTCCTTAAAAATGGATTTACTTTTCAATATCCATCTTTAAAGCCCGCTTTAGAAGATCTGTTGTGAAATGAAATGTTTGTTGGGATGTTGACAACACCCTGACAAACATTTTCCGAAGTTTGCATAGTACATATTTAAAGCCAAACCGCACATGCTCTATTAAAAGGAGTGATGTTGTATGGCTCGCCACGTTTCAGGTATTTTATTGGCTTCATGCTTATTGGTTGTCGGTATTTTAGTCAATCCTTTTGCTGTAAAGGCAGAAGAATTCCATTGGGGATTCAAGAAAGCCACAGATGGAGTGCCTCCTTCGGCTGGAGCGGAATTGGATAAATTGCTCGATGATTATGGAGCACTCTATAAAGGGAAAGGCGATAAGAAAGTTGTGTATCTAACATTTGACAATGGGTACGAAAACGGCTACACAGAGAGCATTTTGGACACTTTGAAGAAGGAAAAAGCCCCCGCTACATTTTTCTTGACCGGCCATTATGTAAAAAGCGCAAGTGATTTAGTGAAACGAATGGTTAAGGACGGACATGGAATCGGCAATCATTCCTATGATCACCCGAATATGGCCAACTTATCCGAACAGCAAATGGAAGAAGAATGGAGTAAGCTTGATGAGATCCTATACGAGACTACAGGACAAAAGCGCACCATTTATACACGACCGCCAGAAGGTGTCTTTAATGCGAAATTACTGCAGAAGGGTAATGACCTTGGATACCGGCATATTTTCTGGTCCGTCGCATTCATTGATTGGCATAAGGATCAACCAAAAGGAAAAGATTATGCATATAATGAATTAATGAAGCAGTTACACCCTGGCGCAGTCATCCTCATGCATACTGTCTCTCCAGATAATGCCCAAGCCTTGCCTGATTTCATTCGCGATGCAAAGAAACAAGGCTATAAGTTCCACTCTCTTGACCAACTGGTCGAAGAGTATGAAAAGGAAAATTCTGTGACCCAATAAAAAGAGACCTTGTCTGTTTAACTTCACCAACAGACAAGGTCCCTACCTATTCGGTCCTTCTTCAATTTGCATTTTACATTCGTAGTTATCCAATGTATTTACTTTTATTGGACTGTTACGGATCCCCTCCTTCGTTATTACGTACCTAGGATTCGATTCGCTTCTATAACTACGACCTCCTTTTCATTTGATTATTCCGACTATACCACCTATTCAGACACTTGTAAACTATTTTGTTCGAATTTAATAAATTTTTCTTAAGAAATACTAAAAATCTGCATGATGGATGTGCGCTATGCATGTAATTGAATGAGAAAAATCAGATTGAAAAAGATGGCGTTTTCATATACGATATCAATGATGGAAAGAGGTGGACATATGGACACATCACAAAACAAAGACCAAGTTGTAGAACTGAAAAATCGGTTCAATCAATTCCTTGAAACATTAGAAGCGATCGAACCAGAAAAGACGGGTCTCCAAGAGATCGATCGGCTGATCATGTTACTTGATGAGCTGGAAGAACAAATGGATAGTTATAAAAAATAACATAAATAACGGGGGATTTTGAGATGTACATAGAATCAATCGAGAAAAGTATGTATGATCTAATTTGCGAAACATCTACGAACTTACCAAAGGATGTTCGCCGTGCGATTCTTTCCGCAAAAGAAAAAGAAAACAAAGGTACGAGCTCCGCTATGAGTCTCGATACTATCGCTAAGAACATTAATATGGCAGATGAAAAACTTTCACCTATTTGCCAAGATACCGGTCTGCCAACATTCAAGATCAAAACTCCCGTCGGTGTTAACCAATTGGAGATCAAAGCTGCAATTAACCGCGCTATCGAACTCGCTACTGAACATGGAAAACTTCGTCCGAACGCAGTTGATTCTTTGACTGGCGATAACAGTGGAAACAACTTAGGGATCGGCTTGCCTGTTGTGAAGTTTGAACAATGGGAACAAGACCATATCGAAGTGAAATTGATCCTAAAAGGCGGCGGCTGCGAAAACAAGAATATCCAATACAGCTTGCCAACTGAATTAGAAGGGCTTGGACGCGCTGGACGTGATTTAGATGGTATTCGTAAATGTATCTTACAT
Source organism: Sporosarcina aquimarina (assembly GCF_019748715.1). Classification (GTDB taxonomy): domain Bacteria; phylum Bacillota; class Bacilli; order Bacillales_A; family Planococcaceae; genus Sporosarcina; species Sporosarcina newyorkensis. The sequence continues at coordinate 90,611 of NZ_JACLBZ010000023.1, read as the reverse complement.
TCCGTTTATCAAGCACAAGGACAAGGGTGTTCAGCAGGATTCATCGGTGTAGGTATCGGCGGCGACCGTTCATCCGGATACGATTTGGCAAAAGAGCAACTCTTCCGGGATGTAACCGACGTCAATCCAATTCCTGAACTTGCACAGTTGGAAGACTATGTACTGGAAAAAGCAAATCATCTAGGAATTGGTACAATGGGCTTCGGCGGTGAAGCAACGCTGCTTGGCTGTAAAATTGGTGTTATGCACCGGATTCCTGCGAGCTTCTATGTTTCAGTAGCATATAATTGCTGGGCTTATCGCCGCATGGCAGTAGACATCAATGCGGATACTGGAGAAATTACAGACTGGCATTACAATGAAGGCGAAAAAATTGCATTTGAACAACCTGCTGAAGAAACAAAGTCCACAGCACGTGTAGTGAAATTGCAAGCACCTATTACAGAAGAAGAAATTAGAGACTTGCGTGTTGGCGACGTCGTGAAAATCTCCGGTCGCATGTATACGGGCCGTGATGCTATTCATAAGCATTTAATGGACAATGATGCACCAGTTGATTTGAATGGCCAAGTCATTTACCACTGCGGTCCGGTCGTTCTGAAGAATGAAGAAGGCAAATATGAAATTAAGGCAGCAGGTCCTACGACTTCAATTCGTGAAGAGCCGTATCAAGGAGATATCATGAAAAAATTCGGTATTCGGGCAGTCATCGGAAAAGGCGGCATGGGGCCTAAAACTTTGGCGGCGCTCCAGGAACACGGCGGCGTGTACTTGAACGGAATTGGCGGAGCAGCCCAATATTACGCAGACTGCATTAAGGAAGTAGAAGGCGTTGATTTGCTTGAGTTCGGAATACCAGAAGCACTCTGGCACCTGCGTGTTGAAGACTTCACCGCAGTCGTAACAATGGACTCCCACGGAAATAGTCTACATGCCGATATTGACAAATCTTCATTAGAAAAGCTCTCACAATTTAAAGAGAAAGTATTTAACTAATCAACCAGCAGCGAATGATTTCATTCGCTGCTTTTTTGTGTTTACAAAAAGATTGATCATTTTAGTAACATTTTTTCAGAGCAGGTGCTATACTATAGTTAATAACTATTATAATTTCAGAATCATTCTAGTTTGTGATTTAAAAGTCGATTCTACTCCGGTAGAGTCGACTTTACTGCTTTAATTAGACATTTGAAATTGAAATTCATTATCAATTAGGAGGTATTCAAATGACAACATCAGCAAAAGAACAATTCGATGAAAAAGTAGATTGGACCGCGAGATTTGAATTGATCGCTGCCATATTATCCGGACTTTTTATCTTGGCAGCATGGCTCTTGAGTAAAAATGGCACAGAGGCTTTCTCTATCACGCTGTATATCCTGGCATTTTTGATTGGAGGATATGCAAAAGCCAAGGAAGGTATTGAAGAAACGATAAAAAATAAAGAGCTGAATGTCGAGATGCTGATGGTTTTCGCAGCAATCGGCTCTGGCATTATCGGCTACTGGGCGGAAGGCGCCATACTGATTTTCATTTTTGCAATCAGTGGTGCACTTGAAACGTATACTTTAAATAAAAGCCATAAGGAAATCTCTTCTCTAATGGAAATGCAACCTGAGGAAGCGTGGCTCATCACAGAGGATGGCAGTGAACAAAAAGTACCTACTGCATCTTTATCCCTCGGCGCAGTCCTGCTCGTCAAGCCAGGCGAACGCATTCCAGTGGATGGTCAAGTACTCAGCGGCATTACTTCCGTTGATATGTCTGCAATCAATGGAGAGTCCATTCCTGTGACGAAGCAAGAAAATGATGAATTGTTTGCGGGAACAGTGAATATTAGCGGGGCAATTCGAATGACCATGACAAAGCCTAGCTCTGAGACTTTATTCCAAAAAATTATTGCTATGGTTCAGAACGCACAAAGTGAGAAATCCCCTTCTCAACAATTTATTGAACGATTCGAGGGTACTTATGTAAAAATTGTCTTGGCGGCAGTCGTGATTATGATGTTTCTTCCGCATTTTTTACTCAATTGGGATTGGACGACTACCTTTTACCGCGCCATCGTACTATTGGTTGTCGCTTCCCCCTGTGCGTTGATGGCAGCCATTATGCCTGCAACCTTGGCTGCGGTCTCAAATGGTGCTAAAAGAGGCGTTTTATTTAAAGGCGGGGTTCACTTAGAGCACTTAAGCTCTTTGAATGCTTTTGCTTTTGATAAAACCGGTACATTGACCACTGGCAAGCCTGTTGTAATGGATTTTATCGTCCGAAAAGATACCAACCCAAAAGAAGCGCTCGCTTTATTTGCAGGTGTTGAATCATTGTCCAACCACCCGTTAGCCAAGGCAATCATTCAGTATGCCAACGAGCAAGAGGTCATACCTGAACGGAATCTCTATATTGAAGACGTGCCTGGTTACGGAATTAAAGCTGAAACAGATAATGGTATGATCCGAATCGGCAATCCAAGATTTGTCGGTATAGATTTAGTGGAATCATTTGAGGATGGAATTGCCGAAACACTCGCCAATGAAGGAAAAACTGTTATTTTCATGAGAGATGAACACGGTATTGTAGCATTGGCTGCACTGAAGGATACGTTGAGAAAAGAGGCTGTGACTTCCATCAAAGAACTGAAAGCCCTTGGAATCCGTACCGTGATGCTTACGGGAGACAACGAAAAAACGGCGCATGCGATCGCTGAAGAAGTCGGAGTGGATTCATACGTTGCTGAATGTTTGCCTGAAGAGAAAGTCGTTCATCTGAAGAAATTGCTGAAGAATTATGAAACGGTTGGAATGGTTGGCGACGGTATCAATGATGCTCCTGCACTCGCTACTGCCACATCCGGTATTGCAATGGGCGAAGGCACAGATGTCGCTTTAGAGACCGCGGACGTAGTGCTAATGCAAAACGATTTGAATCGCCTTTCCTATGCAATCAAACTCTCAAGAAAAATGCAACGGATCGTTAAGCAAAACGTTTTCTTCTCCATCGCTGTCATTGCCATTCTGATCATATCCAACTTCATGCAAGTAGTCGATCTCCCTCTTGGTGTGATCGGGCATGAAGGAAGCACCATCCTCGTCATCCTTAACGGTTTGCGCATGTTGAACAAAATAGAATGACAAATTAAAACAGGCTGTCACTGGGGATGGAATCGTCCTTAAGTGACAGCCTGTTCTCATAACTAAAAAAAGCCGCCCGAGACGTCAGATGACAATGACTTCTCGGCCAGCCCTGCTTTTTTACGATGCCATTTGACGTTTACGTTCATAGCGCTCTGTCATCACTGCATTTATCAACCCGCCAATCATCAGAATGATAGCTGATAGATAGAGCCACATGATGAGCACGATAATTCCACCAATACTGCCATAAGTATTCGCATAATTTCCAAAGTTACTAATATAGAAAGAGAAACCTAATGATGTAACAATCCAGCCCACGGTCGCAAAAAAAGCACCTGGAACGATACTTTTATAGGACAATTTGATAGCTGGAATGAGCCAATATAACAATGAAAAAACAGCGAAGATAAGGAATGGCGGAATAAGGAAACGGATCTTCGTCCACATGGATAAAAATGAATCTTCCAATCCCATGAATGAGAACAGAAGCTTCCCGATCGGTTGACCGAAAACCGGCAATACTAGAGCGACTATGACGGTACCAATCAACATGATCGTAAACACAATCGACAAACCTCTAGAAATAAAAAAGTTTCGGTCGTCTTCTACATCATATGCCCGATTTAACCCCTTCGTTATAGCCCCCATACCTTTAGAGGCCGACCAAATCGTTGCAAGGATACCAATTGATAATAAGCCGCCATTACGATTTTCCAGCACTTCTGACAACGTGGACTCAATCAAGGTTGAGACACTTTCTGGAGCATATTCACGTATAAACATGAAGATCTGGCTTTGATCTAAATGCAAGTAAGGCAATAACGTAAAAAGAAAGATTAGTAGTGGGAATAATGACAACAGAAAAAAGAAAGCTAATTGCGAACCGGCAGCTGATATATCCAATTCTTTTATACGAATAATGAGCTGCTTGAAAAACCCGCTCGTCGTAGCTGGATTAAAGTCATCTTCATCCCCGTCTTTTATATCCTTAATAAAACCTTTTACTTTTTCGGTCTTAGACGTACCCTCAGAATTCGAAGAAGGGGCACTTTCATGACTTTTCATTTCATGTGACCCCCTTTCGTTAAGTGATTCGATATTTAGTGATTCTCTACTGGTACTGCGTTTTTTTTTTGCACCATCGGCGGTAAGCTTGTGTCTTCCTGAGCAGAAGAGGCAGATGCCGCAGTTGATTCATCTTGAATGATTTGCTCATACTCAGATTTGGAATCAGTGAATGCTTCCTTCGTATCTGTGAACATTTCTTTCACTTGAGGTGTCAGTGTTTTAATTTCATCCACTTGTGACTTGATATAATCAACATCACCTTTCACCTGTTCATAAAGAGTTTGCACTTGATCTTTCTTTTCTTGAAGTTGGTTTTTCACTACATCTGGATTTTCTTTGTAGTACAGTGCTTTTTCGTATGAAGTCCTTAAGGAAGTGACCGTCATTTGTCTTGTTGAACGATCCAACATGCTTACAACCGCCCCAAGCAATGCGCCACCTAAAATAAACTTACCTAATTTGTTAGAACCCATGAATTTCGCCTCCTATCACGTTAACCTTTCAATTCATTATACCCATATAGCCGATTACCAAACAATGATTGTGGCACTTTATTGAAAAAAAGCTTGACGAACCGTTCTATTTTTCGGATTATTAACAATAACATAGAACTAATAGAATTCCCTAAAGGGAGTTGATGTGCAACACTTTGAAAATCATAAAAATCTATAGAAACGGATGGAGGGGATGAAATGGAAAAAGTTACAAAATTTTTAACAAGCGCATCAGATCTAATTTGGGGACCCCCGTTGCTTATATTATTGATCGGTACCGGAATATATTTGACGATACGTTTGACCTTTATACAATTGCGATTATTACCTTATTCATTGAAACAAGTATTTTCAAGAAAGCATGATAAGAAAGCAGACGGGGATATCTCACAGTTCCAAGCATTAATGACAGCAATGGCGGCCACAGTTGGAGTCGGAAACATCGTCGGAGTCGCTTCTGCGGTCGTTGCAGGAGGACCAGGAGCTATTTTCTGGATGTGGCTGGCTGGTTTTTTCGGGATGGCGACGAAATATAGTGAAGCCATTCTCGCAGTAAAATATCGTGTGAAGGATTCCAATGGCTTAATGGCCGGCGGACCGATGTATTATTTGGAACACGGATTGAAGCAGAAGTGGCTCGGTGTCCTGTTCGCACTCTTTGGTGCATTGGCCGCTTTTGGTATCGGAAATGGAACACAGTCAAAAGCAGTGGCAGATGTAATGAAAAATACGTTCGATGTGCCACATTATATTACAGGGGCCGCTTTGGTTGCATTTGGTGCACTCGTCATTCTGGGGGGCATCAAGTCGATTGGTCGGGTAACTGCATTTTTCGTGCCTATTATGGCTTTATTCTATTTCATTGCCGGAACGATCGTTATGGTTTTGAATATTGAAGCAGTACCTGCAGCATTCGGTTTGATATTCTCGGATGCGTTTACCGGGCAAGCAGTCGCAGGTGGTGCAATTGGAGCGGTCATCCGTTTTGGTGTCGCGAGAGGTCTTTTCTCTAATGAAGCCGGGCTCGGTTCTGCCCCAATTGCGGCAGCGGCAGCACGTACCGACTATCCTGGACGTCAAGCACTCGTGTCCATGACACAGGTTTTATTCGATACATTGGTTATTTGTTCGATTACAGGTGTTACGATCGTCATGAGTAATAAATGGCAAGACAGTTCCATCGACGCGGGGGCTTTAACAGCTGAAGCTTTTGGTTCCTTTTTAGGAGGAATCGGACCCATCTTAGTATCGATCGGGCTAGTGTTCTTCGCCACTTCAACCATTTTAGGATGGAGTTATTATGGGGAGAAGTGTTTCCAATATCTCGTGCCGAATCGCAAAGCCGTCCTCTTCTATCGAGTAATTTTTGTTGGCTTTATCTATGTTGGCGCAACAGCATCGCTTGATGTAGTATGGGTTTTAGCAGATGTATTGAACGGTTTGATGGCGATTCCGAACTTGATCGGGCTTCTCGGTTTGTCTGGAATTGTTGTGATGGAAACAAGACGGTTTAAAAAGAAAATAGACGAAGAACGAGAAGAACTGCGCAAGTAATTACTCAATGTTCAGTTGACAGTATATCGCTTTCGTGAAATGATGGAAATCATAGATTACAAGGAGAGAAAGGCGGTTTCACTATGGACTTATCTACTCAAACACCAGAGAATATTGCGTATATGATTGAAAAAATTAAAGAAAAACTGCGTATGGTTAATGTCGATGCCATGAAAGCAGATAGTTTCAGTACGGAGCAATATGAAGACTTACACTATATGTACGAGATGGTCATGAAGCGAGAAAATATTACGCCAAATGAAATGCAGGCAATTGCAGCGGAACTTGGTTCTATGCGCAAATAAAAAAGACTCCAATTGGAGTCTTTTTTATTTATTGAGGCGTAACGTTTGTCCCATCTTCTAGTACAAGTGGTTGAATAAGCACTTCGACTCTTCGGTTTTTACTGCGATTTTCTGCCGTATCGTTCGGCACAATTGGTTTATATTCCCCATACCCTTTTGCACTGAAAAGATTCGGGTCCACTTCATTGCTTTCCACGATAATTTTCAAAAATTTGACTGCACGCATAACACTCAGTTCCCAGTTAGATGAATACTGTGCATTGTTGATCGGAATATCATCAGTATGTCCTGTGATGATCACTTGTCGGGGACGATCCAATGTGAGCAACTGTGAAATATCATTTGCCAATCCCATATACTCAGGATTGATTGTTGCTTCGCCAGAATTGAACAATACACTATCGCGAATTGTCAGAAGCAAGCCTTCATTCGTCAGTTCGGTATCAAATTGACTCTCCAATTCATTCACAGCAATATATTCATCTAAATCATCCTGCATCTCACCAAGCGACTGCTGATCTTCCAGATATGATGAATTCTCATTCTGTTCTCCGACCGAATCATCTGGAACCGGAACGTTCGTTGGAGCCGACTCACTCATGATGCCGCTGCCACTTTCGAATATTTCACTGAAAACTGCGGACATCTGCTGAAAACGTCCTTCATCCATAGAACTACTGGCGAAAAGTACGATGAACAACGCCAGTAATAAAGTCAATAAGTCTGAGTAGGGTAGCAGCCAGGATTCACTCATATGTTCCATTTCACGCTTTTTTTTCTTACGTTTCTTCGACAACCTGACCAGCCCCCTTGCCATCATTGCTGTCTGAAGCTAGCTTCTTTCGATCTTCTACTGATAAATAAGATGCAAGTTTTTGCTCAATTACTCGCGGCGCTTCCCCTTCTAATACAGAAAGGATTCCTTCAATGACCATCGTTTTCTGCCGGACTTCTTCTTTCGACTTCCGTACTAACTTATTAGAGAATGGATGCCATAGTACATACCCAGTGAATATCCCCAATAAAGTAGCGATAAACGCTGCAGAAATCGCATAGCCCAACGCTTCAATATTGTTCATATCGCCTAATGCGGCAATCAGTCCAACAACCGCTCCTAGAACACCGAGTGTCGGCGCATATGTCCCTGCCTGTGAAAAGATGAGCGCACCAACAGAGTGACGATCTTGCATAGCCTCCACTTCTTCGCTCAAAACATCTCGAATATAATCGGCGTTTTGTCCATCAATGGCCAAGCCAAGTCCATTTTTCAAAAATGGGTCGTCAATTTCATCCGTTTTCGCTTCTAGTGCCAATAGACCCTCACGTCTTGCTACGTCTGCCCAAGAAGAAAATAAACGAATTAACTCCGCATCAGAGGCAAGCTTTTGCTGAGTGAAAATGATCTTGAAAAGTTTAGGTACTCTTTTTAACTCGCTCATAGGAAAGGCGATCACGACCGCTGCAACAGTTCCTCCGATGATAATCAGGATGGCCGCCATGTTGAACAGCGCATCAGGTGTTACCCCTTTGAGCGTCATCCCGACAAGCAGTGCGACTAAACCTATTACTAATCCTAATACCGTGGATAAATCCATATTAAAAGCCTCCAAATACTGCATTCTTCTTATTATTTCGGTCAATTATCGATGTTCTTTAGGGTAAATGAACGACAATTCGTGATGATTTTGTGGCGTTTCTCGAACCGTCTATTGCTTTATAATTGCGAAAGGCGATCGGCCCTTGATACTATTGACATACTATGTTAAAAGGAGATGTCATGATGGATCATTTTCAAAACCAATTTTCCAATTACGCTGAATTAGCAGTTAAAGTAGGTGTAAATATTCAGAAGGATCAATATCTATTTATTAGTGCTTCCACTGAGATTACTCAATTCGTCAGGTTGATTGTTGAAAAAGCTTATGAAGCAGGAGCTAGGCAAGTATTCGTTGACTGGGTGGATGACGTAGTCACTCGTCTGCGTTACGAAAAAGCACCAGCAGATTCGTTTTCTGACTTTCCTTCTTGGAAAAGGGTGGAGCGTGAAGAGCTTGCTGACAAAGGCGCAGCTTTCATGTCCATCGTTTCGCAAGATCCAGATTTATTGAATGGCATTGAGCCGAATCGCATTCGTGACAATCAAAAAGCTTCCAGCACTGCACTCAGTAAATTTCGACAAGCGATGCAAGCAGATAAATTCAGTTGGACAGTGATCGCGGCAGCTGCTCCTGCATGGGCCGCTAAAGTTTTTCCTGATCACTCAGCTGAGGATCAAGTCCCCGCTTTGTGGGATGCTATTTTGCGCGCGGTGCGGGCAGATCAACCGAATCCTGTTGAAGCTTGGCAACGACACGATGAAAACTTACATGAAAAAGTAGATTACTTGAATGGAAAACATTATCACAAACTACATTATACAGGCCCCGATACAGATTTAACAATAGAATTGCCGGCCAAACATTTATGGTGCGGGGCAGGAAGTATCAATCAACACGGCCATGAATTCATGGCTAATATGCCTACGGAAGAGGTGTTCACCGCTCCTTTGAAAGAGGGTGTAAATGGCTATGTGTCCAGCACGAAGCCACTTAGCTATGCAGGTACAATAATTGACCGTTTTAAAATCACGTTTAAGGATGGTGCAATTACGGATGTTTCTGCTGAACAAGGAGAAGAAATCCTTAAACAGTTAATCAATACCGATGAAGGAGCAAAGTTTCTAGGTGAAGTGGCATTAGTTCCACATGACTCGCCTATTTCCAATTCAAATATTTTATTTTACAATACATTATTTGATGAAAATGCTTCAAACCATTTGGCCATCGGAAGTGCATATGCTTTCTGTTTAGATGGAGGAAAAGAAATGTCTTCCGAACAATTGCAAGCAAACGGTTTGAATCAAAGTTTGACGCATGTGGACTTTATGATTGGTTCTGAAAACATGGATATTGATGGTATTTTGCCGGACGGGACGGTAGAACCCATATTCCGAAAAGGAAACTGGGCTTTCTAAAATTCGTCACATTTTCTTCAAATTTTCATCCAAGCCCTTAAAATCTTGTCTAAAATCGTGTATAATAGGTAAGAGAACAGATCATATATGGAAAGAGGGGCTTACAGATGGGCTTAATGTATACTACAGTTATCGGTTACATGGTTGTTCTTGGATTAGCGTCATTGTTTACAATGCACTTTTTGGCTGGCGCAATGGATTCATCTGACTCAGTGATTATTGATCCAAAACCTGAAACAAAAAACTAATTCGTTCATATCCCGATTCGTTCGGGTCCAGACTTTACATGTCGACTAGAGTTGCCCTACTCGGCAACTCTTTTCTTTTTTATCAAACAGTCCAGGAGGGTTATTAAATGACATCATTATCCGAAATTATGAGTTACAATCAGGCATTCGTAGAAGAGAAGAAATATGAAGAGTTCGCTACCACGAAGTTTCCAAATAAGCGGATCGTCATCTTAACTTGCATGGACACTAGATTAATTGAGCTGCTACCAAAAGCCATGAATCTAAAAAACGGCGATGCCAAAATTATTAAAAGTGCCGGCGCTATCATCACTCATCCATTCGGCGGTCTTATGCGAAGCATTTTAGTCGCAGTTTATGAATTGCAGGCGGATGAAGTATATGTAATCGGCCATCATGATTGCGGCATGAGTTCAATCGATACTTCACATGTCGTGGATAGTATGATCGAACGTGGAATTGATCCCGCCATCTTCAAAACACTGGAGTACTCTGGTATTGATATGGAAGCTTGGCTCCATGGATTCAGCGATGTGACGGAGAGCGTGAAAAAGAGTGTGGATGCCATCAAAAATCATCCATTGATTCCGGAAGACGTCAATGTACACGGTCTCGTTATCGACCCTGCAAATGGCAAGCTCGATGTTATTGAAAACGGCTACGATGTAGTGGAGAAAGCCTAACCCTCCTCTATTTCACCAACACCTAAAGAACCGGCTTCTTCTTTTATAGAAGAGGCCGGTTCTTTTAGGTTACAAACAGAGCAAAAAGTTAGAGAGAGAAGCGAAGAAAACGAATATAGGCTTGCGATCCGGGGATTTGCACTCCAGACGGGGACGCTTTCCGGAGGGCGTGGCTTGAGCCGCTTCCTTCGCTGCGCTCAGTCCAGGGTCTCAAGACTCACGCTGATCCTCCCGGAGTCGCCCCGTCTTCCACGCAAATCCCTAGATAGTGAGCCGTAGCATATTGTGAAATCACTGTATGGAGTACGTGTATTTGTATACTTAGCCAAAAAATTCCCCATCCTTCAGAGAAGTTAAATCGAGCATTTATCTCTTTATGATTGGTGGGTCAACTCACTAACGCTAGGAAAATACGCTAGTTGATCGGAGTGGAAGGCGGCGACTCCAGCGGGATTAGCGCGACAGGTGAGACCCCACAGGAGCGTAGCGACGAGGAGGCTCACCGCACGCCCCGCGGAAAGCGTCCGCCTGGAACGTAAATCAACGGTGCCACTCTCCAATTCTTCCACCCTCATACCGAAAGAACCGGCTCCCTTCTACTCGAAGAGCCGGTTCCTTACTTTTGATATCCATTTCCGCCATGCGGTCTTGCCCTTTCAATAATCACTTTCCAAGATCGTGTACATATAGTGATCTTCCCACACTCCGTTTATAAATAAAAGTTGACGCAGCAAGCCTTCGCGTTGATAACCTGCCTTCTCTAATACTTTCACGGAGCCTGTATTGCGTGGAGATACATAAGCTTCGACCCTATGCAAATTCACTTTTTCAAAAGCAAAGTCATTGATTAGGCGGACTGCTTCCGTACCGATTCCCCGGCCCGTCTCCCTTTGATCGATCGAATAGCCAACAAACCCACTTGAAAACGGCAAGCGCTTAATGCTGTACAAAGAAATCTGCCCGATAATCATGCTTGATTTGGAATCAAAAATTCCGAAATTATATTCTCTTCGGTCCCGCATTTGATAAAGAGATTCACGAATTTTGTCTCGCTGCATGGCTACGGTGTAGTACGTATTGTCGTGCCGCGGTTCGAATTCTGTCCAATACTCTTTATTCGCAATGAGCAGCTGGGTGAACTGATAGGCGTCGTCTTCCGTCAGTATCCGTAAATAACACTGCTCTCCTTCCAGTAATATCATATTCCCCTCATCCTTTTTCTACGAATTCTGTTTCAACCGTATATTCTCTTCAGGTTATGAATGAAATGGAGAATCAATGCTGTATACCTGAATTCATTATTAACTATTATAGTATTTTTCTTCCCTACAAGACAATAGAACGCCATCATTTCGCATTTGTAAAGGAAAATTCATACTTTCTGCTTCAATCATCACAAATTCTCTGTATACTATTCTTCAGGAGGATTTTATCATGCTAAGAATAACTTTGATGGCACTTTCGTTGCTCATCATGATTGGAACTCATATCGCCGCAAACTTGATTCCGCTGAACGGGCTTACAACATGGGAAATCGCCAATCGAGTACCTGTTCTGTTCATGCCGGCAGAATATGTTTTTTCCATCTGGATTGTACTGGATTTATTAATGGTAAGTTGGTTATATTTATTTACTAAAACATCAGCTGGGCAGACTTCGTCGGTTGCCAATCTACGGACTATCTGCTTTAGTGTCAGCTGCTTTTTAAATATAGCATGGTTGTTGTTGTGGCATTATAGCTATTATTATTGGGCAATTATCAGTGTAATTGGTTTATTGATTTGCTTATTGGTTTTCTATTTCAGTTATCCGAAAACGGATGGTATAAACCGCGAACGGTTACCTATCTCCGCCTATACAGGATGGATTTTCATCGCCGTAATCGCCAATACCTACTATGCTTTCAAATTCCATGATTGGTCCGGCTTTGGCTTGAGTGACCCTTTATGGACTGTGTTCTTTTTAAGTCTTGCTACGGCAATTGCATTGCACTTCATGTATCATTATCGTGATTATATGTTTAATCTCATCGTCATTTGGTCTTTTATCGGGATTGCCATCAAGAATGGCACAGATGAATTATTTGTTTCTACAGCAGCCTTATTTCTCTCGGCTGTAATGGCATTCATCTTGATCATGGGGAAACGATTTTCCAAAGCGCAAAATTTGTGACACAGCTGCAAACTCAAACAGCTGTGTTTTTTTGTGTGATGATTTGGCAAAATTGGGTATAGGTTATAGTATGAACTATCATGCTATAGAGGAAAGTATTGGAGGTTACCGCATATGTCAAATACAAAATTACTCTCTTCCCTATGTTACTTCAGCATCTTTTTTGCGCCTCTTTTGCTGCCTGCTATTATATATTTTGTGACAGATGAAGTTGATGTTCGCAATCACGCGAAAAAGTCATTCATTTCTCATATCATTCCCATGTCTTTATTGATTGCCGCCTTTGTCTTACTGTCGTTTTCCGTCCTTTCATTCAACACTCAATCTGGTGCAATGCTAGATGGCAATGTTCTATTCTGGGGGTTCGCTCCATTGATGTTCATCGTCTTATATAGCCTATTGTTTCTTGTCGTGCTCATTTGGAATGTTTTCCAAGGAATAAAAGTACTGAAATAGACAAGTGATTTTGTGGGCAAATCACTAAAAATTCATGAGTAGAGTATGATATAGTATGGATTGTATAATTTGTACGGAAGAAAGGACTTGTGAACATGATTGTAAAAAACGAAGAACAATTGAATGGGTTGCGCGCGATTGGACGGATCGTGGCGGAGATTCGTGAAGCAGTGAAAGAAGCAACTGTGCCTGGTATGACGACAAAAGAATTGGATGAAATAGCAGGTAAATTATTTGCGGAAAAAGGAGCAGTCTCTGCACCTATCGATCAATACGACTTTCCCGGATATACTTGCATCAGCGTTAATCATGAAGTTGCCCACGGCATTCCGGGCAGCTATGTCATTAAAGACGGTGACCTGGTCAATGTAGACGTTTCCGGATCGCGTGATGGCTATTTTGCGGATACTGGCATTTCTTTTGTAGTCGGTACACCCGATGACGCTAAACAAAAGCTATGTGATGTAGCAAAGTCTTCTTTAGAACGAGCTTTGTTGAAAGTGAAGGCAGGATCAAGTCTGAACCAGATCGGAAAAGCAGTGGAGCGAGAAGCAAAGGATCATGGCTTACATGTTATTAAAAATCTTACAGGACACGGAATCGGGACTTCTCTTCATGAAGAACCCCAACATATCCTGAATTATTATGATCCGTGGGATAAAGAACTGCTGAAAGATGGTATGGTACTCGCTGTAGAGCCGTTCATTTCGCAGAAGGCGGAGCATGTGATTGAGCTGGATGATGGCTGGACGTTTGCTACGCCGGATAAATCATTGGTCGCCCAAATTGAACATACGATTATTGTCACGAAAGATGAGCCAATTATCCTGACTAAGCTTGATTGATATTCGAGAGCATTGTGAAACTGCAATGCTCTTTTTTCATAAAAAAGAGCATGCGCGAAATACCGCGATGCTCAGTTTGATTAGTTCTTTTTTTGTTTAGGTTTCGATTTCTTAGTCTTCGGCGCAGCTTTTTTCATTTCTTCAACCGTTTTGGCGTTACCTTCGACTAGATTTCCGCTGTACCAAACTTTCTGTACAGTCTTGATTCCTTTTGTAACCTTACGATAATCCCGCTCTTCTGCATAAGAGAGCAATGTCAGTACTTCACCATCTGCCCCTGCGCGTCCTGTACGTCCTGAACGGTGCAAATATTGCTCCACAGTATGAGGCACATCGACATGGATTACATGTGTCAATCCTTCGATATCCAAGCCACGAGCTGCTAAGTCTGTTGCGATGAGTACACGAATCTTGCCTTCCCTGAAGTCCTCAAGCGTTTTCTGTCGGTCGAACTTCTTCATATCAGAATACAAAACAGCGATTGGTGCATCATTATACAACAACTTTAACTCTTTCATCCGTAACTGATCCACATTGTTCATGAAGGTCAAGGCACGGACTCCAGATAACGCAGAAATTCCGCGCAGAACATCTGTCTTCTTGCGATCATCTACTTTGATGTAGGAATGAACAACATGTCCGCTCTCCGGGATTTCATCTGCATTGACTTGTAAGCGGATCGGATCTTTCATCATCCGTTTGGCAACAAGTTCGATCTCCTCAGTGATTGTAGCGGAGACGACTGCAAGCTGATGTTCAGGATTTGCTGCTTCAATCAAGCTCTTCACCATCACTCTGTATTCGCGCGAAAGTAACTGATCGCCTTCATCGATAACTACATAATGAACATCGTACATCTTCAACTTTCTTTCTTTTACGAGTTCATTCAATCTTCCAGGTGTCCCTACTACAATCGTTGGTTTCTTTTTCAGTTTTTCTATTTGACGCTGCATATTTGCGCCGCCAATTAGCTGGGTAACTGTTACAGAAGTTCCCTCTACTAAATCACGGATCACATTAACAATTTGCATCGACAATTCCTGCGAAGGCGTTATAATTAGTGCTTGTGTCTTTGGCAAATCTCCATTAACCATTTGGATCAAAGGTAAGACATATGCCAATGTCTTACCTGTTCCTGTCGGCGACTCTGCCACGATATCTTTACCAGCCAACATTTCGGGAATCATGAGCGTCTGGATCGGCATGGGCTGCTTAAATTTCCATTTCGTGCGCAAAGATTCATTCAGCTTATCTAAAAAAGTCATTCGGTTCACTCTTTTCTTTAGTTGAGGGGTTCAACCGGTTATTTTTTTTGAAGCTTCTTTTTCATCTTTTGGATTTTAGGCACCACTTTTACAAACATGTTGTAGATGAATGGTTTATATACTTTATCAATTTCTCCAATAAATTCGGTTACTCCATCTTTTTGGCAAAAACTGTTTTTGAAATTATATAATCCGTCCTGTTCGCTATCGAGAACAAATACTCCTCCGAGGTCATACTGTTCGGCTCCGATTTCGAGCCCCCACTTCATCATTTCATAATTCATGAGATAACTGGGATTTAGGTTACGTTTTGTATTGGAACTACCTGCATACAGATAGTATAGCTTGCCGTTATAGTTTATGGTCACAGCGCCAGCCAAATAGTCGTCTTCATGCTTAGCCAAGTAAATCCGCAAGTCATCGAAGGCTTCACGCATTTTCAGAAAGTATTCATATGAACGGATTGAAATTTGATTTCGAACAGACATTTCTTCGTAAATCTCAAAAAACTTCTTTAGATAATCATCACTTCGGGAGTAAGTAACCTCCACCCCGTTGCGTGCTGAACTACGTATTTTACTTCTTGTACGCCCCCGGAATTTCAACATCAAAGAATCTGGATCTTCGTCTGTCAATTTTACAATCATATTATATCGGGGCTGAATCAAATCCTCTTTCCCTGCCCCTTCGTTGCGCACTATGTAACCAGCATTGCGATAGATCTGATCCAATTGTTCTGTAAAGAGTTGTTCAGGATCCATTTTCAGTGCAAATGCTTTGTATTTCTTAGCAATCACATCGGCTTCTTTCAATAACTCTTCTACTAATTGCTTGTCATGCAGATCACAAATCGGACCTCTCGGAGCATATAACAATGAATATCCGCCTGGCACTTTTTTGATCAGCAGTGACATCGCTGCTACAATCTCACCATCACGTTCAACATATACTTGCTCATTTCCCCAATCATCTTTGACATTCGCCCAATTGGGATCCTGGGTAATTGATCTAAAAGGTGAATTTCTTACAAACGTTTCATATCTTCTAACATCTTCTGCTTTGTTTTTATCCAAAATCGGCACTTCCGGAACACTCCTTACGTTACTGCAGCTCCGTACAATTCAAGTTTCAAGCCTATCCAAAAAAGTGTAGATTTTTGAAAGAATGGTACAGCCACAGCTCTATTAAGTGTAGCTTACTGCATTTTTCAAGTCAAGAAACGGGGCGACGAATGAATTGCGAATTGAAACTCAAGCCGAATTCGTTGAAAATTCACATGTCAAATGTTATATGCTATTCCTTTGTTATCCAAAATAGCCTATACTATGAATAAGGGAGAAAAGTTTCATGTTTTTTGTAAAAAAGGGGGATATACACAATGAAAGGCTCAGTACGCAACAAATTGATAGCGCTTGCAGCTTTAGTTATTTTGATTCCATTAATTGTAGTCGGAATCGTCAACTACTTTGTTGCAAAGTCGGAATTAGAAAAAGTCGGTGAAATGGGGCTCCAAAACGGTACATATGCTGTACTTGATTTAATTGACGAGTTGAATGTACAGGTAGAAAATGGAGCGCTCACTTTGCAAGAAGCACAGGACCGAGCAAAAATAAAAATTATGGGAGCCCCCTTGGATGAAGGCGGAACGCGCTCTTTAGATAATCCAGCAAAATACGGCGAGAACTTCTACTTTTACGTAGTAGATGAAGAAGGTACTTTGCTTGTCCATCCGCAAAAGGAAGGTGAAAGTCTGTATGAATCTAAAACGAAAGACGGCCGGTACTTCATTCGCGAAGTCATTGCTGAAGCAAAAAGCGGAGGTGGGTATGTACAATACGATTGGCCGTTACCTACCAACTTGAATGTTGAAGCACCGAAAATCACATATAGCCTACAGGATCCTCACTGGGGGTGGATTGTGGCGGCTGGTACTTATATAGTGGACTTTAACGCAGGCGCGAAAAATGTTCTTTGGTACACATTAATCTCTGTCGTTATTTCTGTCATCGTCGGTATTGCTTTGTTCTCTATCTTCTCAGGTCGCCTGACATCATACATTAAGAATATCCGCTTAATCACCGCTGAAATAGCAGAAGGTAAGCTGACAGGTTTGGATATTCCTATCCGTTCTCGTGACGAGTTAGGTCATCTGGCTGAAAATGTGAATGAAATGAAAAACAGTTTAAACGAAATGGTCGGTCACACTAGATTATCCTCAGAGCGCATGAAGGAATCTTCCGAAACGCTCAGTGCTATCACCGAGGAAACGACAGCATCTGCAGATGAGATCCACAGCGCGATTAATGAAGTCTCTTCAGGAGCAGTGATGCAAGCGGAAGAAGCGGAAGTCGCCATTACGAAAGTCGATCATTTATCTGCACTTATTTCCAATGCGACTGAACAATACGAACACGTCGTCAAAGAGATGCACAACATTAACAGTTTGCAAAATTCCGGAATGGAAAAGGCAGTAAACTTAGAAGAAAATTCTCAAACCTTCAATGTAGTTATCCATGATCTGCAAGGTAACTTCTCACAACTGATGTCGAGAATGAACGAAATCCAGACGATTGTCCAGACGATTTCTTCCATCTCTGAGCAAACGAATTTACTCGCACTGAACGCCAGTATTGAGGCTGCACGTGCAGGTGAACACGGTAAAGGGTTCGCTGTTGTCGCAAATGAAGTCCGTCAATTATCGGAAGACACAAATGAAGCGACCACAAGAGTGCGTGATTTGTTAGTGCACATCCGAAAAGACACAACATCTGCTGAAAATCAAATGAAATACACACTCGATCTATCGAGTAATCAAACAGACACGATTCAAGAAACCAAAAGTGCGTTTGAACAATTATCGGATTCCATTAATAATATTACGAATTTGCTCCGAACAATGGAAAATGATATGAACAATATGGATGAAAATCGACAAAGCGTTGTACAGGCCATTAACCAAATCGCTTCCGTTGCCGCCGAATCCGCAGCTGCAACAGAAGAAGTCAACGCATCAATCGACGAACAGAAAGCCGCCATCAACACTATCATGCACGCCTCACTCGATCTACACACCGAAGCCGAGAAAATGCATGATCTTGTTGATAGATTTAGCTAATGAAATAAAACATGGCTGTTCTGAAAGTCCAAACGCTTTCAGTAACAGCTTTTTTTTCATGATTGGCAAGAAATGCAGAGGTACGCGCCAAAGCACTCTTGGACCGAACCAAACCAGCCAGATACTGCACTTTTCTCTCCCCCGCTGATCAGGCCAGTTTTCTCATACAAAAAGCCCTAGAAGTCAGGTGGAATCGACTTCTAGGGCAGATTTTTCTTATTTAATCTTTTGAATTCTTATATTTCTTATAATAATTAATCTGTCTCATCAACAAATACAACTTCCGCTTCATATGTCGATCTTTTTTATAAAACAACGGGTTCCCATACTTCCCTGCTCTGATCAATGAACTGATTTCCTTTTGTATAGAAGGATCATCAACAAACTTGTTCAAAACCGCTTTTGGCACAACAGTAAACAAGAAATGTTCGTCCAAATAAGTCAATGGCTTTTCGATACCATAAACTAAATCATCCACCAAATACTTCGCCATGTTCTGTCCGCATTGTGTAATATAATAGCTTGAACGTCCTTGACGAATATTCACTTCAAATACTTTAAACTTGCCATCGCGTTCATCATACTTCAAGTCAAAGTTCCCATATCCTACATAGCCGACCGCTTCCAGGAATTTTGCCAGCTTCG
Source organism: Sporosarcina aquimarina (assembly GCF_019748715.1). Taxonomy (GTDB): domain Bacteria; phylum Bacillota; class Bacilli; order Bacillales_A; family Planococcaceae; genus Sporosarcina; species Sporosarcina newyorkensis. The sequence goes on along the minus strand of NZ_JACLBZ010000023.1, from coordinate 71,614 downwards.
TCATCATTTCTTCATGATAACGTGTGATCAATGCCGTATAGTTTCCAATCGCTGTCATCGCACGCTCTTGCAACACGACTTGAGCAAACGTGATCAGCTGCGGTTTACCATGTTGATCAGCATAATAGACCGCGTCCCACATATACGTATCATCTCCGGGAATGAAATCTTGGATGATCAAGTCTTCCGTATAGCCACTTGCTTTCACCATCTGGATAATGCGGTTGATTTCCTCATATGTATCGACCTTATAAATTTTCTGAAGTCCTTCAAACGGATGGCGGTAATATTGCACTCCGTCACTCGGCTTGATAATGACCGGAAACAACACCCGCTCCGTAAACGGTTCATCCGATCGACACGAATGGAAATACGTAGAAGGCGTATCGATACCATGTTCCGCACATAACTCATAGAAGTTTTTCTTAATATACACCGCGTTCATAATCTCTTCGTCGATGTAATTAAACAAGAAATCCTCTTGTAATGCTTCTCGCTGTTCAATGATCAGACGCACATATAAATCATCCGTACCGACTAGCACAAGCTTTTGGTCAGCTGTACGGTACTTCTTTGCCACTTCACGCAAAAATTGGACGAATATTTTTGGATCATGCAAGCCTGGATGCAGTTCTTGGATATCGGTAATCGTACTATAACTTGTGAAAGGCAATGATTCTCTTCCGACAATGACCGATTTGATCTGATATTCTTCATGAAATGAAATCGCCATATTATAGGCGTTAATATTCGTTCCGACAATAATCGGAATAAAGGGATGCTTGCTCATAAATTCCTCCAGCAGACGTTTTTCCACTTAAGTGTAGATGCCCTGAATTCGTAAGTCAAGAAACTGCTGTAACAACTAACCATAAGTTTGGTAAACTTGGTCTCGGTCATTCCAAAGTTCCCACGGATAAAGGTTAGGAGGTTTCGAGACAAAACGCAGAGTTTCTTTCGTTGTTGGATGTGCAAATTCCAGCGTATGTGCCCATAACGCAATTTGCTCACCAGGTTTGTTAACCCTACTTCCATACTTTTGATCTCCAAACAATGGAAAACCTTCTGTCGCCATTTGGACACGGATCTGATGGGAACGGCCAGTATGAAGACGGACATTCAATATACTTTTATTCGACTCTTTCCCAAGCAAATAATAATCTAAGCTCGCGGCTTTCGCTTCAGGATAATTTCGATCAACACTGAAGACTTGATTTTTTTGACGATCTTTAAAGAGGAAATGACGGAGTGTTGCCTGTTTTTTCTTCGGTACTCCATGAACGACCGCCAAATACTGCCGATCAATCGTTCCTCTGCGTAATTGATCGGATAAACGAGACGCCGCCTTTGATGTCTTCGCAAATACCATCACCCCACCAACTGGACGATCCAGTCGATGCACCAGTCCTAGATAAACATTTCCAGGTTTCTGATACCGCCTTTTAATGTCTTTCTTGAGAGTAGATAGTACGTCTACATCCCCGCTGCGGTCTTCTTGCACAGGGATATTGACCGGCTTTTCAACCACTAATAAATGATTGTCTTCATATAAAATCGGTATATTCATTTTAAAAGTTCCTCTTTCTTGATAAGGTCCAATAACGCTTGGCAGCCTTCAAGTACCAAGTCATAGGTTTCTTGGAAATCACCTGTAAAATAAGGATCCGGTACATCTTTTTGATGACTTGTTAAATCCAAAAAACGAATGATGCGCTGATGATCTGTGTCTCCGAATCGACCACGAATGTTCGTTATATTCTCAGTATCCATTCCGATAATATAATCAAAAGCCTCTGCATCTTCTATGGTTAATTGACGACCTGCCATTCCTTCCGCAGATACCTCGTATTCCTTCAACTTTGATAATGTTCCTTTATGCGGCGGCTTTCCGATATGCCAATCACTTGTGCCTGCGGAATCTACTTCAATTTGATCCGCCAGCTGTTCATCGTGCACCATTTTACGAAAAACTCCTTCAGCCATGGGAGAACGACAAATATTCCCCAAACAGACAAATAAAACTCGAATCATGAACCTCTCTCCTTTAGTATTTATGTTAATCAATATGTATCTAGTATACATCATTCACAAAGAGCATTCAGCGCCACACTGCTAGAAGGAACTTAGTCTCAGTTCACTTCGTCTAAAGTAATAGAATTTAGCTCTGTACGGTAAATATAGGAATAAAATCTCGATATTCGAGAATAACTATGAAATAAAGGGGGTCTGCACTATGCAGGTGGTATTTGAGGAAACTTGGGAGGACACATTATCCGATCAACAAAAACAAGCATTTATCCATCAATACAAGACAAAGAAACCGGTACACAAAGGGTTTACCGCGAGCCCTATTCTTATGAAACGAAAACGAGACGGCGGTTTCGTCGCAACGGTCTTTTTACAAAATAATCGTTCGAGCCTGCTTTCCATTCGCGAAGTAACAGCCACTGTACTGAATGAACAAGAAGAGGTAATTGCACAGGATAAGTTTGTTCTTACATTGGACGTTCCTCCATACACCGCGACGCCTTGGTCATTTGTGTTTTCGCCTGAAAACGTCCAGAGCGTAGACGAGCCATCTGATTCTTGGCGATTGTTGGTTAAATAAAAAGGACCTGTTGTTTACGGTCCTTTACTTTAGCTTGTCATCTTTTCCTGATCCCACTTACTTATATTTACGTAAGATTTCTTCTGGAATATGACAATAATCATTTGGATATCTAGCCAATCTGTCTTGATGTTCTTCTGCACTTCTCACATAATTTGTAAAAGATAATACTTCAACAACTATCAGGTCATAATCGTTTCTCTCACTAAGGAATGCCTGCGCCTCCTTTAAGTGTTCAGGCTTTTCACTATATACCCCTGTTCTATACTTCTCGCCAACATCCTGCCCTTGTTTGTTCAAACTGTATGGATCAATAATCTCGAATAAATAACCCATTAATTCCCTGATCGTTACGATTGTCGGATCAAATCCTGTCTTTACACATTCGGCGTACCCATCGTAATCATCCGCAAGTGTATGACTTGTTCCATTAACTCTTCCTGCTTCTGTAAACATAACTCCAGGTAAAGTTTTTACAAAAGCCTGTACTCCCCATAAACATCCACCTGCAATATATACTACTTCCATTTTGACTCCCCTTTTGTTTTTCTAAAAATCCATTCCGAGTAACTGGTTTATCATAAACAATCTGTTCTTGTTAGTATGCCTAATGAGCAGTTTAGGAACGCTTCGGCACCAGAGGATTACCTTACACTGCGAGCCAACATGTATGCCGTATTTTGGTAAGGTTCCAAAATCAATGCAAATCGAAGCTTTCATCAAAAAGCATTTGTAAGAGTGAAAATCAGCATAATCTATACTAAAATTACAAATAAACCATGTATCATTTTGTATGTCCCCTATCTAGCCTGTTCCACAAAATGTATCGTTTGCGGTGTTAAAATTAAAAACATCTATTACGAAAGATCAACCTTTTGAAAGTGTTCAACTATTGGGAAAGGATTATAAAAATGATGTAAAAGACTTTTCCACTCTTGGTATTCCGATGATTGTCGGAAACCAATTGTATGGTCCTCCAAACTCTCCCAGTTTACTAACAGCAAATATTTTCCTTTCGCTTCAATACAGCAATTCAATTCGTGAGATATGTAACCTTTCCTTGAAGATATGATATGTGACGCTTTATGGAAAGACGCTTCAAATTCCAATTCCATTCCTTCTCTTACCTGTAGCATTGCGGCTTCTAGAATCATAGTGAACCTCCTAATTTTATTTTTATTGCACTCTGGCTCTTTTGTCGGAATATTGAATTCCTTTATTCACTTTACAAATTATATCAGTTCTATTGAAAAAAAACTTTAAAATATAAATTTCCCGTCAATCCACTCATTAGCTAAGACTTTAAACAAATAAAAATAGCATCGCTAAGCACGATGCTATTTAATATTTAAATCATGTCATAACTTCTATTTAAAACTGTATTACTTCCTTTATGCACGATACAACTGAATAAATTACAACTTGGGGACAGCTTCTTAATTATGCTAAATCCACATTGTGATGAACTTGCTGAACATCTTCCAAATCGTCCAGTGCATCAATCATTTTCTCAAACTGTGCCTGTGCTTCTTCATCCAATGAAATTTCATTTTGCGCAAGCATGGTCAATTCCGCTACGGTGAAGTCCGTAACGCCTGCTTGTTTAAAGGCTTCCTGTACTTCGTGGAACTGTGAAGGTTCTGCATAAACTAGTACTTGATCGTCATGAACTTCAATATCCCGAACATCGACATCTGCTTCAAGTAATAATTCCAATACATCGTCTGCCGTCTTTCCTTCGACCCCGATTATAGCTGACGGATCGAACATGTACGCAACTGAACCGCTGACACCCATATTGCCGCCATTTTTACCAAAGGCAGCCCGCACTTCTGAAGCTGTCCGGTTAACGTTGTTTGTCAACGCATCGACGATAACCATCGAGCCATTGACCCCAAAGCCTTCGTAGCGAAGTTCGTCAAAGTTTTCATCGCCGCCGCCTTTCGCTTTTTCAATTGCACGGTCTATAATCGCTTTCGGGACACTATATGTTTTGGCGCGTTCCAATACAAACTTTAGCGCTTGGTTAGATTCAGGATTGGGATCCCCAGATTTCGCCGCTACATAAATTTCACGGCCAAACTTTGCATAGATTCTACTTGTGTTCGCATCTTTAGACGCTTTCTTTTCTTTGATATTATTCCATTTACGGCCCATTCGGTGCACACTCTTTCCTATAGTTAAAATGGTTTACTTCTATCTTTTAGTATACCAATTGAAATTTGACATGAAAAGTAAAAAACTTTAAATGCTTGATTTGTTGTTTCATCGCATGACCTTTAAGTGTGTCCCGGACAGGGTACGTTTTGTGCTTTGACAACGCTTCGCTGGTGTGATGAAGCTAATTAAAACTAAGAAAGCTCCGGCACCTGGTTCAGTAGTCAGAAGCCAATGAGCGAAAATATATATCCGGGGCTTTCACTTACTCAACGCAGGCGCCTTACAAGCGGTAGGCGGAGTGATGAGACAGACAGGTGCACTTCCTGACTGGCTCATCGCGGGAGCCATCCGCTAGCGCCGAAGTGGTTTCAATGACTTTACTTATTTTGTCCCGACGCTCGAATGACAATAGGTCCAATACAAAGTACGTGTTGTGCTTTGACAACGCTTCGCCGCTGGGGGATTGCCTCCCGCCAAGAGCCAACTAGCAAAGGGCGCTAGCTGTCTCTTGGCTTCGGCCGACCCCGCAGTTGCGGCTTCGCTGGTTTGGTGAAAGTAAGGGGCGTAGTGTTTAAAATATTGATGCTCCGGTATCCTATTCATAGACTGAAGTCGGTTTACAAGAAAAAGTTACCTATTGGTTCTACTTGCTAAACGCAGGCGCCTTACAAGCGGTAGGCGGAGTGAGGAGACAGGTGCATTTCCTGACTGGCTCATCTCGGGAGCCATCCGCAAGCACCGAAGTGGGTTCAATGACGACACTTTATTTATTTTCCTTATGCCTAATCCAATACCTTGTTTAGTTATCAGAATTAGCCTAGACAAAGTAAAATTAACTAACTAGTTCCACTCACCAAACGCAGACGCCTCACAAACGTTAGTCAGAGCAATGAGACAGACAGGCTGACCTCCTTCCTGACTGGCTCATCGCAGGAGCCCATCTGCAAGCGCCGGAGTGACTTCAATGACAACACCTGCATACACTAAAACTACGAAACAAATTTTATACCCTATTATTCTAATTGGTATTGACTATTTTAAATTATCTGTTAAACTATAGGAAATATAACAGGAGAGCGAGAGGATGGAATGGTCACATTTGAATCATGGAAAGAAGATCTGACATTGCCGGAATTTCCAATGGACTCTGAGTCAAAAGGGGCTTCTGAAGTGTTGCAGTGGGCATATGATCAGTATGGCGAACAACTTGTATATGCTTGTAGTTTTGGCATTGAAGGAATTGTATTGCTCGAATTAATTTCACGTGTAAAAGCAGACGCGAAGATTATCTTTCTGGACACCAACTATCACTTCAAAGAAACGTATGAAACGATTGATAAAGTGAAAAAACGTTATCCTGAGCTCCAGATTCATTTGCAGCAACCCGCTCTTACAATCGAAGAACAAACTGAGCAACACGGTGCCGACCTATGGCAAACCAATCCGAATCAATGCTGTGACTTGCGGAAGATCAAACCTTTGGAAAAAGCGATCGCACCTTCCACTGCATGGATTTCAGGGCTGCGCAGAGAACAATCGGAAACACGCAAAGCAACCGAATACCTGAATTTGGATCAGCGCTTCAAAAAAATTAAGGTTTGTCCGCTCATTCATTGGACTTGGAAAGATGTTTGGCGCTTTGCCCATAAACATCAGCTTGACTATAACGTGCTTCATGACCAAGGATACCCGAGTATCGGCTGCGCTAATTGTACGAAGCCTGCATACAGTGAAGAAGACTTGAGGTCAGGACGTTGGACTGGAAGCGGCAAAACGGAATGCGGCTTGCATACAACCTAAATTTTTTTACCCATAAAACCTAGTATTTAGATAAGTTTAATAAAATAAAAGGATAGGTGTTTTTATTATGACAAATATAGAACCGCATGGCGGCAGATTAGTAAATTTATATGAGCCTTCTCTCTCGATTGAAGGACTGCGCAAGAAAATTCCGATCGATGCAACGGCAGTTAGCGATCTGGAATTAATTGCGACAGGGGCTTACAGTCCGTTAACAGGATTTTTGACCTCTAAAGACTATCACTCTGTCGTAAACGATATCAGATTAGCAGATGGCACTGTCTGGAGCTTGCCGATCACATTGCCTGTAGGAGATGGCTCTTTGTATTCAGTAGGTGATACCGTTTTACTTGAATACGAAGGAGACATTTACGGGACGCTTACGATCACAGATATTTTCGAACCTGACCAAGAAGTGGAAGCCGAGAAAGTATATAAAACAAGAGACCGTAAACATCCAGGTGTAGCCAAACTGCTGGAACGGGGATCCGTCTATCTTGGGGGACCCATCAAACTGATCAAACGAATTGAACAGCGAAACTTTGTCGAATTTTATTTTGATCCGGCAGAAACGCGGCAAGCATTTGAGGCAAACAGCTGGAAGAAAATTGTCGGTTTCCAGACACGGAATCCGGTTCACCGCGCACATGAGTATATCCAGAAAACAGCGCTTGAAATTGTAGATGCATTGCTGTTGAATCCGCTCGTAGGTGAAACGAAATCAGATGATATTCCCGCAGATGTCCGGATGGAAAGCTATCAAGTGTTACTGCGCGATTATTATCCAGAAGACCGTGTGAAATTAGCAGTTTTCCCTGCTGCGATGCGCTATGCCGGACCTCGTGAAGCAATCTTCCATGCGTTGGTTAGGAAAAATTACGGCTGCACGCATTTCATTGTCGGACGTGATCATGCTGGTGTCGGTGATTATTATGGGACATATGAAGCGCAGGAAATTTTCTCCAATTTCACAGCCGAAGAAATCGGCATCACGCTGTTATTTTTTGAGCATAGTTTCTATTGCACAGCCTGCGGCAATATGGCGACTGCGAAAACATGCCCGCATTCGAGTGAACACCATGTGATTTTATCTGGAACAAAAGTGCGTGAAATGCTGAAAAATGGTGTGCTCCCTCCCGCAGAATTCAGCCGCAAAGAAGTAGTGGATGTTTTGATCAAAGGCTTGAAACAAAAAGAACTGGCAAAGTGAGGAGATATCGACATGACGGAAAATATCGTATGGCATGAACAATTGGTTACAAAAGATGAACAACGGGCAAAAAATCGCCATCATAGTGCGGTTCTCTACTTTACAGGTTTATCCGGCTCCGGGAAGTCCACGATAGCAAATGCAGCGGCGAGGCGGTTGCATGATTTGGGAGCAAATACGTATGTCTTGGATGGAGACAATGTACGTCATGGCTTAAACAAAGACCTCGGATTTTCGGATGAAGCGCGCAAGGAAAACATCCGCAGAATCGGGGAAGTCGCCAAACTATTCATTGATAGCGGTCAACTCGTCTTCACGGCGTTCATCTCCCCTTTTCAGGAAGACCGGGACAGTGTCCGACGTTTAGTAAAAGAAGATGAATTTGTGGAAGTCTATATCAGTTGTCCACTGGATGCGTGTGAACAGCGCGATCCAAAAGGACTTTATGAGAAAGCACGTGCTGGGGTGATTCCGGAATTTACCGGTATTTCTTCTCCCTACGAAGCACCAGTAAACCCTGAACTAATACTTGAAACGGATCGTTTTACCGTCGAAGAATGCGTCGAACAATTAATCAGCTATTTGCGTGAAAAAAAATGGGTTGACTGAGGAGTGAAGAGGATGGGAAAAGTTTGGCTAGTTGGCGCCGGCCCAGGTGATCCAGATCTATTGACCGTCAAAGCAATGAGAGTGATTCAGCAAGCTGATGTCATTCTCTATGACCGGCTGATCAATCAAGAGATTCTTGAGTATGCTCGACCGGATGCTGAACTGATTTTTGTCGGTAAGCTGCCGAAACATCATTTCGTTCAACAGGACATGATTAATCTCTTATTGGTCAAACATGCGAAGCAAGACAAGCAAGTCGTTCGGCTAAAAGGCGGCGATCCTTTTATATTCGGGCGCGGTGGTGAAGAAGCGGCGTTTGTAGTTCAGCATAAACTTGAATTCGAAGTGGTTCCGGGTATTACTTCCGGAATCGCTGCTCCGGCCTATGCTGGCATTCCTGTTACACACCGTGATTATAGCGCGTCTTTCGCAATCGTAACAGGCCATCGAAAAGAAGGTGTTGAGGAAGAAGATAAATGGCAAGCGCTTGCGAAAGGAATCGATACACTCGCCATTTATATGGGTGTCAGCAATCTGCCCTACATCCAGAAGCAATTGATTCGACATGGAAAACATCCAGAGACACCGGTTGCGTTCATTCATTGGGGAACAACGGAAACACAGCATACAGTCACTGCAACTTTGGAGACGATGACCGAAACAGCGCGTGAAGAAAATGTCCTGAATCCGAGTATGATTGTCATCGGAGAAGTCGTCCGATTGCGTGATGAATTGCAATGGTTTGAAGAATTTCGTTCAGAACGCTGTTTAGACGAGGCGAGTGTATGAGAGCAATCCTATATATTTGCCACGGCAGCCGCGTAAAGTCAGGACAGCAGGCTGCTTTGGCGTTCATTGAGAAAACCATGGAAACGAATCCAGCACCGATACAGGAAGCGTGTTTCTTGGAGCTTGCTGATCCGTCGATTTCAGAAGGGATTGCACGCTGCATAGCACGCGGAGCAACGGAGATTGTCGCTATTCCTTTCCTATTGTTACGTGCAGGTCATGCCAATGTGGATATTCCTTTAAAATTACAGGATATCATGATGCACTATCCTGAAGTTCCCCTTTATTATGGTGAACCGATCGGTGTAGATGAGCGTATGATCGATGTATTAATCGAGCGCCTGCAGGAAACAACGGAGCAGATTCCTGAAGATGCCTCCATCTTATTGATTGGACGTGGCAGCAGCGATCCTGCAACCAAGCAGGACTTTGCGCGAATCCAAAGTCTATTTCAAGAGAAAACCGGCTTGCGTAATGTCAGCGTCGGCTATTTGGCTGCTTGTGAACCATTTTATGAAGATGAAATTTCAAGATTACTGGAACAAAAGCCTAATAATTTATACGTCCTGCCCTATCTATTGTTCACAGGCATTCTATTAAAATCAATTGAAAGCACTCTAAAAAAACTCAACACATCGACCGCCATTCATTTTTGTCAAGCATTAGGCTACGCGCCAGAGATTCATACGATTTTGAATGAACGTGCCGATGAAGCCGCAGAAAGGAAGCGTGAATTATATGTTCCCTGTTATGCTTGAAAACTTGAAAGATACTAACGTCACTTTAATTGGAGGAGGTTCTGTCGCCTATCATAAAGTGCTTAATTTGCAGCGATTCGGGATCAGGCCCACTGTCGTTAGTCCCGCTTTCCACCCTTCTCTGCTAACTTTAGCACGTGAGGGGACTGTCAGACTGGTCCCGAAAGAAGCTGAATGGGAAGACGTTGAGAATGCTTTCTTAACGATACTCGTGACGAATAATGAAACAGTCAATGATCAGCTTGCCCTTCAACTAAAAGATGCAGGCAAGCTAGTAGTCCACGCCTCCAACCCTTCTTTAGGCACTGCACAAATCCCAGCAGTCACAACACGTGGAAAGCTGGTCATCAGTGTATCGACGAGCGGCGCAAGCCCCTCTTTAGCAAAGAAAATCCGCTCAGAAATAGCAGAGCAGTATGATGAACGATATGAAGAGTATTTGGATTTCTTAGCAGACGTCCGCCACTACGTGAAGCAACATATCCCGAAGCGCGAAAATCGCAAAACTTGGTTGGCAGAAGCCATTGAACCGATCTATTTACATGATAAAGAAGAACGTCAGAAATTCATGAATGAGCTATATTACGCATTTCCAAAAGAGCATGAACTACAAGACGAGGCTGTACTGAAAGTCCAATGTGGCTTTTAGTAACAGCCTTTTTTGCACAATCAGTAAGATAAACAGAGGAACGCGCCAAAGTACCTCAGGACCGAACCAAACTCTCTCCGCACTGCACCAAAGTCCCGTTACACCGAGCCAAGCCATTTCCAGACCGAACCAATCCTTCCATGCACCGCACCTTCTCTCTTTCCGCTGACCGGCCGAAATAAACATATTTCCCTCCATAAAAAAGCCCGAAAAGTCAGGTGAAAATGACTTCTCGGACAACTTCGTTTTTCTGCAAACTATTAAACTGTATGAAAATTTGTTCCATCCGTAGTCGCTGCCACTATTCCGGCACGAATGACAAAGTCCCCAAAATGTTCACCTGCTTCACGCTCTTTCGCATAGCGATTCAGGATTGGCTGCAATTCACTTAAAATTTCCTTCTCTCCGATGTTTTCCCGATAGATTTTACTCAGTCGTTCACCGGCAAATCCACCGCCTAAGTACATATTATACTTACCTGGCCCTTTTCCAATGAAACCGATCTCCGCTAACGCTGAGCGTGCACAGCCATTCGGACAACCTGTCATCCGTGTCACAATCTCTTCATCGCCAAGACCCGCCTCATCCAGCAAGCCTTCGATCTTTGTAATTAATGAAGGTAAATAACGCTCTGCTTCCGCCATTGCCAAGCCACAAGTCGGCAATGCGACACACGCCATGGAATTACGTCGCAAAGACGATTGCGAAGTGGCAGACTCCAATTCATAGCGAGCAATGATCTTCTCGATTTCTTTCTTATTCGTAGTCGTCACATCGCCAAGAACCAAGTTTTGATTTGGACTTAAACGAAAATCACCTGTATGGATTTCTGCAATTTCCCGTAAAGCAGTCATCAATTGATAACCTTCTGTATCACGGATTCTGCCGTTTTCCACAAAAAATGTGTAATTCCAACGATCGTTCGTCGCTTCGACCCATCCATAACGATCTCCTGTGTGATCAAAATGATAAGTACGGGCCTCTTCCAATTCCCATCCGAGACGGCTATGAAGTTCCCCAATGAGCCAATCCAGCCCGCGTGCATCAATTGTATATTTGAAACGTGCGTACTTGCGCACAGAACGATTTCCATGATCTCGCTGAATCATCATCAGCTGCTTTGCAACTTCAACGACTTGATCCGCCGGTATATAACCAATCAATCGGGCCAGCTGTGGGTACGTCTGCTCGTCACCATGCGCCATACCCATTCCGCCGCCTACTGCTACATTGAATCCCTTCAGCTTGCCGTTCTCTACAATCGCAATCAAACCGATATCTTGCGAGAAAACATCCACATCATTCATCGGCGGAACCGCAATCCCGATCTTAAATTTCCTCGGCAAATAGGTTGCTCCATAGATTGGCTCCACTTCGGTTTCTTCCGTACTGTCGATTACTTTTTCGCCATCCAACCAGATCTCATGATATGCACTTGTCTTCGGTAATAAGTCTTCACTCAGTCGTTTCGACCATTCAAAGACTTCCGCATGGATCGGTGATTCGTTTGGATTTGGACTACACATCACATTCCGGTTGACGTCTCCACAAGCTGCAATCGAATCCAGTAATGCATCGTTCATTTCCTGAATGTTTTTCTTCATATTCCATTTCAAAATCCCATGCATCTGGAATGCTTGTCGAGTTGTCAATTTCAATGTACCATTACCATATTTATGTGCCAGTTCATCCATTACAAGCCATTGTTTCGGCGTAGCAAAGCCAGCTGGCGTACGGACCCGTATCATGAATTGATAGGCAGGTTCCAATTTTTGACGCTGACGCTCTGTCCGCACGTCCCGATCATCTTGCAAATAACTGCCATGAAACTTCATCAGCCGGTTATCATCGTCCGGTATTCCAGCACTGATTGAATCCTTCATCGTATTGATCAGATTCCCCCGTAGGTAATCACTTTCAATTTTTATTTCTTCCACATCACTTGGCGGTCCGTCTTGTATATGGACTCGTTTTGTTGTTGAAGCCATTTCACCATTCCCCTTTCATTTGATTTAATAGACATCTCGTTGATAACGTTTCTCCTGAATCAGTTGCGTCATGAATTGTTCTGATTCTTCCAACGTTTTTCCGCCCTCCTGCTGAAGGATCTCCAGCAATGTAGCATGAACGTCTTTTGCCATGTTTTGCTCGTCACCGCATACATAGATTACAGCACCGTCTTCAATCCATTGATAGAATTCTTGACTCGCCTCTTTCATTCGATGCTGAACATATACTTTTTCTTCGGTATCACGAGAAAACGCCACATCCAGACGAGACAAGCTCCCATCTTTCACATAGTTTTGCCATTCTGTTTGATAATAAAAATCCGTCACATAATGCTGATCTCCAAAAAACAGCCATGACTTCCCTTCTGCGCCTGTCTCGCTGCGCTCCTCAATAAATGAACGGAAAGGTGCGATACCGGTGCCTGGGCCAATCATGATAATCGGCGTTTCAGGGTTTGTCGGCAAACGGAAGTTGTCATTTTTATGCACATAGACAGGCAGCGTATCGCCCGGTTCAAGATTTTCCGCACATTGAATGGAACAGACCCCTTGCCTGCTGCGTCCATGCGCTTCATAGCGAACTACTCCAACAGTAAGATGTACTTCATCCGGATTGGCTTGTAGGCTACTAGCAATTGAATAAAGTCTTGCAGGCAGTTTACGCAGAATTCCGATCAGTTGTTGCTCGGAGGCTGAAATCGGTCCGAAATCCTTAAGTGCATCCAGTAAATCACGCCCTTCGATATACGTCCGCAATTCGGACGCTTGCTCTGATTCCAGTAGGTGTTTCAATCGTTCTGATTCAGAGTAGTTCGATAATTTTTCAAGCAGTGGTTTTGTCAGCACAGTAATCTCAAAGTAGTTTAATAGAGCAACACGGAGTGCACGACGCTCTCCTTGCGAATTAATTTCTACCGTTTCTTCGGGGTTCCAAGACCCTTCACCTATAACTTTATCAACTAACTCGGAATTATTTTCAGGAAAAATTCCTAAACTATCACCTGGTTCATATACTAAACCAGAACCTTCTAATGACAGTTCCAAATGTCTGGTCTCTTTATTTGACCCTCGCCCGTTTAGGTTTATATTCTCCAGTACTTCAGCGCGAAACGGATTCATTCGAGAATATTGAGTGGAGGTTGTGTTTTCGACTTCTAGACTAGCTGCCGCAGACTGTCCGCCAGTCTGAATTTGTAATGCGACTTCCACTGCTGCCAACCACTGTGCAGCCGGCTCATCATAATCCAAATCACAATCAACACGCGGCGCTAGCGGGGTAGCTCCCAACTCCGAAAGTCTTTTATCAAAGTCTGACCCCGTCTTGCAGAAAAACTCATATGAACTATCTCCGAGTGCCAATACGGAATACTGAAGATGATCCAGTTTTGGAGCTCGACGTCCATGTAAGAATTCGTATAGAGGCAACGCTGTGTCAGGCGGGTCCCCTTCTCCATGTGTACTGACTACCAGAAGTAAATGCTCAAGTTTTTTCAATGTAGTTGGCTTGAAATCGCTCATTGACTGGATCGTTACATCGAAGGATTGTTCTTTTAATTTCGCTGCCGCTTGTTCAGCAACCCCTTGCCCATTGCCTGTCTGGGAACCATAAAGAATAGTTATTTCTTTCACTGCGGTCGGCACCTCTATTGCCGGACGTTCAACAACAGCAATATGACTCCCGCTTGGCGGAGATGTTGCCGCACTGATCGCTGTCAAATAGCCGCTCAGCCAATTTTGCTGAGTTTCCGTAATGCTAGGCAGCAGACGATTCAGCAATTCTACTTGCTCTTCACTAAAAGGACTGTTCGTAACTTGTAACGCCACATTCATCACCCTCGCAAACTAATATAGTATTCTCTTTTGTCATCATCTCATCGACAAGACCCAATCAGCCTGTCAACTTCAGTTAAAAGATGTTTACATTGTATTATGATTATTCCTATTAGTCAAGTAGGTTTTTAGTGAATTGAGTTGGATTTCAGACTTTTTAGACAGGATTTCCATCCGAAGTATACTAAAAAACATTCAACTTCCCGTGTGTTTTTCCAGTATGATAGTAACCTAAGAAAATCTAAGCGCTAGGCAGATGTAACTTTATACAAAATATTACGTCTACTTAGTACTGACATGATAGGAGGGAAAAGGAGTGAAGAGAAAAGTAAGCAAACCACAGTACGCTTTCTTAAAACAAGAATTCAACTTTCTTGAGCAACATGGAAAACTAGAATCAGAGGATGCTAAAGACTTACTTGCACTTTACGAACCAAAGGGCGCGACGAATTTCGTACGTTTATTGCTTGTCTTCGGAGCTATATTGGTAGGGGTTGGCATATTAAGTTTCATAGCCGGCAACTGGGATGGACTGATTCCATTTTCTAAATTCGGATTAATTGTCATCGCATTTATTTTATCGTATTCGGCCGGATACAAATTGGAACCAAACTATGAAAGAACAGCTCGCAGCATGTATTACATTGGAGCAGCTATTTATGGTGCAGGCATTTTTCTAGTTGGCCAAAGTTTTCATTTGCAGCATACTGTCTACACGGACTTTCTATTATGGGCTGTCGGAATCCTTCCTCTCGCTTATTATCTGAAGGATCAACTTCTTGCCGTATTCGCAAGTGTTTTTTTAATAATCTATAGTTTTACAGCTTTCGAACCTGGCAGTTTCGGACCTTATTGGTTACTATTACTTCTTCCTATCTTATTTTGGATGAATGAAAAAAGGTTTGGCAGGAAAAGTTCACTCTTTGTCATGTCGACCTTGCTGGCAACAGCATTTATTGTCAATACGCTGGAAGCATTCCATTTTGACGAATGGATCTCCATGTTGATCGTCTTTACCGGTGGTCTGTTGATAGCTTTATTTCCTATCAAACATTTCCGTACGGAGTCATCTTGGATTGGTTCTTTCCTATTTGGTACTGTGGGTATCATGCTGACCTTCCCCTATTCTTGGAGAGAATGGCAGTTGGAAACCATTGCACCTTATATATTCACTGCTTTATTCATTATCCTATTGGTTTATTTCTTGAAGCAAAACAGCCTGCCCGCAATTTTGATCACTTGTGCGTTAATTTATCGGTATTACACAGACATCACATATGACTTCATGCCAAAGTCTTTATTTTTCATAATTGGCGGCTTGCTTTTGATCGCATTCGGATTCTGGTTTGAAAAATCACGACGAGAGACGGTGAAGCGCCATGAAGAATAAAAGGAATCTATTTCTACTGGCCTTTATTGCTCCACTCGTTGTACTTTTGTCTATGACGTGGAAACCGTTGTGGACACTGAATGTCGGTACGCCAATTTTATTGGAGACCGTGCCTGTCGATCCTCGTGATATTTTATACGGAGATTATGTCAGCTTACAGTTTGCTGTGGAAGAAGTTCAAGCGAAAGACATGGACCCAGCTTTATTGAAAGAACTTTCAACTGAATCATACGGAAAGATGGTTGTCTATGCCGTGTTGCAGCAGGAAGACAAAAACAAATACGGACTAAAAATGGTGACTGCAGAAAAACCCGATAGCGGGGTATTTTTGAAGGGACGTATGCATTATTACGGTCAATCTCCATATAATCCGCAAACGACTTATTACGCCAACTTTCTGCCCGATCGTTTCTATGTCCCTGAAAATACAGGCAAGCGTCTAGAGGATCTTTCGCGTGAAGGACAGCTCATCGCAAAAATAAAAGTACACAACGGGTATGCCGTGTTACAGGATATTGTTCAGAAATAAGGGGTGTCTGAGAAGTCATTTCCAACTGACTTTTCAGGCGACTCTTTTTTATATGGGAGGCTTTGGTTCGCTCCTTTCCCGTTCATGAAAAAAGACGATCACTAAGAGAATCTCCTGATTTTCATTGTATACTCTTCGCGTTTACCTCCTTTTCAATTCTAGCGCCTAGTAATAAATCGCTAACTTGCTAGGTATTTACTCACAACGTAAAGAATTTGTAACTATTTCGTAGGCTTTTGTACTGTTCAAAACTACTATTTTTCATTATACTTTGAAGTAACTTAGAAAAGGAGCTGTAGCTGACCTTGAAGCCTATCTCGAAATTAGCATCAAAGATTCTAATTTTAGTCCTCTTTGTCACGGCGATCGCTGCAGGAGTCACATGGAACTATCTACAAGGAACTGGTGGGCAGGAAATCTCTTTTGCAGAGATGGAAAAATTGATTGCTGAGCAATCAGGTGCTGCGCTGACGCTGAATGAATCAGCTGATGGAGAACTCTCCCTTACACTAGATAATCAGACATACTTCACCATGGTCCGTCCACAAAGTACGTTAGTGGACGATCTAGTACAAAAATATAATATATCTTATCAATATAAAACAGCCGGTTCAGCTGGAGGATGGATCATTGGGGGATTAGTATTGGCAGCTCTCGTCACATTGTTCCTACTCCACAAAAAAGGCAAGTTAAATATCGGAGCGTCCGGCATGAAACATCAGGCATCTAAAGCAACACCACTGCCCGATATTACACTTGAGGACATCGGCGGTCTTCCACAAGAAATGAAAGAAGAGATCCAGCAAACGTTGGAAATTTTTAAAAATCCAGGAACTGCCAAAGACATGGGCATTGAATTACCAAAAGGGATTTTGCTGTACGGTCCTCCTGGAACAGGCAAAACACTGTTGGCTCAAGCAATGGCGAAGGAGATCGGTGCCACTTTCTATTCTTCAAGCGGTGCTTCTTTCACTGAATTATTTGTAGGGGTCGGTGCTTCGCGTGTCCGGACATTATTCCAAAACGCTCGCAAACAAAGCCCTGCTGTTATTTTTATTGATGAAGTGGATGCGCTGGCCGGAAAACGGAAAGAGCATGGCGGTGAGGAATCTGAAAAAACATTAACCGAATTACTTGTTCAATTGGATGGCGGTAATGACAATGATGGTGTACTGTTCATCGCGGCAACCAACCGAAAAGATATGCTAGATGATGCGTTCTTGCGTCCCGGCCGTATCGATTTCACATTCAACGTGCAGTTACCCGATACAAAAGGACGTCGGGAAATCATCGATATCCATACAAACGGTAAAACATTGGCGCCAAACGTCACCGCTTCTTTAGATACTCTTGCTGAGAGCACATCTGGTTTTTCAGGAGCTGAAATCAGCGGATTATTTGAAACGGCCAGCCGTCGCGCAATCAGAGAAGGGCGCAAGCTGATCGAAAAGCATGATTTGGATTTTGCGATAGACCGGACGATTCTTGGGAATACAGCGCGCACTCTGAATGATCAGGAAACGAAGCGCCGAGTTGCCATTCACGAATCAGGTCATGCGCTTATCGCCGCATTGACCAAACCAGGTTCTGTAAGAAAAGCGACCATTATTCCTCGCGGACAAGCGCTCGGCTATGTGGCGCCTATTCAAAAAGAACTGCATTTATCAACAGCCAGTGAATTACTAGATCAAGTGAGTATGATTTTAGCTGGCGGTATTGCAGAACGTATATACTTAGGTGAGCATAGTATCGGTGTTGGCGGTGATGTCGAACAAGCGAAAGACATTCTTGACCGTATGGTGAATACAGGCTTATTTCAAGATGGATTTTCTTTGATCTTCAATAAAGCCGAAAAAGAAGAAAAGATGCAAATGCTCTTTAATCAGGCGGCGCAAAAGACCGAATCCTTGATCAAGGAACACGCCTATCAATTTGAGGAATTAGTCAATGCTCTCTATAAAGAAGAAACACTCGAAGGCGAGGAAGTTCAGCGTATTGTAGAGTTATCCTCCCCTAAAGAGACGGTTGTATTAGTTTGACCCTCTTACAAATTTAATGACCAGAATTTACAACAGCTGGGATCATTTGAAATGATCCCAGCTGTTTTTTCATTTCAGACGGAGTTGCATGTGCCAATAAACGCACGCATATTATTCAACCTAGTTTTGCTCTTTTATTCTAATTGTTCAGCATGAATTCAATCTTTCTGGGCATCAATATGAAAAGGGAGGTGTGTCGAATGGCAAAAGATGTATTATGCGAAGTGACTAATTGTCATTTCTGGGAATCCGGCAACCAATGTGGTGCAGAAGAAATCAAAGTAGTGACCAGAAAAGGAAAAAAAGCAAAAGACTCCGCAGAAACAGATTGTCAGACCTTTATTCCAAAAGGATGACCACCTACTGACAGCCAAGCATTCAAGCTTGGCTGTTTTTTATTCATGCCGTCAACTTCAAAGCACCGTCATTTCAATTTAAAAGTGGCAGTACAATGTGCGACCAACTCGTCGTTTTCATTAAACAATTTACCTTCCACTAACGCCGTACTGCGGCTCCGATTGATCACGGATGCTTTGGAATAGACGGACTCCTGAACAACCGGCTTCAGGAACTGTGTTGCCATTTGAATGGTCATAACATCATCCGAGCCTAGTGAGCGACAAAGCATACCCATCGTTGTGTCTAAGATAGACATATACATGCCGCCATGAATTGTACCACGCACATTATCATATTCTGGACGGTACGGCAGATATAATTCCACATCGCCCTCTTCCAGTTTTTTCGTTTGCAAACTTGCAAATTTCCAAAATGGACTCGTTTCAAAATCTTGCCGTACTTTTTCCAAATATTCGACTGTCGTATGATTCATTTAAACCCCTCCATAAGAATAAGATGTTTACCCTATACCATATCGCAATCTTCTTAGTACGACAATTCATAACTTTTTTTATTGACGAAATATCGACATGTTTTTTTCAAAAAAAAGGGTTTGTTTTTTTGTAATTTTCCTTTATAATGAAATCAATTTCATAAGTTTTTTAAATTTAGGAAGAGTAATTCTGTGAATATTTCACCAAGCTGATCACCTGTTATGTAATAGACTAGAGGATACCCTCTAAACGTATATCGTCTTTTATATACAAGCCAACAGAGTAAAGGTCTCTCTCCAATCTGTCATGTTTGTGCACGCGCATGTAGATTGGGGAGGGATTTTTTTATGCACATAGATTTGAACAATATGAATAGAAAGGACGGATGTTAAGGTTGGAAAATAAGCTGAAGCTCTACGGCTTTAACAACCTCACCAAAACTCTTAGCTTCAACATATATGATGTAAGCTATGCGAAAAGTAGACGAGAGCAAAGTGAGTATATCGCCTATATCGATGAGCAATATAATTCAGAACGATTGACTAAGATTCTATATGATGTGACCGAAATGATCGGTGCTCATGTATTAAATGTCAGCAAACAAGACTACGATCCTCAAGGCGCAAGTGTCACGTTAATGATTTCGGAAGAAAAGTTTCCTGCTTCACAGATCGATCCTTCTTGCAATCAAGGAGCTATACCTTTCCCTCCTGAAAAGGATTCTGTCGTTAGCCATTTAGATAAAAGTCATGTGACGGTCCACACGTATCCCGAGTATCATCCTGATAACTCAATTGCGACATTCCGGGTGGATATTGATGTGTCGACATGTGGAGAGATTTCTCCATTGAATGCATTGGATTATCTGATTGGCAGCTTTGATTCGGATATCATCACAGCAGATTACCGGGTACGAGGCTTCACGCGATCCGTCGACGGTAGAAAGTTATTTATGGATCATGCCATGACTTCCATCCAAGATTTTATTGATCGAAAAACTTTAGAGAAGTATGACGCTATTGATGTTAATGTGTACCAATCGAATATTTTCCATACAAAAATGCTAATTAAAGAAATTGATTTGCAGGATTACCTATTCAATAAAGACGTTTCAGAACTTCCGCCGAAGGAACGGCTTCAAATCTCTCATAATTTACGAAAAGAGATGATTGAAATTTTCAGCGGTTCCAATGTTTATGAAAATGAGTGAGGAGAAAATCGTGATACATTCACAACAAAGAGCCCCTATCATGGAAGCATTGCAGCGCTATCAAGCTGCTCGAGTTGTCCCATTCGACGTACCAGGACATAAACATGGACGCGGCAACAGTGAGTTGGCTGCGTTCCTAGGTGAAACCTGTCTGCAACACGACGTAAATTCGATGAAACCACTCGATAATTTATGCCACCCGGTTTCAGTCATCAAGGAAGCTGAACTATTGGCAGCTGAAGCATTTGGCGCAAAACATGCTTTCCTGCTCGTTAACGGCACGACATCTGCAGTTCAAGCGATGGTCATGACAGCCTGTAAAGCAGGAGAGAAAATTATCATGCCGCGCAATGTTCATCGTAGCGCAATCAATGCATTAATCTTAAGCGGTGCTGTGCCTGTTTACGTCAATCCCGGTGTCGATGATAATCTTGGAATTCCGCTCGGTATGGCGGTCGAAGAAGTGAAACTTGCCATCTTGGAACACCCTGACGCAAAAGCGATACTGATCAACAACCCAACGTATTACGGGATTTGCTCTAATTTAAAAGAAATTACTGAACTAGCACATGAATACGAGATGCTCGTACTGGTGGATGAAGCTCACGGCACGCATTTTTATTTCAATGACCGACTTCCTGCATCGGCTATGTCTGTCGGAGCTGATATGGCTTCCGTCAGCATGCATAAATCGGGCGGATCGCTAACACAAAGCTCGTTCTTATTGATCAACAATGGAGTAAGTGAGGGCTATACACGTCAAATCATCAATTTGACTCAAACGACGAGTGGCTCCTACCTATTGATGTCGTCGCTCGATATTTCACGAAAAAACCTGGCACTGCATGGTCAGGAAATCTTCAATAAAGTAATTGAGATGGCCCAATATACACGAGATGAAATCAATAAAATCGATGGCTTCTATGCGTACTCAAAGGAATTGATCAATGGGGATACCATCTTTGATTTTGATGAATCAAAGCTGTCAATCCATACGCGCGGAATAGGTTTGGCCGGCATTGAGGTGTACGATATTTTGCGGGATGAATACGATATCCAAATCGAATTCGGCGATGTGGCGAACATCTTGGCTTACATTTCCGTCGGTGATCGAAAGCTTGATTTGGAACGTCTCGTAGCTGCGTTGACTGAAATCAGACGACGTTATAAAAGGGACTCAAGCTCTTTATTCGACCATGAATATATCAATCCTGAGATCATTCAAACACCTCAACAGGCATTTTACGCGCCCAAAGAAATATTATCATTACCAAATGCAGTCGGCCGTGTTGCCAGTGAATTTGTTATGTGCTATCCCCCGGGTATTCCGATCGTCGCACCGGGTGAACGTGTGACAAAAGAGATTGTTGACTATATCGAATACTGCAAGGAAAAAGGTTGTTTCTTAACGGGGACCGAAGATCCAAATGTAGAAATCATCAATGTAGTAAAGGAGGCTGACCGATGAACCTATGGTATACCGAAGATCATTCACCGCATGTGCGTTTTTCTTTTCGTGTAGAAGAGCATTTATATACGGCAACAAGTGAGTTTCAAAAAATTGATGTATTCCAATCTACAGAATTTGGAAGGATCCTGACACTGGACGGCTATGTTATGGTGACGGAGAAAGATGAATTTATCTATCATGACATGATTGTCCACGTTCCGCTGGCAACGAGCCCGGCCATTGAAAAAGTGCTGGTGATCGGTGCTGGTGACGGCGGTACGGTTCGCGAACTGACGAGATATCCAAACATCAAACAAATTGACATGGTAGAAATCGATCGACAAGTAGTGGAAGTATGTCAGAAGTTTCTCCCGAAAACTGCTGCCCAGCTGACAGACCCACGAGTAAATCTATATTTCGAAGATGGACTGAAATTCGTCCGTCAACAAGAAAATGCGTACGACTTGATCATCGTCGATTCTACAGATCCATTCGGTCCAGGAGAAGGTCTCTTCACGAAAGAATTTTATGGCAATTGTTATAAAGCACTAAACGATGAAGGCATTTTAGTGAATCAGCATGAAAGTCCTTTCTACGCAGAAGATGCACGCGGGATGCAGCGTGCTCATAAAAGCATCATGGGCTTCTTTCCAATCTCTAAAGTGTATCAAGCCCATATACCGACTTATCCGTCAGGTCACTGGCTGTTTGGCTTTGCATCCAAAAAATATCATCCTATTGAAGACTTACAGGCGGATATCTGGAATGAGCTTGGATTGAAGACAAACTATTATAATACTAAATTGCATGCAGGCTCTTTTGCATTGCCTAATTATGTAAAGGAGCTGTTAATCCATGCTGAATAAAAATATTGAAACATTTCTTGGTTTCGATGCTGAGTACCAAGAGTCTTCTTTCGTCGTTTTTGGGGCTCCATTTGATTCCACGACGTCCTTTCGACCCGGCACACGTTTTGCCAGCAAAGTGATGCGCAGCGAATCATTCGGCCTTGAGACGTATAGTCCCTATCAAGACGCAGATTTGACGGACTATCGCCTCTTCGATGGCGGTGATTTAGAATTAAGTTTCGGCAATACGGAACGTGCATTGGAACAAATCGAGCAATTCACCGCGAAGATTTTGGATGATCAAAAAATCCCTTGCATGATTGGTGGTGAGCATCTTGTCACATTGGGTGCTGTTCGCGCGGCGGCAAAGAGCTACCCGGATCTGCATGTCATTCAATTCGATGCTCATACAGATTTACGCGAAGACTATTTAGACCAACGTCTATCGCATGCTACCGTCATTCGAAGAGTTTGGGATCTTCTTGGAGACAATCGGATTTATCAATACGGAATCCGCTCAGGAGATCGCCCTGAATTCGAGTGGGCTGCTAAACAGCATGTTTTTATGAATAAATTTAATTTTGATGGACTTGAAGATACAGTGCAAGAGTTACAAGGTAAACCCGTCTATTTGACGATAGACTTGGATGTGCTCGATCCTTCCGTCTTCCCTGGAACGGGGACGCCTGAGGCTGGAGGTGTCAGCTTTATGGACCTTCTGACAGCTATACTGACGGTCAGCAATTTAAATATCGTGGCATGTGACGTCAATGAACTATCCCCTGTTTACGACCAAAGCGGTGTATCGACGGCTGTCGCTTGTAAAGTTGTACGGGAATTAACAATTGCACTTAATAAAAAATTATAAATTGGTGGTGTTTTTAATGGGAAAAGCATTAATTATCGGAGCTGGCGGAGTAGCCAGTGTAGTGGTTCACAAATGTTGTCAAGTACCGGATGTTTTTGAGGAAATTTGTATCGCCAGTCGGACGAAAGCAAAATGTGATGCCTTGAAAGAAAAATTAGATGGCGGCCGTACAAACATACAAACTGCTCAAGTAGATGCCGACAATGTCGCGGAATTAGTCGAATTGATTAACGAATTCAAACCAGATATCGTGATCAATGTCGCGTTGCCTTATCAGGATTTGACGATTATGGATGCATGTCTAGAGACAAAAGTGGACTATTTGGACACAGCAAACTATGAGCCTCTCGACACAGCAAAATTTGAGTATAAATGGCAATGGGCATATAAAGAAAAGTTTGAAGAAGCGGGGATCACTGCATTGCTTGGCAGCGGCTTTGACCCTGGCGTAACCGGTGTTTTTTCTGCTTATGCCTTAAAACATTACTTTGACGAAATCCATACAATTGATATTGTAGATGCCAATGCAGGCGATCACGGCTACCCGTTCGCAACAAATTTCAATCCTGAAATCAATATTCGCGAAATTACTGCAAATGGCCGCTATTATGAAAAAGGCGAGTTTGTGGAGACAGCGCCACTCGAAGTGAAGCGTGTCTATGACCTACCCGAAATCGGTCCGAAAGATGTCTATTTGCTCTATCATGAAGAACTGGAGTCATTGGCAAAAAATATTACCGGTATAGAAAAGATCCGTTTCTGGATGACCTTCTCTGAAAAATATCTAACTCATTTACGCGTACTTGAAAATGTAGGCATGACATCTATTGAGCCCATCGTATTTGAAGGTCAACAAATTGTACCGCTACAATTTTTAAAAGCTGTTCTGCCAGACCCAGCTTCACTTGGACCGCGTACTAAAGGTAAAACGAATATCGGCTGTATTTACCAAGGTACGAAAGATGGAGAACCTAAAACCTATTACGTCTATAATGTTTGCGATCACCAAGAATGCTACCGAGAAGTCGGCTCACAGGCAATTTCCTATACTACAGGCGTGCCTGCGATGATCGGTGCCATGATGATGCTGACTGGCAAATGGAAAAAACCTGGCGTCTTCAATATTGAGGAATTCGACCCTGATCCGTTTATGGAAGCATTGAATGAATACGGTTTGCCTTGGCATGAAGATTTCAATCCGACATTGATCGACTGAGGAGAATGACATGAACTTCGATGTGAAAGCAGTCCCTTCACCTAGTTACGTGGTGGAGGAGCAGCTGCTCATAAACAACTTACAAAAAATGAAGACCATCATCGATCAAACCGGCTGTAAAATCTTGCTCGCCCAAAAAGGATTCTCCATGTTTGAAGTATATCCTTTAATTGGCGAATACTTAAACGGCGTAACGTCAAGCGGCTTGCTGGAAGCCCGGCTCGGTTATGAAGAAATGGGTAAGGAAGTCCACACCTATTCACCTGCTTTTCAGGAAGATGAATTTGATGAGATCCTCCGTTATTCCGATCATTTGGTCTTCAATTCATTCGCACAGTGGCGGAGATTCAAAGGGCGAATCCAGAAGAGCGAAAAACATGTTGAATGCGGCATCCGGATCAATCCCGAATACTCGGAGATTGAAGTCGATATGTATAATCCCTGTTTTTCGCATTCCAGGTTTGGCGTCACGTCAGCTGATTTCGCGCCTGATCTACTTGAAGGCATTAGCGGTCTACACTTCCATACGATGTGTGAACAAAACTCCGATACATTATGGCGTACCATTCAAGTGGTCGATGAAAAGTTCGGACCTTATCTGAAGCAAATGAAATGGATCAACTTTGGCGGTGGACACCACATTACACGTGCTGATTACGACAACGCAACATTAATTCATTCGATTAATTTCATGAAGGATAAATACGGATTGGACGTCTATTTGGAGCCGGGCGAAGCTGTTGCGCTCAATACCGGCTTCCTAGTTGCTACAGTGCTCGATACATTGCATAACGGCATGCCGATTGCGATTCTTGATACCTCGGCTTCGTGTCATATGCCTGATGTGTTGGAAATGCCGTACCGTCCTGAAATTATCGGAGCCAGCTTGCCGAACGAAAAACCTTATACGTATCGTTTGGGCGGTCCTACTTGCCTGGCAGGTGACGTCATTGGAGACTATTCTTTTGATGCTCCTTTACAGACCGGTGATCGTCTCGTTTTTTGCGATATGGCTCACTACTCGATGGTGAAAAACAATACGTTCAACGGTATGAATTTGCCGTCCATTGCGCTGCATACAGTTAAAGGCGAAACTAAAATTGTTAAACAGTTTGGCTATGAAGATTTCAAAGGACGGCTATCCTAATTAAACCCCGGTTCGCATAGCGAACCGGGGTTTTCACATGTGCTTCATTTTTTCACAATAAAAAGAACCCGATACCCATAATCACATACGCGGCGAATAACGTCAGCCCTTCAAACCAGTTGGACTCGCCATCATGACAAATATTCACAACTAGCAATGTGGCGGTGATCATGGCGATCAGTTCCGGCCAAGTGAATACGAGGGGCATGGCTTGTGGCATCATCAACGAGATCAGCACCAATACTGGTGCGACAAACATTGCCACTTGTAAAGTTGAGCCAATTGCAATTTCAACGGAAACATCCATTTTATTCTTCATGGCCATCGTGATTGCAGATGAGTGCTCTGCAGCGTTACCAACGATCGCAACGATAATAACCCCAATGAATAGTTCAGACCAGCCAAACTTCTCACCTAGGGTACCAAATGTATGCACTAGCTTCTCTGATACAAATGCCACTGCAACAGTTGAAAGTAATAAAACAAGGATAGACTTCTTTTTCGTCCATTCCGGTACTTCGTCTGTCTCATGCGTATCTGAACCAAATACTCCTCGGTGAGTAAATAATTTAAAGACCAATCCTGCTAGATAAAGTGCAATGAGAATTACCGAAATACCAATACTGAGATTCAGTGTTGTACTCTCATCCATCGTCATTGTGAAAACTTCCGGTATTACAAATGCAACAATTACCGCAAAGATTAGCAGAGCCGAGTTATAACGAGCATCATAAATGCTGAAATTTTGGCGCTTATGTTTCAAACCTCCGGCGAAAAAGGATAGTCCCAGAACTAGTAGCAAGTTCCCTAAAACAGAACCTGTCAAAGAGGCCAACACAATACCAATCAAGCCCGCTTTCAGTGTAAATATAGAAATTATTAATTCAACGGCATTACCAAATGTAGCATTCAGCAAACCACCAATCCGTGGACCGCTGACAATTGCCAAGCTTTCTGTCGCCCTGCCAATAAAAGCTGCCAATGCAATGATGCTTATACAGCAAAGCGCAAACATCCACAAATCCGACCAATGAAAATAAGAGCCGATTAAGACTAACGGTACACCCATGAAAGCTAAAGCAGTGAATACTTTATTCAGTTTCTCCACCTCATCTCTAATACAATTTCTATTATCTTTCCCCTATTTCTCTTTAGACAAACGGAGAGCAGCGAAATTTCATGTGTAAGAGTAGAATATAGAACAAAAAAACTGCACCCATTATAGGTACAGTCCAGCTAATGAATCATCGGCCATTCAATTCTGAAACGCAAAAAGGGGCCAGGACAAAACTAATTTGGTCATAATGAAAGACGAACAATCGTATAAAACACAAAAAGGTGTGGGTTACTTAGTGTGCGGTTAGGGATTTGCCCTCCAGGCAGGGACGCTTTCCGGGCAAATCCTACATTTTGTACGGTAGGACAGTTGTCTTGGCCCCGAATACAGAAAGTTTTCCTATGTTCAATTTTGAAGCATAGAAACCCAGTGCTTAATTCATATTTTGGGATTTTTAAGAATGTAAAATTGCTATCAAACTGCCTTGTATACAAAAATTAGGATTGAAGCGGAGGGCAGGGCGACTCCTGCGGGATGTAGCGCAAATGGTGAGACCCCAAAGGAAGCGAAGCGGACGAGGAGGCTCACCTGCGCCCCGCGGAAAGCGTCCCTGCCCGCAGCGGAAATCCCATAGGCAGCTCCAAGTCTGCAATACCTTTGCAGTAGAAAAAACCGAACTATTTTACAAAACTTTGATTGAATGTTTTGTATTCGTTCGGTTTTTTTATCGTTATGAAACCTTTTGTCCCAGCCTCTTATGTTAACTTTTCATTTTCGGATCCAATGCATCACGTAAACCATCGCCCATCAGATTAAAACCTAAAACAGTTAACATAATCGCCAGTCCTGGAAAAATCATTGTCCAAGGAGCGTTTTGTAGATAATCCTTAGAGTCCGCTAACATCTTTCCCCACTCAGGGTATGGCGCTTCTGCTCCAAGTCCAAGGAACCCTAACGCAGCCGCCTCTAGAATGGCCGTAGCAATTGCTAATGTTCCTTGTACAATTACCGGAGCCATCGAGTTAGGTAAAATGTGCGAGAACAATATCCGTAAATCCTTCATTCCAATCGCTTTTGCCGCGGTAATATACTCGTCTTCCTTAATACTTAATACTTTGGATCGAATCAATCGTCCGAAGTTTGGAATATTGATAATCGCAATAGCTATGAGTGCATTACGCAAACTTGGCCCTAATACAGAGACAATTGCAATAGCCAATAAAATCGAAGGAAATGCGAGCATGATATCGAAAATCCGTGAAATGATCGTATCTATCCAGCGGCCGTAGTAACCTGCTACGATTCCTAAAATACTGCCCACGATAATCGACCCGACTACCGAGAAAAATCCAACAGATAATGAAATTCGAGCGCCATGGATAATACGCGAGAAAATATCCCGGCCGAAATCATCCGTTCCAAACCAATATTCTGAAGAAGGAGGCTGCAGCCGATCTGCCATTAGCTGTTCGTTGATTCCTTCTTTCGTCACTAATGGACCAAATAGAGCGAGGAGGATAAAGAAGAGCACTATGGCAGCTCCAACGACCGCCACCTTACTCTTGCGAAAACCTATCCAAGCTTCCCGCCAAGGTCCTGTTGTCTTTTCTAATTGTGCTTCAGCAACTCCATCTACCTTAGGCGTTAATTCTGACATGAACTGTTCCCCCTTCCTCAATCATACTTAATCCTCGGATCGATCAATCCATATAGCAAGTCGACGATTAGATTAATCATGACAAAGATAAATGCAACGATCAGGATACCAGACTGTATGACTGGATAATCTCTAAAATTGATCGCGTCATAAATATAACGTCCAATGCCCGGCCATGCGAAAATGGTTTCTGTTAAAATAGCACCGCCTAGAAGCAGGCCCATTTGCAGACCTATGACTGTCAAAACAGGGATAATCGCATTTTTCAAAGCATGCTTGTAAACAACCCAGAACATTTTTTGCCCTTTCGCTCGTGCAGTACGTATATAATCAGAACGCATGACTTCCAACATACTCGAACGGGTCATTCTCGCAATGATCGCCATCGGGATTGTCGCAAGCGCTAACCCAGGCAAGATCAAATGCCGCAGAACTTCCCATAGCTGATCGAACCTGCCTTGTATGAGCGTGTCAATTATGTATAAATGCGTTATGGCTGTAACCGGATCCCGGACGTTTTCACGGCCTGTAGTCGGTAACCATTGAAACTCGATAGCAAAAGCCCACTGTCCCATTAAGCCTAACCAGAAAATAGGCATGGAGACTCCTACTAAAGCTAATATCATCGCTGAGTAGTCAAACCAGGAATTCTGGAACCACGCAGAGATGATTCCCGCGTTGACACCTACAATGACGGCAATAATAATAGCGAATAGTGCCAATTCCAAAGTAGCCGCTAAATAGGGCCAGATTTCATCTGCAACCGGTAGACGCGTACGCATCGATTCTCCCAAGTCACCTTTTAATATACCGCCTAGATAACTAAAGTATTGAGTATACCAAGGCTGATCGAGTCCTAGTTTGACAGTCAATGCTTCTACAGCTTCTTTTGTCGCTTGCTGTCCCAAAATAACTTGTGCTGGATTACCAGGAATTGCACGAATCAACATAAAGACTATAAATGTCATACCAAGCAGGACAGGAATTAGCTGTAAAAGCCTTTTAATCGTGTAATTGAACAACTCTTTCACTCCTCCGGCTTATCATATCCATGAATCAAAGAAAGGGAGAATATGAGCTTCTCCCTCTTCTTTATTCATACTTTCTTACTTATTTAAATTCCACGTTAGATAATAAATCAGAGCCAGTAGGATGCGGAACAAAACCAGTTAACTCTTGCACTCCGCCTAACAATGGAATGGAATGCGCAAGCGGTACCCAAGGAGCTTCTTCATGAAGAATTTCCTGTGCTTGCTTATAGAGTTCGTTCCGTTTGTCTTCATCTACTTCTGTTTGCGCTTCTAAGAATAGTTTGTGTGTTTCATCATTTTTGAAATACGTATAGTTGTTACTGCCGATATTATCCTCGTCTAAAAGAACATATAAGAAGTTGTCTGCGTCTCCATTATCTCCTGTCCAACCGAGCATGAAGGCATCTGCGTCCCCTTTTTCAGCCTTCTCCAGGTATGTTGCCCATTCATAGGAAACAATTTTCGCTTTGATCCCAACATCAGCCAAGTTGCTCTGGATAACTTCTGCTACTTTCGTTCCATCTGGCATGTAAGGACGCGGAACTGGCATTGCCCATAGTTCCATTTCAAATCCATCTTCAAGACCTGCTTGTTTCAATAGTTCCTTTGCTTTTTCAGGGTCGTATGGATATGCTTTGATGTCTTCGTTATAACCTGAAATGGATGGCGGCATTGGGTTATTCGCAATTTCAGCACGCCCCTCGAAGAATGAATCGATAATCGTTTGTTTATCAATTGCATAGTTTAATGCCTGGCGTACTTCCTTCTTGTCAAACGGCTCACGAGTTACTGTTAATCCTAAGTATCCGACGTTCATGGAAGGACGCTCAAATAACTGCAGCTTGTCATTGTCTTCAATTTTCGCGCCATCTGCCGGGTTAATACCGTCTGCCAAGTCAATTTCACCAGATAATAATGAATTCAAACGAGCAGAGTTATCCGGAATGGATTTAAAAATTACTTTATCCAATTTTGGAAGTCCGTCTTGCCAATAGTCTTCATTCTTCTCAATTGTAATCGTTTCATTTGGTTTCCACTCTACAAATTTAAACGGACCTGTCCCAACAGGATTACGCTCGTACTCATCATCACCCTTTTCAAATGCAGTAGGGCTCGAGATCGCGAACATGCTCATTGCGATATTTTTTAAGAATGGTGCTTGTGGACGTTTCAATTTAATAACAACCGTATGATCTCCATCCGCTGTTACCGATTCGATTATATGATTTTCATCATCTTTGAATCCACCGAACATAGAGTTATAGTATGGGAATGTATCCGCATCACCGTTTGCCCAACGTTCGAAGTTTTTGACGACTGCCTCTGCATTTAAATCTGTTCCATCATGGAATTTAACCCCTTCTTCCAATTGGAACGTGTACGTCAGACCATCCTCGCTTGGTTCCCATTCTTTTGCAAGACCTGGTTGAACCGTTGTATCTTGTTCACCGAAATTCAATAATGTTTCAAATAGATTCACTGTAACTTTAAATGTTTCCCCTTCTGTTACACGCGACGGGTCTAGAGACGTTGAATCTCCACCACGTCCGAACACTAATGTCTTGTTTTCATTTCCACCTGTATCCGCAGCGTCTTTATCTTTATCGCTGCTGCCCTCTTTGTCATCTCCGCCTGAACAAGCTGCTAATGCAGTTGACAGAACGAGAAGCATGATCAAAGCGAACGACCACAGTTTCCCTTTCCTCATACAGATCCCTCCAGTTGTTTTTTTCTATCTATATCATCGTTGCCTTCCTGCGTATAAAGATGGCAGGCAACAGAATGACCGGTACTTTCCTCAGCTAAAACTGGTGTTATTTTCGTGCATACATCCATTTTGAACGGACAGCGCGTATGAAACGCACAGCCGCTTGGAGGATTCGCCGGGCTTGGCATATCCCCTTCTATAATGATCTGTTCTTTTTTATAATTTGGGTCCGGTACCGGTACAGCAGACAACAATGCCTGTGTATATGGATGAAGAGGATTTGCATACAACTCTTCGCTTTCCGTGATCTCCACAATTTTCCCTAAATACATTACTGCAACGCGATTGCTTATATGACGTACTACCCCCAGGTCATGCGCAATAAAAATATACGTCAAATTAAATTCCTTTTGCAGATCTTGCATTAAATTTAAGACTTGCGCCTGTATCGATACATCAAGTGCAGAAACAGGTTCGTCTGCGATAATTAATTTGGGATTGGTCATCAACGCTCTGGCAATCCCGATCCGCTGCCGTTGTCCACCACTGAACTGATGGGGATAACGCTTAGCATGATACTCGCTGAGCCCGACAATCTTCAAAAACTCAACTACTTTTTCACGTCGTTCTTTTGCATTGCTGACTCCATGAACAATGAGAGGTTCTTCTAAAATTTTTCCGATTGTATGGCGAGGATTCAAGGAAGCATAGGGATCTTGGAAAACCATTTGGATATCGCGCCGGACTTTCCTTACTTCATTCGCTGACATCGAGTTCAAGTCTCTTCCTTCAAACTCTACAACGCCTTCCGTAGGTTCCAATAAACGCATAATCGTTCGGCCTGTTGTCGACTTTCCACAACCGCTCTCTCCAACAATCCCGAGCGTTTCGCCTTCATTGACGTAAAATGAAATATCATCAATTGCTTTGACGTGACCGACCGTCTTGCCGATCAGGCCTTTACGTATGGGGAAGTACTTTTTCAACCCCTCAACTTTTAGCAGTGGCTTGCTCATCTCGATTAGTCACTCCTTCTTGTTCATCGTATAAAAAGCATCTAGTCTGGTGAACATCGGAGTTTCTATATAGTTCCGGTGTTTCTTCCCAACATCTTGAGAAAGCGCTTTCACATCTAGCTGCAAACCTGCAGCCTTTCTTGATGGAGCCCGGCTTCGGAACATTGCCAGGTATCGAATATAGACGTTCCTTTTTATCCCGCATATCCGGTACAGATTGTATTAAACCGCGCGTATATGGATGACAAGGATTTTCGAAAATCTCCTGTGTCGGAGCTTCCTCTATGACTTGTCCTGCATACATGACAACTACCCGTTCGCATGTTTCCGCCACTACTCCTAAATCATGCGTGATTAATAGGATAGCTGTATTCATCCGCTCATTCAGTTCACGCATCAATTTCAAAATCTGCGCCTGAATGGTTACGTCTAATGCAGTTGTCGGCTCATCCGCAATCAAAACTTTCGGATCGCATACGAGCGCCATCGCAATCATCACACGTTGCCGCATACCGCCCGATAACTGGTGTGGATACTCTTTCATTAATTCTTCCGCACGCGGTAATCCAACTAGCCGCAGCATCTCAATCGCTCGATCTTTAATTTGCTTTTTCGACCAGTTCTTTTTGTGCAGGGAAATAGCCTCAGCAATCTGATTACCAATCGTAAAGAGCGGATTCAAGGAAGTCATCGGTTCTTGGAAGATCATTGCGACATCATTTCCACGAATTTCTCTCATTTCTTTCTCCGTCTTTTTCAAAAGATCCTGATTTTCAAACAGTATTTCTCCCCCGGTAATCTTCCCCGGCGGATTCGGTACTAACTGCATGATTGATAGAGATGTTACACTCTTTCCACAACCAGA
This sequence comes from Sporosarcina aquimarina, assembly GCF_019748715.1. Lineage (GTDB taxonomy): Bacteria > Bacillota > Bacilli > Bacillales_A > Planococcaceae > Sporosarcina > Sporosarcina newyorkensis. The sequence continues at coordinate 38,328 of NZ_JACLBZ010000023.1, read as the reverse complement.
CTCCCCGACGATTCCTAAGACTTCACCTTCTCTTACATAAAAGTCCACATGATCTACAGCTGGAATTTCCCCAGAATCTGTGAAAAAGGTCGTCTGCAAATCTTTTACTTCTAGTAGTTTCTGCCTTTCTCTCATTTGCTCACCTTTTTTCTTTTTTCTGAAATGATTCATTAATCACTATTATACTTTTTTTCTAATTAAACACAAGATGCTTTTTTGAAAAATATTATTTCTTAAAAAGTTATGTAAATATAGGAAACGCACAGGTAAACGTTCTACCTGTGCGTTTCATAAAAGTATTGATTTCTAATACTTATATATATCCTATTAATTGAATAATTATTCTAAACTCCAAATTGGTTTACCTTCTACAAATTCAGGTGTTTGCAAACCTAATAATTCATATAGACTTGGTGCAATATCTGTCATGGAAATCCTTTCTGTCATTTCGCCAGATTCAATCATGGGACCAAATGCGTAAAGTATAGGACGTAAGCTTTTTCTTTCGGGATTTCCACCATGACTTCCCAATTCCTTTGTCGGTTCAATTGCAGTTTTTGCATCTTTCCCCATTAAAAATCCAGGGGCAGCAGATAGCAGGATATCTCCGCTATTTTCGTTGTTCACTTCATCATAGTCCGGCATCTCTTCTACCCACACTTTTTCATACGGATTCAAATTGGACGAGTCTTGCTTAGATAATATGGACGAAGTTGGATAAGTGTAGTTAAATGTAGTTCGACCAGTTAACCATTGGAAAACTGGTGCGCCTTCTGGTGAAGGTTTAGCGATGGAGGAAGAGAACATTTCCCTATTTTGAAATACTTTCATTGCCTCTCGCTTTACATTTTCAAATTCCTCAGGCTCCACGATTCCCTTTTTCTCTCGTCCTTTCAAATTCACATAGACATGGGCAATTGTACCGCTTGCTTCCGCATAGGCTTTTGTTTTGGAAGTAATGATTTTTCCATTCTTATCTGTTGCTAGCAACCCGGCTTTTTCAAGTTCTTTGTTTGGTGAAAGTCTAGTGTGAATCGGTTCCAAACCATGGTCGGAAACAAGCAATAAATGATCATTGTCATTGAGGTCATCCGTGATACGTCCAATAGTTAGATCCGCCTGTTGAAACGCCCAACTGACATATGCTTCTTTTTCCTGAACATTCTCTATTGTATAGCCCGGCTGCGCAGGGTCTCTCAGCAAAAAGTTATGCAATTCGTTATCTACATGGGGATAATAATAAAATAACAAGTCAGGTTCATATCGTTCTTTTATATACAAGCTGACATCTGTCACCCAGTCTATAAATCGTTCCCCCGCCTGTTCATATTCTTCCCTTGAAATATCTCCTCTTTCAAATGCGTCGATTTCATCCGCCGCTGGATAGAAACCGAATTCGGAAGCTAGTTCATTCCCAAATTGTTCTGGACCTCTATAAATACCTCCCATGACGGTTCCTTGGAAGAGTTGCAGTTCATCTATTTTTTGAGAATTCCCTTTAAATTTCACATAGAATCCGGCACTATCCACCGAAGGGAGATTCAATGGAACAGCTATCCAGTCCTTTAAAGAAACTTGTTTTCCTATCTTTTTTTGATCCGTCGATAAATATATCAATGGTTCTTTCCCTTTATTTTCAGACACCGCTAACACAAACAACTGCTGTGCCGGAAAATCCTTAATATCCAGTGAAATTACTGCTTCCTGAACGGCGGAATTGTCAGTAGGTAATTGATCTATCCGGCCATCATCAATCGGAGCAAATTCCAAATCATGCAATTTGGATTTCGCCAACGTACCATCCGAATAAACAGCATATGTGGCCGCTGAAGCGTTATCAGGATTTGAATCCGGAAAAGCTACCGTCGCTGTAACATCCCCTTGTTTTCTAGCTTCTTTCCAAACAGGTGTCACACCTAAAGTTTGGGAGAATCCACTCTGGTCATCTTTCACTTGTTCACCTGTAGAATGAAATTGATTACTAACTATACCTGTCTTTGACGGACTAGCTCCTGTAGCCAGAGTTGCATGAGAGGGAGCCGTTAACGAAGGCATAACTGTGACGAAATCTGTTGCAAAGGCTGCTTCCTGTTCGAACTTCTCAAGATTCGGCATAAATCCTTTCTCCTTATAACGCTGTGTATCCATATAACCCATTCCATCAAATGAGACCACACTTATTGTTCCACTCGTTTTATTTGCAGCAGCAGACTGGTTAGCAAGAGGGCTCAAACTAATTAATATTACAGTTAAATAGAAGATCATTCGTTTGTTCATTAAGATATCCCTCGCTTTATAAAACTATTCCCTGCGAGAAAAAAGGTAAACTTGCTAACAAGGATATTCAACTAATGTAACTGAATTCATCTAAATTCAGATTAAACAATTACCAGTTCTTTCGATTCATTTATGAGACAGCCTATGAAAAGTCTTGCTATCTTTTAGATTTTATATTAAAGTTGCCCTAAGGAAACTTTATTTCCTTAGGGCAACTTTTAACTTTCTAAATCGTTTCTTTGGAGGTGAAAATTTGAAGCCATTTATTCTTCCTGATTTGCCGTACGCAGTTGACGGTCTTGAACCCTACATCGATGCCCGCACATTGGAAATCCATCATGGCAAACACCACCAAACGTATGTCAACAACCTGAATGCTACATTGGAAAACCATACAGAGCTTCAGTCTAAATCTCTTGAATCCTTATTGACTGATCTTGATCAGGTTCCAGTTGACATTCGGACAGCTGTTCAAAATAACGGCGGCGGACATTATTGCCATAGCTTATTCTGGGAATCCATGACCCCGAAAAGTAAAGGTGAACCGACAGCGGACATTAAGCGAGAAATTGAAAAGTACTTTCAGACGTTCGATAACTTTCAAGACTTACTGTCCAAAGCGGCCATCCAGCGATTCGGCAGTGGATATGGATGGCTCGTATTGGATCAAGGCAAGTTATCCATTATGAGCACACCAAACCAAGATACGCCTTTGAAAGATGGAAAAACACCGCTACTCGTGATCGATGTATGGGAACATGCCTATTATCTTGCATATCAGAATCGTCGTCCCGAATTTATTCAAAATTGGTGGCACACGGTTGACTGGGACGTTGTAAATGAACGTTTCCTGCAAGCAAGCAAAACAGCGGCAAATTAAATTCCTTTTCTTTATTTCTAGTTTTACCCTACACTCCAGTTTAGGGCTGCTTGATCTGCAGAAATACAGATCGGGCAGCCCCTTTTTTCGTCAATCCAAAATCCGTATCTTAACTTGTTTCACGCCCCATTCCATTGCACGATCATAAGATGGAATGAATACGTCTATTTTATTGCCTTTAATTGCTCCTCCTATATCTCCCGCAATCGCTTCACCGTAATTCTCCACCCAAACTTTTGAACCGATAGGAACCACTTCTGGATCCACTGCGATCACTTTTTGGTCGGGATTGGTCCGCAAATTTTGCCCAGTATACGTCGTGCCCGAACAGCCTTCGCAATAAGCTGTATAAGCTGTAGCGGTCATCGTCAGTTCTTTGGGCGTCGCTTGTTCTGCTGCGACAGACTGTACAGGCTCAGTTTCCTTCTGTTTTACTTGATCTATCACTGAAAGTTTATTAGGATTCGAGACTACTATCAGTTCATCGCCCGGATGAATACTATCCGTTGTCATCCCATTCCATAACTTCAATGTTTCTACCGAAAGACCTTGATTAAAGGCGATCCGATATAAAGTGTCGCCACTCTTTACTGTATACCTTTCTGTCTTTTCAGGACTATTCTGTTTTTCCAAAAGACTTACTTTCAATAGCTCTCCATCCGGCGCAATCCCAAGCTCCACAGCCTGAACATTTACAGGGCTTAAAAATAAAATCATAACTGCCAATACACTTATAGTTAACCTCAACATGCTACTCCCTCTTTCGTTCTAAGATTTCCCCACAGTCTTACCAAACTATTTACTTCTCATACGAAAAGACGGAATATACTACACTTGTAAAGATTTTATTATTCTCGAATCAAAAAACAAGTGATGAAAACCAATTGGTTTTCATCACTTGTTTACATTTCAGAACTTATTCTTCTATCTCACTATTCCCAAGGTATTCAAGAATACAACGACAATCGTTAAAGGGACAATCCATTTCATCAGAAAATTCCATAAAGGATAATAGCCTTGAGATTTCTGGCTCATCAGCCTAAATTCCTCGCGCACTAACACTTGATCCATTCGGCGTATTATGAAGATCGCAATTAACAGACTGCCTGAAGGCAACAAAATATTACTGACCAAGAAATCCGTCGCATCGAATATACTTTTATCGAACAGAAGGACACCTGACAAAGTACTCGACGAAAGTGCAGATGGAATTGCAGCCACAAACACCACAATACCTATCAGCCATGTAACCATCTTTCGCGAACGTTTTCCGCTCGCTGTCATTGCTGCCACAATGATTTCATATAAACTAAACGATGAAGTCAATGTTGCAAATAAAAACAGAATCAAGAATAATGCCAAGAACACTTGCCCTAGCGGCAGTTGAGAAAAGACTGCCGGCAGTACTATGAATAATAATTCAGGACCAGCTGCGGGCTCTTGTCCAAATGCAAATACTGCCGGGAAAATAGCCAAACCAGCCAACAGAGAAACGAATATATTCATCCCTACAACAGAGGTTGCAGAAGACGTCAAACTGACATCTTTTTTCAAGTATGAACTATACGTGACCATACATGAAAAACCGACGGCTAGAGAGAAAAATGATTGTCCGAGAGCGTATAGCACCGACTCCCTAGTAATACTCGAAAAGTCAGGCTTCAGGAAAAATGAAACACCTTCCATTGCTCCGTTCAACGTCAGTGAACGCACAACTAGAATAATAAAGAAGATAAAAAGCAACGGCATCATATATTTATTCGCCTTTTCGATACCGTTCTGGATGCCAGAAGAAACCACCCATACATTGACAATCGTAAACAGCAACAGTCCGATTAATGTAGTGATTGGCGAACCGACAATTGAACCGAACTGCTCTGAGTAGGAGGCCCCTTCGCTGATGATCTTGCCTGTAACCGATAACCCGCTGTAGACGAATACCCATCCACCTACAACACTATAAAAAGATAGCAAGAGAAAACAACCTGCGACTCCCAACCGGCCAATCCATGGCCAAGCACTCGCAGGAGCCAGCTGTTTGTAGGCACTGATCGCTTCTTTCCCGGAACCTCGTCCAATAATGAATTCTGAAATCAGCATCGGCAATCCAATCAAGATAGTGAACACCACAAACAACAAGAAGAATGCTCCTCCGCCGCTCATCCCTGTTACATACGGGAACTTCCAAATAGCCCCCAGGCCAATCGCCGCACCGGCCGACGACATGATAAATCCAAGTTTTGATGACCATTGTTCTTTACGCTGATCCACTGCCTCACCCATTTCCCTTTATCTTTATTCAGCAGAAGACTCCCACCTTTAGAGGTGGTGTGTGATATCTTGTTCAGTGGGTATTCAAGCGCCTGCTGAACAAGAGAAGTACGCAGGCTAAGATCGCCACATCCTGTGACAACGCCTGCATGATCAACATCCTGTTGACCTAAGCCTCCGGTGGGTGTCACAGATTTTGTATGGAGTTAATTGTGCCAGCACAATTCAAAATCCGGACTCAATTACGCCGAGGCGTAATTGATTTCTACTTATTACAGTTATACTGTACTGCCTCATTGGAAACAAGGGAAAAATCGTCTGGTAAGGCATGTTTGTCTTTAAAACCCGTCCGTTTAGTTACATAGTGCTTGCTGAATAACTCAGTCGCCAAGCGTTCACAGTTTTGCTGATCGAAGAAATCAATATAGTTCGCAGCCTTGTCGAAATATGGATTATCATATTTTTTATCATTTAGAACATGTGATAAGTAAGATAAAACTTCATTCTGCGTGTTCGCCTTATAGCCATATAAATCCTTATCTAAATCCAAATACGAACCACGATTAGACAAAAATTCCTTTTGATCAAAGGTATAGAAAATAATCGGTTTATTCATATACAGGAAATCCCATGAAATGCTGGAATAGTCCGTTATAAGCATATCCGCTTCATTTAACTCTTCCATGACCAAAATTTCTCCGAAACTAAAAAAAGACATACGCTCATTCATATATCCATCCATCCGAAATTGGTCTTCATATTTTTTCATGAATGGATGCAGAATAACACGCAATTCCAATTGATGATCAGTAAGCAAGGACTGCAATTTTTCACTTTTCAGAAGTCCGACCGTAGCTTGAAAATACTCACTCTCTTGAAATTCTTTTTCCGATAAATCAAACAGCCATTCTCTCCAGGTGAGCATCAACATCAATCGTTTCATATGCACAGGAGGTTCATTCGGAGGCAAACGATCAAAACGAGCCATCCCTGTAATAATCAGCTTTTCCTCAGGCATCTTCCATTCATTCCGTTTAATTTCATACTCATAATTAGATGCACAGTTAAAATAATTGCATCTCTTCAGTAAAGGAACATCTTCTTTCTGGATTAAAATCTTTTTAAAACATTCAATTCCGTGGCTAATATGAAGCATCTCTGCCTTCTTGTTAAGGAAAATATAACGGTCCATAAATGGCGCGAGGTCATAAATAATTGAATGACCATGGACGGTATAGCTTGCTCTGAAAAACAATAAATAATTCCGAAAGCTGCCAAGCGGGACTGCGTGTGGAATCGCATGCTGATTTATGTAGTCGAATTTCGGATCATACATCCAGTATATTTTCATTTGTTCTGTATAATTATTCACTAAATATTGATGGAAGACAGCGGCGTTATCTTCATACTTTTCTCCTAAATTCCCTCCAACCAACACAATGGTTTCCCTGTCATTTCTATAAAATATTTTTACTAGTAAATAGGCGATCCATATCTTAATAGTACACCAACATGCAAGAATTATATTGTGGTCTTTCAGCCTCATTCTATCGCCTCCTTTATTCCTTCTTCTTTACCCTTTTTCGATAAATTTAAACAGTTCATGTTTCACTTACCATGTTCAGGGAATAACAAGATAGGCACAGCTACTTAAAAATTTAAAGAATACAAGATAAGAGAGGAGAAAAAGACTTGAAAAGAAAAATATTATTCATCTCAGATCACGGCGATCCCCTTGAGCCATTGGGTAGTGAACAAGCAGGCGGGCAAAATAATTACGTCAAACAGCTCGCACTTGCACTAGAAAAAGAAGGATACTCCGTTGATGTTGCTACACATTGGAATAGTCTTTCAACTCCCCAAATAGAACATTTCGGTGAAGCATGTCGTGTTATACGAATTGCAGCGGGAGAGCAGAAATATGTTCCAAAGAGCAAGCTATTTCAACTAATGCCTGATTTTTATAGGGAGCTCGCTGCTTCAGTTCCTTTATACTCCTACGATTTAATCCATACACATTATTGGCTTTCCGGTTTAGTCGGTTCCTTTATTAAAGAGGATTATCAACTACCCTGGGTTCATACGAATCATTCGCTCGGCATTGCAAAGAAGAAAGCTACGGGCAATTCGGAAGCACTTCGGTTACTAACAGAAAAAATGATACTTAGTACCGCTGACCATATAGTTGCCACATCGAAAACAGAGAAGGAATTGATTCAGCAATTTGTGGACAAGCCTGCAACTACACATGTGATTTCAATCGGAGTTGACAAAGCATTCAAGCCTTCCCAACGGATTCCGAAAGTCCAGCCATACTTTGCTTTTGCAGGCAGACTGCAAACAACGAAAGGTATCTATACATTACTAAACGCTTTTAAACTGCTAATTCGCAAAGAACGTTTGTCTTCACACCCTAATCTGCTTATCGCTGGAGGGAGTCAAGATAGCGTGGACCCTCTAAATCAACTGCCTCGAAGCGAGAAATTGCGGACGGCCCTCAAAGGTATTGAACATCGAGTAAAATTTATCGGTCCTCAAAGTCAACAACAGTTGGCTAAATTATTCAACAATGCGGTTGCAACGATTGTTCCCTCTTATTACGAATCGTTTGGAATGGTAGCAGCCGAGGCTCAGGCATGCGGCAGTCCGGTAATTGCCTCAAAAGTGGGCGGATTACAAGATGTAGTGAAGCATGAGTTAACCGGCTTGCATGTCAAACATAAGAACCCCGCACAATTGGCAGAAGCAATGACTATTCTTCTGCACAACCCTTCATATGCCAAAGCTCTTGGACAACGTGCAGCCGTATATGCACAGCAAGAGTTTAACTGGTCAGTACTGGCTTATAAAATGGCCAATTTATACAAAGGAGCGTATTATGAAGAAAAAATCGTACTTGCTGGCGACTGATTTGGATAACACGTTGGCAGGTGATCCGGCAGCACTCACAGCTTTATTTGAATTTCATGAGGAGTCTAAGGTAGAACCAGCACTCATCTATGTAACAGGAAGACATTTGGATTCTGCTTTACACTTGATGGAGGAGGAACAGCTTCCTCTACCTGATTTGTGGATCACCGATGTAGGCACGTCCATCTATGAGGCAACTACTCTGGAAGAAGATTCGAAGTGGCATGACTGGGTAAATGAAAACTGGCAACCTTCAAGTATTCTTCGTGTAGCCAGCAGATTTCCTTTTCTGCATCGGCAAGACTTGCCCCATACGAAACGAATTTCGTTTACAGTAGAGCCGGGACATGCCGAGTCTGTCCATCTCTTTGAAACGGGACTAAAGAGCGAAGGTATTCCACACCATTTCGTCTTCAGTTCCGACCGGGACGTGGATCTGTTACCTGAACGAAGCGGCAAAGGAGCTGCAGTGGATTATGCGCTGCGTCAATATGCGGCTCAAGATGTTAACGTCTTGTTAGCCGGAGACTCAGGAAACGATGCACAAATGCTTTCATTACCTTATCCAGCTGTAATTGTAGGAAATGCACAGCAGGAATTGGATGAACTCCCCACACATCCATTAATTTACCGGGCAACCACAAATTTTGCAGGTGGTATCCAAGAAGCTTGGGATTATTTTTATGATTTTTCAGGCATAAAAAAACCAATTGGTTAACTAAACTGACCAATTGGTTTTTTATATTTAACACGCCAGCTCGATGTTCGCCTGCCGTTTAAGTTCTTCATAATAATATAAGTCCTCTTCGTAAACCATTTCATACGTAGCGAGACTATTTTTACGTATTTGTTCAAAACATTCAGTTTCGATCAAGCCATACTGCTCATTCAAACGAGCTGCATTTTCCCAAGCCGTTTCTTCGAACACCTTATTCATTAGATCTTCTTCTATGAGCATTCCAAGGAGGTCAAGATCTTTAAATATTTGATTCATCGTAAAACTTTTCCTCATCGTAAAAAATTCTAATGTTTTTGTTAACGATGCTTCTAATGCCTCTTGATCCATCACATGACCAAGCTCATGCAAAGTGATTGTCTGCACATATGTTTCAATCGTGCAAAACGGTGCCATCTCTTGATGTGCTGTTGCCAATCGCTTCGTATCATACCCTATATATTTGCCAATAAAGTTATAACTCATATTTACACCATCATGAACTTCACGAATTGGAACATCCATTTGAACTTTCTTCATAACAGCAAAAACCAACTGATACAATTGATCAGACACTAGTTGATTGTTCATTCTCGTTCTTCCCTTTTTTATCTGTCTTTTTACTTTATCAATATAACAACAACGCTATAATACTAGTAGTATATACCCCCAAAAGATATTAATCAATATTTTTTTACTTATAGTAGTAAAATTGACACAAGTAGAAGTTGCTCTACATTATCCGACAACAAAAAAGGGTATTCTAGAATCGTTTCAATCGATTCTAGAATACCCTATTTGTTAGATTATTAGGTTGAGAAAAATTTAACTTATTTCTCGTCGCTGTTATTATTTTTACGCTGTCTGGCACGAGCTTCTCCGCCTTTACGGCCAGCTTCTTCACGGCTCATCTTGCCATTGTTGTCATTATCGTTGTCATCGTTGTTGTTGTTACTTCGATTCTTTGAACGCGCTTCTCCGCCTTTGCGGCCAGCTTCTTCTTGGCTCATTTTGCCGTTGTTATTACTGTTGTTACTCTGTTCGGCACGTGCCTCTCCGCCTTTACGGCCGATCTCTTCATAGAATTCACGGTCGTGGTTTTCGGCTGTGGCTTCTCCACCTTTACGGCCAATTTCTTCATAAAATTCGCGGTCATGATTCTCGGCTGTTGCCTCTCCGCCTTTACGTCCGATTTCCTCGTAGAATTCGCGGTCATGATTTTTAGAGGTAGCTTCTCCACCTTTACGTCCCGCTTCTTCAAGAGTCATTTTGTTGTTGTTGTCTTTGTTGTTATTGTCGCGATTGTTTCGGTTAGCCATTAGTACTTCCTCCTAGCGATTTTTTAAAATTTTTAGCTCGTCGACAAGCTTAGTAGTTATATTCCCAGTTCGCCAGTTTCTAAACAAAAAAATACGTATTTACTTCGAATCGGTATAAAGAATTATCAAAGAAAATGTACCGTCTAACTATCTAACTACTATTTCTTATCAATTATCTCTTGGCGTGTCCTAATAAAAAAACCTTCTGTTTTCGACCATTCACAATACAGGATTTGTTTTAAATCAGTATACTTTTTTTCATTTAGCTGTTCACGCAACCATTCTTCAGTCTTATCGATAAATTGCAGTGTTTCATGTTTCACTTTACCTTGATCAATTAACAATACGGATGGATCTTCTTCAGGGATATTCAATTTCATATCTCCTGCGGTAACCGGCTTATATTGTGCATATTGATTGATTGAAAATTCACCGCTCGGCTCCACGTATAAATCCTTCACTTCCCGCAGTGAAAAAATCCCTTGCCTTCTCAACATCTCACGGAGCTGTTCCATATCCAGCTGATTTTTACTGATCAAATGCATATTGAGCTTGCCATCCCCTATAATTTGATCAGGCGAACCTTTCAACAGCTTGCGAAATACATTGAATTTCATCGCCAACCTTTCTATTAAGTAGATCATGACTGCCCATACGCTAATAGAGAAGATAAAGTGAAGTAGAGTAATCTTTTTATCATATAAACTTTCTTCTAGAATCCCTCCAAATACAAGCAAATACACTACATCATATGGAGTGATTTGCGCTAATTCCTTCTTCCCCAGTAACCGAAGAATGAAAATGAGCATTAAAATACCAACAGCGAGCTTTGCTGCGTTTAATCCATATTCCATTTGAAGTCCTCCTCACTATATTCGTAAAGCAGCTAACATAGTAACCAGCTAGTAAGCTACTAAGCCTATTCCCCTTTTTCAGTTTGCTTAGTCTTTTGTGTTCCATTAATCTGCTTTCTACTTTTTAAAGCAACTCGTATAATTTTCTGAAGAACAGCCAACTTATATTGATTTCAACTTTAGAAAGGAGCGATCAACATGGGACGAGACGAACATACAAAGGGCAGTAATGCTTCAAGTTCTCTTCCGCAGACGCCGAAGAAACAAAAAATCAGGCCTGGCGATATGAAAGAAGAAATTGCAAAAGAATTAGCGGAACTTCGGAGAGATCCCAAATCTTCGGGAGCAACTCGAGGGAAATCTTCTCGTTGGCCCTGATCCATCTTGGTATTACACGTTTCTATTTTGGGATAAATGAAACTCATCTATTCAAAAAGGAACACCCGACTTTTCAGGGTGCTCCTTTTTGTGTTGAGAAAGCATTTTATCTTTTTCTTTGAATTGCTAGAAAAGGCTAAATGTGCGGTGTAAAGCCTGTTTAGTACGTTCAGAGTGTAGTTTGGTTCGGTTTGGCTTAATAAATGTGCAGTCTTAAAGTAGTTTCGTTCGGTTCTGAATGGTTTTGGTGTAGCGCCATGCAGTATTGGTGTGAATCTTGCTTGATCACAGAAAAGAAGGACGTCACTAAAAGAGTTTTCTAACTTTCAGGACAGTCTTTTCAACTTTGTGATGTAAGAGGATCCATTTCTTCTATATACTTTTCAAGAACTTCATCCCATTGTTCCGTGAGCGTATTCCAAACTCTCGTAAAATAGACTTTTTCGACACGATTGTATACTAAAAACTCCATGCAAGGGATGAGTTTATCCGCTAGTTGAATAGGTGTTTCTATTTTATCCACTACCATTTGCAAGGAACCTTCCGACGTTTCCGTCTCAACAGAAAGCAGCGCTATGCGTAATAGTTCTCTATCGAAGTTTTCAACGTTGTGAACTTGTTTTTTTGCAAGACGAAATGGCGGGACTTTTGTAGTAAGAATATTTTCTTTTTCTTCACATACTATCTCCCTGTGAGACAAACTATAATAAAAGTTCTTTTCATTTTTTTCAGGGGGATGCTCATAGACCCCTGATTGTAGCTGTTCCACCCCAATCTTCGTCAGTTCAAAGATACCCTTTCGCTGCTGTATCATTTTTGTCCGTTGCATCTTCTCGAATAAATCCTTTACAAACAACGGCTCCACCGCAAGAAAATCCGCAATGATTTTTGGCTCCGTAACATCTAACTTTTGTATTGTCAGTAAAATCATTTTCATCAAGATATCCATCGTCGTACGTTTGATTGTCGAATATGGTACTTTTACAAGCTGTACAGGTAATCCCCAACTGGCAGACTGCTTTATTTGCAAGTCGGGTTGCTGCTGTAACTCTTTCTGTAATTTCTTCCGCAGCGAGTCCACGTGCTCACCTTTCTTTCTTTAGCCTTCCATTTTTACAAGACGACCATGTTGCTCAACAATTTCTTGTAGCTGGCTGTACATTTCGCGTGTAGACTTATTTTTCGTTTTGATTGTGAACATTTCAGAACTTCCTACTATAATTAGCAATTCTCTAGCTCTGGACAATGCCACATTCAACCGGCGATAGTCCTTAGCAAAACCGATCTCTCCACTTGGGTCTCCATGATTTCGGACGAAGCTCAAAATGACGACGTCCATTTCCATTCCTTGAAATTTATCAACAGAGCCTGTTCGGCAATGCAGCTGTTTCGGCCGCAGTTCCTGTTGGATCAATCGATCAATTTGCTTCACTTGTTCGCCGTAAAAGCTGATGACGCCGACACTCTTTCTGTCTTCTGTTTTTATCCGTCCTTCCAGCTTCGCCTGTTCTGTCGCTTGCTCCAGCTCAAGCATTGTATTTCGGATAATTTGGAGTTCCGATTCATTAAACCGACTTGTTCCGCCTTTTACTTTGTCTTCGTAAAATGAAGGTTTATTCGGTGTGTCCAACCATAGTAAATGATCGTCCCGTGTGAACATGGAGCTCTCCAGTAGATGGTCGCGCATTTGATCTGAATCGGGCAATCCGCATTGCAATTGGTAATTCCCTTCCTTATAAAAAGGTGCTATCGTCTCCATGATTCGTTCATGCATACGATATTGGATGCTGAGCATCGTTTTATTCTGCTTAGGCAGCGTTCTGAATAACCTTTCGAATAAAGATTCATTCAATAGTTTTTTCATCTCACGCTGGACTTCCGCGTCTTTTTGCTGATCCACCAGCTCATCCATTGTCTCTTGTCCGACTAACGGCGGCAATTGATGGTGGTCGCCAACGAGAATGACTTTTTTCCCTTTCAGCATAGGCAGCAACAATTCAGGCGGTGTCGCTTTCGAAACTTCATCAATAATGACCACATCGAACATTGGATATTCTTCCATGAATTTTTTCGAGGCGGAAGCGACACACGTAGTGCCAATCACATTCGCGTGTTCGACATAGAGCTTGCGTATTTCATCAAGGTCATAGTCATTGGCGTCTTTCAAAAGGAGTTCCCACTGTGCTTGTAATTCCTGCAGGACCGGCAATTGTTGGCGCTCTTTGCTTAATTCCTGAAGTTGGTGTTCCGTCTCACGGAGATCATTCACAGTTCGCGATAATTGGTGTTCGACATCTGAATTCATTTGTTCAGCCAGCGCGGCAATACGTTCTTGCAACTTCTCGCTTTCTTGCTGCTGTTGTTGCTCAGTGGCCTCTAGCATCTCAAGTTGGTGTTGGTGTTCTTCTAACTGTTTTTCAGTTTCCAGTTGCTGTTGTTGCATGATTTGCAGAGATGCAGTCGATTGGTTAATTTCTTGTAATTGTTGCTGACAACCGAAAACCTCTTTCTCATTTACACTGATTTCGTAAGACAGCTGCTGCTCTTCCCACTGGACTTCAGGCGGGTCATTCTCGTTCAGCCAATCCTCCAGCTGTTGTTGAATGTCTTCCTGTTGCTTCAGCAATTCAGCTTCTTGTTGTTGCAAGTGCAGCTGTTTTTGGGCGATGTCACGCTGTTGTGTTTTTAGAAATTGTAGTACTTCATTTTTCACTTCACTAAACAGCTGTTTTACCGTTCGTATTTGTTGTTGCTGGATTTCGGCTCCCTTAGTCCGTACGATTTCTTCTTTTCCATAAAACAATGACATTCCTTGCGCTATCTTTTTTAAAATCTCTGTTTTTGCTGAAGATGCGCCTGGCGTTTGCAATATTCTTTTTGTAGTCGGGTCAACTAAGAATCTGCCAAGTCGATCGATCATCTCGTGCATTTCCGGAAGTGTAGTGAAGTGATCTGTAGAGCGCTTTTCAAGCGTGGCAATTGGATAACGATGTGTCAGCAAAAGCTGTTCTGTTTTTTCGATTGCCGTCTGAAATCGTTCGTAGAGCTCTTTCCACTCTTGAAATTCGTATGAAAACCCGCCTGATGAAATTGTTTTAATTAGGCGTTGCAATTCATTAATCTGTAAGACGATGTGGATGGGTAGTTCTATCTGCTGTGCGGAAAGTGTTTTTTGCAGGATGTCCATTTTAGTGATAGGAATAACTTGTTCGTGCGCTGCTTTCAATGAACTTTCCTTAGCCGGTAATTCTTTTAGTTGCACTCTTAATTGCCGATATAAATCTGTTGCATTTTGCAACTTACCTCGCAACTCAACATAAAGTAGAGCTTGCCTTAATCTCCTCAGCCCATTTTGTAAAACCGCCAGCCGCTCCATTACTTTGGCGGTATCAGATAATCTGTTCAGCTTGGATTGCAACTCAACAATTTCGCTCGTCTTCTGTGACTGCTGTTGTTCTGTTTGTTGAACTTTTTTTCGGCGTTCCAAAAGTTGCTGAGACAGCTGTTCAAAAAAATGTTGCTGAGCTGTGCGCTTGCTCCTTAGTTCACTTACTTGTTCTCGAAGAAGCTTTTGCCGGACAAGCTCTTCCTTTAAATCTATTTCCGCTTCCGATTGCTGTTTAATTATCCGTTCCAGCTGATCTGATTGGTGCTGCATTTCAAGATCCTTCGTTTTATAAATGGCCCGAGTCGCTTGCACAGCTTCTATTGTTTCATTTCGCCAATTCAACGCTACATTCTCTTCTATGAATCGCTTGCCTTCTTCTTCAATGCTTTCCGAGCGCCCGTATCGCAATATACGAGTCGCCGGATCCGTCAACAAACGGCCAAGTGCGTTGTCTACAGCTAGATTGGATTGGGAGGCGACAAGTGTACGTAACCCTGCTTTAACGTTCTGATAGCAGATTTCAGAAATCACTGTCGTTTTACCTGTGCCGGGTGGTCCTTGTATAACGAAGAGATCATGCGCCTTCATGGCACCTGTTACGGCTTCCCTCTGAAATTCATTCAAATTATTATGGAACTCGAGGTCAGGATTTTTATTATTGATTTTTACTACAGGTCGTTCTTCAAATAAAACTTTCTCTAAATTGGCATTTGCCGCCAGACCGTCTTGTAAATCTTTAAACCCTTTTCGCAGCCTTCTGATTTGACTTAGTTCAGCAAAATTTGTCAGTACTAATTTTTTATTGTTTTTCGGCAGCCATTGCTCTTGCCGTGATCTTTTTTGAAATCGCTGATTCAGTTCTACTACAATGATTTTTTGGGATTTTTGGACATCGACGATTTGGCCGATTTCAGTCGATAGCTCCAGTAATTTCACACTGAAGCCTTTGAGCTGCTTCCATTTTTTCGTTTGTAAGTCTCTGCAATGAAGGCGCAACTTCGTGAAATCACTAGTAAAACTAGCTTGCGTGAATGTGCAGGAAATATCTTCTACGTCCGCGTTTTTCTCGGCAATCTGCAGATAACCTTCCCAACTTTCAATTCGCTTCTTCACGTATTCCGAACGCTCTTCCGCTATTGGCAGTTCACGCATTTTTGTGTAGAACTGAATCGGCAAGGCAACACCCGCTCGATTCAAACGGAATTTCACCGCCGTATGAAGCCGCCGGTTTGTCTGGACAGGTTCTTTCGCTCCCCTGACATGAAAGCCCGTGGCGACAAAGCCATCAGGTTTCAGTACACATTCCATCACCGCTACACGCTGCTGGACTTCTTTTGCGAACTTTTTATTCGTATCCGGATCAAAAAACAGGGAATAGGATTGATTCCCTTGTCGATTGGCTGGTTTTTTTTCAATATGTATATCGAAAGCAGACTCAGACGAGACCAATGCCTGCTCATTCAAAAACCACTGTTCTATACCTTGACGAGCATTTTTTGTAATTTCAAGACTGCAAGAAATAGTTTCCGTCGTATTTATAGAATTCATCGAATGAAATTCTTTCTATTATAGGGCTCTTGTACAGCAAGATGGATGTTCATGCTTTTCCCTGTTAATTCCTTGTTCAAAGCTCTCACCTCAGTCCTATATTATAGATCAAAAACCAAGTTACCGCGAGCAAGAAAGAACTTTAAAAAGAATTCCAAATAAAATTTAAAAAGATGTTTACCTTTATTTTTTCCAGGGTATACAAATACCAACAAGGCAAACTGACAGAAGAAAAGGTGTGAAGTAGTAAGTAGATCCTTTGACTCTGGAAGAGCTGCACAGCCTTGGCGGAAAATTTTCTTTACTGGCAAAAGGTACTCTCGTTTGGGAATCTGTTTTTGAAGGTTCCGTAGAAAGACAGGTTTACCAAGTAGTGCGAAAAAAAGTTTTTTGTGTAAGTGCAAGTAAAAGACCTGCTCTTAGTTTGTTTGAGCAGCGTAAGACGCATACGGCGAGTGTACACAATTTCGTCAGTATGGATAGTCGCAACAATCAAATTTTCCGCATAAAGCTTGAATGGAAGAGGACAGTCGGAAGTCGGCAAGCTCGACAGACGATTGCCCTCTTTCTTTTGTTTGTCATCAAACTGTATTGTTTATTCCGATTGAATTCGGGAAAACAGAGAATAAGCAACTACTATGAGGAGGAATTTACTATGAAAAAAAGAATGGCTATAACAGCGCTCGGTTTGGGTGCAGCTTACTTGATGCGAAACAAAGATTCACGTGATAAACTCTCACGTCAGTTTAATGAGTTCAATGACACACCGATGCGTGGTGATCGCTCACATACAAACAGCCAACCGCGTGAACGAAAAAAAGGTCTACTCGGCAATTTGCTTAGCTGATGATCGAAGAAGACTATAAAGGAGTCGATGGCTAATGAATGAAAAGAAAAAAGTGTTTACGGAAAAAGATCGCCCCGATGCGAAAGGGCCTTATATGGACAACCCTGAAAATCTGAAGACTGACAAAGAAAGTATTTACGATATGCATGAGGATATGCAAACCGTGGATTCCATTCCATTAGAAGATGTGCGAATGGAAGCAGAAGAAGAGCGTCATCAACGAAGAACAAAAGACCGCTCTTCCAGCGAAGAAAAATATGAAAAAGAATGAACACGAGATGATCTCCTAACAGTTTTGTTGGGGTGAAAAATGCTGAAACAGTGTAAATAACAACCCACGCTAGGAAGTATTTTAAGAGTGAATTAGCAAAATAAACAGCAAGTAAAAACGCTCAGATCTTTTTCTGAGCGTTTTTTATACTATTTTACCAACCTAATTGTATTTAGTCTCTACGTTAGTTAACTATATATATTATTCATCTTTTAATTTTTGAAGTTCATTCACCGTAACAAACTCATAATCTTCATCTAACAATAACTTAATTATATCTTCGATTAATTTGAGCTGTTCCCCAGTCTCATCATACATAGGATGCAGTAGAATAATTGAACCATTCTTAATATTTTGCTTTACATAATCAATTTTATCAACAGCACTATCGGGTTCAATATTCCAGGTTATAGTATCTTTCTTGTGTTTATTTAAATAATAAGGTAGGGCTAACAATTTCTTTCCATTTGGAGGCCGGAAGTCTATTTCATCTTCGTAGCCGATTCTTCTAATTAAGTTATCCGTTTTTTCAATTTCCTCTTTGATAAAGGAAGTTGATTTGAAAATCATTCGATTGTGAGAATAAGTATGATTCCCAACCTGGTGCCCTGCTTTCACAATTTCTTCAGCTTCTTTTTGGTTAGTTTCAATTTCATTCCCAATAAGAAAAAAGGTTGCTTTTATATTGTAATGGTTTAATACTGCCAGAACACTATCAACATTTTTAGTTGGTCCATCATCAAAGGTTAAAGCAACTACTTTTTGATTTGTTTCAACACTATTGGTTAGGCCACCAAATAATTGAAATGTTCTAGAATTCATCAATTTATATGTGCAAAATAATAAAAGAAACACCAATAATATAGCTATAATAATATATATTATTTTCTTTTTCATAACTTTATTATTCTCTCCTTTAAGTTTTCCGTAATCTTGGTATTCTTTTATAGTAATTTATCCAATCCATTTTGAACACGTTTTTATTAAACATATCTGATCCTTTCATTGTACAATCAACGGTACCCAATCCTCCATCCGTTTTATCACAGGTTTTTACATCATTGTATAAATTTACCTAGTGTTGTTAAAACTTGAGAGAATTCGGGGATTACATTCATTAAAACGTTAATTATATAAAAAAAGGGCACACCAATTCATGATGGAATTAGTGTGCCCTTTCCTTATGTCATTTTTAAAAGAGCTTCCGTTCCTTTCATCCCTGCTGTAATGCCTAATGTTTCAGCTTCTAATGTTACTGATTCCAGTGGTGCCGCTAACAGCTGTTCAATCGTTTTCACTCCGACCGCACGTCCTGCAATAATCTTTCGATCGGCCAGCACACTATTCAACAGACCGACGTCTAACGCACCGCACATAATATATCCTCTGTCATTCGAAACTGTCAGCAACGTCGTCTTCGGCAGTCTGACAGTCACGGCTTGAAATGACTTCCCATCAATCAGGATCGATTTAGTGTCAATCAACTCATCCACCCCTTTCCAATTCAATATATGAAAGACATGCAGAAAAGTTGCTTACACAATAAGTCAGTTAATCCACCTCAAGCGCTTGAACAGTTCTATTGTTCATTCGCGGCCATCGGTTTACTATAGAGGCTACGAGGAGGGAACGGAATGAAGACGATTTGGCATAACGCGCTTTTTTATACGATGCAAACTGAAGGACAAACAATAGAGGCTTTACTAACGGAAAACGGAAAAATTACAGCGGTCGGCTATTACGATGAGTTAGAGGATCAAGCGGAGAAATCCGTTGATTTACAAGGTGCGGTCGTGTATCCAGGCTTTATTGATAATCATATGCACATAATCGGTCAGGGAGAAAAATTGCTTAGATTGGACCTTTCCCGTGCTGATTCATCGGATGAAATGATGGACATGCTGCTGCGTGCATACCCTGATCTTCCTGAAGATGAGTGGTTCATAGGAGAAGGATGGGATGAAAATAATTTCACCGACAAAAAGATCTTTACACGCCACGAACTAGATCGCGTGACGAGTTCACCTATGCTCTTAAAAAGGACATGCTGGCATGCTGCGGTCGTCAACACGAAAGCCTTGGAGCTTGCAGGCATCACAAAAGACACACCTGACCCGGTAGACGGCGTCATCGTGCGTGATGATAACGGGGAGCCTACTGGACTATTGAAAGAAGGCGCCATGCAATATGTTTTACAACTACTGCCTGAACCTTCTGAAACCTATGTAACAAAAGCTTTGCAAACATCTGTAGACCATCTGTTTTCTGTTGGATTAACAGGTGTTGTGACAGATGACTTAGGATACTACGGCGATTATAAAACTCCGTTGAACGCATTCAAAAATGTCTTAGGTGAGGAACGGAAATTTCGAACATATTTGCTACGTCATTTCAGTGTGTTTCCACAAATGATGGACAATCAAGCTACATACAAAGAACCATGGGTCGAACCAGGTGAGATGAAATTTTTTATTGATGGCGCCTTTGGAGGCAGTACCGCTTTACTTAGCACCCCTTATACAGATGAACCGGATAACGTCGGAACTGCCGTCTTGACAGATGAGGAATTAGAAGAACGTGTTAAACTCGCACGCAAGTATGATGAAGCTGTTGCAATCCATATGATCGGTGATCTAGCAGTTGAAAAAGCATTGGATGTCATCGAAAAATATCCTGCACCGATAGGGAAACGAGATCGCTTTATACACGTCTTAATGCTGCGTGAGAACTTAGTGGAACGCATGGCTAAACTACCAATCGTTTTGGATATCCAGCCTGCATTTGTTCCCTCTGACTTCCCTTGGGTACAGAATCGTCTCGGTACTGATCGATTGGAATGGTCCTATGCTTGGAAACGTCTTCTTGACAAAGGTTTCATTTGTGGAGGGGGGTCTGATGCTCCGATCGAAGACCCCAATCCATTGCTCAGTATTCACGCGGCAATTGCTCGGCGCAAGCCTTTCGAGCAACATGAAGGCTATCTGCCAAATCAAAAAATCAGCCGTTATGAAGCCATTCAGCTCTTCACTTCAGGAGCCGCCGCTACGATTGGAAAAGCGAATTCACGCGGCCTGTTAGCGGTAGGTTTCGATGCAGATTTCACAATTTTGGAGGAGGATATATTTTCAGTTGAAACAGATCACATACCTGAAATTTCTGTCCGTATGACGGTCGTGGCAGGTGAAGTGATGTACAAAAACAAGAAAAGTAAGCCGTGACAGTTTATTCCGGGACGGAAAGGGAAAACTTTTATAAAAGGAGGTTTTACCTTGGAACTGCTTAATGTCAATGGAAAGTCGAATTGGAAAAGGTTGACCAAGAATATCCTTATTCCTGTCGTTGGTGGGTCGGTCATCGGCTGGCTGGCCAATCGAAACACACAAGAACAATATGCTCAATTGGATAAACCATCTTTTTCTCCACCGGGTCCTGTATTTCCAATCGCATGGACCGCGCTTTATACAGTGATGGGAGTGGCTAATTACCGGGTAGAGCAGAAACAAGAAATGCTGCAGAAGAAAGACTCTGCCACCCCGCTCTATGATGTACAACTAGGACTCAATTTCCTTTGGTCGTTTCTTTATTTCAAATGGAATTTGCGTGGTACTGCGTTAGTTGAAATGACTATTTTATTAGGAGCAATTGCTATGACAGCCTATGAATTCAATAAAACCGATCGAACGGCTGGTGCGCTGATGATTCCTTATATCGGGTGGGTGATGTTCGCTTTAACTTTAAATTATTCTACTTGGAAATTGAATAGATGAGAGTCGTAATTAGAGCTGTTTGAAAGGTCGTTTTTCACGTGACTTTTCAAGCGGCTTTTGTTTATGCAGGAAGGATGGCGGTTTTAGTGCGGTGATGGAGAATTTCGTGCACCTCTTTGCTTCGCTTGGCTAAACACCTAAAAAAAGGCTATCACTGAAAGATATTTCACTTTCAGGAAAGCCTTTTTAAAATTCAGTATGATCTGTTCATGCGCTCTGCGGTCTTATAAGCATCATACATGCCCCATATCCACACAATTGGATACGTGATAAATCCAATGAGCACAAACATTAGCAATGCATTTATACTTTGCAAGATAATGAGCAATATACCTTTTACTATCTGCCCATTATAAATCTGTCCGACGCCAGTCCAGAAGAAACTTAGCACAGCGGCAATACCTGGATGCTTCAGCATACACTCTCTCCTTCTCGGCTATTTATCTTTATTTTACCCTACTCGGAGAGAGAATAACAAGATGTTTGCAATATCGCACGAGCTAATTAGAAACGATCTTTATCCAGAGGGTCTCCTTGGACTTCTACATCGCCTTCTTTATCAAGGCGCACTTCTTCTCGTTTCACAGATTCATGGATGGTTTCAGGTTCCTCAACCTGATGTTTCTTCAAGATGATTTCCTCCGTGACAACTGGTTTCTTGGTAACTTCCACATGTTCTTCTGTGACTGGAATCCGAATTGTCTCTTCATCTTCTTTAAATAAAGTTCCGTCTTCGCTGAATCGACTGTCTGCGTTCAATTCAGTATCTACTATCGGTCTTCGCTCAATCGTAATTTCATCATGAGCCACATTTACATCTACAGATCTTTGTTCTTCCACTACTTCCTTCTCGAGGTGAACTTCTCCGCGCTTCGTCCGTTGCTTGTCCACCTGCAAACGTTCTTCATGCAGACGCATCCGTTCTTCTGTAGCGTTATCCGATAATGTGTTTATTCCTTTTGTGTAGGCAGTTTGATCGGTAGGTCTGTCCAAGACTGCTTCCGCGCCAACGCGTCCCAGTTCATCGTCGTGATTCAGGTTTTGATCCGGCAAGGTTTTATTCAGACGATAAGCTGGATCTCCACCGTTCAATTCTTGATCTGTTACGCTCAGTCCATTTGCACCTAAGTTAATATCAGTACTCTTTCGATTTAGTCCATAGATGTGCGTGTTATCCAAGTATTGACGGTTTGCTTCTCCTTTGTCGACATAGAGCAACATGCCGCCTTGGTCAATATCTTGATAATAGCGTTCCGTTTCTCCTGGGCCGAAGTCCAAATTATCGACCATTCGGTGTACATGGTCTTCTCCAGAAATGAAGCCCATAAAACGGTCCCACCAAGAGCCATCCGCCGACTTGACTTCTGCGTCTGTACGACTTCTCAACATAGTCAGCTGATCATCATTTTTCACTACGACATAAATATTCTCCTCAGGCCATCCTTCATTTTTCAGTTCCTGAACACGATTCATCAATTCTGTTTCGTTAAAATACATTCCTATATATCGTTTGTTATTCATGTAAATCTCCTCCTAAGTTTTAATAACCTGTTGTAATCTTGTTTTACCCCCTTGACAAATTAAGAAACATTTGAATGCATATTTTTCAAAATGTATAAAAACCACGGTACATAGGAATTCTAATAAAAAGGAGTGATTAAATGCTGGAATTGGAAACAATGATTGAAGGTAAACTCGCCAATTTCGGAGTCCTTCGCGATCAAGTGTGCAAGCACGGCTATCATTTCGGCGGTGGTTGGGATTATCATAAAGGATGTTTTGATTCAATCCTTCATAAAGAGGGCGGGGAGACCATTTACTTGCGCGTTCCATTCGAGGTGGATGAAGGCGAATTGGATGATTATCACACATCAATCAAATTCAAAAAACCGTATGTCATCAAGCATGTCGTCAATACTGGGCTTGATCGAGACAGCAGTTCATTAGTGAGCGGTTCATTCAATCAGTTCCAAGAGCCACTTGACCGCGATGCACAAATTCGCGATAAAAGTCGATGGGAAACTGCAGGTGAACTGGCAATCGAAGAAATACTTCAGTATTTGGAATAAAAACAAGAAAGAGGAAGCCCCTTCACTGACCATTCAGTGGCGGGGCTTCCTCATGCTGTTTTATTAGCCTGCTTCCTACTCGTTCAATGCCTGCACTTTTTCATTCATCCTTTTAGCATCAAGGACTTCCTTCGAAAACTGTTCAAAAACAGGTTGTAATTCACTTGTCAATTCCTCTAGTTCGGCAGCGGAATAAAAAAGAGATTCAAAATATATTGGTTGTTCCCCTGCTTCCAATAAAACACGCAACCGTTGCAAAGGCTCTCTTCCAGCTACATCCTCATCCGACATGATCGGTTCTTCTGCCGCATAATTCGCCTGCTGCACCCATACATTACCAGTCTCCCCTTGTTGTTCAGCAGCGTTTGCAAATGTCAAGAATTCATCTAAACTTTCGGTTCGCTTCATACTGATCCCTCACTTTACTCTTTTACTTATCTTTCCCTGTTGATTTCCATTGAAACTCCTTCAGTTACATCTGAAATTCAATGAAATAGATCGGTTTCCCGCGATTTCGCCAGCAGCCGATTCGTCGCTTTATTTACTTTTTTCTTGAATAAAACACCGAACGTAATCATGAAAATTCCTATACTCACTAAAATGATAAGATCTTTCGTCGCACGAGCCCAGACAATTCCTCCTACTGCCTCCCTCATCAAATCGATCGCATGAGTAAACGGCAAGATTGGATTGATCCACTGGAAGAATTCCGGTAAAAGCATGACAGGATACGTACCGCCTGATCCTGCAATTTGCAATACTAACATTACGATAGCGAGCGCTTTCCCTACATCGCCAAACACCGACACCAGCGTATAGACAATAGACATGAACACCATGCTGATCAACATGCCGAATAAGATGAACAGTAACGGTTCTTTAACCGTCACTCCGAGCAGAAGAATATCGCCAATGGTTACGATCAGCGTCTGCAATAGTCCGATGAGCCCGAATGTAAACAAACGCCCTACATAAATTTGTCTCGATGTAAATTGTCCTTCCCGGTGAATATCCGTAGATAGTAATGAAATAAGTAAAAGACAACCTACCCATATTGAAAGCACCGTATAAAATGGAGTCATTCCTGTCCCATAGTTTTTAATGGGGAATAACTTATTTTCATTCAGTATTATCGGCTCTTCAAAAAAACTTCTCTCTGCCTGCGGATCATTTTGCAGCAACTCAATGATTTCATTAATATCCGTTTCCGCCTGTATGCTTTCAATACGATTAGCCAATTGGTTCACTTTGTCGTAGACATATGGATATTCATTCAACGCTTTTTGTACTTGCTGTTTTCCTTCATTCAAATCCCCGTCTGTACTAACTAATATCCTTTCAACTTCTGGTATCGTTTTTTGCACTTCTAGAAGCAGGCCCTTCGCATTCCTTAATGTTTTCAATGCTTGGGTAATTTCCTCACGTACAAACGGCTCAATCGTATTTACATATTCTTTCAGGAAGGAATCTGCTTGGATCGATGTATTATCGGCAATTTGCTGTAAGTCATTTATGCTGTTTTTCATTCGCTCTTCCTCGCCTTGTACTAACACATCAATCGTGCGGGCGTTATTTTGAATTTCTTGAATTTGATCTTTTAGATTGCCTGCCTTCTCAAGCGCGGCGTCAATCGGTTGAGATGAAGATGAGGATTCCAGCTCTCCGCTGTCTGCTTGGTTTAACTGTTCAACCAATTCTTTCACATTTGTGAGATCCTGCTCTAGTCCTTCCAGCTTCCCTATACTGCCTGTAACACGTTCATCCAGTTCCTTCTTCACTCGGTTCCACTCCGTAAAGTCAAGCTCGGTCTGCTGGACCTTTTTCAGAAACGCATTTGTCTCTTTTGTTATGGTAGATACTTTTTCAAGATCGGCTTTGATACGAGGCGAAGCCGACTCCAAACGTTTTTGGGCTACCGTCAGCTGACTGATCGTGTCATTGATAGTCTGCAAGCCTTCAGAAGTTGTTTGCTGTACTTCAGGCATCATCTTTTGTGCTTTTTTAATAATCTTTTGTGCTGAATTTGCGTCCCCAACAATTCCTTCCAATGTTTGATGAATACTCGGTAATTGCTTTTGGATATCGAAAACATAGGCTTCGAATTTCTTGATATCCGGTAAATCTTTTTCGATTTCGATACCGAGATCATTGAACATCTCAAGCACAACGCCGTTTACAGTGGAGATAAACCGACTGCTCACCTTTTCAACAATGACGGAAGCACCTTTTTCCGTAATCTTCGGTGCAATAGAATTCAATTTTTCATTAACATAATATTCGATTTCTGCTTTTTGTGGCTTTCCGGAAATGACTGTTCCCAGTTTGCTTGAAAAATCTTCCGGAATAAAAATAGCGGCAAAATAGTCACCATATTCTACTCCGTCCATCGCTTCCTTTTTAGTCGCAAATGTCCAATCCATGTCTTTGTTGTCTTGCAAGGTCTTGATCAATTCATCCCCAACATCAATTTGCTCATCACGCACTAAAGCACCTTTGTCTTCATTTACAACTGCAACCGGCAATTGATCGGTGCGCGCATATGGATCCCATGCCGCGTAGATATTCAACCAGGCATATAATGACGGCAGAAATACCAAGCCGCCGATTAGAATAGCTGCTACCCAGTTTTTACTTATATTTTTCAGATCCATTTTAAAAATATTCCAGCTTACTTTCATGAAGGATCTCCTCTTTTCTGCTGCATACTGTTATTAGCTACTATACCCATAACTCGGTAATTCAATGGAAAATCTGTGTAACTTCATTTAAAATTCTCCGTCTACGTTTCAAAGGAGTGTTGCGAAATGAAGAAAGGTTTATTCCTTATAGGAGTTTTATTACTAGCGAGCTGTTCTGGCAAGCCTGCTCAAATGCTGCCTTCATCTCAATCATCTGTCATTGACTGGGTAGATTTTGTGAATTGGAACGACACGACTTATACCGCGAATTATGAAACGAACGAGATGGATAAGGTATGGAAAACGGAAAGAGTACTAGGAGAAGTCACATATACGTTGGATGGTCATGCGGGCGCGAACCATACGTCAAAAAATGGAGATGCTGCATACTTACCGAAAGGAACCAAACTGTATGAAATAAAAGGCTATGATCCCGCTTTTCGTATTCTGGCGAACGATAAAATATATGAAGTTTCAGAAGCTGGAAAAGCTGAAAAAGTTGAAGATTTCTTAGATATAGAAGGAAAAGTAAATCGAGTAATTTTGCAAAGTGAAGAAGATTTATCATTCATTGGAGAGTTTTCAGAGGTGCATACGAAGGAATTCATTGATGAATTGCTGTTACTTCCATACGAGGAAGCTGGTCGAACAACCGAAGGGAAACGCGTTTTCTTCGGCATTGAATTGACAGATGGTTCTATGACCCGCTCCCTCTATTGGCCAGAAACCGGGTATATCAATTATGGGACAACAGCATCGGAGCGCTTGAAGGAAATTTTCGAAGCTGAAATGAAAGCATCAAATTACTAACTAGAGATTTCTTTAATATATCAACAAATTCACATTTCCCAATTGTCTTCTTCCCTTCATATTTGGTAAACTTATTAGTAGCATGAAGATTACGAATATTTCAGGAGGAGATATCCTTTGCAACATCTATTCACACGTTTTATGGAGCATCCCATCATTCAAGCACCCATGGCAGGAGTAACGACGCCAGAATTTGTCGCTGCTTGTTCAGAGGCGGGGGCATTAGGATCAATCGGGGCGGGATATCTTACTGCGGAGGACACACGCCAGTTTATTCGAGAAGTGAAGCAACTAACAGATCGGCCCTTTCAAGTGAATTTATTTGTGCCCGAAATGAACATCGTGAATGAGGAACAAATCGAAAAAGCTTACCACTCGTTAAAACCTATCAGACAACAACTCGGCCTTTCAGAATGGCAGCCGTCATTTTCATCCAGTGAGTTTGATGGGCAAATTCAAGTGCTTGTAGACGAAAAAGTTCCTGTTTGCTCCTTTACA
The DNA here is from genome assembly GCF_019748715.1 of Sporosarcina aquimarina. Taxonomy (GTDB): domain Bacteria; phylum Bacillota; class Bacilli; order Bacillales_A; family Planococcaceae; genus Sporosarcina; species Sporosarcina newyorkensis. The sequence goes on along the minus strand of NZ_JACLBZ010000023.1, from coordinate 10,848 downwards.
TTCGGTCTGCCTGAAAAAAACATCGTTACAAAACTGAAAGAGCATGACATATTTTTAATTGGCACAGCGACAACTGTGCAAGAAGCTCGACTGGCTGAGCATGCGGGAATGGACGCTGTAGTGCTTCAAGGTAGTGAAGCAGGTGGCCACCGGGGAGCATTTAACGGTGAAGGAGACATGCTGCCATTAGCTAAACTTCTCACAGATACTGTGAGTACTGTTCAAATTCCACTAATCGCGGCAGGTGGTATTTCTATGCAAGCTCACATCCAACATTTACTTTCGAATGGAGCAGAAGCTGTGCAAGTTGGCACTGCTCTACTTGCGACGGAAGAAAGCGGTGCGAATACTCATTATAAGAAAGCGGTTCTTAACACCACTGAGAATTGTACCGTTTTCACCAAAGCCTTCTCCGGAAAGACGGCTCGCGGAATTCGCAATACATTTATTGAACAGATGGAAGGAAAACCGATCGCCCCCTATCCATATCAAAATGATTTAACAAAACCTATTAGAAGTGCTGCATTAAAAGAAAAGAAGCCAGAATACATGTCGCTTTGGGCTGGGATAAATGTTCATCGTTGCAGTGCCGGGAGTGTTAAAGAAGTAATCCAAGCATTGACTCTTTCTACTTCTCTTCTTTAACTCTCTAAAAAACAGGTTTTAACAGGATAACGCATTCACGTACCTAAAGTTTCTTTTGAGGTGAACTTAATGACCAATAGTCCATTTGACAAAAAATTAGCAGAACTATTTTTAGATGAACATAAAGAAGAGTTTCAACAGGAATTATTGAAACAGGCTGTCAATGTGAAGGATCGAGTAAAAGAGATCTTGCAAATCGGCAATATTGACCTAATTAATAATGCATTTAAACTTGTACATTTTGTGATTTGGCAAGAAGAAGAGAAATTAAGCTTATTTGCAAAAAAAGAAGGGATTGCATGGGCTACCCACTCATTGACTGTTGACCTAAAACTGGAATGGGTTCAGGCAATTCGCCGAACATTGTGGATCAACATTCAGAGAATGATTGAACAATATAATATTACGAACTACGATCTATTCAAATTGGAGAAAAATGTAAATAATCAAGTTGATCGATTTCTCAATGAATTTTTCATTAATTACTCAACTTACAAAGACATGCTTTTGCGTGAGCAGCGTAAGCTCGTAGAAAATTTATCCGTACCCATTATTCCAATCAACTCAACTGTCAGTATTTTACCGCTAATCGGTACTATTGATTATTTTCGTGCGAAAGTGATGGAAGAACAAGTATTGACGAAGATATCGAAGCAACATATCCATACCTTAATCATTGATCTGTCAGGGATTGGAGACATGAAAACAGAAGTGGTGGATCAATTCTTGAAAATGATTGAAGGGGCTAAAATGATGGGATGCAATGTCGTCATTACTGGTCTCAAGCCTGACGTAGTCCGTAACATTGTAGCGTTAGGAGTTGTTTTCGATTTGCAAACCAAGACATGGGGTACATTACAACAAGCATTAGATATGTATTTCCAATGATTTTAAGCGATACCTTTTGAGGTATCGCTTTTTCTTACATTTCTTTATGGCTAAAAGGACATTTCCCTCTTATCGGTTCGCAGTCATCCCCGATGAAGAATTGTTTCCATTCATTATGTGTCGGATCACCGAAATGGCTGATATCTGGATGTTTCGGCAACTTGTCCCATAGTTCTACACGCTCTCTTACTTTTTCGCGTGAGTTGATGCCGCCTTTTTCAGTTCCTTCAAGCCCCTTAAAAATCTTTCGTGGTTGAAAGCCGATTACCATAGAATTGCCTAAGTCTCGTGTTTTTCTTTGCTTATAGGCAGGTGCATTGCCGAAGGCAAAAATCGGCTCGCCATGAAAATGAAAATCCCATAAATGATGATCTGGATCACGTGGTGCATCTTGCGGCCATTCTTTTTCATCGGCTGTATGTAAATATTGCAGAATATCCCAAAATTGCTGACGGTATTCTTCTAGCGTACCTTCATTCGGAAATGGCTCCACGAAAACAAAGAGTCCATGACGCTTATGCTTCGGATTCTCGAATAACTCCAAAAATAATTCCATAGTTTTCGGCAAGTTCGACCAGTCATCTTGTGTAATATAACCGTATCGCAATTCGCCCTTCTTCTCACCATTCATTCCAAAATAACAAGGAAACGTCCGATCCGTAACCGTTTGGTGAAATGTCTGATACTCTCTCAGCAACCAATCCGGCAAATCACCCCGTTCCGTAAAGTCCTCTTTTGTCAATAAAGCATCTGATGTCTGGATCAATGGTTTAACCTCCTTCAAGCAAACTATACTGTTAACTTCTTTACCCTTACTCTCGAAAATCAAAACCTAGCTCTTGGTCGCCAAAAAATAGACAACATAGGATCTCTCCCATGCTGTCTATTTTGTTTGAAGAATAGTTTAGTTGGTTCTTGGCTTACTCGGATCACATGAAGGTTTCGCAATATCCGTGGTTTCAGAGAGTTTTATCAAGTAATAACACTCTTCTCTTGCCATATGATCCGCCATCAGAGCCGTAAACGATCCAAGGATTTCCTTGTTCATTTCCCATTCTTCCAGCTCACGTAAAAATGACTTAAAAATCGTCATCTCTAAATTGATATCCTGATGAAATTTGGCCAATGCAGGAAATTGAGTGACATTTGTTCTCAGAAAGCCAGCCATCTCCACTGCCTTTAAATAGAAAGCTTCCCATTCCTGCGTGAATTTCTGTCCTTTCTCTTTCAACGACTTCTCGACTCGATCCAAATTTGCATCAATAGCTCCTGCATGACCAGCGGCATCCAGCAGCCACAATAAGTCATGGTGAAGCGGATGAACCGGCGGCGGTACCTCCCCTTGAGCCAAGTATTCAAAGAGACGGATGGCTTCCTCTACTTCATTGACCATATGATTGATGAATGAAGGAGTTAAGGTAATTTTGATTTCACCCACTAATTGCGCTGCCACAAGCTGCAATTTGAAAAGGCGTATTTGTTCGCTGGCGGTTTTTGAAGTTTGCAGTAATGATTGCAGAGCCGGATTGTCCATTGGCCGTTTCGATTCGGTAAGCAATTGGTCAAATAACTGGATGAATGTATTCGCTTGTTGAATACGTTCAGCTTCGCCTGGTGCGAGAGAGTCATGAATGAACCGTGCATGGTCCCCTAGTATTTGCAACCAAAAATGCAATTCAAACAATGCTTCTTCTTGGTAATCCTTCGACAACAAAACACCCCCATCAATTACGCCTCGGCGTGATTGGGTCTAGATTTTGAATTGTTTTGGCACAATTGACTCCTTTCAAAATCTGTGACATCCGCCGGAGGCTTTATTTTTATTCATCAGGAGTCTTTTGCTGAATAAAAATAAATAGTCTTTACAGTTTATGAAAGGACAGAGGGTGTTTATGAAAATCATTTACCAACAGATTCTAATGGTACTTTTTCTACGTTCCTGCCATCCATATTCATCCTATATAGATGATAATCTGGTGACCGTCCAGCAAAATTTCGGTCTACCATAAAATAGATTTTTGCATCGGGACCCAGTACCGGCTTTGAAGCATGTTCTTTCAACGCAGTCAGCTGCTCTGTTTGATATGTTTTCCAATTGAAAACAAATAATTCATATTCAAAAATGCCGTTCTTTCCAGTCCCTGCCACTGCCTGATAAATAATTTCTTGACGTTCGGGCAGTAAGGTGAAATCATAAATATCTTCCTCTTGGACCGGACTGCTAATTATCGACTTTCCATCCGGATCGTCTAGTGGAATCTCGAAGATACGCTGACTGGATGAAAATACTTCATCTGCCGACTCAACATTTTCATCATCGTCCATTTGCACAAATACTGATTTATCCTTAGAAGAAACTTGCAAGGATGCCATACTATATTTTTTCATATCAGTATATTGTGTATGTGTTTGTTCTTTCAAATGATAACTATGCACGTCAAAGTCATGTGGATGCTTCGAAGCGACCGGCGAATAATTCGTAAATGTTGCAGCTTGCAAATAAAACAGTAACTCTGGATTTTTCGGATCAAACGCTACTTCTGTAATAAGTGAATCTACCGAGAGTATCTGCTCATCTTCCAATGAATCCAACTGTACGACATGGATATCTGTCTCCGCATCTTGTTCCCGATCTTTATTAGTAACCGCGAAAGCCAGCCGCTTCCCATCCTCGGAAAACGTCAAATCTACAATCTCTTTTTCAACTGGTAACTGGATAAGTGGCTGTTCCTGAAGAGTCATATATAAATTCGCTTGCCCTTTTTCATAGACGACATAGGCGATTTTACCATCCGATGACACACTGTAAACTTCAGTCAGACCATTTTGTTTTTGATTTTCATCCTTGTCGAATACAAATCCGAGTACAACGAATAGAGCAGTCAGGAACGCAATAGAACCTAGTAAGAAAACTAGCGACTTTTTCATAGTGTATCCCTCCTTCTATATTCCATACACCCAGATTACTAGAGTAACGCCAATCAATAAAACCTGCAAAATCGCAAGAGTGTAGGCTGCTCCTTTATGCCGAGCAGCCAGTAGGCGCATTTGAACCGCATAAGATATCATCCAAAGAAGAGTCGGAATTAAGAGCAATAATAGTGCAGCCTGCATCTCTGCCGCAAATAACATAAATGCCCATAGAAAAAACAGTGTGATCAGAATTATAATAATGCCTATCGTAATATTAATAAAATGAATCCATTTTGCATCTTTCTGCAATAGCTGTTTAGAAGACGGAAAGTCGAAGATAGTTGTTCGATAGACCAGAATAATCGCCAGCAACACGACTGCATAGGAAAATATGCTTGCAATATTGGAATAGGGTCGATCCAAGTAAGCGGCCATCAACCCACCATATGCAAAAATAAAGATATGACTAATCAGCAGACCATTCATCCACAAACGGCGGTTTAAAGATTGGATAGGATGCAATGTGAGCGTCATAATGGATGCAGCGACGAACACTGCCAACACGAGCCAGATCATAAGGGCGTCACCATTTGTAAACAAATGAAGCAAGTAGAGACTAAATGCAAAAATCAATGAAGCGCCTGCAAGGATCAGCATCATTCCTCTACGGTATGGATACATCGCCTGCTGAAGCTGTTTTCCGATCTCTTTTTCATCGCCGAAATTCATCATCGCCATCTTCATCGCCTCCTCTTTGGAATAACCTTCGTTAAGTAAATCTTCATAGGAACAGTGCAGATGACTAAGCAATTCCTCGCTCAAATCCATAGATTCTTCGTGATTACTATCGGTCTGTTTCACGATACCGTTCACGAAACGCTCGAATACTTCAGTCATGTCAAACCTTCTGAACTTTTGCGGACAAGAGCGTTCATCCACTCCCAATTTTCTTGCTTATTCTCTAACGCAACTCCGCCTTCATCCGTCAGTCGATAATATTTCCTTCTGCTTCCTTCTGTTCCTTGCCAATAAGACTCCACCCAACCCTTTTTCTCCAAACGCTTTAAAGCAGCATATAAAGTTCCTTCACTCATTTCGTACGTATCATTACTTAATTCTTTTAAAACCTTGACGATTTCATAGCCGTATAAATCCCGCTGCGCAATCAACGACAGCAAAATTAAATCGATACTGCCTTTCATCATTTCCTGATCCATAATGCTTCACCTCTTTCGCATCATAACACGATGTACATCGCATTACAATGTAGATGACAAAAAAACACCTTACCGATATCTTATTCATTTCGGTAAGGCAGTGAATGAGTTATTAAATAAAAGTTGAGTTTCCCATACTCAAGAAAATGTCCAACCCCGTTCATAAGGCGCAGGAGGTTCAATTTTGACGCCCAGTTCATTTGCAGCACTGTATGGCCAATAAGGATTCCGCAGTAATTCACGGGCGAGCAGGACCAGATCAGCTCGTCCATTTTGTAAAATTTCTTCTGCTTGAATCGCGGAAGTAATCAAACCGACTGCCCCTGTTGGAATATCTGCTTCTTTTCGAATTTGATCTGCGTACGGCACTTGGTAGCCTGGGAAGGCATTGATGGCTGCAGGCACTACACCACCCGAGCTGACGTCTATTAAATCGACGCCTTGAGTTTTCATCCAACGTACCATCTCTATATATTGTGTGGTATCCATGCCGTTTTCTGCATATTCTTCAGCAGAAATTCTGACGAATAAAGGTCCCTCCCACACAGATCGAACTGCGTCAATAACTTGTCTCAAGAGTCGGTATCGATTTTCAGACGAACCTCCATACTCATCTGCACGGGTATTACATAATGGCGATAGAAATTCATTGATCAAATAACCATGGGCACCATGTATTTCTATGACGTCGAATCTTGCTTGCTTGGCACGGATGGCTGCTGCTTTAAAGGACTCAATCGTTTCTTTAATATCCTCTCTAGTCATTTCAACCGGGGTTTTGTACTGCTCACTGAATCGAATGGGGCTTGGCGCATAGATATCCCCTTCTACTGTCGATTTTCTACCGGCATGAGCTAATTGAATACCTGTACGGGCACCATACCCTTTTATTAATCGAACCAGTTCGGATAATCCCTCGATATGATCGTCTGACCAAATTCCTAGATCTTCATTGGAAATTCTGCCTTCTGGTTGAACAGCGGTAGCTTCTACTATGATTAAACCAACTTGTCCCGCTGCACGGGTTGGATAGTGAACCTTATGCCAATCCCCTACTTTTCCGTCTTGATTGTGAGAAGAGTACATACACATCGGTGACATGACGATACGATTCTTGAACTCCACGCCACGAATTGTATAAGGTGTAAATAAAGTTGCCATGAAATGATCCTCCTTATTTAGCTAATATACAAAGTATATCAAAGTTCCATTAACTTTATATGATGGGAGAACTCTATCCTTCTGGATAGAATGTCTCCCTTACTGACCATTTATCCCTTTGGTACTAAACGTAAATAATAAGTGGACTCCGCCATCTTCAATTCTGTTATATGATAATTTCCATACATCCAATCAGACAGCTGGTTTGCATACCATTGACTTTTCACATGTCCCGATTGCCCAGGCCCCACAATATGATGCGCGTTAAACCGGTTAGACCAATCCTTTACGAACCGCCAGCATGCGCCATGATGAACAGTCCCTGCTTCATTAAATCCAGCCGATTGGACTGTCACTTGGCTTCCTCCAACAGGCAAAGGCTTCGTTCGATTAAAAAGTTCCTTAGCAAAAGTACTTGTTTTACTGAAAGGATGTTCAAAATACAACCGGTGATAATCGCCCCATTTCCATTCCTTCATGTTTTTCCCGTACTGAACTTCCGCACGCTTTAAGCATTTGTTGAGTGCCTGATAGAGCACCTCAGAAATTCCGCCTGCTTGTGTAACCCACACTGATTCAGACTTTTTCTGCAGTGCTTGAAACAGCATACATTCTACTATTTGTTCCTTGCCGTCAAATAAGCGCAGTGCCTCTTCAGGAATCTCCTTCTCCAATAAAAGCTTCTGGATTTCACTCATCCACAAATGAAACAAAAGAGGAGCCGCCTCATTGACGCGGTCTTCAAATTTCCACTTCTCCAATATTCCCAATGCCCGCCGAATTGGCATCGTCTTTTTCATCGGCCGCAAGCAGTCCAGAAAAAGAGGGATGAACTCAGCTGCGTACAAATTCATTTTATCCATTTGCAGTCGTTTCATGTCTTGCACTGTAAAGTGGCTTCCAGCTTGCAACACTTCTTGAATGCGCAGCTGTCGATAAGGTCGCGATAATGCATGACTTATGTGATAGGGGTAGTCTTCTTCTACTTCCAATTCCGCTGTAGAAATGAAGTCTTCTACAGGATTCACCGTACGTGGAAGTTTGTCGTACGGTATAAAACCATCCCACTCAAATTCATCGTTCCAACCCGGCACCGGGAGTAAGCCATTACCTTTCTTCCGGACTGGTATACGCCCATTTGCCTTGTAAGCAATCGTCCCATCAATTGAAGCATAGACAAAGTTCTGGGCAGGTGCATGAAAGTCTTCAAGCCCCTTTTCAAATTCTCCCCAATTCGTCGCTGAATTTATTGCGATTATCGCTTCGATTTCTTTTGTTGGTTCCATTGCAGTGCACCGCAATGACAAAGCTGTATGGGACAGGTCCTGCAGAAACTCAAAGAACACGGGTCCGTGTCTCGTCTCTTGAATTTGAAATAGTACAGGAGGACTTCCTTTTATCTGAATGACTTCACTGATTAAGTGCGCTTCGTACCATTCATCATTATATAAATAGGTATACGGTTTTTCAGGATGTCTTTTTTCAATATAGAGATCTTGCACGTCGGGTCTTGTATTCACAGCTCCCCATGCAATATGCTCGTTATGCCCCAACAGAATACCTGGCATTCCCGGAAAAATAACCCCACATACATTCACATCACACGACTTTAAATGCATTTGATACAAAATAGCAGGCGTTCCAAGTGAAAAATTCGGATCAGCGGCCAACATAGGCTTGCCATTCTTACTTTTCTTTCCGCTCAGCACCCAACTGTTACCTCCATTTATGTCAGTTACGATTGGTGCGTGTTTAAAGATAGCCCCCACATTTAAAGGGTGACCCATACAATACGCAGCCGCTTCTTCATAATCACCTGCTGTCTCGGGAAGTAAGTCTTTCCATTTTTCTTCAGACAAATTATGCAATGCCCAGTATTTGAACGCTTGCCCTTGCCAGTTCCCTCCTAAATTAAATGCCATCAGTTTTCCTATTGCAATACAATCAGTCGGTGTCCACTCTTCTGGCTGATAGGAACGCAAAATAAACTCAATGGGCAATTTGCGTCTGCAAATCGCATCCTTTATATATGCATTCACCCCTTGTGTAAAAGAGTGCAAGATTTTTTTAGTCTTGACAGAATACTGCGGAAGTGACTTTTCTGCAGCACGGTATAATCCGATTGTTCGAAAGAATTGATCCCTATGAAGAGTTGATTTCCCAAATATCTCACTTAATCTGCCTGAACACTGTCTTTTTAATAAGTCCATTTGAAATAACCGATCTTGCGCTTGCACATACCCTTGTGCAAAATATAAATCATGTTCATTTCTAGCTTCAATATGTGGGACTCCCTGCTCATCCCGTACTACCAGCACCGAATTCACTAAGCCATGAATTTTTATGGTGCCTTTAGTTGTAGGAAGAGCCCGCAACATAGAATAAGCTGTCTGCCATTCACGAAACTTCTTCCATCTATACATTTTACGCCCTCCTTCAGTAAGAACCGATCGCCCGAAAGAACGTTAGCAGTATCCTTATTTACCTTATGCAAGTTTTGGCGTTCGGGAACGGCTAAAATTAGAAATTTATTAAAAATCGGCCAGTTGAAGTTAGCGAGACGTACAAGAAGCATAGAAGACGTGGAAGTTTTTCAGTTTAACTAGTTATCCTTAGAATCATTTAAAAGACGTAAAACCCAGTAGAAAGGGTTTTACGTCTTTTAGACTTACTTATTTACCATTTTCATAAACTCTCTCATTAAACCTGGCAAGTCCGGCCAAGCATGCCCAGAAACCAAGTTCCCTTCTGTATGAAGATCTTTCTCAATGTAAGTAGCTCCTGTGGCAGTCACGTCTGGTTTGCAAGCGATATAAGCCGTATACTCTCTGCCCTGCATAAGATCTGGGATCACAGATAATACTTGTGCAGCATGACAGACAGCCGCAACCGGTTTATTTTCTTCAAAGAAATGTCGCACAATACTTGGCAGTGATTCATCCAGCCGGATATACTCTGGTGCCCGTCCGCCAGGTATGATTAATGCATCATAATCAGCTGGGTTGACATCCGCAAACGCTATGTTTGAATCTAAACCGTACGCAGGCTTTTCCACATACGTCTCCATTCCATCAATGAAATCATGAGTAACTGTGTATAATTTTTTTACAGATGGGGAAGCAATCGTAGTCTCAAATCCTTCTTCTAAGCAACGATAATACGGATAGAAAATCTCCAATGCTTCAACCGCATCTCCGCCTAGAATCAATACTTTTTTGCTCATCTACAATCCCTCTCTCTCTCAATTCTGAATTATGTTCCTATTTCATTTGATTCGACATTTCAACAATGAATCCTCTTTCTTTTGATGAAAATCCTATAGTCATACATTTTTTCTAACGAAAATAGCCATATTAGAAAAAGGAGGGATCAATATGGATAAAAATATACGCCATCTTTTTCATAAAGAAACGATTAATAAAGAAATCGGTTTGGATTTCGAAGCAAGTGAAGCAGAGGCCGCGCGGGTGCGTGAAAATGCGACAGGAAAAGAGTACCGGGAAGCGTTGAAAGAAACATATCGTAAAACTGAAAATAAAAGGAGTCGATGAAATGGAAAAGAAAAAGTATACAGTGGCGGGTACAGACATCGAGGAAGTAAAGAGGCTAAATGCAGAATCTGGTCCAAGCTACAATGAAATCAATGAGATGCTTACACAATGTATAGAAGAAAGAAAAAAGAACAGCAATTTAAATCAAACGAAGTAATTTAGATCTAAGAAAGCCTGTCACCCGAATAAACGGTGTGACAGGTTTTTGATTTTTTATTATTTTCCGACAGAAGACGCCCACTTCAAGGAATGTGTAGGGCGTAGCCCAATGTGTAAGTGGGTGATGAATGTCGGTTGGCGCTAGCCAAAGAGTATGTCAGTCGGTTATAATGGGAACATATATTCTTTTTGGTGGAGGTGAATTTCATGCTGATCAACAAAGCTTATAGGTTTCAAATCTATCCCAACAAAGAACAACGTATTTTAATCGCAAAAACCATTGGCTGTAGCCGCTTTGTTTTTAACCACTTTTT
>NZ_JACLBZ010000022.1 GCF_019748715.1 Sporosarcina aquimarina | reverse complement strand
GAGACAGCTAGCGGTCTTTGCTAGTTGGCTCACGGCGGGAGGCAATCCCCCAGCGGCGAAGCGGCGTAAATGTACTACCCTGTACCTATTTAGGACTTACCTAAAATCGAGCGACGAAACAATAAAAAGTTAGCCCTTAGCTCGTTCAACCTGCTAAAATAATTTAAAAATTATATAGTTTCACAGACAACACCTAAACGATTTGCAAAGCGAAGTTATTATGTTATAATACTTTAAAAGTATCCAATAACTTAATAACTTTGACGCAATGTCAAAGGGGAGTAGCTATAGGGAAACCTATTTCATAATCGTCAATACGTGGCTGTCTAAACTGCCATCGGTTATGATAGCTGGATTTTGAACATACAAAATTCTGACTTAGCGAGACCTTTGCCTTTTATTAGGTGAGGGTCTTTTTATATTGTATAAAACAAGGAGGAATTTTGTTGGACGCGATTTTATTAGAATACGCATGGGTTCTTGTCGTACTGATCGTACTAGAAGGGCTATTGGCGACGGACAATGCAGTAGTGATGGCGGTAATGGTCAAACATTTGCCGAAACCACAGCAGAAGAAAGCATTATTTTACGGCTTGGTTGGAGCGTTTGTCTTCCGATTCACAGCTTTATTCATGATTACATTTTTGGTGAACATTTGGCAGATCCAAGCGTTAGGGGCAGCATACTTATTAATCATTTCAGGTAAGAATATATATGACAAGCTCACGCACTCGCAAAAAGATAATCCGAATAAAAAACCGAGAAAACAATCTGGTTTTTGGATGACGGTTTTGAAAGTAGAATTAGCGGACATTGCGTTTGCTTTGGACTCTATGTTGGCGGCAGTGGCGCTCGCTGTGACATTGCCAGAATTGGGTGATTTCCATGTCGGTGGAATCAATGGTGGACAGTTCGTTGTCATGTTACTTGGCGGTATGATTGGTTTGATTATGATCCGTTTCGCAGCTAGACAGTTTGTCGTTTTGCTGGAGAAATATCCGACACTCGAAACTGCGGCATTCTTAATAGTAGGCTGGGTAGGTGTGAAACTCGTCGTGCTGACATTGGCACATCCAGCGCTTCAAATTATTCCTGAGACATTCCCGCACTCGACGTTGTGGAAAACAACATTCTGGATCATACTGTTGATATTGGCAGTTGGCGGCTATTTGTTAGCCGTAGTGAAACAACGGTTGAAAGGGTAAACTAAATGCAACTCCTTCTAATATTTAGAAGGAGTTGCATTTTATCTTTATTCAGCAGAAGGCTCTCATCTATATGGTGATAAAATGAAAGCTGTTTTACTTCCAGTACAACGGGTGTTCAAATGCTTGCTGAACAAAGAGATAGCCTCGGACGGATGTCACATATTTTGATGGTGTTAAAGGTTAACTGACTGCGTCACGCAGACCTAAGCACAATTCAAAATCTAGACACAATTATACCGAAGCGTAATTGATTAGTTGGTTTAAGGTTATTAAAAGAGTGTAAAGTTCTTTGTAACGCTATCTTTTCAGCAAAGCATTTGATAAAGTAGGAAAATAAAGTTTCTGTTATGAAAGGAATTTGAAAAAGATGAAGCTTTCCCGAGAAGTTTTACATAAATTCACTCCAGCACAAATCATCGTATTCTATTACTTTTTAGCAATTGCTTCTTCTTTCCTGCTGCTGAACTTACCAGGTGTCTATAAGCCAGGCGTCCATGTAGCATTTATCGACAGCTTATTTACAGCTGTAAGTGCGGTAAGTGTTACAGGGTTATCATCAATAAACATCGGAGAAACCTACTCGGTTTTTGGCTTGTGTATGCTCATGTTGGTCCTCCAGCTAGGAGGTATCGGCATTATGTCAATTGGTACGTTTTTTTGGTTGCTCGTAAAAAAAAGAATTGGAATGAGAGAACGTCAGCTGATCATGGTCGACACGAATCAATATACATTAGCGGGTGTTGTGCAGCTCATTCGCCAAATTATTCAAATCATAGTCGCAATCGAATTGATTGGCGGGGCGATTTTGACACTTTATATCTCTCGTTTTTACGACTCGTTCAGTGAAGCCTTATTAAATGGGATGTTCATGGCGGTCTCTGCCACTACGAATGCAGGTTTTGATATTACCGGTTCTTCCATGAAGCCTTATTTTAATGACTACTTTATTCAATTAATATTAATGGTTTTAATTATTTTAGGAGCTATCGGGTTTCCTGTTCTAATTGAGGTGAAAAGTTACTTTTCGAAAAAAGTACCTCATTTCCGTTTCTCCTTATTTACGAAGATCACGACTTCTACCTTTGGCTTGTTATTAGTTTTCGGTACCTTGATGATTTGGCTTTTAGAATCATTTCATTCATTCAAAGGGATGAGGTGGCATGAGCAATTTTTCACGGCATTGTTCCACTCGGTTTCAGCGAGATCAGCCGGTCTTACGACGTATGACGTTACAAACTTCAGCGATGCAACCGACATATTCGTCAGTTCCTTAATGTTTATCGGGGCTTCACCCAGTTCGGTTGGAGGAGGGATCCGTACAACCACATTTGCCATAGCGATATTATTCCTGATCAATTTTGCCAAAGGGAACGATGTCATCCACATTTTTAAACGGCAAATTAAATTGGTTGATGTGTTTCGTTCATATGCGGTCATTCTCGTAGCTTGTGTTATGGTCATGACGGCATTGCTCCTTTTGTTGCTTACGGAGCCAGGCGTCCCGGTCGTTTCTTTACTATTCGAAATTACATCAGCATTCGGGACCTGCGGAATGTCGCTTGGAATTACATCGGATCTGTCTGTAGCTGGGAAACTCATCATTATGGTTTTGATGTTTATCGGGCGCGTAGGATTGATTTCATTTCTTTATACAATAGGCGGTAAAACGAATAAAACACCTTATCATTATCCAAAAGAACGTGTGATTATCGGATAATGATTACGTAAATAAAAGCAGGCTGAGAAAATATGGTCATTTTCTCAGCCTGCTTATTTTAATGCTTCTGTTCCTTCAAATTCTCTAAAACTTGGTCAGAGAGGTGGAAGTATTGTGCTTCTTGACTCGGACTATATTGGAAAATGAGATACCCGCGATCTTTTTTCACAGTGAGATCTTCTTCCAACTTGGCAGCAGTATCTGTGATGAAAACTTGTTTCCGGATCGTTCGATCAGTATGGCCGAGTGCTACAAACCTCTCGCCGAGTAGATGTGGGGAGCGAACCAAAAACTGATTGATCTCCCTCAATTGTTCTTCCTGTAAAGTAGAAGGGCCCCACCATATTTTTCTAGGGAGGAATTTCTGATGTGCCAGATAATCAATTTTTAACAGACTTCGTGCGATTTCTGTATCAACCTTCAAAACTTCTTTTAAAAATTGTTCCAAACGTGTGAACAAATCTTCAAACTGATGGCCGATTCTTGACCACCCTTGGTTTTCCCAAAAAGCGCCGAATAGCTGAAAGAAGTCGAAAGGTGTATCGACCAATTCGGTAACGATATATTCCATAGAGTGTATAAATCGACCTGAATTCCAATATTTTTCGAGAATGTCTTCTGTTTGTTTAATCTTCAGCATATCATCAAAGGACAACACATTATTTGATACGATTTCATAAGGAGCTGTGTCGATGAAACGATAACCGTATTGTTCTGCTTGAATTCGCAGACCAGTACCCCGCAGTAATTTTAAGAAACCTAATTGCAGCTCTTCTGGTCGTAAAGCAAATACTTCATTGAAAGTATCGCGGAAAGAATCGTAATCTTCTTCAGGCAATCCAGCGATTAAATCTAGATGCTGCGCAATTTTTCCGCCTTCCTTGACCATGGTAACGGTACGAGAAAGCTTACTGAAATTTTGTCTTCTTTGAACTAGTTCATTCGTCAGATCATTTGTTGATTGGACACCGATTTCAAAACGGAATAGTCCTGCGGGTGCATTTTCGTTTAAAAATTCAATGACTTCCGGCCGCATGATATCGCCCGTGATCTCAAATTGAAAGACAGTGCCTGGAACATGTTCGTCAATTAAAAATTGGAACATTTCCATCGCATAACTACGGCTGATATTGAACGTACGATCGACAAACTTTATCGTCTTGGCACCGTGTTTCATCAAATATCGAATATCTTCTTTGATTGCTTCCCGGTTAAAATAGCGGACGCCCACTTCGATTGAAGAAAGACAGAATTGGCAAGAAAAAGGGCAGCCACGGCTCGTTTCGATGTACATCACTCGATTTCTAAGATGAGGCAAATCCTCAACAAAACGAAAAGGGGATTGCAGTGTCCGCAAATCCAATTTTGGTCCAGGCGCTGTAATCTTCAACTGTTCATCTTGGCGATAGGCGATCCCTTGCACGCTCGATAATTCAGTTTTCCCGTTAATCGCTTGTAGTAAATCCTTAAATGTCCGCTCGCCTTCGCCAATGACGATAAAATCAATCTCTGGCACGCGTTCAAGCCATTGATCATAATCATAGGTCACTTCTGGCCCACCACAAACGATAATAGTTTCGGGACTCGTCAATTTAAGCAATCGAATGACTTTGATAGTTTCTTCAATGTTCCAAATGTAAACACTGAAACCGACAACATCAGGGGAATGTTGATAAAGTTCAGAGACGATCGAGAGTGTTGGGTCATGGATGGTGAATTCCGCCAAAGTACATGGGTATTCTGGCTCTGCGTATGCCTTAAGATAGCGGATTGCAATGTTAGTGTGTATGTATTTAGCATTTAAAGTAGATAAAACAATTTTCATGATTATACTCCTATACGAAAAAATATTGGTATACTTTAGGTAATTAAAAGAGACTATGGTCCTATGTAAAGCGTTCCAAAAATATGACATAATGAGAATTCAAAGGATTATATTTCAAATTTTCAAAATAGAGATTAGCAAACTTATCAAGTTACACTTTGAAATAAAAGAGGGAGGCATGTTTATGGTATTGAAATCAACAGATATCAATAAATTTCTCGAAAGTTCTCTTTTTAAAATAATTATTAATCACAATGGTGAAATATTGGGTATGACAAAAGCTTTTAAATCATTAGTGAAAGAAAATGACTTACCGAAATATATATCAGAAATTTTCGACGAACGACTACTCGTTCAAATTGAAAACATCCTAGTGCACTCTAGCTTTCAACAAATTACTGTACAGGAACGTGTAAAGGGATGTCTAAAAGATGACTGCGATAAACATGTCTCATGCTATATTATATACCAGCCTCGTAGTGAAAAGGCTATTATTACGATAAAAATGGATGAACAGACGAAAACCTTAAGTCAATTATACGAAAGTGCCTTTCAGACAGCTAAGATCCCGATGGCATTAGTTAATGAATGGGGATTCTTTGTGTCCTTGAATGAGGAATTCAATAAGACCTTCTTCGATCCAACTCGCGGGACTTCTATACACCTCAAGAGCTTCCTAGAAAACTTCCACCACGATGAAGAATTTTGTTATACGGAATACGTAGTTCAGGCGAAAAATGAAGGTGTTGCTCAAAGGAAATTGTCCTACCAGAAAAATGGTGATATACAATACTTCAACCTTCTCTTGGAAGTCGACTCAGCTACCGAGATGTTTATTTTGCGAGTCCTAGATATGACAGAACAGGAACATATGCTTCAATTGCTTGCACACTCCGACCAACTGTCCACGACAGGTGAAATTGCGGCTAGTATAGCACATGAAGTCCGAAACCCCATGACTACATTACACGGTTTTCTTCAGTTATTGGAACATGAGGTAACAGGAAGTGCCCATAAGTATGTAACTGTGATTCAAGGCGAAGTAAAGCGGATGAACGAAATTTTAAATGAAATGCTCGCTCTTTCCAAACCTCGTGTCGATGAAGTTACAGTATTTTCACTTACTGTCCTAATGGAAGAAGTATTGTTATTATTACAGCCGAAAGCCTTACTTGACCAAATAAACTTATTTAATGAAAATTTTATCACGGAACCCATTTTAATTAAAGCAAATCCGAATCGCGTCAAGCAGATTTTGGTAAATCTTCTTAAAAACGCGATGGAAGCAATGGGGCCAAAAGGGACGCTGACTGTTCATGTTTGTGAAGGAGAACAGCAAAATGTAGACATTCTAATTTCAGATACAGGCACTGGTATGAGCGAAGAGATGATGGAAAAGATTTTCTTGCCGTTTGTTTCTGGTAAAGCAGGCGGCACGGGACTTGGTCTTCCATTTGTCAAGAAAACGGTCACTGAATATGGTGGTAGCATAGCCGTTAGCAGTGAGGAAGGCGTAGGGTCTGTCTTTAAATTGACATTTCCGCGAGTGTCTGTCGTTGGCACCTGAACAGGACTTTAAATTTTAAACAAAAAGAAGGCCGATCTGCTGTATATAGCGGGTCGGCCTTCTATATAGATAGAGATTACTTGATCGTTGAAGCCATTTCTGTGAATTCTTTAATATGCTCATTGTCTTCTGTAGCATAAATTGTCACGCGTACTAACTTGTCCTCACGTTCCATCACAAAGCCTTTGAAGTATCCTTCATCGGATTTAGCTTCGGCTCCTTTTACGTTCGTAATGCCTTCACCTTGAGGAAGTTCTGCTTCGTCTGTTAATTCAGTCGGCTCAGCCCCATCTGTTGACGCAGCTAATAATTCTTCCATGTTTTCATACCATTCATCGAAACTGAAAGCTTCTTCGTCTTTCGCTGTCGTTTCAATTCGCATAAACGTTTCGCTGTCTTCGTCTACATATAAGCTATCTCTTCCAGGCTCTTCACTTGTTAATGTATATCCTGGCATCACCATAACCGAATAGTCTTGAGCATCACTTTTTGTTTCGACTGCGTCTTTAAGCAAGTCTTCTTCTTCTGTGCTGTCTGCTTCATCTCCCTCTGCAGTTGCACTGTCAACGTCTTCCTCAATGTCCGTTTCAGGCTCGTCAGCAGGTGTTTCCACTGCACTTCCATTCGTGCCGTCAGTTGATGAAGGATTGTCATCTGAATCAGATGTTCCGCAAGCTGCGAGCAGTAAGGATGCTGCAAATGAAGCGAAAATAATGCGCCATTTGTTGTTCATATCGATTCACTCCTCTATTTACGATTCTACTAATTGGACGGATAGGCGAGAAGAAGGTTTCATTCTGCCGCACTATGGATAATTTTGTAGCGTTTATGGTTGATAACGGTTTTTTCCTCCATCTCCAACTCATCGAAATCCTCCATATATGTCAAATCCACAATAACAGAGTTTTCATTGACTTTCTCCACAATCCCTTGTAAACCATCTTTGAATTCAATAATATCCCCGACTTCTGCAATCGTCATCATACAACTTCCTTTCTATCTTCATGAATTACTCTAGTTATGGTAGAGTGGTACAAATCTATTCCTGAGAATTACTTTCTAGTTTGCCTGAAAACTTACAAAAGGTAAAGGGTTATCTTCTAAGAAGTCGATAAAAAGAAAGTTCAATTACGTCTCGGCGTAATTGCGTCCAGATTTTGATTTGTGCTTAAGTCTACAGGAAGTAGATCATGCGGGCATTGGGCGATCTTAGCCTGCGTACTTCTGTTGTTCAGCGAGCATTTGAACAACCAATGAACAGGAAATAAAACGGCATTAATTTCATCATCTATACAGGTAGAGTCTTCCGCTGAATAAAGATAAAGTTGTCGGAAAGTGTCGACAACTTCATAGAGCTAATTATTCATGCTTTTAGTATAATATAAAAAGTAGCCTATTATGATGGAAGGTGTAGTGTTTGAACTGTAACTTTGAAATTCAAATCGAATGTCTTAGAAACCAGTTAATAGAAGTCGCTCAACATGAGGGGATGCATTCTGAGCGTACAATTATTCTGAGTCGTGAGCTGGACTTACTGATAAATGAATATGAAAGACAAAAAGAAAAAAGTTTTGAAAAAAATTTGTAATTTATGTTTATATATACGAAAAGGGGGCATAATATAATTGAACACAGCAACATTCTCATTTCCCCCTTTTGTGGATCAATCTTATTTATAAGATTGGTCCTCTTTTTTTGTATCCTTTATTGTAAATAAATTCTGACTCCTATACGATGGAATATATAAATGTATTGTAAGGAGTGATTAAATGAAAAATGAAAAGATAGCATTTATTGGGACCGGTGTGATGGGTGCGAGTATTGTAAAACATTTAGTAAACGCATCCTACGATGTAACGGTGTATACAAGGACGAAGTCTAAAGCGGATCCTTTGGTTGAGCTTGGCGTGCGGTGGGCAGACTCTGTAGGAGAAGCTGTGCGTGAAGCAGATATTATCTTTACGATGATTGGCATGCCGGCAGATGTGGAAGAGGTTTATCTGTCAGAGAACGGCATCTTTGCGAATGGTCGTCCTTCTCAAACGGTAGTCGATATGACAACATCGAGCCCGGAGTTGGCTATTGCTATAGCTCGAAAAGCAGAGTCGCTGCAGATGCACTCTCTCGATGCACCCGTTTCCGGCGGCGATATAGGCGCACAAAATGGCACTCTCTCTATTATGTGTGGCGGTAAAAAAGCGCTATATGATCGTTTGTTGCCGATACTTTCTGTTTTTGGAAAGCAAATTGTCTATCAAGGCGATGCAGGAGCGGGGCAACATGCCAAAATGTGCAATCAAATTACAGTGGCAGGAAATATGATTGGTGCGTGTGAAGCACTCGCTTATGCTATGAAATCAGGACTGGATCCAGATACTATGCTGCAGTCGGTAGCTTCTGGTGCCGCCGGTTCGTGGAGTTTATCGGCTCTCGGTCCGCGAATCATTGAAGAAGACTACGAGCCTGGTTTTTTTGTGAAGCACTTTGTGAAAGATTTAAATATTGCGTTACAGGAGACGGAAAGATTGAATTTAGAGTTACCGGGCCTGAAGCTTGCGCGCAAAATGTATATAGAATTGCTGGATCAAGGATACGGAGAAAAAGGTACTCAAGTCCTGATTAAACAATATATCGATTAAGTAATGAAGCATAGGGGCGTTCTAGTCCCTTTGCTTCTTTTTCTATTCAATTAACTTGTCTTTAGGAAACGTTACGTGAATAGTCACAAAGGGAAGTATAATCTAGGTATCTAGTCTTTTATAGCAGATTAAATAGCTGTATACTTATTGATAAAGGTGAATCTAACTGTATCTTAAGTATTAAAAATAATTAAAAGTGCACAATAGAATTTGTAAACGAAAGGAAGCGTCTCAAAATGAACAATGAAGAACCATTTGATCATTTTCTTCAAAAGGAAGAGCCGCAAGCTCACTCTACTATGGTCGTCATCTTAGATGTAAGCTCCAATCAACATATGAAGATTTTGTATACAAATGAAAGTTCTACATCATTCTTTTCATCGAGTAAACATTCGCCTGAGCAGTTTTTTGGTCTATATTGGTCAGCAATCCGAGAAGCTATAGTAGAAAAAGCTGCTACTCTAGGTTCATGCCAGATTTCTATTATCGGACAAGAGCCATTGAAAATGACTATGAAGGAGTTAGCTGATTCCTCTAAAGGTTTTTTACTTCTCTTGGAATTTCAGAATTCTGTCTCCCGGAATGCCAATCAGCTATGGAAAGAAAAATATCAATCCCTTCTATTTTCCAATTCAGACGCACTGCTTACATTAAATGGACAAGGACAAATTACATTTTGCAACCCTATGATAAAAAAACTACTTAATTATAAGCCGAAACAATTGATCGGCAAGCCGTTTCATCAGCTTGTAAGTGAAGTAGATCAGCTAAGTTTCAGGCAGTTATGGTCTTACGTGAAACTTGGAAAGACATTTGAATTGCCGCACATCGAGCTAATGCATCAAAAAGGCCATGAATTGCTGGTTTCGCTAAAAGCACTACCTGTTGTAGTGAAGGGAGAGCATCTGGAGACACAAGTCATCTTAAAGGAATTACCGAACTATTTGATCAGTAATTCTAAAAGGTATTATCTTTCATACCATGATCACTTGACAGGACTGTGGAACCGCCGAATGTTGAAAATTCATTTCGCCCAAGATTCACTTCAGGCTGTGAATGAAAAGGGGAAACTCCGCATTATTCATTTAGGTATTGATCGTTTTAAAGTGGTAGTGGAGTCACTAGGCTATATGGCAGGCAACCAAATCTTAAGGATGGTTGCTGAGCGTTTAAGAAAGATTTGTACAGCGGGTGAGAAAGTTTATCGTAATAGTGGAGATGAGTTTATTTTTCTCGTTCAGGAATACAGCTTCGCCCAAACGGAGCGAATTTGTAATGAAGTGTTATGTTCTTTTAAAAAGCCTTTTCTGTTTAACGGCCAAGAATATTATTTATCTATTTCTATAGGGATTTCTACGTTTCCTGAACACGGAAATACCATTGATGAGCTGACGGAAAAGTCCAAGCAAGCTTTGTCCGTCACAAAACAACGAGGCCGTGCTCATTTTCGATATTTTGAAGAGGATATGAAGGCAACGTTTACAAATGAAGCGTTGATGGAATCTCACTTACGGCGGGCAATTGAGTTTGATGAATTGAAAGTTTGTTTTCAGCCGCAAGTGGAATTAGAAACGGGGACGTCCACAAGCTTTGAAGCCTTACTGCGTTGGAATAATCGCAAGTTTGGTGAGGTTTCTCCAGCCGACTTCATTCCACTTGCTGAAGCTTCCGGTATTATTCATGTAATTGGGGACTGGGTTATCGATCAAGTGTGCCAGCATTTGAAAGAGTGGCAGAAAAAACAGTATAAACCTGTGAAAGTTGCGATCAATATTTCACCAAGTCAGTTCAGATCAGAAAATTTTTGCGTTAAACTGTTTGATACCGTACGTAAATACGAATTACAGACGAATTGTATTGAAATTGAAATAACAGAGAGTGCGCTCATGAGGCCGGATGAAACGTTAAAGTCTTTACGACAACTTAAAGAGATGGGCTTTACTATTTCCGTTGATGACTTTGGAACGGGTTATTCTTCATTGAGTTACTTAAAAAAATATCCGATCGATATAATTAAAATAGACCGTTCTTTTATACAAGATATCGAAATGGATGCCAAAAATGAAGCAATTGCCAAAACGATCATTAATTTAGCACATAGCTTAGGTATGAATGTGATTGCTGAAGGAATTGAAACCGTTTCACAGGCTGAAATTTTGAAGGAATCCAAATGCCGGATTGCGCAAGGATTTCTATACAGTAAGGCTGTGCCATCAGAAGTCATTGAACGAGACTATTTAGAAATTCATCAGTAATGTGTAAAGAGACACATAAATTTCTGCCTTCTGCACAAACTTTATTGTAATGGATGTGCAAAAGGAGTGATGGATTATGTGGGATATATGGCTATGGCCCATGATTTTTGTGAGTGCTATTATGCTGTGGATTTGTTTGGCTGCAGTCAGAAAATCGAGTCGTTCGCTGCAATTGAATGAAAAAGATCAAATTCCTGAGACGGTAGCAGAGCATCCTTATACGATTAATCCGATACTCTGGATCATACTTATCGCCACTTTCTTTGCCTTGTTTGTAATTTTTTATTATTGGGCCTCTTCCTAATGAAGGAAGAGGTTTTTGTTTTTGGAAACAATTCATCTTTTGAGGTGAAAAAAGGCTATTTGTGGTATGATGGAATGGAAGCGGATACTTTTACTTTTTCATTGATAGTTTAACGATTTGACGAACAGAAGGAGCGATTACGTATGGTTTCTATAAATAATAAAGAGTTTCTCTTTGCGCCGATTGCTGACCAAATAATTTCTTCAGAAAAAGTTGCTCATGTGCAAATCGGTAATAACGCAGAACACGCTCTTCTCGTTTTAACGAAGACAGGTTATTCTGCCATCCCTGTACTTGATCACCAGTATCATTTAAAAGGCTTACTCGGGATAGGTATGATTACAGATGCCATTTTAGGTTTAGAACGTATTGAATATGAACGATTAGAGAATATTAAGGTAGATGAGATTATGGAAACATCGCTTCCGACGATTCGAGTAAATGAACGTTTTCAACGAGCGATGGACCTGTTGATTAATCATCCATTTTTATGCGTGACAGAAGAGGATGGGACGTTTGCAGGTATTTTAACTAGACGAGTAGTTATGAAAGAGTTTAAGAAATATCTTTATAATGTTCAAGCATAAATTGATAGTTTGTATAGTTAGATGACAACAAGGCTCCTCTTATGGAGTCTTTTTCTATCTAGAATGGAGTTGAGCGCTCAGTGCAAAAGGAAACAAAGCGTCCGCTCGTGCTTGCGGCAGTGATGCTGGCAATGTTTGTCGGAGCTGTTGAGGCGACGATCGTTACAACTGCCATGCCGACTATCGCATCTGAGCTAGGCGGTTTTTCACGTTATAGCTGGATATTTTCCTCGTATTTATTAATGAGTACCGTCACCGTATTGATTTATGGGAAATTAGCAGATGTCTTTGGAAGGAAACCTATATTCTTTGTAGGATTGACGATTTTTTTGATAGGCTCCATATTATGCGGTTTTGCGGGTTCGATGGAACAATTGATCATTTACCGCCTTGTACAAGGAATAGGAGCAGGGGCTGTCATGCCTATTGCCACGACGATTGTTGGAGATATATACTCAACCGAGGAGAGAGCAAAGATTCAAGGATACTTATCAAGCGTCTGGGGGATTTCTGCGGTTTCCGGTCCCGTCATTGGTGGTTTGCTTGTTCAATACGTGAACTGGCAGTTTGTCTTTTGGGTAAATGTTCCGCTCGGAATTCTCGCCATGGCAGGCATTTTCTTTTTCTTGCATGAGCCAAAAGAGACGCACAACGCATCGGTTGATTATAGAGGAGCGGTTTTGCTGACGATCGCCTTGTTATCAATTTTAGTTTGGCTTGTGGAAGGTGGACAAGCCTTTGGACGGTTCTCTTTAATCGGTCTGCTGTTGTTAGCAGTATCTGCTGTCATTTTCTTTTTATTTTTTAGACAAGAACAGTTGGCAAAGGATCCACTCATATCGTTTAGTATCTGGAAGAATCCCATCATTTTGTATGCGAATTTAGTCTCCTTAACAACTGGCGTTATTTTAATCGGTATTTCATCCTACTTACCTACGTATGTATCTGGTGTAATGGAACAGAAGGCGATTATAGCTGGATTTGCATTGACCGCGATGTCTATCGGCTGGCCATTAGCCTCATCTTTAGCCGGGCATCTGCTCATTCGTTTTGGACCGTTTCTCGTATCGTTTGCCGGCGGTATATCCCTTGTGGTCGGCTCGATGATGTTCGTCTTCATGAATGCAGGTTTAGGTCCGATTTGGGCAGCGTGTTCGAGCTTCTTCATTGGGGTTGGGATGGGGCTGACGAACACATCGTTTATCGTGACGATTCAAGGTGCTGTATCGCGAACGCAAAGAGGTTCTGCCACAGCTGCAAATATGTTCATGAAAAACTTTGGGAATACGATAGGTGCTTCCGTCTTCGGTGCTATTTTGAATGGTACGCTGCTTACGTATTTTGCGGCAGAAAAGTTAACGTATTCCGTAGATAATGTAAATAGCTTGCTGACGGAAGAAAGTCGATCGTTGATACCGATTAAAGAGCTTGTAAGCTTGCAAACCGGTTTAGAAAACTCGTTGCATTGGGTCTATATTGCAATTGCCTTTTTTGCATGGATTAGTTTACTGCTGATTTTACGAATACCTCGAGGAAAGGTGTATGAACATGTCGACAACTGAGTTAGATATTATAAAAGCGTTGGCGGAAGAAGGAAATATGCGAAAAGCATCGGAGCGATTACATTTATCCCAGCCTGCGCTTTCTCAACGACTGCAAACAATTGAAAAGGAATGGGGAATGCAGTTGTTCATTCGTTCCCAGAAAGGGCTTGAACCTACGCCTGCCGGTGAGCATGTGATCGCCTATGCGAAAGAGTCTTTAGCAAAACGGGATGAAACGTTGGAGTTGATTGCATCACTTGAGGATAAAGTCCATGGAACGCTGAAGATTGCCTGTGCATCAATCATTGGCCAGACATGGCTACCACAAGTATTGAAAGATTATGTGGCTTTGTATCCGGATGCCAAAATTTCATTGATGACCGGCTGGAGTTCTGAAATATCCAATGCGCTGTATGAAGGAGAAGCGCATATTGGAATTGTCAGGGGGCAGACGGACTGGAAAAGTAATCGCAAGTATTTATTCCGCGATCAGCTGTATTTGGTCGATCGAGAAATCTCGACAATCGACGAGTTGAAAGATACGAATCGGCATTTTATCCAGTTTAAAAGTGATTCGAATTATTATATGGAAATACAGCGTTGGTGGAACAAGCATTTCAATCAACACCCAAGCCGCCAAATTATCGTGGATCAAATTGAGACGTGTAAGCAATTGGCTTTGAATGGGATTGGTTATGCGATCTTACCTTCCATCACGCTCTCGGGCGACGAACGTGTGAATCGTATTCCTTTGTTGAATAGTGAAGAGGAATTTGAGCTGACGCGAGATACATGGCTAATCGGCTACAACTCCACTTTTGAACTGAAGCAAGTAAAGGCATTCGTGGAAATCGTTCAAAAGCATGCCGAGATATTAACGAAGCAATCATAAAAAGCACAAATACTGTATTCACAGCACTTTGGGATTTCAGCTTTAAGATAAATAGCGGCATTGGTTCGGGAGTTTGAGCTAGAGAAGGGGTGCCCTCCGTGAAGCGTACCGTCTGGAATGCAAATCCCGATATACACACTATTGATATTCTACTTTTTTGCGTTTAGTTTGATAAAAAGCTTAATTGAAGTTTAGAAAGCATCCATTTGGAACGTAGGTCAACGGTTCTTTTACCATTCGCCCATTCTTCTGGCGTCTGGATGGAAAACATTAATAAAAAGGCCTTTCCATAGAGGAAGGCCTTTTTGCTGTGGATTAGGTAGTCCTTGAAGACTGCAGAAGCTCTTTGTTGCTCTTTGCCCAATAGGCTGCGAGAGAAAAGCATAGTAACAGGATGAACATACCGACTACGTATGGAGAACTCATATTGATGTCGAAAATGTAGCCGGCCGTAGCGGGACCGACCATATTGCCTAAGCTCATATAGGCATTCATCATCCCGGCGGCATACCCTTGCTCTTTTCCGGCTAATTTTGAAACGAGTGTATTGACTGCTGGTCGCAATAAGGAAGTGGCGGTAGAAAAGATCGTTGCCACCAACAAGATTGTGAAAAATGTATTGACGAACAAGATGCCGAGCATGGCGAATGCAGCGACGATTAAATTAATCAATATTATACGCATCTCACCAAAGCGCCTGAAGAGTCGATCGATGACGAAAGTCTGAATAATAACACCGACAAATCCACCGACTGTGATAATAACTGCGATTTGAGAAGGTGTATAACCGTATTTGTGATCGACATAGAGTGAAATGGTAGATTGGAAGTTCGCTAATCCGAAAGAAAAGACGAACATAACAATGAGCATCACAAAATATGGGGTTTTTGTAGAACGCCACATTTGCTGTAATAGGTTTTCAGCAGTCGTTGCACCCTGTAAAACAGGTTTAGGGTTGGGCAAGAAAATTAGTGAGAAAATCGCAGCGAAGAAGGATGCACCCGTTGCCGCATAGAATGGAAAGACCAGACTAATTTTCGATAGAAATCCGCCGATTCCAGGACCAATCATAAAGCCTAATGACATGGATGCGCCGAGAAGTCCCATGCCGCGACCACGGTTTTCGAGAGATGTAATGTCCGCAACAAAAGCCATTGTCGGAGGGATGATAAAAGCAGCGCCGAAGCCGGAAAAGAAGCGGGCAATATACAACATCCAAAGATCAGTTGATAAGCTGAAAGCTAACTGAGATGATCCGTAAATAATTAAACCGATAATGATAATACGTTTTCTGCCGTGTTTGTCTGAAAGGTTTCCAGAAAAAGGAGAGAAAATAAATTGAGCAAATGAAAATATTGCAATTAAGAGTCCAAGTGCTTGTCCTGCTACTCCAAATGTTCCTAAGTATTCGGGCATGATTGGAATAATAAGTCCGACTCCTGCCATCGCGATAAACATGTTGAACATTAAGATGTAGAGGGCAAAGTTTTTTGATTGTATGGCCATTCGACTGCTCGCTTTCTAGGAACTTTTTGTCTATCGTATCATAAAGCAAAGAGGATGACACTTGCTGTGCTTGTAATTTTCTTTGGTTTGATCGAAACAGAAAAAACCGGTTCCTAGTCTAAGGAACCGGTTGCGTGATCAATCTTCTTTTTTCATTTCATCCAATACTCGATTGACACGCTTTTCGAGCATCTTCATACCGCTGCCGCCTGCTTGGAAATGGCGAAGCTGTCCATCTTTATCAAAGACATAATAAGCAGGCACATATTGGTTTTCGAATGCGTCGCTTAACTTTAGTTCACTATCTACGAAAATGGGTTGAGTTATATCATGCTCGGCTGCTACTTTTTTGATTTCTTCTAGATTGGTATCGTCTTCTGAACGCGGCATATGCACAGCTACTACGTTGAGTTCATCTTTATATTGATCTCTGAAGTTGTTTACATCTGGCATTGCTTCTTTACAAAGGTGGCAACTAATAGACCAAAAGTGAATCAGTGTCGGTTTTTCTCCAACTAGTTCAGATTTAGTAGTTTCACCGTTTAACCAAGTTGTCGCACCTTGGAGTTCAGGCATTTGTGTACGTAATTTCATCCAAAGTTCCTCCTAGCTAAGTGTAAAAGAATAAATTTTATAAAAAAATCCCCACGATTGGTGTCATGCGTGGGGGTGCTTATCCATCTTGAAATCGGAGTAAATTAAAGTGTTTCTTGACCCGGGCGCCAGTTTGCAGGGCAAAGGCCGCCAGTTTGCAATGCTTGCAGTACACGAAGAGTTTCATCCACATCACGACCAATGTTATTATGGAAAACTGTTTGGTATTGAAGTTCTCCTTCAGGATTGATGATGTAAAGACCGCGTAATGCGATTCCTTCTTCCTCTATCAATACGCCGTAATCACGTGATACTGCATGGTTCGTATCTGCTGCAAGTGGGTAGTTAAGTTGTTCAAGGCCATTATCTTTGCGATCTGTATTAATCCATGCAAGATGTGTATGGATGGTATCAGTGGATACGCCGATTACTTCAGCATCCAAGTCTTCGAATTCATCATAGCGATCAGACATCGCAGTGATTTCTGTTGGACAAACAAAAGTGAAGTCCATTGGATAGAAGAAAAGAACTGTCCATTTGTCGTTTTTAATGTTTTCTTGTAAACTAACTTTCCCAAAAGATTTGTCAGCTAATACTGCCTCCATTGTGAAATCTGGAGCTTGTTTACCTACCATGCGCTCAGCCATTTATAAACCCCTCCAATTAATCTTGTATGCAAAACCTAGTCTGTATTGCACAATTCTTATATAGACTATCAAATAGTGAATCCAAATACAATTAGATTGACTTGAAAATTATAACAATTAGTAAATGTTAGTGAAGATAGTATATGCGAAGAAATTGGGCAAGCTAAGTGTAAGCTTACTCAAAATCTTGTTGGCAGTCAGAGGGCTTCAATGGTCGCGATTGGCAGGTTTGGCAATTGGGATCACAGATCATTTCACGCCATTCATCGCAGTCTTTGCAGTAGCGTGCATCAAACTCATCGCTATAATGCAGAGGTTCCATACACTCAATACAATGAGAGGCCATTTCTTTCCAAGATCGGATTTTCTCCTTGTTTACAAGAAAGATTCCCTCTAGTTGATTTTCTCTCGTTGCTGGTTCTGTTTTCCGATTCCGCTTGGCATCAGAATCCAAATAAAAAAACAAATGGTCTTCCAACTGAATCCCTCCTTAATCAATGGCTTTATTTTACTATGCCCGTTGCAAAAAAACAATTTTCATGACTATTTTCCTGTATGTTATATTTTCGCTTGAAACCACGAGAATATTTGCTTTCGGGATTGTTTTGTGTATAATGATTAGGTTTATAAGTTTTCATGTAGTATATGTAATAAGTAGAGTAGTGTAAGGAGGAAACATATTGACAAATCAACCGATTATCCGCTTTGAAAATGTCACGAAGCGATATGACGAGTCGACGACTGTACTCAATCGCGTTTCATTTGAAATGGAGCGGGGGAAATTTTATACATTGCTTGGCCCTTCTGGTTGTGGGAAGACTACAATCTTACGTTTGATTGCTGGATTTACAGAAGCTACGGATGGCACAATTCTTTTCAATGGAAAGAAGATTAATTCTGTTCCGGCAAACGAACGACAAGTGAACACTGTATTTCAAGATTATGCACTTTTTCCCCATTTAAATGTATATGAAAATGTAGCATTTGGATTACGCATTAAAAAAGTAAAAAAGAATGAAATTGACCGCAGAGTGAAAGAAGCGTTGAAATTTGTCAATTTGGCGGGCTATGAATCTCGAGAAATCACAGAAATGTCAGGTGGCCAGCGTCAGCGTGTTGCTATTGCACGAGCAATTATCAATGACCCTGAAGTGATTTTGCTGGATGAACCTTTATCGGCGCTCGATTTAAAGTTGCGGTCAGAAATGCAGTATGAATTGCGGGAACTGCAGCAGAGACTTGGAAAAACATTCGTCTTTGTAACACACGATCAAGAAGAGGCGCTTGCGATGTCGGATGAAATTTTCGTAATGAACAATGGAGAGATCCAGCAATCCGGCACCCCAATCGATATTTACGATGAACCGATCAACCGTTTTGTTGCAGATTTTATCGGTGAATCAAATATTGTATCTGGAAGGATTATCAAAGATTATTTAGTGGAGTTTACAGGTAAGCAATTCGACTGTGTGGACGGTGGATTTTATCCGAATGAGAAAGTAGACATTGTCATTCGTCCCGAAGATCTGGAGATGACCACGATTGAAAAAGGGAAGCTGAGTGTCACAGTAGATACACAGCTATTCCGCGGAGTTCATTATGAATTATCTACTTACGACACGGACGGTAATGAGTGGTTGGTCCATTCGACGAAGCCTGCAGACGTAGGCACGATGATTGGATTGGATTTTGCTCCGGCGGATATTCATGTCATGCGATTGAATGAATCGGAAGAAGACTTTGATGCACGTCTGGAGTCGTTTGGAGTGGCGGAAGATGAAGAATAATCCGCTGCGCTTTGTTTATGCCGTGCCGTATGCTGTGTGGATGCTGTTATTTGTCTTGGCTCCGATAGCGGTCATAGTCTATTATTCATTTTTTGATTTGTCGGGGAATTTAACGCTAGGTAATTATCGTAACTTCTTCAGTTCAATCTATTTTAAGTTGACGATGAGTTCTTTTTGGTATGCATTTCTAATTACTTTTTTTTCTTTGCTGATCTCCTATCCGACGGCTTATTTCCTTACAAAAACAAAGCATAAGCGATTGTGGTTGCTGTTGATCATCATTCCGTCTTGGATTAATCTTCTATTGAAGACTTACGCATTCATTGGTTTGATGGGGCTGTATGGGCCGATCAATGGTTTTTTGGAAACGATCGGAATCGGCAGTCAGCAGATCTTATTTACAGATTTCAGCTTTGTATTCGTATCGGTCTATATTTTTATACCATTTATGATTTTACCGATCTTCAATTCGCTTGATAAAATCAACCCGACTTTGCTTGACGCTTCGAAAGATCTGGGTGCGAGCAGTTGGGTAACGTTTAAGCGGGTCGTATGGCCAATGACGATCGATGGTGTGAAGTCGGGTGTGCAGGTCGTCTTCATTCCTGCGCTTTCTTTGTTCATGATCACCAGGTTGATCGCGGGCAACAAAGTGATTACGTTAGGGACCGCAATTGAGCAGCAATTCCTAGTAACACAAAACTGGGGAATGGGATCGACGATAGCAGTGTTCCTCATTATCTTCATGTTTTTGATCATGTTGCTGACATCAGGAAAAGAGAAAGGAGCCTCCGCTAATGGGAAAACTAAGTAGTCTGCCAAGGATCTATTTGGCCCTAGTTTTTGTAGTTTTATATGCTCCTATTTTCTATCTCATTTATTATTCCTTTAATTCCGGTGGCGGGATGTCTAATTTTGAATCCTTTACTTTGGAATATTATCAAGCGGTGTTCCAGGACACACGCCTTTTGATCATCGTCATGAATACGATAATTATTGCTTTGCTGTCTGCCTTGTTATCTACAACCATCGGGGTAATTGGAGCGTTAGCAATTTATTTCATGAAAAATAAATCCATGCGGCAAACTGTATTGTCATTGAATAATATCTTAATTGTCAGCCCGGATGTAATCATCGGTGCATCATTTTTAATATTATTTACACTGATCGGTGTCAAACTGGGATTTGCTTCCGTCTTAATCTCACACATTGCGTTCAGTATACCGATTGTGGTGATTATGGTGCTGCCTAAGCTGCTTGAGATGAGCACTTCTCTAGTGGATGCTGCACTCGATCTCGGGGCTTCTCGCAGAGACGTTCTGACACGTGTAGTACTGCCGTATATTAAGCCGGGGATTTTCGCTGGATTCTTTCTTGCGTTGACGTATTCATTGGACGACTTTGCGGTGACCTTTTTCGTGACAGGGAATGGTTTCTCGACGTTGTCGGTTGAAATCTATTCAATGGCTCGAACAGGTATTACATTGACGATCAATGCGCTGTCCGGCTTGATTTTCGTTATTACCATGGTATTGGTGCTGGGTTATTATATCATCGGCAATAAAACGAAATCACCTAACCAGGGGGTGAAGAGATGAAAGGGCTTGTAAGCAGTGCGGCAACCATTTTGCTCGTTTCTTTTGTCTTATTGTTCATCAACCTCCAGCTTGAAAATAAACATGGGCGAGTAGGGAAAGATACGATAACCGTCTATAATTGGGGAGAATATATCGACCCGGAACTGTTGAAGCAATTTGAAGAACAGGAAGGTATTAAAGTAATATATGAAACGTTTGATTCAAATGAAGGAATGATGGGGAAAATTGAGCAGGGCGGTACTTCTTATGATATTTCGGTGCCTTCAGAATACGCTGTTCAAATGATGGAGCAAAAGGATTTATTACTGCCTTTGGATTTTGATAAAATCCCGAATATCAAGAATATTGACCCGTACTTTATGAATCTCGCGTTTGATCCGCAAAATAAATATTCGATTCCTTACTTTTGGGGGACGCTGGGCATTGCCTATAATCCATCTCTTTTGGACGGACAGACTTTCGAGAGTTGGGAAAGTTTATGGGACGCATCATTGCGTCAGAAGGTGATTCTAGTCGACAGTGCAAGGGAAGTACTTGGTGTCGCATTGAATTCATTTGGTTATTCATTGAATTCGACTAGCTTGCAGGAGTTGAAAGAGGCTACGGATAAACTTGAAACAATGGGCCCCAATGTAAAAGCTGTAATTGGTGATGAAGTTACCCAGTTGATGATTAACAACGAAGCTTCTGTCGCACTTACATGGTCGGGTCAAGCGGCAGATATGATCTCAGAAAACGAAGACATTGATTATATCGTGCCTGAAGAAGGATCGAATCTGTGGTTTGATAATATTGTTATCCCTCGCACTGCTACAAACATTGAAGGTGCCTATAAATTTATCAACTTCATGTTGGACCCTGAAGTTGCAGCGCAAAATGCGGAATACGTAGGTTACTCTACGCCGAATGTTAAAGCGTTATCCTTCATGGATGAGGAAATCACGGAAGATGAAAGATTCTATCCGGATGAAGAGGCGAGAGAACATTTGGAAGTGTATAAGAATTTGGGACTGGAGACGCTCGGAGTGTATAATGAGTTATTCCTGAAATTCAAAATGGGATTACGATAAGGCAAGGGAGCCGGATGGTTTCTACGTAATGTGAGGAGCATGGATATGAAAAAAGAATTTGTGGTCATCGGTTTAGGGCGTTTTGGCGGCAGTATTGTCAAAGAACTGATCGAACTTGAAGCGGATGTTATGGCGATTGATAAATCACAGGAACGAGTGGATGAGTTTGCGAACATTGCTACACAAGCAGTAGCGGTCGATACGACAGATGAAGCGGCTTTGAGATCTTTAGGTATTCGAAATTTCGAGCATGTTGTCATCGCGATTGGTGAAAACATTCAAGCTAGCATTTTAACCACGTTGATTCTCAAAGAAATTGGTGTCTCTCGGATCACAGTCAAAGCGCAGAATGATTATCATGAGAAAGTGCTGCGGAAGATAGGGGCAGATCAAGTCGTCCATCCTGAACGTGATATGGGGAAGCGTATTGCAAATAATTTAGTTTCCAATAACATACTGGACTACTTGGAACTGTCGGATGAATATTCCATCGTGGAGATACAAGCAAACGATCATCTTGCCGGATCTTCCCTGATTGATTTGGATATCCGTGCTAAGTTTGGAGTAAATATCGTCGCGATCAAAAGAGGTACGCACATTCTGGTGTCCCCTCAAGCGATAGAACAAATCGAAGTCAATGATATATTGATTGTCATCGGTTCGGATTTAGATATTCATCGTTTTGAACGAAAGGCGCTACACTAATACTTAACAAAAAAGCAAGTGCAGATTAGATGCGCTTGCTTTTTGTATACCATTTTATAGTTCCATAATAACCGGAAGAATCATCGGCTTACGTTTTGTTTTTTCGTAGAGATACGGAACGAGTGTGTCGATAATATCGCTTTTCAATTGATTAACGGAATCTGGCTTAGTTTCCAATTTCCGTTTCAATGTTTTGGATAGCATATATTGGGCTTCGTTGATCATGGCGCCTGATTCACGCATGTAAACAAATCCGCGGGAAATCAAATCAGGACCGGATACAAGGCGGTTTTTCTTCGTATCGATCGTTGCGACAACGATGACTAAACCGTCTTCTGATAAAATTCGGCGGTCGCGCAATACTACATTGCCGATATCGCCGATGCCGCTTCCGTCAATGTAGACATCCCCAGAAGGAACTCGGCCGGCAAGTCTGGCTGTTTGATCAGTAAGTGCAAGCACATCACCGTTCGCCATGATGAATACATTTTCACGCTCTACATCGCAATCTACAGCGAGTTGTTCATGCATCGTCATCATACGGTATTCACCGTGAATCGGCATGAAGTACTTCGGCTTGATCAGACGCAGCATCAACTTCTGTTCTTCTTGTGATCCGTGACCGGATGTATGAATATTATTTAACGGACCGTGGATGACTTCTGCTCCTGCGCGGAATAACGAATTTATCGTCTTGTTGACGCTGAGCGTGTTGCCTGGAATCGGAGAAGATGAGAAAATCACCGTGTCACCCGGCTGAATTTGTACTTGTCTATGCGTACCATTTGCAATACGTGATAGTGCCGCCATTGGTTCCCCTTGGCTGCCCGTACAAAGAATCATCACTTCATTTGCAGGCAGGCGATTGAGTGATTGGGAATCGACGAATAAATCTTTTGGTGCATCGATATAACCTAGTTCTCGTCCGATCGTGATGGCATTGTCCATACTGCGTCCGAAAACAGCAATCTTCCTGTTGAAGTTTTGAGCGGCTTCGATCACTTGTTGCAAACGGTGGATATTCGAAGCGAAAGTAGCGAAAATGATTCGTCCATCTACAGTACGGAAGATATCATTCAAGCTTTCTCCGACTTTTCTTTCGGACATTGTAAAGTTCGGCACTTCGGCATTTGTACTATCTGATAGAAGACATAGCACGCCTTCGCTTCCTATTTTTGCCATCTTGTGCAAGTTCGCAGGTTCTCCTACAGGCGTGAAATCGAACTTGAAATCTCCTGTGTGCACGATATTGCCGGATGGTGTTTTGATTACAACACCAAAAGCGTCTGGTATACTGTGCGTTGTTCTGAAGAAAGATACGGCTGTTTTACGGAATTTAATAAAATCATCTTCTTCGATTTCATGTAGCTTCGTAGTACGAAGCAATCCGTGTTCTTCTAATTTATTACGTAATAAACCAATCGCAAGTTTTCCTCCATAGACTGGGATATTTACTTTGCGCAATAGATAAGGGATTCCGCCGATATGGTCTTCATGTCCGTGCGTGATAAAAAGTCCTTTGATTTTGTCGACATTACGTTCAAGATATGTGTAATCAGGAATTACATAGTCAATGCCTAACAAGTCATCTTCAGGAAATTTAATCCCAGCGTCAATGATGATAATTTCATCTTGGAATTGCACACAATACGTATTTTTACCGATTTCACCTAGTCCGCCTAGGGCAAATACGGCCGTTTCGTTATTTTTAATCGACTTCATTTATTTAGACCTGCTCGACCTGGAAGTGAGGGGAAGCTTGTTCGTACTCTAAATGTTCGCCTTCCAGCTTTTGAATGTATTCGATCATAATCTGGCGGTCTTGCAACTGATCGCGGACGGCCTTCTCTGTTTCGGCTTCAACGTATAAGCTCTGTGTGTTTTCGCGGACTGGAACTTGGTGTACGTTTTCATGGTAATAAACTTTAAAAATCATAATGAACTCTCCTTTTTTACGTTCGATATAAAACATATTCTTCATAATAGCACTTAATTTCTTTAAAATAAAGAAAAGCCCACCAATTGCTTGGCGGGCGTAAAAGTCTAGGCAATAGTCTTTTTACCGAGCAGGCCATTCAGTCGTCTAAGCAATTTGCGTTTAAGACGTTTGTACATGGCTTCATCACTCCTTGACAAGACTATACCATAATCTGAACTCTCTGTCAAGTTTTATTCCTTTACTCTCTTTCGAACGGGATAGCACCTGGGATATCTTTATAAGGAGCATTCTCATCAATATGGTCATAAAACATAATGCCGTTTAGATGATCCAGCTCATGCTGAAAAGCGATGGCAGGTAACCCTTTTAAACGTTTCTTTATTTCATTGCCTTCTTTATCATATGCTTTAATTGTGATGCGCGAATAACGTGGGACATATCCTGGTACGTCACGGTCTACAGATAAGCAGCCTTCTCCAGAAGAAATATACGTTTTTTCTACAGAGTGGCTTACGATTTTCGGATTAATGGCAATGAAGTTCGTCAAAGGTTTTTCATCGTCAGGTATATGCAAAGCAAATACTCTTTTTGAAGCATTCACTTGAGGTGCTGCTAGACCGATTCCTGAACGTAAGTTATATTTTTCACAGAGCTCTTCATCTTGACTGTTTACTATATATTCTAATAGGTCATCACATAATTGTTGATCTTCAACACTTAATGGGAAAGTCATCTCTTTTGCTTTCGCGCGCAAGGTTGGATGCCCCTCACGAATAATATCTTTCATTAAAATCATTTCTACTCTTCCTTTCGGATATGGTTGTTACTAGTATAAACGAACCTGAAAAATGGTGAAAGAGAAAAGTACGGAGAATAGTTTAGGAGGCTTCTTCTATGAAGAAAATAATATTGATAATTGCAATGGTCTCAGTGTTGAGTGCATGCTCTGAAGACCAGACAGTGGAACAGCAGCTTACAGACACGCTGGCCGACGTAAATGAAAAGGAGAAACAAGGAATAAGCTACGTGAAAAAGCTGAACCAGCAAGAATTAAAAGAACAAAAACGCTTCACCGATACGATGGAACTAACCCAAGAACAATATCCAGAAGTGAAAAAGCAAGTTGCTTCTTTGAAAAAATCAGCAAGAGAACGAACGATCATAATAGAAAAAGAAGAGAAAGCTTTAAGCGAGGCTAGAGAAGCGGCAGACAAGTTGTCTGCGTTGATTGACATAGTGGACAAAGCAGAAAAAGAGACGTTGGAAAAACTAATTCAAGCTTTAGAAGAACGTTTTGAAAAACATGAGCAATTGATTTCGGATTACAAAAACCTCATTGATGCACAAACTCAGCTGTATACTCAATTGGAAGACCGAGAAATTCGCTCCAGCCAATTACAAAAACAAGTTAAGGAAGTGAATATCTTAACTTCTGGTCTTCAACAGAAAATAGACGAATTCAATAAATCCACAAATGAGGTCAATCGATTACAAACACGTGCGTTTGGAAGTTTAGAGAAAGCGAAATAAGGAAAGAGAAAAGCAGGGAGAATATACCCTGCTTTTTTGGAGAGTCTAATTTCGGGAGGAATATTGACTAGTCAAACAGTGGAATTGCAGCATCTGTACCAATACAGAAGTCATATTGTTTTAGTACAGAGTGTTTTTTGAAAAGACAGGTAATGAGCGGAAACTCTTTAAATACAATGTTTGACCAAGCGCTCAGTTTTGAGTATACTTGGAAATATAGTTAGTTGTATTAATTTTATTCGAAAACAATATAATACAGATACGAAGGAGAGATCAAGATATGGTAGCTAAAAAAGGAAATCAGTATGATCCGGTGAAAGCGCTTCAACTGATTGAAAGCCAATTTGATATGGTGCAAATTCTCAATGAAGAAGGAAAAATCGTAGATAAGGACCTAGATCCGAAACTTCCTGACGAAGAATTAGTTGAATTGATGACTCGCATGGTTTATACACGAATTTTGGATCAACGTTCCATTTCTTTAAACAGACAGGGGAGATTAGGTTTCTATGCTCCTACGGCAGGTCAAGAAGCTTCTCAGCTTGCTTCTCAGTATGTTTTGGAAAAAGAAGATTTCATTCTTCCAGGTTACCGTGATGTGCCTCAATTGCTTTTCCACGGCTGGCCGTTAGATATGGCGTTTTTATGGTCAAGAGGCCATTATGAAGGCAGCGTTATTCCGGATGGTTTAAATATTTTCCCTCCTCAGATCATCATTGGCGCTCAATATATACAGGCAGCGGGAGTCGGTCTGGGTTATAAGAAAAAAGGAAAGAAAGCAGTTGTTATAACATATACAGGTGACGGTGGTACTTCTCAAGGTGACTTCTATGAAGGGTTGAACTTCGCGGGAGCTTACAAAGTACCGGCAATCTTCATTATCCAAAATAACCAATATGCAATTTCTACTCATCGGGATGTGCAGACGGCTGCAAAGACACTAGCTCAAAAAGGCGTGGCTGCAGGCGTGCCAAGTGTTCTGGTTGACGGCATGGATCCGTTGGCGGTATATGTAGCGACTCGTGACGCAAGAGAGCGTGCAATCAATGGCGACGGTCCAACATTGATCGAGACGATGTGTTACCGTTACGGACCGCATACAATGGCTGGGGACGACCCAACACGCTATCGTACATCTGATATTGACAGCGAATGGGAAAAACGTGACCCGATCGTTCGTTTCAGAACTTACTTAGAGGGCAAAGGCATCTGGTCTAAAGAACAGGAAGAAAAAGTTATTGAACGGGCGAAAGAAGAAATTAAAGAAGCAATTAAGAAAGCAGATGCGGCTCCAAAACAAAAAGCAAGCGATTTTATGAAAATCATGTATAAAGGCGATCTGCCATTTAATTTACAAGAACAATTGGATGTGTATGTTGGAAAGGAGTCGAATTGATCGATGGCACAGTTGACAATGATTCAAGCAATTACAGAAGCACTTCGCACTGAACTAAAAGCGGATGAAAATGTTTTGTTGTTCGGGGAAGATGTAGGTGCAAACGGAGGTGTCTTCCGGGCGACGGAAGGCCTTCATAAAGAGTTCGGGGAAGAGCGTGTATTCGATACGCCGCTTGCCGAATCAGGAATTGGCGGATTGGCAATCGGGCTGGCGTTGACCGGCTTCCGTCCCATCATGGAAATTCAATTCTTTGGCTTTTTATTTGAAGTAATGGATTCCGTTAGCGGACAATTGGCTAGAATGAGCTTTAGAACGGGTGGCCACTTCAATGCACCTGTAACGATTCGTGCGCCGTTTGGCGGCGGGGTAGCTACTCCGGAAATGCACGCAGATAGTTTAGAAGGCCTTGTGGCAGCGCAGCCTGGTTTAACAGTCGTCATTCCTTCTACACCTTACGATGCAAAAGGCTTGTTGATCTCTGCGATTCGGGATGATAATCCTGTAATATTCTTAGAGCATATGAAATTATATCGTTCATTCAGACAGGAAGTACCTGAAGAGGAGTATACAATTCCGTTAGGGAAAGCAGATGTTAAGCGTGAAGGAACAGATTTGACGATCATTGCCTACGGTGCGATGGTTCAAGAAAGCCTGAAAGCTGCGGAAGCGTTGGAAAAAGAAGAGTATTCTGTGGAAGTAATCGACTTGCGGACGATTCAGCCACTCGACATCGAAACAATTATTAACTCTGTCGAAAAAACCAATCGCGTGATCGTTGTTCAAGAAGCGCAGCGTCAAGCAGGGATCGCAGCGAATGTCGTAGCGGAAATCACTGAACGAGCAATTTTGAGTTTGGAAGCGCCTGTATTGCGTGTAACAGCGCCAGATACTGTTTATCCGTTTGCAGCTGGTGAAAATACATGGCTTCCGAATGCGAAAGATATAGCAGCAAAAGCAAAAGAAGTACTGACATTTTAATCAGACCAATTGTAAGACAATCCAGAAAGGGTGAATTACGTGACCTATGAATTTCGTTTACCGGACATTGGGGAAGGTATACATGAAGGAGAGATCGTAAAATGGTTTGTGAAACCAGGCGACTCGATCCAGGAAGATGATACATTGCTAGAAGTACAAAATGATAAAGCCGTGGTGGAAATCCCATCACCTGTATCAGGTACAGTTGAAGAAATCTATGTCAATGAAGGCACAGTGGCAGTTGTTGGCGATAAGTTAGTTCGTTTTGACGCACCGGATCATGATATTCCAGATCATGATGAGGGCGCTGGTCAAGATTCTTCATCCGAAGAAGCGAGCGCTGAAAAATCACATGAACAAGTGGAAGAGGCGTTTGGCGCAGCCGAAGCGAAAAAGCCGGAGCAGCCTGCTGATGATCAGCAACCTGTCGGAACAAAACAAGAGGGTTCTTCACAATCTGCTGATGAACATCGCAGAGTAATCGCTATGCCTTCTGTCCGTAAGTATGCAAGAGAGCAAGATGTAACGATTTCAAGCGTTACAGGCAGCGGGAAAAACGGCCGGGTACTTAAAGAAGATATCGATGCATTTAAAGCAGGCGGTCAGCAACAGCCAAGCGCAGAAGCTCCTCAAACAGAAGAGCCTGCGGTGGATGAAACTGTTTCAGAAAAACAGAAACCTGTATTTGAAGGTGAATTCCCTGAAACACGTGAAAAATTGTCTCCTATACGTAAAGCGATATCGAAGGCTATGTCGAATTCCAAGCATACAGCAGCGCATGTTACATTGCTCGATGAAGTAGATGTCACAGCACTTGTTGCACACCGAAAAGAATTCAAAGCGATTGCAGCGGAAAGAGACATTAAGCTGACGTACTTGCCGTATGTTGTCAAAGCTTTGGTAGCGACTCTGCGTGAATTCCCGCAACTGAATACATCACTGGACGATGCGACGGAAGAATTGATTCAGAAACATTATTACAATATTGGGATTGCGGCAGATACAGATCGTGGCCTTTTGGTACCTGTCGTGAAGAATGCAGATCGTAAATCCATGTTCTCTATTTCGAATGAAGTAAATGAATTGGCTGAAAAAGCTCGTTCAGGTAAATTGCAAGCTTCAGAAATGAGAGGCGCGTCATGTACGATCACGAATATCGGCTCAGCAGGCGGCCAATGGTTTACACCAATTATTAACCATCCAGAAGTAGCTATTTTAGGTGTCGGAAGAATTTCTGAAAAACCTGTAGTAAAAAATGGTGAAATTGTAGCAGCACCTATGTTAGCATTATCTTTAGTGTTCGATCACCGAGTAATTGATGGCGTAACGGGGCAATTAGCGTTAAACTATCTTAAGGAATTACTAGGTAACCCATCACTTTTATTAATGGAGGCGTAAAGCACATGGTAGTAGGAGATTTTCCAATCGAAGTAGACACACTCGTAGTCGGGTCAGGCCCAGGAGGGTATGTAGCAGCAATTCGTGCAGCTCAACTGGGACAGAAAGTAACAATCGTAGAAAAAGAGACGATAGGCGGCGTTTGTTTGAACGTAGGATGTATTCCATCCAAGGCGCTGATCTCTGTCGGACATCGGTATGCAGCAGCTCAAGATTCTGATTCTATGGGGATCACTACTGAATCTGTCAAATTAGACTTCTCAAAAGCTCAGAAATTTAAAGACGGAGTAGTTTCTAAATTGACAGGCGGCGTGGAAGGACTCTTAAAAGGCAATAAAGTTGAAACTGTTAATGGTGAAGCATACTTTGTGGATGCTAATACAGTACGTGTGATGACAGATAACTCTGCACAAACATATAAATTCAATAATGTGATCATTGCAACAGGTGCACGCCCTGTCGAAATCCCATCGTTCAAATTTACTGACCGTGTAATTAATTCAACAGGAGCTTTGAATCTGAAGGAATTGCCTAAAAAACTTGTCGTTATTGGTGGCGGATATATCGGCACTGAGCTAGGTTCGGCTTATGCGAACTTAGGTTCCGAAGTGACGATCATTGAAGGGGCAGATGACATTCTTGCAGGCTTTGAAAAACAAATGACTCAAATCGTTAAAAAAGGCCTGAAGAAAAAGGGCGTTGAAGTTGTCGTTAAAGCATCTGCTAAAGGTGTGGAAGAGACAAAAGATGGTGTAGTAGTAACGTATGAAGCAAACGGTGAAGAAGTAAAAGTCGAAGCGGACTATGTTCTTGTGACAGTTGGCCGCCGTCCGAACACTGACGAAATCGGTCTTGAAGGACTAGGCTTGAACATGACAGACCGCGGCTTGATTGAAGTGGATAAACAGTGCCGTACGAATGTTCCGAATGTCTATGCAATCGGTGATATCGTACCAGGTCCACAACTTGCTCATAAAGCTTCCTATGAAGCGAAAATTGCAGCTGAAGCAATTTCTGGTGAGAAATCTGAAGTAGACTACTTGGCTATTCCGGCTGTCTGCTTTACAGATCCTGAACTTGCTACTGTTGGTTTGAATGAACAACAAGCAAAAGATGAAGGTTATGACGTAGTAAGCGGTAAGTTCCCGTTTGCTGCAAATGGCCGCGCACTTTCTTTGGATGCAACAGACGGCTTCGTGAAGCTTGTTGCACGTAAGGAAGACGGTTTGCTTCTAGGTGCACAAATCGTTGGTGAAAATGCTTCTGACATGATTGCTGAAATGGGACTAGCCATTGAAGCGGGAATGACTCTTGAAGATATTTCTATGACGATCCATGCGCATCCTACACTTGGCGAGATTTCCATGGAAGCAGCTGAAGTTGCTCTTGGTAAGCCAATCCATATGATGACGAAATAAAACAACTAGAAATTAAACAACTCATGGGGATTACTTTCTCATGAGTTGTTTTTGAATTGAGAAAAGGGGTGGAGTTGTGATTTGGAAAACAAGGGTGACTGAGTTGTTTGGAATTGAATATCCAATTGTACAAGGAGGTCTTGCGTATTTAGCTTATGCAGATTTGGCTGCGGCAGTTTCGGAAGCTGGAGGTTTAGGGCAAATTACCGCAATGAGCCTACCTTCGCCGGAAGCATTGAAACAGGAAATACGCAGTGTACGAAAGAAAACAGCTAAGCCGTTCGGAGTGAACTTCGCAATTGGTAATCACGGCAGAGCGTATGAATCGATGGTGGAAGCTGCCCTTGAAGAAGATGTAGAGATTCTTTCGGTGACGGGTGGAAATCCGGCGCCTTTATTTGATATGCTAAAAGGAACGAGCGTTAAAAAGATGGTATTGGTAGCTGCAAGGAGACAGGCACAAAAAGCAGAAGAAATTGGTGCGGATGCAGTTATTGCTGTCGGACAGGAAGGCGGAGGTCATCTAGGGCGCGATGATATTGGAACAATGGTGCTGATTCCTCGAATTGTAGACGCTGTGAGTATCCCTGTCATTGGTTCAGGTGGAATAGGAGACGGCCGCGGCTGGATGGCTGCGCATGCTCTTGGTGCGGAAGGTATTGAGATGGGTACCAGATTTATCGCCACAAAAGAATGTGTTCATGCATCTGAAGCTTACGTTCAGTCCTTGCTGGACAGCACGGAGCAAGATACTACGATAATTAAAAGAACAATAGGAGCACCGGCGCGTGCATTGAAGAATGAATGGACGGAGCAGATTTTGCGGTTAGAGGCTGAAGGCGCCGATTATGAGGGATTAAAATCGTATATCAGCGGCGAAGCGAACTGTAAGCTCATCCACGATGGAGCTGCAAGCGAAGGCTTTGGATGGGGCGGTCAGATCGCTGGAATGATTGACGACGTCCCGAGTGTTTCTGAGTTATTTGCTCGAATGAAAAATGAAGCTGAAAACATCCGAGAAAAATGGTATATCCAATAAGGGGAGAGCTAAATGGCTGAATATCAATATCCGCTGCGAGCAGATTGGTCTACGGAGGAAATCGTGTCAGTAATCGATTTTTTCACTAAAGTAGAACAAGCCTACGAGTCTTCTGTTGAGCGAGAAGATTTTATGAACCATTATGGTTCATTCAAGAAAGTTGTGCCCTCTATGGCGGAAGAAAAGACGTTGTGTAAAGAGTTCGAGGAAAGCAGCGGTTATGTCGCTTATCGAGTTGTAAAGTTAGCGAGAGAACGCAAAGCTGGAGAGTTGTTAAAAGTGTAATACTTATAAATCTAACACTGCTTGCACTGAAAAAAACATACTGAAAAACACGGTATCAGAAGTAAATTACTGATACCGTGTTTTTTTGTTCAACATATCAATCATAAGAATTTATCACAATATCATAGACAGGCAGAAGGTGATTGAACGTGTCTGTGGCAAAGCTGTAAAATTGCTGCTCTGTCATTTCTGCTGCATCCTTTTTAGATAGATGCCGTCCGACTAGAAATTCAGCTTTCTTCACTGTCTGCAAGCGCTCCAACAGCTTTTTAAGGCCTTCTGTACGTACTTCGCTAATTAAGTCGACGTCCGGCTTCATATGATCCCCCGAAACAATGAAATCATTCGGCAAAGACGTCAAAACTTCCAAGTTTTTTTCTAACCGTTCTGCAATCCCTTTTTTATCAGGATTTTCATAAATAATTGCCAGCACGATGAATAAATGAGTGCCCCACAAGCCAATCTGAAAGTGAGGTAACGCTTTGTATCCTCTTTTCGCGGGAGCGAATGCCACCCAGCTATCTTTTGGTGGATTTACTGTTCGTCTAGCATGTTTTGCAACATGAGGGAAAAATTCTCCTTTACCGTGAGTTGAAAGGGTGTGTGAAAAATGGTCTCCTAATTCTTTGAATTTCGGTTGAATTTTTTGTTGCAGTGCAGCCATGCGTTGATCAAGGCCTTCTATCGTAAAAACATTGAAATCTGTTGCTGACCAATAATTTTGAGTCAATGAAATTCTCCTCCAGTTTGAAATGTCTACGTTTATCTTATCAATAAACGGGGAATAATTTAAAATAACAAGGCTTCTAACCACTTAAAGTCGGAATTTTCACATACTATGATATAAGGCGGTTAGTGAAAGCTAATTAATTAAAAGGGGTGCTTAC
Organism: Sporosarcina aquimarina; assembly: GCF_019748715.1. Taxonomy (GTDB): domain Bacteria; phylum Bacillota; class Bacilli; order Bacillales_A; family Planococcaceae; genus Sporosarcina; species Sporosarcina newyorkensis. The sequence continues at coordinate 29,722 of NZ_JACLBZ010000022.1, read as the reverse complement.
TCATGAAACAAGTTGTTCATTTCATACGCAAAGAAGATGTGGAAAGAGAATATGTCCGAACGCTGAATTTAGAACTTGATTACGAATTGGCGACTCTGTATGATGCATTGCAAGAAGAGGATTCAAAACAAGTTGAAAAAAGTAAACAACGGCTTGCTGAAATCCACAGCGAGTTGGAGACGCTAAATGTTTTCACAGCGTGAGTGTCGAATTGTAAAAGGCATCCCCATTTCCTTCAGATTTGAAGAAAATGTGACGGATGCCTTTTTACTTAACAGGCTGTAACCGTATTCTCTTCTGTTCTTTCTACTGTATGTTATACTAACACTAGTCGGAATGGGAAGAGGTGGCAAGATGAATCTTAATGCGATCGATCGATATGCAAAATCGTTAATCAAAGAGGCTGGCCACAAAATACGTGTGTCTTTTTTTAATACGATAGACATCGATTCAAAAGCAGATGCAAATGATTTAGTTACAAATATCGACAAGGAAATCGAAAGGTTCTTTGTGGATCGAGTGAAACAAGATTTTCCGGAACATAAAATTGTTTCTGAAGAGGGATTTGGAGATAAAATTACTTCATTGGACGGGACTGTATGGTTCTTGGATCCAATAGATGGGACGATGAATTTCATCCATCAAAGAAGGAATTTCGCTATTTCCTTGGGGATTTATGTAGACGGCGTGGGGATGCTGGGCTACATATATGATGTAATGGGTGATGATTTATATCACGCTGCAAAAGGCGAGGGAGCTTACTTCAATGATGAGCGACTTCCACAACTTGAAATAACGCCTCTTGAGGAAGCGTTAATTGGTATTAATGCAAGTTGGGTGGCGCCAAACACTAAGGTAGATAATGATAAAATCATTCAACTCGTAACTCGTTGTAGAGGAACGCGCTCTTATGGCTCTGCGGCGATTGAGTTAGCATACGTTTCATCAGGCAGGATCGATGCCTATATCTCGATGCGATTAGCGCCATGGGACATAGCGGGCGGCATCGTAATTGCCCAAGAAGTAGGAGCTGTAGCAACAAGCTTGCAAGGCGAAGCGCCTCATTTACTTGGGACGGATACATTTATTGTAACACGACCAGGTTTGCATGAGGAAATACTATCAAAATATATCCGACTAAAATAAAAAAGGGGCTGTTTGTTAAACCGGTTTGGTTTAATGTACAGTCCCTTTACCTGTATGTAAAATATAGTTACAATGTACCTTGTTCGCGCATACGAGCTTTTGTTTTAAAGCCATTCCCCATGATTAGAATAAGGGCGACGATGGCAAGAACGACGACAAAAATGCTCCGCATGCCTATCCCAATGCCGATCGCAGACATAGATAAAACGGCCCCAAGTGAATAAAGAACAAAAATCCACTTAATATCTTTCAAGAAAATCCCTCCTTATCAATTACGCCTCGGTGTAATTGTGTCCAGATTTTGAATTGTGCTTAGACCTGCGTGACGCAGGCAGTTAACCTTTAACACCATCAAAATATGTGACATCCGCCGGAGGCTATCTCTTTGTTCAGCAAGCATTTGAGCACCCGCTGAACAGGAAATAAAACTGCAATCATCCCAACCACCTATAGAGGTGGAAGTCTTCTGCTGAAAAAAGATAAAATTAAATATTATTGAAATGAACTATCTTGTGCTATAATAACACAGTTGAACATCTGAAAAAAGATAAACGGAGTGAAAAAATGACAAACGAACGAGCAGATCTTAGAAATATTGCAATTATAGCCCACGTTGACCATGGTAAAACTACATTAGTTGACCAGTTGTTAAAACAGTCAGGTATTTTCCGATCAAATGAGCATGTAGACGACCGGGCGATGGATTCTAATGAATTGGAACGTGAACGCGGAATTACGATATTAGCTAAAAACACAGCTATTGAATATAAAGATACGAAAATTAACATCATGGATACACCAGGTCACGCGGACTTTGGTGGAGAAGTGGAAAGAATTTTACGAATGGTAGACGGCGTAATCCTAGTTGTCGACTCGTTTGAAGGGTGTATGCCTCAAACTCGCTTCGTTTTGAAGAAAGCATTGGAAACGAACTTGAAACCAATCGTTGTAGTAAATAAAATTGACCGTGAATTCGCAAGACCTGAAGAAGTGGTTGATGAAGTACTGGAATTATTCATTGAGCTGGATGCGAACGATGAGCAATTAGAATTCCCTGTAGTGTATGCATCAGGCTTTAATGGTACTGCGAGTCTTTCGCCGGATCCAGCAACACAGGAAGATACTTTGCGTGTTCTATATGATGCGATTTTGGAACATATCCCGGCGCCGATCGATAATCGTGATGAGCCTTTACAGTTCCAAGTGTCTCTATTGGACTATAATGATTATGTTGGCCGTATCGGAATCGGACGAATTTTCCGTGGAACGATGAAAGTAGGCGAGCAAGTCTCCGTATTGAAACGTGACGGGTCTGTGAAAAATCTACGCGTGACTAAATTATATGGATTCATGGGTCTAAAGAGAGTGGAAGTTGAGGAAGCTTTTGCGGGAGATCTCGTGGCGGTTTCAGGAATGGGCAATATTGATGTCGGAGAGACTGTATGTCCGACGGATCATCAGGAAGCTCTACCAGAACTTCATATTGATGAGCCGACGCTTCAAATGAGATTTTTAGTGAACAACAGTCCATTCGCAGGTCGGGAAGGTAAATGGGTTACAGCCCGGAAGATTCAAGAGCGTTTGGATCAACAATTGGAGACGGACGTTTCATTACGTGTAGATCCTACTGATTCCCCGGACGAGTGGATCGTTTCAGGACGCGGTGAGCTTCATTTATCCATCCTAATTGAAAATATGCGTCGTGAAGGATATGAATTGCAAGTATCGAAGCCGCAAGTCATTATCCGTGAGATTGACGGTGTGCGTTCCGAGCCTTTTGAGCGTGTTCAGATCGACGTTCCAGAAGATCATACGGGTTCGATCATCGAGTCGATCGGTGAGCGAAAAGGTGAAATGTTGGATATGATCAATAATGGGAATGGACAAGTTCGTCTAATTTTCCTAGTGCCTGCGCGTGGGTTGATCGGTTACACAACTGAATTCCTTACATTGACTCGTGGTTATGGTATCTTAAACCATACATTTGATAGCTATAAACCGGTCACTTCAGGTAAAATTGGTGGAAGAAGACACGGAGTTCTAGTTTCTATGGAAAATGGAACTGTGACGGGCTACGGAGTTATGCAACTAGAAGACCGTGGTACAATGTTTGTTGAAACAGGTGCTGAAATCTATGCAGGTATGGTAGTGGGCGAGAGCAATCGTGACAGCGATTTGACGATTAACTTAACAAAAGTTAAGCACGCGACTAATGTCCGTTCTGCTACGAAAGATCAAACGGTTACGACGAAAAAACCGCGTATTATGTCACTAGAAGAAGCTCTTCAGTATATTGGGGACGACGAGTATTGTGAAATTACCCCACAAACGATTCGTTTACGAAAGAAAATTCTCGACAAGAGTGAACGTGATCGCGCAAATAAAAGGAAAAAACTTGGGGAATAATATAGATAGAAGGGAATGTATGGAATGAGAGTAGAGGATTCGGAAATGGTCTACAATCGGATGTCGGGAATCGCACGGATGGTCTATGAACTAGCTCCTAATTTCGACATCGCGGGCTATATTCTGTTCGCCCTCGTTTTCATCATGTCTGCTATTGTTTATAAGCTTGGATTTGCGAAAAAAATCAATTTTTGGCAGAATGTCGTAATCTATGCATTTTTGTTTATAGGGTGCTTGGTTTTGACTTTCTTGGCCTTCTTCCTTCCAATCGTAGAAGGATTGATCGTAGCCGCTGCCATTCTTATTATTTACCGTGTTCGTCGTTTAAATGAACATAAAAAAGACTCCGTTGTGCAATGACAACGGAGTCTTTTTATGTGAATAGAAGAATTCGACAGAGGGTACGGCACCGTTGAATTGCGTTCCGGGTGGACGCTTTCGACGCTTTCCGTGGGGCGCTCGGTGAGCCTCCTCGTCGCTTCTGCGGGTTCTCACCTGTCGCGCTGTCCCCCACAGGAATAGCCGTAACGTGGAACTGCTTTTGCGAACAAAAGCTTAGCGTTGAGAGCATATCTTTGCCTTTCGCCACCCTGCACTCCGATCAACTGCGTATTTAACTGAAGTTATTGAGTGTATCTTCGCGCTAAGAAAGCTATAAAACAAGGAAGAATATCTCGGGACTTAAAGGCTTTTCATTACGAGCAAGCAAACACTTGCTGTAAACGAAGAATTCAATACGTATCCGGGCTAACTATCTAAATTGGAGCAAAAGCAAAGTGTTAGCGGCACATTTCGCTTAATGTCTTTGAACATAATCAAGGAAAGATGCCCGTTTTATAATCTGAGTAAGGCTATTCTTCTTAGATTTTAAGAAAAAATCCAGTGAGATTGCTATATGCTTCTACATTCGAAGTAAGGATTGGAGCGGAAGATGGGGCGACTTCGGGAGGATCAGCGTTCTTCTTGTGGCCTTGGACTGAGCAAAGCGTTAGGAGTATGTGCTGTAAAAATTCTGCAAAGAAACACAGTAATTTTACAAATCGGACCCTTCGCTGTTCGATTAGCTCTAGCCACCCCCTACGGAAAATGTCTCCATTTGGAGCGCAAATCCTGAACCGCAATCCCAGCTTTCTTTTATTGATTTTAAACTCCACTGCTCAGCACTTAAAATATCTATAAAGCAAAAAACTCCGTTGTGTGATGACAACGGAGTTTTTTGCTTTAAAAATCAAAAATCTTTTTCAGTTAAGTGTGAACTTCGATGGAAAACGAAGTTGCCTGTTGCTATTCTCGACTCGGTTAATTCGCTGATTCGCAGCTTGCATGTGGGACACATATATGTGTGAATGGGCCGATTTCGCAGCTTTTTAGCATGAGGATCATCATCTGCTAACTGGTCGATTTGGTCGCATAGGACGCATTTGACACGCATGCGGTCATCTCCTTCAATCCACTTCGATTGCTTGAACATGACGGATCGGGGAGTGTTGATTCGAGCCGTCCTTAAATAGTACATGTACAGGCCCGTCTTCTCTCAGAGGTTTGCCTTCATGACTGAATTTAAAAAGAATATTTGCAGCATCGGAAAGTGGATACGTGTATTTTTCATTGTCTTTTGTAATGAGTGAAAACGTTGATGCGCTAGCATTCGGCACTGCATTGTGAATGAAAGGCTCTAGAACCATAGCGAAGCTGCCTGTCAACATTTTATCTTTTTCATATCTTTTTTCACTTTTTAAAGTTGGCGGATATGTAGCACCTTCCATGATTTCTCTTGACCAGTGCTTGCCCATTTTTTCTTTATACTCTTCCATTTCATCTCTTTCAACAAAATCCTCTGTAAAGAAAATATCTAGATCTATACGCCGATCGTCAAATATCCAAACTGTAGGGTCCAATGTGATAGCGTGCTTCACATTACCTCTAATTGGTACAATTGATTCCAAAATTCTTCCCCCTCAATCATTATCCATTATGCCACGGCAGAATTATATCCGGATTTTTCGAGCTTGCTCTAAATCTCTGTGACATTCGCCGGAAGCTTTATCTGAATTCAACAAGCGTTTGAACACCATCTGAACAGTAACAAAATTGCATTTCTCTCACTGCCTTTAGAAGTGGAAGCTTTCTGCTGAATTCAAATAAACTATTTTAAGTATACCTTTTCATCATAGAAGTGAAAAGGAATTCATTTTGGTTATATATTTTCATCGGGTAATACTTGCAATTTTTAATTGCAAAAGATACAATTTAGACACCAACACCTTGCGGGAATAATGAATAATGGGGGCGTCTCCATGGATATAGAAGTTCAAGATACTTACAAAGAAAAAGCGATGAAGCAGCTGCATATAGATGCGGAGAAGATTGCTAAGTTGATAAAGGTTCAGATGGACAACTTAACTATGCCGCAATGCCCGCTTTACGAGGAAGTGCTCGATACGCAAATGTACGGGCTATCTCGTGAAATTGATTTTGCTGTAAAACTCGGTCTGGTTGAGCAAGAAAAAGGCCGTGAGATCCTCGCGTTGTTGGAAAAAGAGTTGAACGTCTTGCACGAACTGTATACAAAAAAATAAATGAAAGACTCAAACTTCTCATACGGTTTGAGTTTTTTATTTAGGACGATGAGGTAGCTAGTACATGAAGACTTATGTAAACCGAATTCTACGAAACTTTGATTATCCGCTATTTGCAGTCTATTTGATGCTCTGTTTATTCGGATTAATTATGATTTACAGCGCTAGTATGGTATGGTCAGTAAATATTTATAATTTTGAACCAACTCATTTTTATCGAAAGCAGTTAATAAATCTGATTATTGCTATACCTGCATTTCTTATAACAGCCATCATACCTTACAGACATTATCGAAATAAAAAATTCTTGTATCTCACAGTTGGAGTAATGTTTGCTCTATTAATTCTTGTCAAGATGATTGGTTTCGGAGATACGGTAGGCGCGAAAAGTTGGATAGCAATTCCGGGATTAGGAAATCTTCAGCCGACAGAAGTAGCTAAAATTGCATTTATCATTTATTTCTCAGGTGTATTTGCGAATAAATATTATGCAGGTACGCTTGATGAAATTAAGACTACCATCATTCCGACATTCTCCGTATTGACCGCTTCACTTGTTCTAGTCATCCTGGAGCCTGACTTTGGAGCGACTATGATTTTGTTCCTTGTTGCGGTGTCAGTAATTGCAGCAAGTGGAATGAATATGAGGAATTATTTGAAAATTAGTAAGTTTTTTGCTGTATTAGGGGTTGCGTTGAGCCTCCTTTTATGGATAAAGTGGGATGACGTCATGACGGGTTCCCGTATCGGACGTTTTCTTGCATTCACCGATCCGTTTGAATATATTCAAGGGTCGGGTTTACAAATTGTCAACGGTTATATTGCAATAGGTGCCGGTGGCTTGAAAGGGGTGGGGCTTGGAAACTCTATACAAAAACTTGGTTATTTACCTGAACCTCATACAGATGTCATAATGGCAGTAATCTCCGAGGAAACTGGTTTGTTGGGTACGACGGCTGTTCTAGGAGGTTTGCTTTTCATTGTATCGAGGGCGTTTATTGTCGCCTTGCGCACGAAAGATGCACATGCAAGAATGTTGGCAGCCGGTGTCGGTAGTCTGATTTCCATTCAGACACTAGTAAACTTAGGTGGTTTAACAGGATTAATTCCATTAACAGGTGTCACGCTGCCGTTTATTAGCTATGGCGGTACGTCTGTTGTCTTCTTGTCGATTGCGCTTGGTATACTGATGAATGTATCTATGTTTGTGAAGTATGAGAAATCGAAGTAGAGAGGATTGTGTTGTTGGTGGAGAGAAGAGAGATTAAGAAAGTGCTGGTCGCAAACCGCGGGGAAATTGCGATCCGAGTGTTTCGAGCATGTACAGAATTAGGTATTGCTACAGTTGGTATTTATTCAGCAGAAGATCGTGCATCTTTACATCGATATAAATCCGACCAATCGTTTTTAGTAGGTGAAGGAAAAAAACCGATCGATGCCTATCTGGACATTGAAGGGATTATAGACATTGCAAAGAAAGCAAATGTCGATGCGATTCACCCGGGTTATGGATTCCTAGCAGAGAATGCAGAATTTGCGGCTCGGTTGGAAGAGGAAGGTATCATTTTTATCGGGCCAACATCTAAACACTTGGAGATGTTCGGAGATAAAGTGAAGGCGCGCGAGCAAGCAATTGCAGCGGAAATTCCAGTCATTCCAGGAACGGACGGACCGGTAACTTCTGTCGAGGAAGTAGAGGCTTTCGGTGCGCAGCATAAATACCCAATTATTATAAAGGCTTCATTAGGCGGAGGCGGACGTGGCATGCGTATCGTGGAATCTGCAGATGAAGTACAAGAAGCGTATAATCGTGCGAAATCTGAAGCGAAATCAGCTTTTGGTTCGGATGAAGTATATGTAGAAAAGTATATTAACCAGCCAAAACATATCGAAGTGCAAATACTTGGTGATACATATGGGGAGATTGTCCATCTGTATGAGCGTGATTGTTCGATCCAGCGACGTCATCAGAAAGTAGTAGAAATTGCACCTTCCATCTCTTTAACAAATGAATTAAGAGAATCTATTTGTGAAGCTGCTGTCAAGTTGGCTAAAAATGTAGGCTATATAAACGCTGGAACCGTTGAGTTTTTAGTAGCAGACAACGAATTTTATTTCATAGAAGTCAATCCGCGTATTCAAGTGGAACATACTATAACTGAAATGATTACAGGTATCGACATTGTCCAATCGCAAATTCATATTGCAGGGGGCGAAGAACTTCATTCTGGCAAAGTAAATATTCCTGAACAACAAGACATTCCATTGTTCGGTTATGCGATTCAGTCTCGTGTAACGACGGAAGATCCGCTAAACGATTTCATGCCGGACACTGGAAAGATGAGCGTGTATCGTTCCGGAGGCGGATTTGGGGTTCGGTTAGATACAGGAAACGCATATCAAGGCTCTGTCATCAGTCCATACTACGATTCATTGCTAGTCAAAGTTTCTACGTGGGGACCGACATTTGGCGATGCTGCAAGCAAAATGCTCAGAAATTTGAAGGAATTCAGAATTAGAGGGATTAAAACTAATATTCCATTCCTTGAAAATGTAGTATGCCATGAAGACTTTTTATCTGGCGAATACAATACGAGCTTTATTGATGAAACACCCGAGCTATTTGTCTTTGATAACAGACAAGACCGCGGTACGAAAATGCTATCCTATCTTGGAAACGTTACCATTAATGGATTCCCAGGCATTGATGACCCGACACGACCTGTTTTGCACCCGGTGAGGATTCCTGAGATTGACAAGAATGCTCCGCTGCCGAAGGGGACAAAGCAAATATTGGACGAGCAAGGTCCGGATGGGTTGGTCGACTGGATTCGCAAGCAAGAAGATGTGTTACTGACGGACACGACTTTCAGAGATGCACATCAGTCTTTGTTAGCAACACGCATGAGAACATCAGAATTGACTAAAATCGCTACGGAAAGTGCGCATCTACTGCCAGATTTATTTTCCTTTGAAATGTGGGGAGGCGCCACATTTGATGTTGCTTATCGTTTCTTGAAGGAAAGCCCGTGGGATCGTTTGGAAAGACTTCGTGAGCAAATTCCGAACGTATTGTTCCAAATGCTCTTTAGAGGTGCGAATGCAGTCGGTTACACGAATTATCCGGATAATGTCATACGGGAGTTCATTAAGGAATCTGCGGCATCTGGAATTGACGTGTTCAGAATATTCGATAGCTTGAACTGGATCAAAGGAATGGAAGTTGCCATAGATCAGACGCGCGCGTCAGGCAAAATTGCAGAAGCAGCAATTTGCTATACAGGTGATATTCTCGATGATAATCGTGCCAAGTACACGGTCAATTACTACAAAGAAATGGCGAAAGAATTAGAAGCAGTCGGTGCTCACATGTTGGCAATTAAAGATATGGCGGGGTTATTAAAGCCTGAAGCTGCCTATCGACTAGTATCCGAATTGAAAGCTACTACTGATCTTCCAATTCATTTGCATACACATGATACAAGCGGAAACGGAATTTATATGTATGCCAAAGCGATTGAAGCAGGTGTGGATATCGTTGACACGGCAATCGGCGCAATGTCTGGCATGACATCTCAGCCTTCTGCTAACTCACTGGCATATGCACTGCAGGATAACCAGAGGAAAGTTCGTGCGGAAACAGAGTCCTTAGAAAAACTTTCTCACTATTGGGAAGACGTAAGAAAGTATTACAAGCCATTTGAGAGTGGTATGAATAGCCCGCACTCCGAAATCTATGTTCATGAAATGCCGGGAGGCCAGTATTCCAACTTGCAGCAACAAGCGAAAGCGGTCGGTCTTGGTGAGCGCTGGGAAGAAGTAAAGAAAATGTATTCTCGTGTAAACTTCCTGTTCGGAGATATTGTGAAGGTAACTCCATCTTCTAAGGTAGTAGGGGATATGGCACTTTTCATGGTTCAAAACGACTTGAATGAACACTCAGTCATTTCTAAAGGTCAGTCAATTGATTTCCCGGAATCGGTTATTGAATTCTTTGAAGGCTCGATCGGACAACCTTATGGCGGCTTCCCGAAAGAGTTGCAAGAGGTAATATTAAAGGGCCGAGAAGCGATTACAGTTCGTCCTGGTGAGCTGTTAGAACCTGTTAATTTTGAAGAAGTATTGAGCGAACTGACGGAAAAGATGGAGAAGCCTGCTACGATGCATGATGCGCTAGCTTACGTCTTGTATCCGAAAGTGTTTGAGGAATTTATCGAAACGAGAAAACAATTCGGCGATGTTTCGGTAATTAATACGCCTGAATTCTTATATGGTCTTCGTTTAGGCGAGGAGATCGAGATTGAGATTGAAATCGGCAAGACTTTGATTGTTAAGCTTGTATCGATTGGAGAGCCGCAGCCAAATGGAACTCGAGTACTTTACTTTGAGTTGAATGGTCAGTCGCGTGAGGTCGTCATTCAAGATTTCCAAATCGAGACAAAGGACGTGAAGAAACAAAAAGCAGACCCTTCAAATGAGACTCATATCGCGGCTACAATGCCAGGAACTGTACTTCAAGTAGCTGTGTCATTAGGCGCTAAGGTGAAACGTGGAGAACATTTGCTGATTACAGAAGCGATGAAGATGGAAACAACGATCCAAGCTCCATTTGATGGCGTCGTGAAAGCAATTTACGCTGGTCCAGGAGACTCTATCTCGACTGGTGACTTACTAATTGAAATAGAACACTAAGAAACAGCTCCTACAGCCTTATGTGGCTGCAGGAGCTGTTCTATGGTCAAACATCCATATGAAAAAGCGTACAGAGCTGTTTAAACAACTTTTGTACGCTTTATAGTGAAGTTTAATTGATTACTTCGAACGACTTCTTGAAACAAGGAGCACTAAATACGTCAATAAACCAAATAATAATGTGATGAAAAGCGAATGCAACAAGGCAATGTAAAGGTTTAATTTCGTTAAAACAACGATCATCCCTGTTGTCGCTTGTGCGAGTACTAAGGCAAATGCAGAAATCCAGCCCCAATAAATCACGCGCTGATCGCTATAGTGCTTAATAGCCTTAATCGCGATAAAACCGATCCACACAACAATGAGAGCCGCAGCCAAACGGTGTCCCATTTGAACCCATTCATACATATTAAGAGGTAGGCTGAATTCGTTATTTCGACAAAGCGGCCAATCCGAACAGACGAGACCGGAATTGGTGTGACGAACGAGCGCCCCTGTATAAATAACGAAATAAGAATAAATGGTTACTCCGATTGTATGAAATCGTAATGAGGAACCTATCCTGATTTTATCTGCGTCAAATTTTTGGTCGACCTCGAAAATCAGTAATGTCAACAAAAAGACAGCTGCGAATGAAATAAGGGAAATCCCGAAGTGCAAGGCAAGAATAAAATCACCTTGACCCCATAAAACTTGAGCTGCTCCAATTAATGCTTGGAGTATTAAAAAGAATACGGCCATGAAGGCTAAAAATTTTGTTTCACGTATATGACCAAGAGATTTCCATGACCATACCGCCAAGACTACAATGAAAATTCCTACGCCGCCTGTTACAAGACGGTGGGAAAACTCAATGAGTACTTCAGCAGTAATTTCATCCGGAATCAACTGGCCGTTACAGCCGGGCCAGTGTCTGCCGCAACCCATCCCGCTGTCTGTTTTTGTAACGAGCGCTCCTCCGAGCAAGATTGCAAGCATGCCAATTGTTGAAGCGACTCCGAACCATTTTAAAAATCGATTGTATTGCAAGTATGAGACACCTTCTTCTATGATTTGACCATTTGCATCAGGCCAATCTAAATGATGTTTTGCCCAAAAACGCAAAAAACTTAGTAAAGTATATGACTTCGCAAAAGTATAGAAATAACTTGTGTTTCGGGCACACGTTCCAAACTATGATATCTAAAAAAACAATGAAACACAATGCCGTAGGTCAATAAACCAGCAAGGTGAAAGGCTTTTCACAAATTGTTCATAAAAAAGCCTCTTTAACTTCACAAATGCCCTGTAGAAATGCTTTACTATATAGTAGGTGAAGGACAAAGACGCTTAGGTTGCACTAAACAGCTATAAATTGCGAAATGGTCTAGAAATTTTCGACGAATTTCGATATAGTAAGTGTTAGGGTCTTTGCTGAAAACTTTGAAAGGAGGGTTATTATGTCAAACGGTCGAACGCTTTCGACGGTTGCAAATCCCAAAGTGGAGACAATTACATTATGGAAAGACTTTTTGGCGCTTATCAAAATAGGTATCGTCAATTCAAATTTGATTACTACGTTCACCGGTCTATTTTTGGCATTTCAATTCACTGGGAAGAGTTTTCTCCATAACATCGATCTATTGGTATTTGCAATTTTGGGTACTGGGTTAATCATTGCAGCTTCTGGAGCTCTGAATAATTTGATTGACCGGGATATTGATCCAATCATGTCGAGAACGAAGTCTAGACCGACAGTAACTGGAAGATTTAAAACGCCTGCTGTATTGACATTGGCGATTGTTTTTCTAGTAGCTGGAGAAGTTCTATTGTTCTCTGCTTCCGGGATGGCTGGTTGGCTTGGAATCGCTGGCGTATTAGCTTACGTCGTTCTATATTCCATGTGGTCAAAACGTCAGCATGTCAGCAATACGGTTGTGGGAAGTTTATCGGGTGCAATTCCACCCCTTATTGGATGGGCAGCGGTCGATCCTACACTGCCGATGGGAGCCTGGGCATTGTTCCTGATCATGTTCATATGGCAGCCACCCCATTTTTATGCGTTGGCTATGCGCAGAACTGAGGAATATCGTGCAGCGAACATTCCTATGCTACCTGTAGTAAAAGGGTTTGAACGGACCAAGAAATCCATGCTTATGTGGGTATTATTGCTTTTTCCACTGCCTTTCTTACTTCAAGGACTCGGCACGGGGTTTGTGGTATTTGCAACTTTGTTGAATGTTGGATGGCTTTATTTAGCTATTAAAGGATTTAAAGCAAAAGAAGATTTGAAATGGGCAACATCTATGTTTGTGTATTCATTGAACTACATGACTATTTTGTTTGTATCCATGATTATTTTCTCACTATTCATCTGAAATACGGAATTCTTTCTTTAAAACAGGAATTCATCATAGAGAGGCTCAAGTCCTCCAATAAGTAGAAAAACATTTTTTTAGAAAGAGAGGTATTAGTTAGCGATGATTAAAGGACTCAAAAAGTGGCGTCTCTTTTCTTTATTAGCGGTTTTCGCAGTGTTCTTAGCAGGTTGTGGACAAGAAGAAATCTCAACTTTCCAACCGGCTGGGCAAGTCGCTAAAGATCAGTTCAACTTGTTGCTGTTAGCTTCAGGAATCATGTTACTAGTCATTATCGTAGTAGTAGCAATCTTTTTAATTGCACTAGTACGCTTCAGACGTTCCAAATTGGGTGAAGATCATATGCCTGAGCAAGTGGAAGGGAGTCATACACTAGAAATGGTGTGGACATTCATTCCAATTCTATTGGTTCTGATCCTTGCAGTCCCAACGGTTTACTACACGTACAAACTTGGTGACGTAAAAGCAATGGAAGCGGTCGATGAAGATGGAAATGCTGAAAATCTAGTTGTAGATGTTACAGCGAAATTGTATTGGTGGGAGTTCGAGTATCCTGACTTAGGAATTGTTACAGCTCAGGAGCTAGTCGTGCCTACACACGAAAAAGTTTATTTCAACTTGATTGCTGCAGATGTAAAGCACTCATTCTGGATACCTTCAGTAGGAGGTAAACTAGATACGAACGTTGAGAACGTGAATAAATTTTATCTATCATTCGAAAAAGAATCTGAAGGCTTGAAGGATGGCGTTTTCTACGGAAAATGTGCGGAGCTTTGCGGACCTTCGCATGCTTTGATGGACTTCAAGGTGAAAACTTTACCGAGAGACCAGTTTGATGACTGGGTTGCTTCAATGCAAAAAACAGCTGATGAGCCTGTCGTTGCTAATGCTGATGGTGAAGAAGTATTCGCACAAAGCTGTATCGGATGTCACGCAGTTTCAGGAGTAGGGGAATCGGGTGCCCAAGGTCCGAACTTAGCTACATTTGGAGATCGTAACCGAGTAGCTGGTTTCCTAGAGCACGATGAAGAGAATCTGAAAGACTGGATTCGTGATACACAGAAACATAAACCAGGCAATATAATGCCTTCATTTAGCGAAGATCAGATTTCTGACGCGGAGCTAGATGCATTGGCGGATTACTTAATGGGCTTAAAAGTCGAAAAATAATTTTCAAACGGAAATTGAATAGGAGGTAACACAGTGAGTTCAGTTGCTCAAAAAAGAGGCTTTGGCGCAACACTTTGGGATTGGCTGACGACAGTCGACCATAAGAAGATTGGAATTCTTTATCTCCTTGGGGGATTATTCTTCTTCGTCCTTGGTGGTATAGAAGCGATGATCATTCGTCTTCAATTGATGACGCCAAACAACGATCTCGTAAGTGCAGGGCTTTTTAATGACTTAATTACAATGCACGGAACAACCATGATATTCTTGGCAGCGATGCCGATTTTATTTGGTTTTATGAACGCCATTGTTCCGCTTCAAATCGGGGCACGTGACGTAGCGTTCCCATTCATCAACTCATTAGGCTTTTGGATGTTCGCCTTTGGTGGATTATTCCTAAACATTTCATGGCTTTTCGGTGAAGTTCCAGATGCTGGTTGGACATCGTATGCGTCCTTATCACTTCACTCACCGGGTCATGGCATTGATTTCTATGCAATTGGGTTACAAATCGCAGGTGGTGGTACATTAATGGCAGGGATTAACTTCCTTGTTACAATTATCAACATGCGTGCACCAGGGATGACGTACATGCGTATGCCATTGTTTACATGGACTACGTTTGTTGCATCAGCGATGATTTTATTCGCTTTCCCTCCATTAACAATTGGATTGTTCTTCTTGACGTTTGACCGTATGTTCAGTGGTAACTTCTTTGATCATACAATGGGTGGTAACACGATTATTTGGGAGCATATTTTCTGGATATTCGGTCACCCTGAAGTATATATCTTGATCTTGCCTGCATTCGGTATTTTCTCTGAGATCTTTGCGACATTCTCACGTAAACGTCTCTTTGGTTATACAGCGATGGTATTCGCTACAGTATTAATCGGTTTCTTAGGATTCATGGTATGGGCTCACCATATGTTTACAGTTGGTCTAGGACCGACAGCAAACGCGATTTTCGCAGTTGCAACTATGGCGATTGCTGTACCGACAGGTGTTAAGATCTTTAACTGGTTGCTCACAATTTGGGGCGGTAGCATTAAAGTTACAACGCCAATGTTGTATGCTCTAGGATTTATCCCTTCATTCGTAATGGGTGGGGTTACTGGAGTTATGCAAGGTGCTGCACCACTTGACTATCAATTGCACGATACGTACTTTATCGTAGCTCACTTCCACTACGTTATCGTTGGTGGGGTTGTATTAGCAATTTTCGCGGCACTTCACTACTGGTGGCCGAAAATGTTCGGTACGATGTTGCATGAAGGCTTAGGAAAAATAACGTTTGTATTCTTCTTTATCGGCTTCCACATGACATTCCTAATTCAACACTGGTTAGGTTTCTGGGGAATGCCACGTCGTGTTTGGACATTTATGGACGGACAGGGCTGGAATATGGCGAACATGATCAGTACGATCGGTGCGCTCTTGATGGCGATTGGTTTCACTGTAATGGTCATCAATATCGTTATGACAACTATTAAGAACGAGCGTGTCGGAAATGATCCATGGGGCGATGGACGTACACTTGAGTGGGCGATCCCTTCACCTCCAGTGTTCTATAACTTTGCTCAAACTCCATTGATTCGTGGTTTGGACACATTATGGGTTGAGAAGATGGACGGCAGTAAAGAAATGATTACGCCGGCTGAACCTGTTACGGATATTCATATGCCGAATGGTTCAATCATTCCATTATTGATGACATTAGGATTGTTCATCGCAGGATTTGGTGCGATGTTCCACCAAGAGACTTCTTGGGGACTTCCTGTATTGATATTTGGTCTAGCGTTTACATTTGTTATGATGGCTGCACGTTCATTGAAAGATGATCTTGGATTCTATGTAACAAAAGAGCAAATCCTTGAAGATATGAAGAATGAAAAAGGGGGGCGTAACTAATGGATTTGAACAAGAAATTCACCCCTGAAACATGGCCGGCTCATCCTGAGAAGGCTACCCTGGAAGCAAAAAACAAGTTCGTTGGTTTTTGGCTTTTCCTTGGCGGAGAGACAATTCTATTCGCTACTTTGTTTGCAACGTATATGGCGCTGAAAAATAAAGGGCCAAGCGGCTTTGGTTTTACTACGCAAGAGCTGTACACATTGCCATTAGTATTTGTTATGACGATGTTGCTTCTGACATCTTCATTGACAAGTGTTTATGCGATGTATCATTTGAAGAGTTTCAATTTCAAAAAGATGCAATTATGGTTAGCCCTTACTGCATTTTTAGGACTTGGATTCTTGATGCTAGAAGTCTATGAGTTCTCTCACTATGTTCAAGAAGGCTTTACGTTTAATAATAGTGCGTTCAGTTCCTCTTTCTTTACACTAGTAGGTACACACGGTTTTCACGTAGCAATTGGTTTGGTTTGGGTTACATTATTAATTTTCCGTAACTCCAAACGAGGACTGAATTTGTATAACGCAACTAAGTATTATACATTCTCACTATACTGGCACTTCATTGACGTAGTTTGGGTATTCATCTTCACTGTAGTCTACTTGATGGGAGTGATTGGTTAAGATGGCGGATATTCAAATTATTAAAAGATCTCCAGCTGAACAGTCATTGGCACAACGTCGTGCGAAAGAAGCGATGCGTAATCAAGTTGCAATGTTTTCTTTGATGATCTTCTTAACCCTCATTTCATTTTCGATGGTAGTTGCTCATCTATCTGACGTTGTTGGTTTTTCTAAATTCTTTGTCATTCCAACATTATTCCTTTTTGCAGCGGTTCAAGTTGGGTTACAACTTTACTACTTCATGCATATGAGTGAAAAAGGACATGGCATTCCACAAATGTTTATGTTTACAGGCGCAGTACTAGGATTTTTAATTCCATTAACGTTTGTAACAATCGTTTGGTGGTAATTGTACTAAAAAGAGCTTATGGATTCTTCCATAAGCTCTTTTTTTGTTGATCGTGAAATTGTCAAAGTTCGTACATTGAGTTATGGTTTAGTTGCCCGTATAATGGAAAGAGGGATGTTATCCGGGTAACCTTGCTGTTCGAACGTATTGTTTTGCATAATATATACAGCTTAGATTGATACTTAGGAACACGGATCCAGCAGCTTGATTATAAAAGGAGAGTGACTGTATTGCCATTAAGTATTTTTGGTTTTCGGGCGTTGTGGAGCCCTTATTTCTTATTAGCTATCGCACTTGGCATAGTCCTATATTATCTTATCACCGTTAAATGGAGAGATCGTTTTGAAGGGTCTGAACCAGTAACTAAGCGTCAGATCAGCTACTTTCTAGCTTCGATGGTTTTGTTATATATAGTTAAAGGATCGCCAATGGATTTAATAGGTCATATTCTGTTCTCTGTTCATATGGCACAAATGGCATTATTGCTTTTGGTGGTAGCACCATTTTTCATAATTGGTATCCCCAATTGGGTATGGGAAAGACTGTTAACTGTTGCGATTTTTAAAAAGCTTTTTATGCTGCTAACTAGACCTATAATTAGCTTATTGTTATTCACCCTTATGTTTTCGATGTACCATTATCCACTTATTTTGGATCAAGTGAAGTTAAGTTTACCGTTGCATACCGTCTTCACAGTGACACTTTTCATTTCTGCTATCTTTTTATGGTGGCCAGTCGTTAATACAGTAAAAGGGCAACCTCAATTGCATGGTTTGAAGAAAATTGGTTATGTCATATTAAGTGCTTTACTGATCACGCCTGCTTGTTCATTGATCATTTTCGTGGACGTCCCGGTTTATGAGACGTATAGCAGTGGAGAAGCGTGGCTAAAAGCAATGGCATTGTGTGTGCCAAGCAGTACACTTGCCGGGTTATCAAACATCGGCTTGTCAGGTCCTGAGCTTTTTACGGACATGCCGACACTTTATGATCAGCAATTAGGCGGTATTCTGATGAAAGTCATTCAGGAGATTATATACATTGTAGTAATCGGACGTATTTTCATGAGCTGGGCAAAATATGAAAGAGAGAATGCTGACGAAATTACACGTCAAGATTTGCTAAAGCGTCAGAAATTAACGATGCATGGCTGACTGAGAACAAAAGGGGTTAATAGGGATGGAACTTCCGTTATTACCGACTATTAGTACATTTTTCATTGTATTATCAGCAATTTTAGTTGCAATTGGCTGGTATTTAATTCTTCAGAAGAAAAAGCTGGCTCATCAAAAAACTATGGTTGCGGCAGCTGTATCTGCTGTACTGTTCTTTATCATTTACATTTCACGGACCATATTTATCGGTAATACTTCTTTCGGCGGACCTGATCATCTAAAGATTTATTACACTGTATTTCTTGTCTTCCATATCATCTTGGCTACAGTAGGGGCTGTATTTGGGGTTATAACGATTATTGCCGGATTTAAGAACAACTTGGCGTTGCATCGGAAAATAGGTCCTATTACAAGTATGATTTGGTTTGTCACAGCAATTACTGGGGTAGCTGTCTATCTGCTTCTTTATGTTTTCTATAAAGGCGGCGAAACGACTTCTATGTTTAAAGCTATCTTGGGGATTTAATTGAATAATAAAAGGGTATATCTCATATTCCGAGATATACCCTTTTTGCATTAAATCTTGAAATTCAATTTGATGATGCCAGCTTCCCTCGCTGTATTGAAGAGAATGACGATCATAGGTCCGATAAAAAAGCCCAGGACTCCAAATAACTTCAATCCAATGAACATGGCAATTAAAGTAGGCAATGGAGACAATCCGATTTGTGAACCCATTACTTTCGGTTCGACTGTACGTCTGATGATCAGCAGAATAATCGCCAATATCGCGAGTTTTGTACCCAATGCTATGTCCCCTGAAACGTACTGATAGATTGACCAGGGAGCCAGAATAATGATGGAACCTAGTATGGGAATGATATCAATGATCCAAATGACAAGGGACATCACGACTGCATACTTAGGGGCAATTAACAATAACCCAATAAATGAAACAACAAGAATGATCAGGCTTACCAACAATTGTGCTTTAGCAAAACCTAATATCACGCTGTTTAATTTATTCGTCATATAGTGAACTTTTTGAGCTGTCGTCTCAGTCAAATGCCGATAAAAAGTATTCTTCAAATTTGGCAGTTCAAGCATGAATAAGAATAAAGCAATCATAAACACGATGAAACTGACTAAGAAATTCGGTATTTCGGAGATCAATCCCAAAATTTTATCATAGCTCAAAAGTGTAATCAAAGAAACACGGAAGGATTCAATAATCTCGTTAAACTCATTCTCAAGCATTTTAATAATATCTTCGGGCATTCCTACTGTGTATTGAAAAAGTTTACTTTGTGTATTAATCCAAACGCTAGAAAGGGAATTCAAGTAATTAGGAATCTCTTTAGTGAAATGGACGATTTTCCCTATGAGTGTATTGACGGTATAGAAAAAGAAAAATATACTGACACCCACAAAAGCAATAAAATTCACTATAACGGATACTTTTCTTTTCCATTTAAACTTGCGCTCCACCCACTTCACGAGAGGGTCTAGAAAAAGAGCCGTTAAAAATGCTAAAATGATAGGTATTGAAACAGGCAAAATAAAAAACGCAATTACTAATAAAACAACAGTAGTTAAAACAATCATCAAATTTCGTTTCGTGAGTAATTTCAAAAGTCATCGTCCTCCACATAGGTACTGAGTTTATTATAACCAAACAAGTGGAGTAATAATAGGAAAAAGCCGAAGAACATTATGCTCGTCGGCTTTTTTCATTGTTACACACTATATTGCTTTAGCTCGTCATACACTGCTTTAGCAGTTAGTTCACAATCTTTGACTAAGCTTGCGGGAAATTCTTCACCTTCGCCGTATTCGACGCCAAAAGGATAATAATACTTACCAAGGACAGGTTGCTTCAAGCGAACCGTTGCTTTTCTGCCGTCAATATCGCCTTCGACCAATTCGCCGAAAATGCGTAAGTAATATGTACCTTCTCGAATGACATACTTTTTGTCAAAAGTTACACGCTCATAATCCCATTGTCCTTCAAGAACAAGACCATTCTTCAACATAACTTCTTCCATTAACTTTAGATCCGTTACAAGGCCATCAATGCCTATATTTTCAACATACATCTGTAAATCCCCTTTCATGTTCGTCCAAACGAATACTTATACCATTATATCATAGAACAAATTAAATTTACTTGCAATGACAACATTGTGTCAACGCTTTCTGTACCATCTTATATAGGTGACTACAGCAGTCGGATTCTGTACAATAAGGGAAAGAAACGTTCTAGGGGAGATAACGGTTTAAGTATACTAGTAATAAAGGAAAGGGAGATTACATGTGGAGAGTAGGTTGGAAAATACTTCTCATTTTAGTTGTCGTTATGGGAATTTTTTATGTGATGAGTGACAGGATTAGTGAAAACGAGCCGCTTGAATCACCTGTCCAGCATGGCTCTCCCATTGCTGTACCTGAAAAAGGCCAATCGATGGGAGGGCAAAATATGCCAAGACCCGAGGAAGGAATATCTTTACTTGTCGGGCAAAAGTCAGAAAAGCTGGAGGAAAAGTTCGGCAAGCCCGCACGGATCGAACCTTCGAGCTTTCAATATGAATGGTGGGTATATACGGGCGAGCCGAGTTTTCTGGCGGGAGTTCTAAATGGAAAAGTGAACCAGATCTATACATCTGATGAAATTGCAGACGTTGCACCTTTCACGATTGGACAAAATGTACAGGAGATCCATCGTTTCACACCCATAGAGTCAGAAATAGATGTAGCGATAGAAGAGAATGTATATACTTTTTCATTGAACAGTGAAGATATTAAAAACCGAATTTTGATCCCATATGAAGGCTTATATGTACAGCTTTATATCGACCAAGTGGATGAAGAGTTAGAAGGGGTCCGGTTCCTCAGCCCAAGTACGCTAGTGAAGCATCAGCCTTATGATATGACGTATTTAGGAGAAATAATTGAAGCTCCAAAGCCTTCCTCTGCTGTTCAGACAGAAGTCGATCGGTCGATGGAGCGGCAAACATTTGAGCTAACAAATCAACTGAGAGAGAAACATGATCTGCCCATTTTGGAGAAAGACACGAAATTGGCTACGCTATCGTGGGAGCATAGCCAAGAAATGATTTTCCAGAAGTACAGCTCACACAGTGAAGAGCCAGTGGAGAATTTTTCCGAGCGTTTGAAAGTGATGGAAATTCAAGCGAATAAAGCTGGAGAAAATACTGCTTTTAATTATATTGATGCGATTGAAACAGTTCATGGCTGGCTGAATTCACCGAAACACAGAGAAGTTTTACTCAATCCATCTTTCACGCATACAGGTATCGGAGTGTATAACAAATACTACACCCAATCATCCATTGCAAAGACACAGGAATTAACTGACTAAGGAAGAATCCAAGTACCTTCCTCATTAGACGCGATGCCTCTTATATGGAGAGGCGTCGCTGTTTTTTTTGCATGAATGGCGGCTTTCTTCTGAATAATGGGCCGGCTGCAATCTAATAATGGGAGAAATTCGTCGAAGGTTAGTTTATCAAAACGTTCATAATGGGTTACTGTGCGCGGATCTGCAGACATGACGGCCGGCACATCCTTATAAAATTCTACATGGCTTGCTTGGAGCGCGGCTGCGAGAGCGATAGCCGTTAAATCACTTCCACCCCTTCCGAGTGTCATGAATTGCCCTTGTTTATTCATCCCTTGAAAACCCGGAACAATTAAGCAAGAATGAGTCTCCAGCGTTTTCAACAAATGGGATGTATTAATTTTTTCAATTGCTGCGTTACTGAAATCACCGTTTGTCCGAATGCCTGTATTTTGTCCATAGATGATCGTGTTGTCTATTCCCTCACTTACTAATTCCGCGGACATCACGGCGGATGCGATGAGTTCTCCGCAAGCAGCGGCTAAGTCTTTTGCTTCGCTGGATTTTTCGAAAGCGTCTGTTACGTTCAGCAATCGATCCGTTGAATACGCATCATCCCCGCGCCCCATTGCAGAAACAACTACGACTACTGAACGATACTTTAATAAAGCTTTTTTAATATGTTGAATGCACTTCGCCCGTTGTTGCTGATTCTGCATAGCGACACCACCGAATTTTTGGATAATCATAGAATCCCAACTTTCTTCGTGACATTCTTCTTACAGCCCTCATAAGATACAGTGAAATTATGTTTCGTTTCATTATATTCTGCTTTGAACAAAATGTTCGGGAAGGGGCGAGACTCCGTGCTTTTATCTGAATTAATGAAGGATTGGCCATGTACGTTGCTTAAAGGTTCTATCCGTCAAAAAATTAATGGTATCACTGAATCTTCAGAATGTATTAAGGAGGGATATGTGTTTGTAATAAGGAAAGGCACTGTACGCGATGGATTGGACTTTGTTGAGGAAGCATTAATCAAAGGGGCGAATACGATCGTAGTGGATCGAGTCAATTTGGATCTTTCAAATATTCCTTCGGAGATCACCGTTCTACTGGTTCCGGATAGCTCCTTATTTATCTCTTATGGAAGCGCGAAATTGGCTGGGACCCCAGGTGAGGAACTGACGATCATTGCGGTTACAGGGACGAATGGAAAGACGACTGTCAGTCATTTCATTGGTCAATTATTAATGGCTGCAGGATGCCGGACAGCTATAATTGGTACGACGGGGGTTTATATGAATGGAGAACTGACAGAGACCATACAAGATTCCATGACTACAATGCCGGCAGAACGTTTGCATCCTATTCTAAGACAATGTGTAGATCGACAAATCACTCATGTTGTACTTGAAGCTTCTTCTTTAGGCCTATCTTCTAATCGATTGGCGCATTGTCCTATTTCAATTGGCATCCTCTTGAATATAGGGGTTGACCATTATGCTGAACACGGAGGAAAACAGCAATATATAGAGGCGAAAAAGCGTTTGATTCTGTTAGCTGAAAAGCTGATTGCCAATGAAGACGACCCAATTTGTTATGAGATGAGCAAGGACTCAGCGAGCAAGCCGATGTATTTCAGTGCTGCGCATTTGAATGGTAAGCCTTATCCTGCCGACAAACTTAAGGAGTCTTCTTTTTCTGTGTTGGGAAAGCATAATGAAATGAACGCAAGAGCAGCTATTTGTGCATTATTGGCATTAGGGTATTCATATAATGAAATCCATTCCAAATTGTCTGCGTTGTGCTTGCCAAAAGGGCGACTTGAGAGATATAGCCAAGACGGGGTAGAAATCTATGTAGATTATGCGCACACACCGGATGCTTTGCAAGTCGTACTAGAGGCTTTGTGTGCGCATGCAAGCCAGAGGGTAATCACGGTGTTTGGTTGTGGCGGAGATCGGGATCATGAAAAGAGACCTCAAATGGGGGCGATAGCCGCACAGTACAGCACGCATGTCATACTTACTTCAGATAATCCGAGGTCTGAGGAACCTTCGCAGATCATCTTAGACATCTTGGCAGGTACTACAGGCTTTCCTACGCCGATAGATGTCCTGCTCAATCGAAAATATGCGATTCAGTATGCGATACGAATAGCTCAAGCTGGAGATGTCGTATTGATTGCTGGGAAAGGTCATGAACAGACACAGCAGATTGGCGATAACGTTTATCATTTTTGCGATATGGAAGAAGTAAAGCATGCTTTTTTCGATAAAAACCGTTTGGATTGAAATTCTTAATGAATAGGCGAACGGGTTCTTTTTTGGTATGATGGTGGAGATAGGAGGTGCGGCAATTTATGATGATGACGGATGAATGGATGCGTGTCATCGATATGGCGGAAGAACTTTCCGATATGCTGCTGCGTTCTGAGGTTGTGAAAACCTATCAAGACGCGTACGCCCGTGTGTATTCAAATTCTGATCTGCGGAAAAAGATCATTGATTTTAATAAAATGAAAGAACAATATGAAGAGGTTCAACGTTTTGGACGATATCATCCTGATTATAAAGTGATCATGAAGGAAATACGTCTTCAAAAAAGAGCCTTGGATTTGCGCGAAGAAGTGGCGGCTCTACGTTTGGCAGAAAACGATGTCCAATCGCTTTTGGATGAAGTCGGTATTCTGATCGGAAACTCCGTGTCAGAAGCTGTGAAAGTTCCTGCTGGAGACGGAGCATTCACAAACAGCTCCTGTGGCGGGGGATGCAGCTCAGGCGGCAGCTGCTCCTGCTCAGCGTAAATACTTCTACAATTTCTTTCTACGAGAAAACCCTGCATTTAAAATGCAGGGTTTAGTTTGTTGGCGAACATTAGAGTAATAAAGTCGAATTAATGCCGGAGAAAAATAAAGCAAGAGGAAGTAGGCTTGCGTTCCGGAGATTTGCGCTCCAGATGGGACGCTTTCCGCGGGGCGTGCGGTGAGCCGCTTTCCTCGCTTCGCTCAGTCCAGGGTCTCACCTGTCACGCTAATCCCGCAGGAGTCGCCCATCTCTGCACCAATCTCTAAAAGTGAATTGTGACACATAGTGAACTCTCTGTAGATAGTGTGAAGTGCGAGTTAGAGCCTACCTAAACAGAAAAGAAAAATACCAGTGCTTTCACTTGGACGTTACTTCTTGTATTTACAACATTCTTAGAATAGACGGTCAACTCATTAACGTTAGAAAGATACGCTAGTTGATCGTAGTGGAAGGCGACTCCTGGGGGATCAGCGTGCGCCTTGAGACCCCGCAGGAAGCGAAGCGAACGAGGAGGCTCAAGCCACGCCCCCGGAAAGCGTCCGCCTGGAACGTAGATCAACGGTGCCGTACCCACTTGCCAAATCTTTTGTTAAAAAGCTTAACCCTTGCAAAAACCATGCAACGGTTTTAGTTTTCATTGAAATAGCTCAAGACCTGTTTAGGTTCTGTTGTGATAAATCCGGCGATTTCCAGTTTAGATAGTTTTTGAATATCAACTGTGTCGGTTAACTCATATAGCACTGTGATATTCAATTGCTGCAAAAATTGCACGAACCCATCCGATGCAAGAGGGAATACTCCGATTTTCTCCGGCAGGCAAAATAAGTCCGCGTTTGGTTTGTATAAATGACCAAATTTACTCGAATACGCCACGTAAGCTTTTTTAATTTCCTCGTTGCCGGCACCCAACGCAACAGAGTTTTGTGCATATAAATTAAAGCGATCGATTTGTTCATCATATGAACTTGTCACTACGACCCGATCCGCAGCATCCATCTCTTTCAGCAATCGCCACAACTTCGAAGGGATTAAGCTGCCTTCATATGTATCAGGCGAATCACTCATTGAAATGACATGCAAAAGCTGCGGGAACGTTTCCAGCAGTTCGCGCAGAGATACAATGGATGAGGCCTCTTGATCTGCAAGCGATTCGGAATCATCAATAACAGGAAGTTTCTCATTCTGTAATTCTGCTAACGTATAGTCTGCAATAACACCGGTAAGCTGTAGATCATGGCTCGGTGCTAAAATAATTTCTTCATCTTTTGTAAGCCGGATATTCACTGCAAATCCGTGTACGCCCAAATCGGCTGCATTTGTGTATGCTGTGAGCAAATGGACGGAAGGGTCTTCGGCAATATCGACATTTGCTAATACTGCTATTTCAGAAAATTGAAGCGCTTTCTTCTCTGCCCGCGGCTCTTGTTTCACAACAACTTTTGAAGCCGCCCAAGCAGCAACACTCGCGGCTCCTACAGTTAAAGCAACTTTTGTTTTCCTCCCCACTCAAAAACCTCCTCAGTAGTCAGTCATTCTCCACTGTATTTTTTTCTCACCCAGCTTTTACTGAATATATACCTTACCTAGTGTAACTCATTCATTGGAATGTGCGCAATCATTGATTGATGGATATTTAGCCGATGAAGATGTCCGCTCTCATGGTATGCAACATAATATAAACATTAATCATGCAAGGTTGCAGGACTTTTCTCACCTATGGTATTGTATGGAGTAAGAAAGAGGGGGAGAATTATGATTGATCGGCAAGGAATAATTGTCTATCTCCATCATTTAAAACAAGCAAAATCATTGCGTAAATTTGGGCATGTTCACTATATTTCTAAAAAAATGAAATACGTCGTCCTATACTGTGATCAAGACGACGTGGAAGCTACGATGGGCAAATTGGAACGTTTGCCCGCTGTGAAAAAGGTTTTGCCTTCCCAGCGGCCGTTCGTAAGCACCGTATATGAAAATGCCAAACCTGATAAAGCCAAAGAATATGATTATAAAACTGGCCTATAATGTTTTCACTGAAGTGGCGGCAACAAATGATTCAAACGTAAAATGCCGATAATGTACTGGTAAAACAAATCTTTTTCAGCAAATTGAGATGAATGCTTAACTTCTACTCTAATAGGTGATGCATTCATCGCTTCTGCATGCTCAACAAACAAATTATACCGTTTGGATGGTTTATCTGCGGAATATGTGATGCCTTCACGGCAAATATAAATCGGCATATAATGGCTGTCGGCACGTGCCGGTGAAAATGATACGGCAAATGAAAGACGTTCAGCCGGACCGTCTCCGGATGAAAAAATATAGGATTTATAGATCCTGTGGGAATTCGTAGACATTAACTCAAGTAATTCGTAAATGTCACTATAGCCTTCTCCCAATTCGATAAAACGTTGTTGAATCATTTTAAAATTCTTCCTTTCATGCAATTGGTTCATGCAACTGCCGTTGTAGTTATAGTCTTGTGAATGGATCTTATCCATCATACCATGTGATGAGGTGTTGTACTTTGAAAATCATCTTGAGAATTTTGCTTCTTTTACTAGGAGTAAATGCAGGTCTTCTTTATTTGCATTATAGTCAGTCGGCTGCAGCAAATGGGGCGAAAGATCATCCGGATACGTACCGCCAAGAAATAGAAGTCATTAATCGGGCAGATGGATTATACATCCGTCATCACTTTTATGACTTAGCAACAGGCCGATATGAAATAATTTGGCCTGAGGGGAGTGTAGAGCAAGAATGTTTGACTGAGGGATCTGTTTCCTGCTCTCGATTGAATGAAGCGGGTATCGCTTTCGATGAAGGAGAAGGAGATCAGCAGTCCATTGCGTATAAAATACCGAAAAAAGAGTCGTTAAAAGATCGGAAGTTATTCAAACGACCTTTTGTGTTGCTTCAAGATGCCAAACCATTGACAACGGTCTTTCATATGACGGATGAACAAAATATCGGTGGCATGTGGGTGAATGGTCTGGAACGAGTCGGCAAAGCGGATAAAGAGCGGATTTCCTATCGATTATATCGTGGAGTCGGCTTTGTTAATGAGTTGTATTGGCAACCGCAAGATGTACCGATTGCGTATTCCGGTAATAAGTTGTCTGTATACGGCGAAGGAATCAAAGAGAAGCAAATCAAAGAGATGGAGAGCATATTGGAGGAGATCGGCGGTGATCACGTGAGCGTGGTATTGTCGCCTCTCAATAAAACTCTATATGCGCAGCGCTTTGTAGTAGAGAAACCGATGAATATGGACCAGGTAGTAAAGCAAGTAGCTCGAATGAGTGTCCAGTCGCGTTTTATGATACCGGCGAATGAGCCATCGATGAATAGTATGCTGGCATCCATTCTTGGCGATCAGGCAATTGGGACGAAAGCTGAACAAGGTGCTTTTAATCGTCTGAAGGAATCATTGGACGAAAAGAAATACAGCGCGTTCCGTCAAAAAGTACGTGGGCGAATTGGACAAGAATTGTCGGCTGCGCAGTTAGACGAGGAATTGCAGAATGTAATGAACTTTGATTCGCAGTATTTCCAAAAAACGATGCATGAACAGCAATATAGTTATCCATTTTTGTTGTTGGACTCGCGAAATGTGTTGTTGGATGGAGAAGAAATAAAAGATCTAAAAGCGGTTGTTCAAGATGAGAAAAGCTTTTATCCGGCAGACGAATTATTAACACGGATGGGTTATCAAATCACTTCAAATGATCAATCCATCTATATTGAAAGTCCAAAACGTAATTACCGCTTTTCCAGGATCGAACCTTTTTACGTCATGAATGACCGGAAATACGACTACCAAGAAGAACCGTACAAGTATATCAACGGAAAGTTATATTTCGATGAAGTTTGGTTAAGACGGATATTTTTAGTGTTAATTGAGAAGTCCGATGAGTCAATCGCCATTGAACAGATTGAACAGCTAATAAAGGAGATGGAAAAAGAGTGAGGGTCATTTCTGGTTCCAGAAGAGGTACGCCGCTAAAATCTTTGCCGGGTACTTCCACGCGTCCGACATCCGACAAAGTAAAAGAATCAGTATTCAATAAAATTGGACCATACTTCGATGGAGGGACTGTCGTCGAACTCTTCGGCGGCAGTGGCTCTATTTCAATCGAGGCGTTATCTCGGGGAATGGATCAAGCGATTGTTTTTGAAAAAAATTCGAAAGCCTGTGCAGTCATTAAAGCCAATGCTGAAAAATGCCGATTGGAACAGCAAGTACATATTGAACGAAAAGATGCAAGACAAGCTGCTGCGGTCCTGAAGCAAAAGAACGTGCGGATTGATTTGTTATTTGTCGATCCGCCTTACGCAGCAGTGGATTATTATGATGGTATAAAAGAACTCATCGATCAGGGCCTGGTAGCGGAAGATGCAACGGTGGTTTGTGAACATGAGAAAGAAGTGACATTGCCTGAACAGTATGAAGCGTATACCCAAATAAGCTCTAAAATATATGGAAATACAGCTATCACAATTTATGAGAAAAGAGGATAATCGCATGTCAAAAATCGCAATCGTACCGGGAAGTTTTGATCCGGTGACGAATGGACATTTAGATATTATACAAAGAGCAGCCAGGACATTCCCGCAAGTGCATGTGGCGGTCATGAATAATTCTTCTAAGAAACCGCTTTTTACAGTGGAAGAACGGATTGCACTAATCCATGAAGTAACTTCTCAGTACGACAATATAACCATCGATTCATCTTCAGGACTACTCATTGATTACGCGCATAAAATCAATGCATCTGTTATCGTCCGTGGCTTGCGGGCGATCTCAGATTTTGAATATGAAATGCAGATTACGTCTATGAATAGAGTGCTTGATGAGAGTATTGAGACGTTTTTCGTTATGACGAAGAGCCAGTATTCTTTCTTGAGTTCTAGTATTGTTAAAGAGGTTGCTCAGTACGGCGGTGATATCTCTTCTCTCGTTCCGCCACATGTGAATAAGGCATTGATTGAAAAATTCCGTAAGTAATAGATAGTTGAAAATTAGATATACTACAGAATGAGGCTAGGACAGAAGGTTTCATAACGATAAAAAAACCGAACGAATACAAAACATTCAATCAAAGTTTTGTAAAATAGTTCGGTTTTTTCTACTGCAAAGGTATTGTAGACTTGGAGCTGCCTATGGAATTTCCGCTGCGGGCAGGGACGCTTTCTTACC
>NZ_JACLBZ010000021.1 GCF_019748715.1 Sporosarcina aquimarina | reverse complement strand
CTTGTACGGATTCTAAGATCCCAGCGTCCCTGCGACTTTCCTTCACTTCTACCATAAAAAATAGTAGCACAAACCATGGCCTTGGTCTGTACTACTAATGTTAGTATGTTTCCGCGGGGCGCAGGTGAGCCTCCTCGCTTCCTGTGGGGTCTCACCATTTGCGCTACCTCCCGCTGGAGTCGCCCTCCGTTCCAGCCCCGTTTTTTTATTGTAAATTCGGACTTGCCTCTACTTTATGTTTTCCGCGCGCTCTATATCCAACCACGCTTGAGACCAATTTTCTATTTCTTTCAAAACCGGCTCTAATGAATACCCTTTTTCCGTCAAAGAATACTCGATAATAACAGGAGTTTCAGGTATAACTTTACGTTTTATAATTTCCTTCTGTTCTAGGTCTTTTAAGCGTTCCGACAGGACCTTTCCGCTAATTCCAATAGAAGATTGGAGAGCGCAAAACCGATGTGGTCCTGATAACATTTGATTGATGATCAAAGCTGTCCAACGCTGACTTAAAAGCGAGATGGCTTTTTCAAATCGGGGACAAATATTGGCTTGCTTCACTTTTGTTCACTCCTTTATATGTAGTATATAACATGATGAGTTGAAATTAAATGTAATCAACTTACTTGACGAACTAAAGTTTCTCTTTTAAAGTTAGTTACATAAAGTAACTAACTTTAAAAGAGAAACAAGAAAATGAATAAAGCATAGGAAGAGAAAATGGGGGTTATAAATATGAAGTTTCATAGTAAACCAAACACTTATGTAGGACATGTAAATATAAAGGTGCAAAATATAAATCGTTCACTTGTTTTTTATCAGGAGGTTCTCGGTTTTGAAATATTAGAGAAAACTGAAAAGGCAGTTAAACTAACAACAGATGGAATAACGAGTGTGTTATCAATTGAGCAACCAGAAAACGTTATTCCGAAACAAGGAAGAACCACAGGCCTATATCATTTTGCTCTTCTTCTGCCCAAACGTTCTGATTTAGCCGACATCGTTCATCACTTTGCAGAAATTGGTTTGCGTTATGGGTCATCGGACCACCTTGTAAGTGAAGCGTTATACCTGTCAGATCCGGATGGAAATGGGATCGAAATTTATATAGACCGTGATCCTTCTGAATGGACTTGGAATAATGGCGAAGTTTCAATGACGGTGGATCCATTAAACTTTGAAGAGCTTCTTTCTGTAACAAAACGGCAGTCGTGGAGTGGCCTGCCTGCCGGGACAGTCATGGGACATATTCATTTACACGTTGCGGAACTGAAAAAGGCTGAGGAATTTTACAGTAAGGGACTTGGTTTCGAAGTGGTGAACCGATATGGTAATCAGGCGCTTTTCCTCTCTACGGGCAAATATCATCATCAAATTGCCTTAAACACCTGGGTTGGAGTTGGTGCCCCAACGCCCTCTGAAAACAGTGTGGGTCTTGAGTCGTTTACAATCGTTTTGGCAGATGAGGCAACGAGGGATTATACTATTGCGCAGTTAAAGAGTATCGGTGCATCTGTAACGGAAGAGAGAGGATCGTTTATTACCTATGATCCTTCTGGAAATCGTATTTATTTAGAGATTTAACAGCTACAAAAAATAAGTCTCCCACTTCAAACGCAAAGCGATAAGTGGGAGACTTCGTAATCATTTTAACTTACCTATCTCGTAAGTCTTCACGACATCAATACAACCAATCACCGATTGCAACATAGAACAGTTCTTCTCTGTAAGATCCATTATCCGCGGCATTTTTTCTTCCTTAATAGCTGAGCCAATGATCGTAAAATGAAGATGAATCTTCTCCAAGCGGCTTGCATCGTCTTGTGAACGCACGACTTCTTTCACTTCAATCGAGATATCATCAGCGGGCATACGCATTTTTTCGAGAATCTTGCGCATAACGCCACCTCCGCATGCACCGATGGAAGCAACCATGAGTTGGTATGGTCGAAACCCTTTTTCTTCATTCGAGGAAATGTGTAATGTACCGAATTCTGTTTCTGTATCAAAACCGTTTTCTGTCATATGAAATTTCATTTTATCAGCTCCTTATGCAGTCAGTATACGTTGTTTTGAAATTAAATCCAATGGGCGTCAAAATCCTTGCTGTGTTTAATTTTAAAAAACTGTGGAAGACTATAGTTAAATGGAAAGGAGTGCTGTTTAGTGAGTGAAAAGAAACCACCACACGAGACGCTAACAGAAAAAAACAACGGTCTTAAAGCCGCTCAAGAAGTGCATTACGCTGAGGATTTTAAAAGAGCAGATAAAGCAACCGAACACGAGAATAACCAGAAATCCAAAAAATAAATGAGGAAATTTAAGCGAGAGTCCTATCGGATACAATTCATCCGGTGGGGCTTTTCTCACTAAATTGTCATAAACAATCTTTCGTTTTCATTGTATAATAAGAAAAAGTGCTTATACAGAGAGAACGAGGGAAATGAATATGAGAAAAATAGGCTGGAAGAAGATGCTGATCTTTGTTGTCGCCTTCTTTATTGTCTTTCAAATAGCAGGTAGTTTCTTTTTTTACAACTTGGCCATCAAAAGAGGTCCAAAAGATTTCCTCACTGGGAATGCGGATTTGAAAGTATCCGCTGAAACGATGGAAGTGTTTCTAAACGGTGATTGGCGCCAGTGGGTGGAGGAGCAAGACTATGAAGAAATGAAGTTGACGTCAAGGGATGGTCTAGAATTGATGGGCTATTATTTGCCGGCTAAACTACCAACAAATAAGCTGGTTATTTTGACGCATGGTTACTTGGGGCATGCGAAACAGATGGGGTTATATGGTCAATATTATTACGAAGAACTCGGGTATAATATTTTCATGCCGAATGCAAGAGGCCATGGAAAAAGTGGCGGTGACTACTATGGTTTTGGCTGGCCGGATCGCTTGGATATTATTGATTGGACAAAACATTTAGTAAAGCAACTTGGATCAGATACGGAGGTTGTGTATCACGGCTTGTCAATGGGAGCAGCGACGGTCTTGATGACTAGCGGAGAAGAGGAGCTTCCTGGACAGGTGAAAGCGATCATTGCAGATAGTCCATATCAGTCCGTCTACCAGTTATTCGCGTATCAGATGGATCGGATGTTCCATTTGCCCGCATTTCCACTGCTGGATAATATGAGCGTGTTGACCAAAGCTAGAGCAGGCTATTCATTGAAGGAAGCAGACGCATTAAATGCAGTAAAAAAGGCAAATGTGCCGATTCTCTATATTCACGGCAATGCGGATACATTTGTACCTACCGATATGACGAAGGAATTGTATGAAGTCACGAAAAGTGACGCAGAACTATTCTTGGTGGATGGCGCGAATCATGGAGAAGCATTTGTGATGGACGAGGGAGCTTATAAGGCGAAAATAAATGATTTTCTAAGCATTCATTTACCCTCCATAGTAAATAACTAATCGAAAATGCCGGGCCCCGAATTTATTTGGAGCCTGGCATCTTTTTAATCCAATTGCTTCACTTTATTTCCATTTGAAATGAATTTGGGCTGAAAGTGTTAACACCTTTCAGATTGCTAAAACCCTCCAATTGACCTATTCAAAAAACAACACTATAATTATTTTATATTCTTGAGAGAAATGTTTTCTTGGAAAGAGGTTGTGATGCTTTGGTCAAAGCTACAGTAGAACAGTTGTGCAAACAGCATACGAACTTGACGGACGAAGATATTCATATCTTGCAGGAAATGGCACTTAGTTTGCAGACATATGCAGACTTATCGGGGGCTTATATGTTCATTGACTGTAAACTTAAACCAGCCAACCAGGCGATAGTAGTGGCAGAAGCATTTCCTCCAGGATGTACACCGGTGTACGACAATTCCGTCGTAGGTAAAGTGGTCTTCGAATCGTTCGAGCCGGGTGTCTTTTATTCATATTGGAATGGGAAAAAATCAATTATTCGGCATGCAGTGACACAGGAAGGTAAAGTAGTGGATCAGACTGTTGTGCCAATTAAGAATACATGCCATCAAGTGATTGGAGTTCTAATCCAAGAGAAGGAAGTCGTACCACCGCTTACTGATCAACAGTTGCCGAACTTTTCAGTTGTCACTGAATCCGCGGAAGATCAGATGACAAATTCGGGGCTTGGTGTAGTTTCGGATTTATTGATGGAAATGTTGATCTTGACAGATTCCTCCAATCGACTAGTGTACGCCAATCCATCCGGCTTAAAACTTATTTCCGAAATGAGTGGAAGCGATGACATCATGAATAGAGATTTGTTGGAAATGCTTCCGTTCCTTAAGAAGGTATACGAGCAGAAGGATGACGTATTTGTATTTGAAATGACGATTGAACGTAAAAGTTTAATTGTGAAAAAGATAAAAATGCGTGAGAAAAATAATTCGCAGGAGACATTGTTGATTATTCAAGACATCACAGAACTCCGTACGAAAGAAAAAGAATTGATGATGAAATC
This sequence comes from Sporosarcina aquimarina, assembly GCF_019748715.1. Classification (GTDB taxonomy): domain Bacteria; phylum Bacillota; class Bacilli; order Bacillales_A; family Planococcaceae; genus Sporosarcina; species Sporosarcina newyorkensis. Next base: position 104,745 of record NZ_JACLBZ010000021.1, on the reverse strand, counting down.
GGTCGTCATAAAAGAAATTCATCATCGGGTTAAAAATAATTTACAAACGGTTGCAAGCTTGCTGCGATTGCAGATGCGCAACGGCGTGCCGACAGAGGGACGAGCCGCTTTTGAGGAAACACTGAACAGGATCTATAGTATTTCTTCAGTTTATGAAATTATTCTTGCTAAAGAACATGCAGACGATGACGATGTAAATATTATAAACTTAACAAGGAAAATTTGTTCAACAATGGTGTTGAATGAATTAAACTTAAAAGTAGACTTGATTATTGAGCCGAATGGCAATAAAATAGTAACAACCTCCAAGAAAGCGGTTTCAATCGCACTCATCATAAATGAACTCATACAAAACTCCTTAAAGCACGCATTTATAGGTAGAGAACACGGGGTTATTGATGTAGAATTTAAGGTGGACAATGAATTTGTAGAACTTCATGTTTCCGACAACGGCGTTGGAATGAAGAAACCGCAAACTTCATTGGGAACAGAAATCATCCATAACCTAGTGATAAATGATTTGAACGGTGAATTTTTGTATGTGCCTAGGGAGATCGGAACCCACGCAGTAATCGTTTTTCCAGTGGGTGCGGAGGTGGAAATTTTTGATGAGAAAACGGATTGTCATAGCGGAAGATGAATCGATTATTCGGATGGACCTGAAAATGACCCTGCAAGATCATGGCTATGAAGTGGTGGGAGAAGCGGGGGACGGAGACAGGGCCATTGAACTGGCTTTCCTGCATAAACCGGATTTGATTTTAATGGATATCAAGATGCCGAAGATGAACGGTTTGAAGGCAAGCCGCATTATTGGAGAGCAACTGGATTTGCCTATCTTGATCATCACAGCATACAGCCAAAAGGAATTCGTGGAAAAGGCACAGCAGGACAATGTGGTTGGTTATTTGGTAAAGCCTATTTCCGAATCCAATTTAATACCAGCTGTAGAAGTTGCGCTTCATCAATCGGATAAAGCGAAGCGGCTGAAAGAGAATGTCCAACAAGCAAAACAGGAAGTCGAAAAACGGAAAATTGTAGAGCGGGCAAAAGGGATCTTAATGGACGCTGAGCAATTAACCGAGCAACAAGCATTTAAACAAATGCGCGATGCGAGTATGTCTCGGCAAATGACAATGGAGTCGCTTGCCAAAGAAATTATTGACAAATACAAGTAAATAAATTAAAGCAAAGGCGCTTAAAGAGGTAGGTTCTTTAAGCGCCTTTTTGTTTTTTATATTTTTCTACATATTGCGAATTTTTATAATTTGAAGGCGGTGGTGTACTGTCTGTAGGTATAGGGTGGCAACTAGTTACACAATATAAGAGATAGGGAGAGGGAATTATATGGAAATGATTGGTACGGTGATCGTATATATCATTATGGCCTGTGCGATAGCAGGTGCATTTGCTTCAATCAAAAATCCGGAGGAAGGATTAGGTAAAGAATTCATGTCGGGCCTACACGCAGTTGGGCATATTTTTGTTCCGGCGGCAGGGATCATGGCATCTATTCCGTATTTGACATGGTTTATCAGTAAATTTATTGGACCAATATTTGATTCGATTGGAGCCGATCCAGCGATTGCTGCGACAACAATTTTGGCGTCAGACATGGGTGGCTATCAGCTAGCTGAAGCATTAAAAGTTACGAACGAAGGATGGGTAATGGCGTTAATTGTCGGCTTTATGTCGGGTGCAACAATCGTGTTTTCCATTCCGATGGGCCTTGCAATGCTCGATAAGCGAGATCATAAATATATGGCGCTTGGTATTATGTCAGGTGTACTGACGATTCCGATTGGTGCATTTATTGCGTCTAGCTTGGTAGTATTGTTTAACACAGATGTACGTGATGTGATCAGCACTACAGCTTCATCGAATTACGAGTTTGCAATTAGTTATTTACAGATTTTCATAAACTTATTGCCTTTACTAATTTTTGTTGTCTTGATTGCTTTGGGATTGAAGTTTTTCCCTCGCATGATGATCAATGGATTTATGATTTTCGGTCGCGTAATGGACGCGGCGATTAAACTTGTGTTAGTGTTCTCAATTGTAGAAGTATTTACAGGTATTTTCACAACAATCTTCGGTGCATGGGGCTTTGACCCGATTATGGCCGATGAAGCGGACCAATTCCGTGCGCTTGAAACAGCCGGCTATATTGGTATCATGCTAGCAGGTGCTTTCCCAATGATTTATTTGATTCGAAAGTATATGGCTCGACCTTTGGAAGCGCTTGGACAAAAAATTGGACTATCTCCTGAAGGTAGTGCTGGTCTGCTTGCAACTGTCGCAAATATCTTGGCAATGTTCTCGTTGGTTCGTTACATGAGACCTAAAGACAAAGTCATCAATATTGCATTTGCTGTTTGTTCCGCATTCTTGCTTGGTGACCACTTGTCCTTTACAGCGAATTTCCAACCGAATATTATTCTTCCCGTCATTCTTGGGAAATTCAGTGCAGGGATCATCGCGATTATCATTGCATATAAGTTATCTGTTCCAACTGCTTTGAAGTTGGAAAAGCAAGATCGTGAGGCTGGAATCATCCGTCCAGGTGAATATGAAGAAACAACAGAAACTCCTACTGCAAAGGCATAAGAACATAATCAGTTAGATAGGGAGTGTATATAGAATGAGTGAAGAAAAGAAACGGTTTATACAGGAATTTGTTCCGGGTAAACAGCTTACCCTCAGTCACTTGATTGCAAATCCCGATCCCGATATGTTTCAGAAATTAGGAATACAAGAAGCGGGTGCCTTAGGCATCCTTACTTGTACACCAAGTGAAACAGTTATCATTGCGGGAGATTTAGCGACAAAAGCAGCAAACGTCCATATCGGTTTCTTGGATCGATTTACAGGAAGCTTAGTAATTGTCGGCAGTGTTTCCGAGGTGGAGATGGCCATGCAGGAGATCAATCGATTTTTATCCGAAATGCTTGGTTATACACCTTCTGCTATTACGAAATCATAAGGAGTGGTGCCGATGAAAAACAAGGCAATGCTAGTCGGTGCGGTTCGAGCAGGGAAGTCTACGTTGACAAATGCCTTGTTAGGTCGTAAGGTCGAAGCGGTCAAAACGCAAACGCTCAATTATTACGATTGGATTGTCGACACTCCTGGCGAGTACACGGAAAACCCGATGTTTTATAAAAATATTATGGCAACCGCGTTAGAGGTGACACATGTACTGTATCTCCAAGACGCGACCAGTGAAAAGCTGATTTTTCCACCAGGTTTCAGTATGGGAATCTCTAAGCTGCCAATTGGTGTCATTACAAAGTGTGATCATCCAAAAGCCGATATTGATCGAGCACTCGGCATGTTGAAAATTGTCATGAATCAAGGGCCGATTGTTGTTACCTCCTCGGTGACAGGTAAGGGGATTGCCCATTTGAGAGAACTGACGAAATTGAACGACCTGGCTGCCATGCGGCAATATGTACAGCAAACAGATGACGAGCACTTATTATTCCTAGGTTGATACTCTTTACACGTATCAGAGAATTTGATATAGTAGGGCTCATACAAGTGAATAAAAACGGCAATGACGCCTTTACGTCCCACGGGTTTTCCATGGGTCTGTAAAGGCGTTTTTTATATCAAAAGTAAAAAGCGTCGTATAATCTTGACAGGCACTGGAGAACTTATCGACAAAGGTGCGTTTTTTTGCACCCTTTCGAAAAGGTCGAAGTGACCCGAGGGACTGGCGCTTTGAACTGGATGGTAAATCAAAAGTGAGAAGCGCCGTATAGTCTCGACAGGCACTGGAGGACTTATCGACAAAGGTGCGTACTTTGCACCTTTACGAAAAGGCCGAAGTGACCCGAGAGACTGGCGCTTTGAACTAGGTGGTAAATCAGAAAGAGGTGTGGGAGTGAGCAATTTCAATAAGCACGAGACAATCATCAGTGCAGGCATTGACATTGGCACAAGCACGACAAAGCTGATTATCAGTCGATTTTCTTTGCGAAATGTCGCAGGGGCGACGCATGTGCCGAGAATTGAAATAACAGACAAAGAAATATTGTACAAAAGCCCAGTCTTCCGTACACCGTTGCAAGATGCGGTAACGATTAACGTTAGAGGTGTCCAGGAGATTATTCGCTCTGAATATGAAAAGGCTGGCATTCAGCCGGCTCAAATAGAGACAGGCGCTGTCATCATTACAGGCGAAACGGCTACCAAACGAAATGCCAGTGAGATGCTTCATCAGTTATCAGATGAAGCGGGAGATTTCCTTGTTGCAACAGCAGGACCTGACCTAGAAGGAATCATCGCGGCAAAAGGTTCAGGCAGCTACGAAGAGTCGGGCAAAGGTGGCCGTGTCATCGCCAACATCGACATTGGCGGCGGGACAGCCAATATTGCGGTATTTCAGGACAAACAGTTGCTTGGCACGTGCACGATGCACATTGGCGGGCGATTGATCGAATTCGAACAAGGCAAAGTGCGAACAATCTCTCCGCCTGTTGAACGATTGCTGGAAGAGCAAGGCTACACTTTGCAAGTTGGTGATCCACAAGATGCAGCAGCAGTTGAATTCGTCACAACGTATATGGCAGAGGCGATGGCGCGCATCTTGAAAAAAGAAGTGCATGCACAAGATCATGTATTATTGCTAGGTCATGAACCGAATTGGAAACAGCCTGTTGATACAATTGTTTTTTCGGGCGGGATTTCCGAGTGTATGTATCGTCATGCTTCAGATGAAGAGCAGGTTGCCCGGTACGATGATATTGGAATTCAGCTTGCAGAGGCGTTATTGCGCAATCAATCACTGCAAATTTTTGAATGGCAAGAACCAATTGAGACTGTGCGTGCGACGGTGTTGGGTGCAGGAACGCAGACGACTGAGATTAGCGGAGCGACAATCCAAGTTGCGCCACATGAATTGCCACTAAAAAATATACCGATCTATCAATATGACTTTGAAGCGGATTTAGAGGCGGGTTTATCTAACTTTGAAAATGCGGTTCAACAAGCGGTTGCTTTATATGACTCCGCGAAAGAAGGACAAAATTTTGCGCTGTATTTATCCAATTTGCCGTATCTCGGGTTTCGAGACGTGCAAACATTAGCAAAAGCAATTGTGCAGATCATGAATCAACGACCACGTCCTGAACAGCCCGTCATTTTGGTAATCCAGTCTGACCATGCCAAAGTGCTTGGTCAGACATTAGCGGCGTTGAAAGTAAAACAAAGCATTATTTGCATTGACCAAATCAATGTGGAAACAGGCGATTATATTGACATCGGGAAAGCATTAACTTCAGGTGTCGTGCCTGTCGTGGTGAAGACATTAACCTTCCACACAACGTAAAGGAGGCCTCGAACGTGAATTTATCGACCACTTTAGGCGGGGAACGATATGTGTTCAACGACTTAAAAGAAGTGCTTGCAAAAGCAAATGAAGAGAAATCTGGCGACCGTTTGGCAGGAATTGCAGCGGAAACCGTCCAAGAGCGTATTGCGGCAAAAACAGTTGTCAGTGAGCTACTAGTGAGTGATATTCGTAACAATCCATTGATCCCGATTGAAAGCGACGAAGTCTCACTCATTATTGAAAATGATATTAACGAGAAGGTCTATGGTGAAATTCAAAATTGGAGTATCGCAGAACTTCGTGAGTACATTTTAAGCAATGAAGTCGGCGACCGCGAACTGAAACGTCTTAGCCGCGGTTTGACATCGGAAGTCATCGCAGCTGTCACCAAGCTAATGTCCAATTTGGACTTGGTACACGCGGCAAATAAAATTGAAATCTTGTCGACCTGTAATATTACGATTGGTCAAAAAGGAACGCTTTCGTCTCGATTACAGCCGAATCACCCAACAGATAATATCGATGGAATCATCACTTCACTAAAAGAAGGATTATCTTATGGGATTGGCGATGCGGTTATCGGAATTAATCCGGTAGATGATTCTGTTGAGAGTGTAAAACGTGTCTTGCATGCTACGAAGGATTTCATCAATGAGTGGGAAATTCCCACCCAAAACTGTGTGTTAGCGCACGTTACTACGCAAATGAAAGCAATTGAGCAAGGTGCACCTGCCGATATGATTTTCCAAAGTATTGCGGGAACTGAAAAAGCACATCGTTCATTTGGTATTTCGGCAGAGTTAATCGCTGAAGCAAAAGACTTGGCGATGAAACAAGGAACAGGTACGGGCCCGCAATTGATGTATTTCGAAACTGGGCAAGGGTCTGAGCTATCAGCAGAAGCGCATTATGGTGTGGACCAAGTGACGATGGAAGCTCGTAACTACGGCTTCGCGAGACACTACGATCCATATATTGTCAACACGGTGGTTGGATTTATTGGACCGGAGTACTTGTATAACAACAAGCAAGTAATCCGTGCAGGTTTGGAAGATCATTTCATGGGCAAGCTTCACGGTCTGCCGATGGGTGTAGACATTTGTTATACGAATCATATCAAAGCAGATCAAAACGATATTGAAGATTTAAGCATCTTGCTGACTGCAGCAGGCGTGAATTTCATTATTGCAGCACCGATGGGCGATGACGTTATGTTGAATTACCAGTCCATGAGCTATCACGATGTCGCTACAGTCCTTCAGACATTAGGTAAAACTCCAGCACCTGAGTACTTGCAATGGCTTGAGAAGATGGGGATTTACGAAAATGGAAAACTGAGCAAGCGTGCAGGCGATCTTACTATGTTCAATCGATAGGAGGTGGATGGATTTGAACGAAGAATTAATTCAGCAAATCACAAAGATGGTTGTTGAAAAACTTGAGGCAGCTAGTGGCGGACAAACGTCACAGCAATCTAGCAACGAACAAAAAGTACAGCTCTTTTCACAGGAACCGATTGGCCATTTGGCAGCTGAAAGGCCGCAACAATCACCAAGCGGTGCAGTAACGTTCCATAGTACGACGAATGAAGCGAAGCCGCAACGAAATATTGCGACTATCAAACCGAAACCTACTACGGCATACGGCAAACCAAAAGCCGAAACGACTACTCCAACAGAAGATCAATTGGCGGAGTATCGTAAAAAGACTCCTGCTCGCATTGCAGTAGGTCGTGCGGGTTCTCGTCCCAAAACGAAAACGTGGCTGCAGTTCCGACTGGATCATGCGGCGGCAGTAGATGCGGTGTACGGAGAAGTGCCGGATGAGCTACTCGATCGTTTGGGATTATTCCAAGTGCATTCAAAAGTAGCGGACAAGGAAGAATATATCCGACGTCCTGATCTCGGCAGAAAGCTTTCCGATGAAGGAAAGGCATTGATTCAAGAGCGTTGTAAAACATCACCGGTTGTTCAAATTGTAGCTTCTAACGGTCTGAGTGCAAAAGCGATTGAGGAAAATCTTGAAGATGTCTATTTGTCGCTTGAGCAATCACTCAACAACTTGAATATCGATATGGGTACAACATTTTATGTGGATAAAGGGCGAGTCGCTGTGATGGATGATATCGGTGAAGTGTTGAAACCGGATGTCGTTGTCATGTTAATTGGAGAACGTCCTGGGCTTGTTTCTGCTGAATCACTGAGTGCTTATTTATGTTATCAGCCAAGACATGGCACGATTGAGGCAGATCGAATGGTTATCTCGAATATCCACAAAGGCGGGATACCTCCTGTCGAAGCCGGTGCATATCTAGGAACGGTTATTCAAAAGATCTTGAAATATGAAGCAAGTGGAGTGGCGCTTGTTCAAAAAGAAGGCTAAGGAGGCGGATCGGATGAAGATTCTTGCGGATATATTGTCGATGCAGGTCATTCCGAACGTCAGCGATGATCTGGCGGAAAAGTTCCAGCTAAAGCCGTATCAACGCAGTTTGGGTTTAGTGACAACCACTATAGATGATGTGGGCTATACAGCGATTGATGCGGCGACGAAGCACACGGATGTAGAAGTCGTCTATGCAAAAAGTTTTTATGCAGGGGCTGCTCATTCATCCGGACCGCTATCTGGTGAGTTTATCGGAATTATTGCCGGACCCTCGCCAGAAGAAGTAAAAAGTGGTCTGGATTCGATTCGGGTTACCATTGAACATGAAGCATATTTTGAAGCGATCAATGGGAATCCTGACCATGCATTTTATGCACATACCATTTCCAGTTGCGGAAGTTATTTAGCTGAAATGGCGGGTATTCCAATCGGACAATCATTGGCCTACTTGATTGCACCGCCAATCGAAGCCATTATCGGCTTGGATGCTGCATTAAAAGCGGCAGATGTAACGCTGTGTGAACTATACGCTCCTCCCTCCGAAACGAACTTCGGCGGGGGCTTATTGACAGGTAGTCAATCTGCCTGCCAGGCAGCTGCCGACGCGTTTAGAGAAGCTGTACAGAACATGGTAAATGATCCGATGAGTTATTGAATTCACGGAATTAACTAGGAAGGAGTGTTTTGGCTTGGTTCAGTTAGTAGATAAAGATTTATTGGCCCTGCAGCAAATGCGCTCGGCCGTTCAAACTGCAAAAGAAGCACAAGAAAAATTCATGAGCTACACCCAAGAGCAAGTCGATAAAATCGTCAAAGCGGTTGCAGATGCAGCCTTTGAACAATCTGGTCGTCTCGCTCAAATGGCAGTAGAAGAAACTGGCATGGGGGTAGCAGCTCATAAGAAAATCAAGAACGAAGTCGGTTCTCGTGACGTTTATGAGAGCATTAAAGATTTAAAAACGGTCGGCATCGTCAAAGAAGACCATTTAAATAAAGTCGTGGAAATTGCAGCTCCGTTTGGTGTGGTTGCAGCGATTATCCCGACAACAAATCCAACGTCCACTGCGTTTTTCAAAACGTTGATTTCTTTGAAAACACGTAACGCGATTGTTGTAAGTCCTCACCCATACGCAGTAAAATGTACACAGGAGGCACTTAAAGTTTGTGATGCAGCAGCAGTTGCCGCAGGTGCTCCGGAAGGTTTAATCCAATGCTTGACGCTCGCCTCTATGGAAGCGACACAGCAATTGATGTCACATAAAGATGTCAATCTGATTGTGGCAACGGGCGGCAGTGCGCTAGTAAAAGCAGCATATAGCTCTGGAAAACCAGCATACGGCGTAGGTCCAGGGAACGTTCCAGTCTATATTGAGCGTTCTGCAAAAATCGAAAAAGCTGTCAAAGATATTGTCGACAGTAAATCATTCGATTACGGCACGATCTGTGCGACAGAGCAAGCGATTGTCGTAGATAAGCATGTTGTCGATCTTGTCACTCGTGAGTTGAAGAAAAACGGTGCATATATCTTAACGGATGAAGAGAAGAAGGTCATGGAAGGCGTTATCTCACCGGCACCGGGCAAAATTAATCCGAAAGTAGTCGGTAAGAGCCCGCAGTTCATTGCGAGCCTTGCAGGTATCTCCTTACCAGAAGGCACTCGCCTGATCATTGGTATGGAAACAAAAGTCGGTAAGGACGTTCCGTTTTCATTGGAAAAACTTTCACCGATCTTTGCGATGTATATCGTGGATGGCGTGAAGCATGCGAAGGAAGTATGTCTCGATTTGCTTAACCTCGGCGGACGTGGACATAGCTTGTCGCTCCATACGGAAATCGACGCGGTAGCGCGTGAATTTGCGATGGAAATGCCAGTATCACGTATTATGGTAAACACGATGTCTTCTGTCGGAGCAGTTGGTGGAACGACGGGTCTGATGCCATCATTTACATTAGGTTGTGGATCATTCGGTGGAAATATCACATCGGATAACGTAACGGCGAAGCATTTATTGAATATTAAACGGATGGCGTACGGAACAAAAGAAGTCCAATTGCCGAAGCATTCCGAAACAACAGTAGCAAGCACGAAGGATGAGCTCGTCTCAGAAGTCATCAATAATGTTTCATCTTCAACAAACAGTAATATTGATCCAGCATTAGTGCAAAACTTAGTCAGTGAAATTGTTAAACAACTTACAAAATAAAACCCTATTAGGAGGAAACAATTATGAACAGAGAAGGTACAGCATTAGGAATGGTAGAAACTAAAGGTTTGATCGGTGCAATTGAAGCAGCAGACGCAATGGTGAAAGCAGCAAGCGTTAACTTAGTCGGCAAAGTACATGTCGGCGGCGGAATTGTAACTGTATTGGTACGCGGTGATGTAGGCGCAGTTAAAGCAGCAACAGATGCAGGTGCAGCATCTGCACAACGTGTGGGCGAATTGCTTTCTGTTCACGTAATCCCAAGACCACATAACGAACTTGAAATGATCTTGCCAAAAAGCGAATAATTCATCTGAATTCAATAGAATTCAGATGAAGCCTCCGGCGGATGTCACGAATTTTGAAAGGAGTTAAAAGGAACGCAGTCTAAGGTCGCCGCGTCCTGCGGCAACGACTGCATGATCTGCATCATGCAGACCTCAATTCAAAATTCAGACGCAATTACGCCGAGGCGTAATTGATTTTGTTCGGAAACAACAGAAAGGCGTGAACTAAATGAATCAGCAATTGATTGAACAGATTGTCGGAGAGGTTCTCGGACAGCTGGGGAAAAACCCTACTCAATTGCCGGAACGAGCGGTTCCCATTGCGGTTTCCGCCCGTCACGTACATTTACAGCCTGAACATGTGGAAGTATTGTTTGGCGCAGGGTATGAATTGACACAACGGTCCGAGCTTTCACAGCCGGGCCAATTCGCCGCAAATGAAACGGTGATGATTGCGGGACCTAAAAGCAGTATCGAACGTGTGCGGATTTTAGGACCTGTCCGAAAAGCGACCCAAGTTGAGGTCAGCTTTACGGATGCCATGAAGCTCGGCGTCAAGCCCCCACTTCGGGAATCCGGCAACATCGAAGGATCGGCACCGATTACATTGATCGGTCCAAAAGGCAGTGTGCATATTGAGCAAGGCCTCATTATTGCGCAATCGCATATCCATATGGGGACCCAAGATGCGCAGCGTTTTGGCGTTCAAGATGGTGAGTACGTCACAGTGGAAGCGGATGGAATCCGTCCGATTTCATTCCGTAATGTACGGATCCGAGTGAATGAACGCTATCGTTTGGAGATGCATATCGATACCGACGAAGCGAATGCCGGGTTTATTACACAAGGGACGATCGGTCGTCTGGTAAAACCAAACGAGGCGACTGAACCTGTTGGTTGTTCATTACCTGTATCGACGACAGTGAATGCCCCTAGTCTGGCAAAGACAGTTGCTCCAAAATCATATGAATTTACAAAGAAGCTCTTATCCACTGAGGATCTAGCTGCAATTACAGAAGATGAGATTATAGTTCCAAAAGGTACGATTGTCACAGCGCTTGCAAAAGATACTGCTCGGGAACTCGGAAAAACGATAACCGTCAGAAAGTAGAAAAAGGTGATTATGCATGCGAATGGGGAAAGTGATCGGTAATGTGTGGGCAACTCGCAAAGAAGATGGACTGGCAGGGCTTAAGCTATTGATTGTCCAACCAATAGATGCATATGGCAGTAATATACAGACCCATTTGGTAGCCGCCGATCGGATTGGGGCAGGAATTGGCGATGAGGTACTCATTACAAGTGGAGGCGCCTCACGTTTCATTTTGCCGAAAGAGAACCCGATTCCGATTGATGCGGTTATTATCGGAATTATTGATTCGACAGAAGTAAAGAGAGGTGAGATACATGAGTCAAGCGATCGGAATGATTGAAACAAAAGGTTTAATTGGATCGATTGAAGCAGCAGATGCGATGGTGAAGGCGTCGAATGTGGAAGTAGTATCACAGGAAATGGTCGACGGCGGAATTGTGACGGTCATCGTTCAAGGTGACGTCGGGGCAGTTCAAGCAGCTGTCGATGCAGGACGAGACGCAGCATCACGTGTTGGCGAATTGCTTGGTGCGCATGTAATCCCGCGACCAGACGATTCAGTATATGGCATGGTGAAACCACCTGCGCCGGCTGTTCCAGAAGTGAAGAAAGTAGCGGAACCGAAGGCGAAAACACCGAAGAAAGACTAAGTTGTATTGGCTTATGAGCGCGAACGCGTCTTTATGGGCAGTGATCGTGTACTTATGAGCGAGTTTTTGCTTTTATGAGCGGATAAACATTTTTATGAGCGCTTGCGTTGTCTTTATGAGCGCAAGCGTTTGCTCTACACAATGCATTCTATTTAGAAAGGAGTTATTTCCATGGCTTTCAAAAGACATAAAATTGCAGTTATCGGAGCAGGTCACACAGGTTCGACTGTAGCATTGATGGCTGCCCAGAAAGAATTGGGCGACGTCGTCTTAGTCGATATCCCGGATCTCTCCAATCCGACCAAAGGGAAGGCATTGGATCTCCTCCAAACTAGCCCTGTCCAGCAGTTCAACTCTCGAATTACAGGGACATCTAATTATGAGGACATTCAAGACGCTGCCATGGTCATCATTACAGCAGGAGTAGCGAGGAAACCAGGCATGAGCCGGGATGATTTAGTCGCGACCAATGCAAAAATCATGCGTTCTGTTTCCGAACAAGTGAAACGCTACGCACCAGAAAGTACTGTGTTAGTTTTGAGTAACCCGGTCGATGCGATGACTTACGTTTGTTACAAGACGACTGGTTTCCCTAAAAACCGTGTTATCGGTCAATCAGGCGTGCTCGATACTGCGCGTTTCAATGCATTCGTCTCAGAAGAATTAGATATTTCTGTTGAGGATATTTCTGGTTTCGTCTTAGGCGGGCATGGAGACGATATGGTTCCTCTTGTTCGGTATTCCTACGCAGGCGGTATTCCATTGGATAAAATTATTCCTTCTGATCGTCTGGAAGCAATTGTCGAGCGTACGCGAAAAGGCGGCGGGGAAATTGTGGGATTGCTAGGGAACGGCAGTGCATATTATGCACCTGCAGCGGCTTTAGTTGAGATGGCGGAAGCAATCATCAAAGATAAGAAACGAATTTTACCGTCCATCGCGTACTTGGAAGGCGAATACGGCTACCAAAACATCTATTTGGGTGTTCCAACGGTCCTTGGCGGGAATGGAATAGAAAGTGTTATTGAACTTCCACTGACAGTGGACGAGCAAAAAGCACTGGATCATTCGGCAGACTCTGTGAAGTCAGTCATTGAAATTTGCGAACGTCAAATGTAATAACGAGTCAACAAAAAATATCTCTCTAAGTCGAAACTTAGAGAGATATTTTTACGCTTTAATTTAGATAAGAATGAAGAACTAATGAACGAGTTATCAGGAGGTCCTACCAGTTGTCGAAATTTAAAAGTATTGCTTGGAAATTGTCTGGAATTATTATTGGGGTATTTGTGCTTTTATTCTTAATTTACACACTGAGCACAAGCACAATTTTACATAAACAAAGTACGTCGGATGCCGAAGAATATGCAGTGGAAAATACACAGTTAAATGCAAAAAAACTGAGTGAACGATTTAATAAGACAAATGAAATGTTGCACACGACAAAGCATATTTTAGAGACATTGCAGTCACAAGGAGATTTAACGACAGATGAAATCCTTGCTATCATTCAAAATAACTTAAAAAAGAATGCGGATGGAATGGGGATGTCAGCAATATTCGAAAAAGGCTTTATAACGTTAGATGAACAGTTGAATCAAAGTTTAGTCGATTCTCAAAAACGCTTCATACCATATCTATATAAAGAAGGCAGCAGTATTAGCATAGAGGCGCTTAGCGAGTATGAGACGCCTGGTGTAGGAGATTGGTATTTGATTCCGAAATCAGAAAACCGTGCCATCATGACTGAACCATATGAGTACAAAGTTGGAGGTCAGAACATCCTCATCACGACTTTGTCTGTGCCGCTAGTCAGTGAAAACGGTCAGTTTTTCGGCGTGTTGACAACAGACTTATCTATTGAGTTTTTAAATGAACTCGTAAATGAAATAAAGCCTGAAGGCGGGTATGCTTCCATTATATCCGAGAAAGGGAATTTAACAGCCAGTAGTTTAAAGGATGAACTAGTTGGAACGAACATGAAACAGCTTATCGACTGGGATCCTGTTAAGCAAAAGCTCGACAATTATGAAACTAGTAAATTATATATAGACTCTAGTTTATTGAATGAACAAGCCTTTAATACTTTCGCACCAATCGTACTCGATCAAATCGATGAGAAATGGTCTGTGGAAACAGTTGTGCCAAAGTCAAAAATTCTAGAAACATACAATAAAATTTTATGGATTACCATCGGAGCAGCAATTTTGATGATCATTTTAATGACTACTGTCACAGCAGGATTTATTTTCAAACAGCTAAAACCTTTATCTTCTCTGCAACAGTCCATTGAAGCAGCTGCAAAAGGGGATATGACGCAGAATGTGGGAGAGCAGTTGATCCGCAATGATGAAATCGGCGCAGTATCCATGGCATACAATAATATGCTCGATCAAACCAATCACGCCATTCATGCTGTCCGTGAGGCAGCCACCCGTCTAAATGAATCATCCACACATGTTCATCAGGCATTTGAGGAAATTGTGGCGGCTAGTGAAGAAGTTTCATTGGCAACAAATGAAATTGCACATGGTGCTTCCAAGCAATCTGAAGATACCGAGGAAACGAGCAACCGAATGTCCGAATTGGCTAATCAAATTAAAGCACTGTCTGAGTTGTCCGGTAACATGAATCAGTTATCCGAACAGACTGTTTCCTCAACGGAAATTGGGATGAACGAAGTGATTAAGTTGCGCGAACATAATGCATCCGCAAATGAAATGACAGAAAAAGTTCAACTTCAAATGGAGACGCTGTCGAATAAAATTGGTGCCATCAATCAAGTAATCATTTCGATTCATGATATTACTGCACAAACGAATCTACTCGCGCTAAACGCCAGTATAGAAGCGGCGAGAGCGGGTGAGCATGGTAAAGGATTTGCAGTTGTGGCAGAGGAAGTACGGAATCTCGCTGAACAGTCACAAAAAGAAACAAGTGTTATCCAAGGGATCGTTCAGGAAATTGTAGACGAATCTAAGCATACGACAGAAGTGATCGCAACAAATATGCAAGTGATGGTAGAACAAAACCAATCCGTCACGAGTACAGAAGCATCCTTCTCGCAAAATGTCGAATTGACGAACCAAATGCGTCAAGCGATTATGGAATTGAGTGCGGAGTTGGAAGAAATGCTTGTACACAAAGATCAAGCAATGCTGGCCATACAAAGCGTCTCTGCAGTATCAGAAGAAACCGCAGCGTCCGCTGAACAAGTCAGCGCCTCGTCCGCCGCTCAGCAAACCGAAGTAGAGCGTGTAGCAGACTCGACTAATCGAATGAAAGAAATTGCTGAAGAGTTGCAGACAGTGGTAGACCGCTTTCGATTAGAATAGGAAGTAAATAAATTTAAAAAACTGTTCACTATCCATGAATTTAGGTAGTGAACAGTTTTTTATTCTTCTGTAGGAAAGGAAAGTAAGTAAACTCCCATTTAGCAGAAGCCTAAAAAATATGCTAGTGGTAATTTAATTAGGTAATTTTCTTGTGGACTTTTAGGTAATTCTTGAGTATAATAGACTGAATAGGAAGAATTAAAATGTGCAAGTGATTATGCAAGCAAAAAACAAGGAATTCCATGTATCTTTATTTTTTAATGTAAGCGCTGTCATTTCGGATATGTTTAGGAAGACTGAGTATTTTAACGAGTGTGGAGCTACATTAAATAAAGATAAAAGTGGTTTTCAAATTCACTGTTCTTGCATATACTATGCAAAATACAAAAAAGCAGGAGGTCATCCTATGAAAAACAACAACAACTCTCACCAAGCATCTTCACTACCCGAGCAAAATGAGCAATTCTATTTAATCACAGGCTATTCGGAAGGTGGCTTCATCCATGGCATTACATGGGAAGAAGCTTACATTGAAGGACTAGCGGAGTGTGGCTATTTATGCGATCAGCAGATGATGTAAGTGGCAGTATAGAAAGCTCCATACAGGGTGCCTAGCAAGAAACAAAGGTGTTTGTCCAAACATTCACGTTTGTTTTGCACATAGGCATCCTTTTTATTGTCTCTTCATATACCAAGTCTCCTCATTCCTCAGTTTTCAACTCCCTTTTTCACTACTCCAAATCCTTAAAATGCCCCGTGGAACAGGCAACCTAAATTTCCTGACATCACCGAAAATCCTTCTGTTCTCAAGTAGTAAAAAAATTATAGTCTCTTTACTATAATGTGAATTTTCACACTATGAAAAACTTTAAATTTGCTATACAATGAATAATAAAATTCCGACATAGTTGATGAGGAGGAATATAGATGATTGCATCCATAAGAAAAGCTTGCCAAGTAATTAGCTGTTTTTCAAATGACGATCCAGCTCTTGGCGTTGGAGAAATTGCTGAGCTACTAGATATGCCTGTCAGTACAACGCATCATATTGTCAGTACTCTGTGCAAAGAAAATGTTTTAATGAAAGACCATCAGAAAAAGTATCGATTGGGCTGGAGGTTGCTTGAATGGAATAATCATGTAATGTTCCAGCAAGACGTTTACGACAAGGCAATGCCTTTTGTGAAAGACCTCATATCCCAGTATAAAGGTACTGCCCATATTGCGATGTTTGATAAAGGGACAGTTGTATTTGTGTTGCGTGTGTCCTCCCATGACGCTTCCTCTATCCAAACGTATTTAGGATCAAGAAAACCATCTTATGCAACGAGTTCGGGGAAAGTACTCTTGGCAAATAATCCCGCTTATTTAAAAGAAACAGTGGCTCAGGGCTTGGCACATGATGGCCCAAATACAATTACAGATATAAGCAATTTAAAGAAAGAGCTAGCAGATATTCGCACAAAAGGATATTCAATTAGTGACAGTGAAAACTCTGACGGCATGTACGGCATTGCTGCGCCTATTTTTTCTTACTCTGGCGGAGTAATAGCAGCCGTGAATTTAGTAGGGTTATCCTCTTATATGCAAGGAACTCAGCGCACACAGATGATCCAAAGCGTTATGAACACAGCGCAATTGATTTCAAAGGAATTAGGATATATTGAAATTTGATAATTCTATTGCTAAGTCTATTGTAAAAGTTATTTGTATTTCCAAATGGAGAGAATACAGTAATGTCATGCGCTCTTAAAAGACATTAAATATTCTGTCTATTCTACATTATGAAAAAACATAAGGTAAACCACTTCGGTATTCTGTTAAATTTAATTTATAAATTTAGGATAAGGAGTGAGGAAAGTGGAAAGTACGAAACAAGCAGAGCAGGTAATGAGGGTAAGAGATACTAAAATAGTAAATTCTGAGAAGCAAGTAGAAGGAAAAAGCAAATGTGGAAATGAATGTGAAAGTTGTAAAATTTGCTTCTACCAAAGAGAGGGGAAGAACGAAGTATAGATATAATAATTGTTGATATGTAATAGAAATTTAAAAGTTCTTGCTGCATCATTGTTCGGTATAATAAAATATGTTAATACGTTAGAGTTATTCAGCGAAAAAATAAATCGGTATTTAAGGTAACTATTTCGCACCGTAGGTAACCAAAAGACGATTGGAAAAAATAGACTCCAACAACCACCCTTCTTAAGGCAGCGGTTGTTAAGAGTCGTATAGATGGTTATAAAGAAGTAGAGAAATTCACGATTATCAGTAACGACCATTTTCTGTTAGAACCAATCTGTACTGCTCCATCGTTCAATTGTTGGTGTGCACTATTTACACAGAACTTGCTTCAACGATTGCTCAATTCTTTTGTATTTGGAAACGACTCTTTGCAAAAGAATAGAAGACTGGCAGAACGGAGAGAAAAATTACTGACAGAATAATGGTTGAGAAATTATTTTTAACAAACGGGATATTTCCAAACAGGTAACCAACTGTTGTAAATAGTCCCACCCATAGTACAGCACCAATTACATTGTAAGCGAAGAAATATCGATAGTTCATTCGACTTGAGCCTGCAATAAACGGTATAAACGTACGGACAAATGGCATGAAACGAGCAATGACGATCGTTTTACCACCATGCTTATTAAAGAAATCCTCAGCTTTTCTCATCTTTTTCTGGTCAATAAATTTACCCATCCGTCTATTTTGAGTGATTGCTGTTCCTACTGCTTTACCGATATGATAATTTATTGTATCCCCTAATACTGCGGCTACAAAGAATACTAAGATTAATAGGACAATATTAAATGCATCCATCGCAGCGAGAGCACCAGCTGCAAACAAAAGTGAATCACCCGGCAAAAAAGGAAAAATAACAATACCTGTTTCAACAAACACAATTAAAAATAGAATAACATAGGACCAATTTCCAAAGTTTTGAATAATTTCAATCAAGTGTTCATCAATGTGTAAGATAAAGCTTATTATGTTTTGGATGAATGTCATTCCTATTCTCACTTTCGAGTAGATTATTTTTTTCTCTTAAACATACGAGTCAACCATAGATATTATACTTCTTTTTCGCATGCTTGTCATGAATAACTCAATTGTGATGCAGCCTCCAAATGATCACACCCCTTAAACGAAAGGTAAGGCAACAACTATTTCTACCACCTCTCCGACTATTCATGGTAAACTAGAATAAATAAAATACTAAATGAGTTTGCACGATGCGTTGGTACCTATCAAGGTGTAAAAGGGAATCCGAAAATCGGAGCTGTCCCCGCAACTGTACACACGGACGACCGCTGAGAAAAGCCACTATGGAGACATGGGAAGGCTTGGCGGAAGGATGAAGTGAAGCCAGGAGACCTGCCAGACATCGTCAAAGCAACACTTTCTTCGGGGGTTGAGAGGTGGGGGCAAAAGGGTCTCTGCGGTTCATGCGATTTGCATGAAGTTCTTTAGAGCTGCCTATTTTTGTTTCCTCAATCACAACTATTACAATCATCCTGCCGAAGAGCCAGGATGATTGTTTTTTTGTTGTATAGGAAAGGAGACGGCGAAATGAGAGTTCTCGAACAATCAGACGAACGTACACATGAACGTGCGTTGCTCGAAGTTTTGTATAGACAAGCGGAACAATTGCACAAAAAGCCAGCATACCAAGGATTTCATCAAGTAGTGCGGAAGCTGGTGAGTGACGGTTTATATGGAAGCTGGATCAATCACTATTCATCCAATGAAATCAAATGGCTAGGATTGCAAATTATGCCGGAGCGAGATCAATTGCTATCCGCTAAACAGCTTCTTCAGTATATGAAAGAATTTGTCACTTGCAATCATTATGATCGAAGACTGGGACTGCCGCAAGAACGGCTGATGCTTATTGCGATGGCAGCCATGCGGGATGAAACTGTGCAACGGTTGCAAAAAGTACGAGAAGCCTATTGGGTCTTGAGTATGGGGTATGTGACGTTACCGGATGATATCATGGCGTTTTTCGGCAAGACATTCTATCCAGGGCAACCTGTACGTCGTCTTCATTCAATGAACCTCTTGGATTCACGGATTCCATCATTTTTGGCCAGTCAAGTGAAGGAAAAGCACATCCGTATACCTACTACATTTATGGAACAGGTGAAGGCATGTGGATCTTGGCTCGTATTTGATATGGAGGAAGTACGTCGCGTGATGAATGGTTCTCTGCAGGACGTCGGCAGTGAGTCGTTCCGTCGGGCCGTTGCGAACCCATCCATCACGCACAAAAGGCTTTCCGCTATCGGACTGATGAAGCAGCTGTTAGCTAGTGACGGCATCGTTTTCCATTTTGACGATGACTTTCAGCGTGGAACAAAAGGATTGCATTCGCATATCCAGCTGTCGAAAGTGCTACGGAGAAACGTCTTGGCTCGTGTTTGTGGAATTCATGTCCGTTTGCTTAATGGCATTTTGGATGTATGGGAACGAGAAGACAATAGACGAGATCTGCAAATTGAAGCAGCCGGATGGGAAGAAGCGCTTGCAGATCAACGAATTAGCTTACATTCGGAACAGGCAGTGTCATTCATTGAAGAACTATCTGAAGAAATTAATCTACATGTGATAAAAACTTCATTGCAACTGGCGAAGGAAAAAGGTCCGTATCTTCAATTTGAAGGCTCAAATTGGCAGAGTGGAAGCTACTTTGAACAGCGTAGTTATACAACAGAAGAGTGGCAAAAAGTAAGGAATGAAATTGCAGGGAACGGAATCCGGAACGGCTGCTTACGGAAGGCGTCAGATACTGAAAGTTTGTCTGGATATTCCTTAACAAAGCACCAACAATTGTCGATGATTAACCGGCTTGCGGTGCAACAGAACCACACGGATGTCGGCGGCTCAATCACATTGGAGAAGTCTGCTTTCATAGAAACGGCAGAACTTTTGCAGTTGCTCATGAAAGCGTGGAACTGCGGAATCAAAGAAGTTCATATAAAGTAATGGTCCCGCCTATTGAGATGAAGACTGAACTGGCGTAAAGTTAAGATAACTAGCAGTTTTCATCCGAGGTGAGGTAGATGTTCCAGTTTGATACACTAGGGCAGGAAATGGTGAAGGAATTTTCGAATTTAATACAGCAAGAAGTGATTTTAACGGATCGGAGAGGCTTCATTCAGGCCAGCACGGACGTTACACGGCTCAATCAGTTCCATGAAGGCGCATTACTATGCATTCGCCAAAAGGAAATGCTCTATATGGCAGATGAGGAAGTAGAACGGTTGCGTGGTGTACGTAAAGGTATTGTGCTGCCAATCCTCATTGAAGGTGAGCCGATTGCCGCGCTTGGTATCACAGGCGAACCTAAGATGATCCGTCCGCAAGCACAGTTGATCTTACGGGTGGCAGAACTATTTATCCAAGATTCATTGAAACGAAAGCAGAAAGATGAAAAAGTACGGGACATGGAGTTTTTCGTATTTGATTGGCTGACGGGTACGAGAAAAGATGAGCGGTTTATGGAAAGAGGTACACTGCTTGGAATTGACGTTACGCTTTATCGGCAGGTAGCGGTTCTGGAAGTGGTCGATTTACTAGAGCAGTTTTCGGTTGAGGAAATGGAAACATTTGCGTCCATTCAGAATATCCATGATTCCATGAAAATGATCCGCTGGGCACAGAATAAAATCTTGTTGTTGCTTCCAGAAATGAATCAAGAGACGCTTGAGCATGAATTGAAGTTCTTATTGCTTCATATGAAACGACGCAAAAAAATACAAGTTGTTGCAGGGATCGGTGCGCCAACACATTATTTTGACTTAGCCAAATCATTCGCACAAGCAGAACGTGCAGTCAATGCCTCAAAAAAATCGGGCGAGATTGTCTTCGAACATGAGCTGCGTCTCGAAATTATTTTGCAAAGCATCCCAGAAGCCGTGCGTGCGGATTTTTTGGGCCGCACGGTAGCTCCACTTATTAAAGAAGAAGAGCTGATGAACAATTTGAAAATCTGGTTTTCAGAGAATCAATCTATGCAAAATACAGCACAGCGTTTGCATATCCATAAGAACACATTGTCTTATCGTCTGCAAAAAATCGAGCAGTTAACGGGGTTATCTGTATGGAGTACACATGATGTGTTTTTGCTGTACTTGGCATTGTGTTTGATGGAAGAGCAATTGTCAAATAATGAATGAGTGAAAAGTTTGCTTCATTTCCTTTATGGGAATGGGGCTTTTTATCGTTGGCAGCCTACTCATATAGTCTTTTAAGAAACAATGATCGTTTTTGTGAATTATACGTCCTATACATGGTAGGCTTACTATGTGCTCTATCCTTTAAGCAGTGGAGGGATTGTGGATGATAAATAAAACTAGAAACAGGACGACTAAACGCTGGATCCTATATATCCTTCTATTATTTTGCTTGGCCTCTTCCCTTCTATTTGTGAATCACAACTATTCATTTTATGATCGTCCAATTGCTCAAGTGGTTCAAACGACATTGGAAGATACAACGAAAACGAAGGATATGCATGGCAATGAAGATACTCTGTTTACTCAGCATATCGTAGCTATATTAAAAAATGGGGAAGAGAAGGGTCAGCAAATTCATTTAACGAATCAGTATTCCACTTCAGGAGCATATGATCAGCAATATCATATAGGAAATAAACTGTTTGTCTCCATTGATTCGGAGACAGGAGAGAAAATAGCAGGCAGTATCACAGATGTAAAACGTGATCAATATGTGCTGGTTGTTGCTTGGATTTTTATCTTTACGTTATTGATCGTTGGACATAAGCAGGGGCTGCTTGCGATTGTCAGTTTTGTGATCAATGTCCTGCTGCTGTCTTTCGCCTTAGATATTTATGTACATTATTCACGGGTCAGTCTGCTGCTGATTTGTGGGTTATGCATTCTTTTATTTACCGCCATATCGTTATTGCTCGTTAGTGGCTTCAATGAAAAAACGTATGCAGCGATTGTGGCGACGCTCATCGCAACAGTGGCATCGCTGTCTATTACTTCTCTTGTCATCTGGCTCACGTCGGGAAGCGGTCTGCGCTATGAGGAAATGCAGTTTTTGACGCGACCGTATCATACAGTGTTCATGGCAGGACTGTTCATCGGTTCGTTAGGCGCCATTATGGATGTTGCGATTACGATGTCTTCCTCGATCTTTGCCTTATATGAAAGGGACCACGATATATCGATCAAATCGCTGAAGACTTCTGGAATGGATATAGGGAAAGATATTATGGGAACGATCACGAGTATTTTATTTTTCGCTTACATCAGTGGTTCGATTCCAATGCTGATTTTGTATTTGAAAAACGCCTCTCCATTGGGTTTTGCTCTTTCGATGAATCTTTCATTGGAATTGGCCCGTGCACTGGCTGGCGGAATAGGGATTGTTCTTACGATACCGATTGGTCTGTATACGACAGTATTTTTCGTTAAGCGAAAGAAGGCGAGAGTATGAACGTATTGGTATGGCTCGCAGCGATTTTACTTCTATTGATGGCATGGGTGGGTGGAAAACAAGGAGCTAGATCTTTTCTCTCTTTATTCTTGAATTTTGGGGTCATATTTCTAACTGTGATGTTTATGATGGATCCGGCTGTCAATCCGATTTTGATCACATTCATTGCGAGCATATTGATTGGCTGTGTTAGTCTATTTTTTATTAATGAAGTGAACGGTAAAACGACGATCGCGTTTATTTCTACTATGGTCACCATCGTAATTTTATTGGTTTTCATTGTGATCGTATCGCAGAAATTAATGATTCAAGGTTTTGGTGAAGAGGAGGAAGAGGCGATTAGCGGTCTGTCCCTTTATATTGGTGTGGACTTTATGAAGATTGGAGCTTCCGTTATTATCATGAGTACAATCGGTGCCATTATGGATGTGGCCATTTCGATTGCTTCGTCCATGCATGAAATATTTAAACACAATCCACTCCTCAGCAAAAAAGAGCTGTTCAAATCTGGAGTCAGTATTGGCAGGGACATATTAGGAACCGATACAAATACATTGTTCTTTGCGTTTTTCGGAGGATATTTGGCATTGCTTATTTGGTTTAAAGATCTGAACTATTCCATTGGAGAAATCGTCAATTCGAAAATATTTAGTTCTGAGATGATCTTGATACTTTGTGCAGGAATGGGGGTCGCCTTGGTGATACCGATTGCTTCCTGGATCAATGCGTATTTTTTGGTCAAGACAAGAGAAAAGTAGGAAGAGTTAAAGCGAGAGAAGCCCTTAATAGCTTCTCTTTTTTACATTTGAAAATGTAAGCGTTTACTGTCCGTAGGTGGAATGATTTAGTTGTTTTCATGCTTATATTTGTACCTTTGCACAAGAATCCAATGAAAATTAAATACAACATTGTACTTTTGTCTATATGAATTAAATAGTTAGACTATTAGAATTAGACTAATAAGTTGGATTTTTTGAAAGGGAGGGGGTTGGGTGGATACTCACGTGCTGGAGCGATTGGTCGCCATTACAGGAACCTCGCATGCCAAAACGACGGTTGCGCAGAAGCTTGCTTACTCTTATGATGCGACTGCAAACTTTCAGGCCATGCCGGATATCGTATTGTCGCCTTCTTCAATTGAAGACATAAAAGAGATCGTCAAAGTTTGTGCGAAGCATCAGATACCGATTGTCTCTCGAGGATCCGGAACCAATTTGGCAGCAGGCACGACACCGACATCTGGCGGAGTGGTACTTCTATTTAACCGGATGAACCGAATCTTAGAGTTGGATC
Source organism: Sporosarcina aquimarina (assembly GCF_019748715.1). Taxonomy (GTDB): domain Bacteria; phylum Bacillota; class Bacilli; order Bacillales_A; family Planococcaceae; genus Sporosarcina; species Sporosarcina newyorkensis. The sequence continues at coordinate 80,693 of NZ_JACLBZ010000021.1, read as the reverse complement.
AAGAGAATCTTACAATTACAGTGGAGCCCGGTGTCATTACGCAGGCGATCAATGAAAAGGTCGCGTCGAGCGGTCTGTTTTACCCGCCTGATCCGAGTTCGATGAGTATTTCCACGATTGGAGGCAATGTCAGTGAGAACTCAGGGGGGCTGCGAGGGCTAAAGTATGGCGTGACACGAGATTACGTCAAAGCCTTGAAAGTCGTCTTGCCCACTGGTGAAGTGATTACGACGGGCGGTAAGTTAGCGAAGGACGTAGCGGGTTATGATTTGACGAGTTTATTTGTCGGATCGGAAGGAACGCTCGGTGTCATTGCGGAAATTACGCTTGGTTTGATTCCTGAACCTGAAACGAAGAAGACGCTGCTGGCATTTTATAATGAATTGGAACAAGCCGCCGAGACCGTGTCTTCCATTATTGCGGCGAAGATTGTGCCGGCGACTCTTGAATTCATGGATAAAGGGACCATTCAGGCAGTAGAGGATTTCATGCATATCGGCCTACCGGCGGATTGTGAAGCGATGCTGCTCATTGAACAAGATGGTGATCCGGCGGTAGTCGAAAAGGATATGGCGCTTGTCCATCAGCTCTGTTTGGAGCATGGTGCTACGTCCGTGCAAATGGCAAAATCAGCTGAAGAAGCGGCACAACTCAGTATCGCACGTCGGGTTGCATTATCTGCACTTGCTCGATTGCGGCCGACGACGATTTTGGAAGATGCGACGGTACCACGTTCCGAGATTGCCAAGATGGTTAAGACAATTCAACAGGTCGCAGTCAAATACGACTTGCTAATTTGTACGTTCGGACATGCAGGGGATGGCAACTTGCATCCGACCATTTTGACGGATGAACGAGATGAAGAAGAGATGAGCCGAGTAGAAGCCGCGTTTGCTGAAATTTTTGACCGTGCAATTCAGCTGGGCGGCACAATTACGGGTGAACACGGGGTAGGCGAAATGAAATCCCCGTATCTTGAGTGGAAGATTGGTGCTGAAGGTATGGCGGTCATGAAAAGCATTAAACAGGCAATGGATCCTCTTAATATTATGAACCCGGGAAAGATGTTTGCGAAGGATACGAAGAAAAGGATTGTGGTGCATCATGAGTAGCGCACAACCAGAAGCAATCCGCCAAGCATTTGTCACCCACGTGGATGAAAATCGGCTGATGGACTGTATGCGATGTGGGTTTTGTTTGCCAGCCTGTCCTACATATATTCATTCAGGGTATGACGAAACACAATCACCGCGTGGACGTATTGCTTTGATGAAAGCCGTACGAGATGGAGTCATTGCGTGGGACGGTTCAGTTGAGGAGGCATTTGATCTCTGTCTTGGTTGCCGCGCGTGCGAACCAGCTTGCCCGGCGGGTGTCCAGTACGGTACGTTGATTGAAGAGACGCGTGATGCAATCGTCTCAGCTAAGCAGCTTTCTGTGCAGGAGAAAGTCATCCGAAAAGGCGCGTTTGATCATTTATTCGCCGACCAGAAGCGAATGAAGCAGGCAGTGGGGCTTGTAAGGTTTTATCAGAAATCCGGTTTGCAAAGCATTGTCAGAAAAGTCGGTTTTCTGGATCTGTTTCCATCTATGATGCGAGACATGGAAAAGGTCCTGCCTGATCCACCGAAACGGCCGAAAGTGCTCGTTCATTCAGAAGAAAAGAAGACCAAGGTGGCATTTTTTACTGGCTGCTTGATGGATACGATGTTTCAGGAAACGAATCGACATACGATCGATTTGCTGGAGTTTTTAGGCTGCGAGATTGTTATCCCGAAAAACCAGCAATGCTGTGGTGCGTTGCAAGGTCATAGTGGGGAGATGGATCGTGCGAGCCGCAATGCGCGAGTTAATTTAGAAGCATTTGATGCTGACAATGTAGACTACATTGTCAATAATGCAGGCGGCTGCGGGGCATTTTTAGCGGAGTATGATCGTTTATTCGAAAAGGACAAGGTGCTCTTGGAAAAAGCCGAAGTGTTTGTTGCAAAACAAATCGATATTTCCTCCTTGCTCATGCAATTGGGCATTGTTGAGAAACTGGCTGCGCGTCCAGCTTCCGAAATAAAAGAATTGATCACCTATCAAGACTCTTGCCACCTGCGTAACGTCAATGGTGTCATCCATGAACCAAGGCGGATTTTACAAGCAATTAACGATACAATATTCGTGGAATTACCCGGCGCCCGCCTATGTTGTGGCTCCGCCGGTATATATAATTTATTGCAGCCCGAGATGGCGATGACGATCCTGGATGCCAAAATGGAAGAAGTACGAGAAATCGAAGCAACCACCATCGTCACAACCAACCCCGGTTGCTTGCTGCAGATGAAAGTAGGTGTGGAGAGAGAAGGGTTAGCACAAACTTCGAGAGCTGTACATATCGTTGATTTAGTACATGAGAAGCTATTTAAGTAAGTTAAATAGACTAAATTTTTTTGCAAGGACAGATACTAGTTGATTGTAGTGGAAGGCAGCCTAAAATCGCCGCGTCCTGCGGCAACGGCTGCATGACTCACTTCGTGTGAGCCCGCGGCAAAACCGACTCCAGCGGGAATAGCATGAGTCTTGAGACCCCGCAGGTAGCGAAGCGGACGAGGAGGCTCAAGCCATGCCCGCGGAAAGCGTCCGTCTGGAACGGAAATCAACGGTGTTTGGATGACTGTACTTAGATAAAAACTAGGGGGAAATGAAGATGAAAATGAAGAAAAAAAGTGTATTGGGAGCTATCGGCTTATCGGCTATGCTCATGTTGGCGGCTTGTTCGTCGGATAAAGAAGGGTCAACTTCCGCTGACAGCAGCGGTGCAGATTCAGATGGGAAATCCTACAAACTGAAAATGTCTGTAACGGTCAATGACTCATCCACTTGGTATCAAGCGGCAGACAAACTGGCGCAAGATTTAGATGAAGAGACAGATGGCCGAATTAAAATCGAAGTCTTCCCGAACGAACAACTATCAAATGGAGATCAAGGCAAGGGTGTCGAGCTTCTGACAAAAGGGCAGACCGATTTAAGTCTTCACTCCACAATCATTTACTCCATTTTGGATGACCGTTTCGGAGTAGCGAGCGCACCATTCCTATTTAAAGATAAAGACGGCGTTGACAAAGTGTTTAACGGTGCAGGCGGCGAAGCTATTGCAGAAATTCTGAATGAAAAGAACGTAGAGTTACTAGGGTTTGGTGAAAATGGTTTCCGTCAAATTACGAACGGTAAACATGAGATTAAGACACCGGCTGATATGAAGAGTCTGAAGATTCGAATTCCTGGAATTACGATGTATACCGACTTGTACCGTACATTAGGTGCTGACCCGACGACTATGGCATTTTCAGAAGTCTTTACGGCTTTGCAGCAAGGAACAATTGACGGACAGGAAAATCCAATCGACGTTATCCATTCCTCTAAATTGGATGAAGTACAGGATTACTTAACGACTTGGAATTACTCTTACGATCCATTGGTGCTTGGAATTAACAAAAAATTGTTTGATTCCATGAGCAAAGAAGATCAAGAGCTAGTTAAGAAGTTAGGTAAGGAAGCAGCGGAATATCAAGTAGAATTGGCACGTGAAAAAGAAGCGAAGCAAATTGATGAACTGAAGGATGCAGGCATGCAATTTTATGCACCGACCGATGAGGAGTTGGCGCAATTCGCAGAAGCAGTACAGCCTGTTTACGATAAATACGAAGACATTTGGGGCAAGGATCTGTTAGACAAGTTCCGCGACCAATAAAAACTGGAGGGTGGATGTATGGGAAGAATACTCAATAGATTAGAAGAGTGGATTGTTGTCATCGTGTTGTCCATCATGTCCACCATTGCATTCGTAAATGTGCTTTCCAGAGGATTTGCCAATTATTCATTTTCCTTTACAGAGGAAATCACGGTCAATTTGTTTGTCATGTTAACATTCGTCGGAACGGCCATTGGTGTGCGTGAATACGCGCACCTTGGTTTTACCTTACTTTATGATATGGGAAATAGATTGCTGAAGAATATTATTACGATCCTGGTAGGTTTAATGATGGTATTATTGTTTGTTATTCTATTATATTTCGGGATTAAGATGGTGCAGTATCAGGTGGATATGGGTCAGAAGACACCTTCACTTGGATGGCCGCAATGGTGGTTCTCGACATCGATGCCAATTGGGGCACTGTTTTGTTTGATTCGTTCAATCCAAGTAACGATTACTGAATTCCGTGAGCAAAATGGGAAGGGAGAGCAGCCATTATGACAGCTTTAATTTTATTCGGCTTGTTTTTCATTCTCGTCATGCTTCGAATGCCGATTGCTGTAGCCCTTGCCATATCGTCCATTGCGGTACTATTTACGGGAAGCGGCTTGTTTGGCTTGGAATTGGTAGCGGATATTATGTACACGAGTGTAGCAAAGTTCACGTTGCTTGCAATTCCATTTTTTATTTTAGCGGGCGTCATTATGGAATACGCGGGGATTTCCAAACGTTTGATAGATTTTGCTCAAGCGTTGGTCGGTCACCGGAAAAGTGGAATCATCTTTGTGACAGTCATGACCGCAATCTTTTTTGCGGCTATTTCGGGTTCTGGACCTGCAACTGTAGCAGCAATTGGTGGCATTCTCATTCCCGGCATGGTGAAAAATGGATATAAGGTAGAAACAGCTGCTGGCTTAGTTGCAAGTTCGGGAGCCATTGGAATTATTATACCGCCCAGCATTGCATTTATCGTTTTCGCAGTGGTAGCTGGTGATCAGATTCCGGTTTCAATTGGCCGTCTGTTTATGGCGGGTGTGATTCCTGGATTACTTTTAGGTCTCGGTTTCATCCTCGCAGCAATGTTTGTCAGACGTGGTCAGGAAAAACAGGAAGGTCCAGTGGCGGCTCAGCAGAAAACTGAACCAGCGACAGGCAAAGAACGTTTTCAAGCGTTTATAAGTGCGATTTGGGGCTTGTTGATTCCGGTAATTATTTTGGGCGGAATTTACGGCGGATTTTTTACACCGACAGAAGCTGCGGTTGTTGCAGTCTTTTATAGCTTATTCATTGGATTTTTCATCTATCGTGAATTGACGTTGAAGAAACTGTACGATATTTTGGTTGCGGCGGGTGTTCAGACAGCAGTTGTCATGTTCATCGTTAGTGCGGCCAGTGTCTATGCGTATATTATTACGACAGAGCAGATCGCCAGCCAAGTTTCTGACGTAATGTTAAGTTTTTCGGATAATAAAATTATTATTCTACTATTAATTAATATGATTTTATTGATTGCTGGAATGTTTATCGATGCAATCTCTGCGTATTACATTTTCGTTCCAATTTTATTGCCGATTGTGTTGATGTTCGATGTAGACCCAACCGTGTTCGGTGTGTTTATGACCGTCAACTTGGCGATTGGGCTCTTTACACCACCTGTAGGTCTCAATTTATTTGTGGCCGCCGGGATATCGAATACATCGATTGGGCAAATATCGAGAGGGGTCTTTCCTTTCGTTGTCTCTTCCGTAATCATCTTGTTGCTCATTACGTTTATTCCGCAAATATCAACATTTTTACCAGACCTATTAAATATTAAATAGAGTAGTGGAGGGGTGCTTGTGAAACTGAAAGGACAGACGGCAATCATTACAGGGGCGGCTAGTGGAATTGGTGCCCAGACGGCCCTCCTTTTTTCGCAAGAAGGGGCCAATGTTGTTTTGGTGGACTTGAATAGCTGCAGTAAAACGCTTGCAGCTATTCAAGAAACTCGAAAAGATGCAGTCTTTTTGGAGTGCTTAGGAGATATAAGAGATCCGGAGTTTGTCAGCGCGACCATTGCCAGAGCTTCTGATAAGTTTGGAGAATTGCATATTTTAGTGAACAATGCGGGAACTTGCAGTCGGCTAGGATTGGATACGATGACGCTGGATATGTGGGATCGCGATATGGAAACGAATGTAAAGGCTGCGTTTTTATTCATTCAATCGGTTGTCTATCCACATATGATCGAGCAGAAATACGGGCGCATCATTAATATCAGTTCCGTTTCAGGGCTTAACGGAGGCGTGACTTCAGGAGGTAAGAAGGACGGCAGATCTGGACCAGCCTATTCCGCTTCAAAGGGTGCAATCATCGCATTAACTAAATGGGTGGCCAAGGAGCTCGGTGAGCATGGCATCACATGTAATTCTGTAGCACCTGGCGCAACGGAAAGTGCAATTACAGCAGGCGTGGAATACGATGTCGGCGGACAAGCGATTAAACGGATTGGTACACCTTCCGATATTGCTGAGGCTATTTTGTATTTTGCAACATCCGAATCAGGCTATACAACAGGACAAGTTTTGAAAGTAGACGGGGGATACAGTTTTGGATAATCGCATTCAAGCGGTGTATGACAACAAAACTCATCGCATTATTGGCCGTTTGAAGAAAGAAATCGATTTATTTGAAGGCATTATTGAAGTATGTAAGGAATATGGAGTCGAGGCAGCTCAGTTTCAATGTATGGGTTCCCTCGCACATGCGACAATTGTACAACCGCATCAAAATGAGGATAAGAGCTTACAATACTCCGATCAAATCGTGACAGATACACCTGTTGAGTTGCTGTCTGGTACAGGGTTTCTCGGTTATAGTGCGGAAGGGGAGCTAGACATCCATTTCCATGGCATATTCGTTGACTGTGATAAGAAGATTAACGGCGGTCATTTCATCCGAGGCAATAATCCAGTTGCGATTACGGTAGAGTTTATTGTATTTCCAGTATTCGACGTAAATATGCAGCGGAAACCGGATGAGATGTTGGGCATACCACTGTTTCACTTTTTAAAGAAGGAGTGAGAAGATTTGGAAACAATCGGAAAACTGGCAATGAAATCAGCAGCTGCGTATCCGAATAAGATAGCGGTGAAAGATGAGCAACGATCATTTACGTATAAAGAAATGATGGACCGAGCATTTGCGCTTTCTGCGTATTTCGAGAAGATAGGATTAAAAAAAGGAGATCGTTTTGCAATTCTGATGTCGAATCGTCTGGAGCATATTGAGCTAGACGTAGCGGCAGCCATTTCTGGCGTCATCAAAGTCCCGTTAAATTATCGGCTTCACCCGAAAGAACATGAGTATATGCTGGAAGATGCCGATGTGAAATTGATTATCGGAGAAGAGCAATTAATCCGATCAATTGATGTGGTATTGGAAGTGTTGCCAATTGGAGAGGTATACGAAAAAACGATTGAGAGCTGCCAAGGCGCTCATTCAATTGCCGAAGTAGATGAAGATGATACATTTGCCATCATGTATACCTCGGGCACTACAGGAAATCCGAAAGGTGTTATGTTGAGTCATCGTAACGTCATTTCAGGTGCATTGTCGCTCGCGTTGGCATGTGAAACGGATTATGACGATGTCATTGGTCACGTTGCTCCATTGACGCACGGCAGTAATTTCCTTTCGCATGTCGCTTGGCTGTATGGTCTGACGCAAGTGGTATTCAGTAAGTTTGAACCGGAAGAGTTTGTACTGGACCTGAAGAGAGAGAATATCACCGTTATCTTCTTAGTGCCAACGATGGTAAATTTGATGGTCCAACATCCAAAATTTGAACCGAAAAATCTTTCCACGCTGAAATCGATCAATATGGCAGGATCGGCAATAGCCGCGAGTAAACTTGAGCAAGCACTCGCTTTGACGGGACCTATTTTCGCGCAGACATTCGGACAGGTGGAAGCACCGATGTGCATTACGATGATGCCGAAACGGGAACTTGGTGAACATTTGGAATCATGCGGGCGCACAGGACCGTTCGTAGATGTGAAAATCGTCGATGATCAAGGAGCTCAACTGCCGGCGGGAGAGGTCGGAGAAATTGTCTGCAAAGGTTCCCTTGTCATGAAAGGCTATTGGAACAATGAAAAGGCGACGAATGAAACGCTGATTGACGGCTGGCTACAAACAGGGGATCTAGGCTGGCAAAGTGAAGAAGGTTACGTGCATATTGTCGACCGCAAGAAAGATGTCATCATCTCAGGCGGTGTCAATATTTACCCTAGAGAAGTCGAAGAAGTCCTCAACAAGCATGCTGGAGTCAAAGAGACGTGTGTCATCGGTGTGCCGGATGACAAATGGGGTGAGAATGTCATTGCTTATGTAGTCCCGAACGGAACGAAAACTGTTACAACTGAAGAATTGATTCAACTATGTCTAGATCATATGGCAAGTTTCAAAAAGCCGAAGGAAATTCACCTGGTGGAGGAGTTGCCAAAAAGTTCATACGGCAAAATATTGAAGCGTGAGTTGCGCAATCAGCACGAGGGGGTGCAGTCGTGACGAATGTCTATATACAAGGAATCGGGATGACCAAGTTCGGGAAGTTTGTGGATCAATCCATGAAATCGCTGTTACTCGAAGCCTCCATTCAAGCGCTGGAAGACGCAGGGAATCCAAAAGTCGATGCGGTATTTGTCGGAAATTTCATGGGCGGCTCAATATCCAATCAAGAAATCCTTGGTGCAATTGTCGCGAATGAACTCGGACTTGGCTATGTTCCGACAGCCAAAGTGGAAGGTGCATGTGCTTCAGGAGGAATTGCGTTGCGCCAAGGAATTATGGGCATCTTAAGCGGTGAGTATGACACCGTGTTAGTAGCAGGTGTGGAGAAGATGAAACACGCTTCTACCGCAGACGTAACCCAGGCCATTAACGCAGCGATGGATACCGATTCCAATGAAAAACAGGCAGGTCTGACCTTCCCTGGGTTTTTCGGAGTACTGGCGAATCGCTATTTCTATGAGACAGAGGCGACCAAAGAACATTTGGCGATGATTGCAATGAAGAATAGAGAAAATGCTTTAAACAATCCATTGGCCCAGTTCCGGAAGCCGACAACGATGGAAGAGATCATGGAGGCACGAATTATAACGTCGCCACTCGGTTTATTCGATTGTTCACCAACCACTGACGGAGCGGCTGCATTAATTATTTCACGGAAAAAAGGAGGCGTTCATATTCGAGCGTCTGCACAAAGTTCGGGTCCTACGCAAATGCAGGACGCTGCTGATTTGTTGTCGCTTCCAGCAGTTCGGGAATCTGGTCGTTTGGCATATGAAAAGGCGGGAGTTAGCCCGGACGATATCGATGTAGTCGAAATCCATGACTGTTTCTCCATGACGGAGATGTTAGCGATTGAGGAACTAGGTTTCTTTAATAAACGGGAAGGCTGGCTCGCAATAGAACAAGGTCAGACGAAAGTGACGGGCGGCAAACCAGTGAATACAAGTGGTGGATTGCTATCGCGTGGCCATCCTATCGGGGCGACAGGCATTGCCCAGATTTATCATCTCGTCCAGCAGCTGCGCGGTACTGCTCCGAACCAAGTTGAAGGCGCTCGGCTTGCATTGGCGCAAAACTTAGGCGGAACCGGTTCGTATTCTACCGTTCATATACTGGAAAGGTTGTGAAGAGATGAAAGTTTATCAATGCGCTCATTGCGAGTATGCCAGTGTGTCGAGCAAATATCGATGCCCGAGCTGCGGAACCGGCTCGTTGCAGGAACAGGAAGTTTCTTCGAAGGGTAGTGTCTATAGCTATACGGATATCCACATCGCACCGGCTGAATTCGCACATCTTGCCCCTTACACAGTTGTACTCGTTCAGCTCGACGAAGCCAAAGTAAAAGTGACCGTGCGAATGAATTCGGAAGTGTCGATAGGGGATGCAGTTGACTTGGATCATGTGGAGAATGGCGCGTATGTTTATACGAAATAATAGGGGGGGATGGTTGCAAAGTGGGCCGCGCTCATAAATAGCTCGTTTGCGCTCATAAACTCCGGTCAGCCGCTCATACGCATATGTGTTAAGATCCAAGTAAAGTGTCAACGGCTTGTGCTTGGCATGAACTTACTTGTGCCAAGTACAAGTTTTGCTCGTTAGGGAGAGTTGTGTGTGAAAACGATTCAAATCATTTCAAAAATTATTTCGAAATACTTGCCAATCTGGATTGTACTTTTATCCATTATTGCTTACGCTACCCCAGATGCATTTGTTTCTATCCGACAGCTTACGGGATTCGGATTAGGAACAATTTTCTTCCTGATGGGGTTATCCCTATCGTCAGAAAAGTTGCTAGAAGTTATTAAAAACCCAAAATATGCACTGCTTGGCGTCTTCCTGAAATGGACCATTATGGTTGGTGTATCGATTGGTATTGCGTATCTATTCTTTAGCAATCAAGCTGAAATCGCAACAGGCATCATTTTGTCGGGGACCGTACCAAGTGGGACATCTGCGAATATTTATACATTTATCGCAGGCGGAGAAGTCGCCCTAAGCATTACGATGGCGACATTGGATACATTTATCTCGCCTGTGTTGACACCTGTTTTATTGCAAGTTTTTGCAGGACGCTTCATTCCAATTGAATTTTGGCCATTATTCCTTAATATAATTTATATTGTATTTTTGCCCTTGTTGGCAGGATTATTTGTACAGTGGCTGTGGAAACGGCAGGTGGAAACAGTGAAGCCGTATACGCCGGTTTTATCGCAACTCGCTTTATTCATTGTTATCCTGTCCGTTATTTCCAACGCACAGCAGGCACTTTCTGAAAATCTGTCGGTGTTGCCGCTTGTTTTCGTGGCGGTTACTTTGCAAGTCTGTATTCCGATGATGTCGGGATATTTCATTGCCAGATGGATGGGCGTAGCCGAACGCAACGCGCGCGCAATTTTATTCCATACAGGGATCTGTAACTCGGCTTTAGCTGCGACACTCGCAATGGAGCATTTTGGATCGCTTGCTGCAGTTCCTGCAGTCGCTAATATGGTGATGAACTTGACGATCGGTGCGTTGATGGCGAGTTTGTTTGAGAATAAATTTCGGATTGAAGAAGAGGATGTGCAACCATAACGAAAACACTCTCTTCGTCATTGGAAGAGAGTGTTTTTACTTAGATAATGTATGAAAGGCTGGCCTGGTTATCCGGAGAGCAACCTAGAGGATAGTCTCCGAACAGTTATGCTCATTTAAAACACTTTATCCCCATTGAAAATTGAGTTCTTCACAATCACGTAATCCACATTGCGAATGGCCTCAAGCTTTTTGCCGCCTGCGTATGAAATAGAGGACTGCAGATCTTGTTCCATTTCAATCAAAGTGTCTTTCAACTGACCTTTGTATTCCACAAACATCTTTTTACCTTCGACGTTCTTCTTCTCACCTTTTTGGAACTCTGACGCAGAACCGAAGTACTCTTTATACTTCTGTCCATCCTGTTCCACGGTTTGCCCTGGTGACTCTTCATGTCCAGCAAATAACGAGCCAATCATGACCATGCTGGCACCAAAACGAACAGATTTTGCGATGTCCCCATTTGTGCGGATACCGCCGTCTGCAATAATCGGTTTAGACGCCGCTTTTGCACATAAACGAACTGCCGCCAATTGCCAGCCGCCAGTACCGAAGCCAGTTTTAATTTTCGTGATACATACTTTTCCCGGTCCAATTCCCACCTTCGTTGCATCCGCTCCAGCATTTTCAAGCTCGCGAACTGCTTCTGGTGTACCGACATTTCCTGCGATGACGAAGCTCATTGGCAAATGCTTTTTGATATGCTGGATCATTCGGATGACTTGATTGGAATGACCGTGCGCAATATCGATCGTGATGAATTCAGGAACGAGAGCGTCGATAGCGAGCTGTTCAACAAATCCGTATTCCTCTTCTTTGACGCCCACGCTAATAGAAGCAATTAAACCGCGTGCGTGCATATCCTTAATAAAATCTACACGCTTTTCCGGGTTAAAACGATGCATAATATAGAAATAGCCTTCTTCTGCAAGTTGAATCGCAATCTTTTCATCAATGATGGTCTGCATGTTGGCAGGTACGACAGGCAATCTGAAAGTATGTCCGCCTAACGTAACTGAAGTATCGCATTCCGAACGACTCTCAACCACACATTTTGCAGGAACTAGCTGTATATCTTCATAATCAAATACTGTATCCATTACAATCACCTCTATAAACGAATATTTTCATTTAAAATCACTGGATTGTTCGTCCTTTAGTAATTTACCTGAATCTATACTAAATGTCAACAAAAGTGGAAAGCGCCGTCTAACTTCGAAACGTCCCGAGAAGCTGGCGCTTGCAACTGGATGTCAACGTTTTCAGAGAGGTTTTTGGAAAATAAATCACAGCAACTTTTTCTTGAAATGGGTAGTCGTTAACCAGACAAAAAATAGAGTCAATCCGATAGTTAAGACATAAGGAATTACTAGATCTGACGGTATCACGTCACCAGTTAGTATTTCCGGAGGAGTGGCCATTAATTCAAGCGGACTCCATGAATGAGATTTCGGAAAAATAGCAAAGATAAATAAGCTGATCATGAAAAGTAGAGTGACCAATATTCCGCCGGAGGAAGTCGCGAAAAATGTGTTCCCCCATAATGTGATGGCGAGAAGCAGTAAGCCAAATGCATAAAGGCAGCTGACAGCAAAGAATAGATGATGCAGGCTGTTTTGATCCCAATAGTAAGCTGTATAGGCGTATGTGATACTGAACGATAAAGCGATAGCGAGCGTCCAATAACAAAGTGCGATAAAAAACTTCGTTGTAATGACTGTACTTCTATGCAATCCCTTTGTAAGCAAAATCACAAGTGTACCTTTTTCCAGCTCCTTCGACATCATCGTGCTGAATAATAAAATGAAGACGATCAAGCCCATTTGCGGTACATTTTTGTAAAACTGCAGCCAAGAGTCAAGCGCAGCAGGCTCAGGCAAATTTAGCACAGCTCCTTCAGGCATAAAATTCTCCATTAGGACGGGGGTAATTTTAGCCGTGAAAGGATTCAGCACACCAAGTATCGAGAAAATGACCAGCACAAGCAGGAGTTTGTATGTCTTCACGCTCTCGAACCATTCTTTCTTGAAAAATCCAACCCAGCTATTCATCCGAGCACCTCCAGTACGACTTGTTCCAACATTCGAGTTTGTGGATGTATGGACTGTACGATGAGTTCTCGCTGTGTCAGCTCACGCATGAACACCAAACGTGCCCTGTCATTCGGTAAGCTGACAATTAAAGTATCATCTTCAATATGCATTTTGGCTTGAGTGGATGCAAGTTGTTTCATAGCTTCCTTCGCAGGAACTGTGAATGTATAGACAAATTGGTCGTGAAATTGCTGTTTTAATTTTGTCAGTTCTTCTTGAAAAATAATTTCTCCTTTATGTAGCATCGCGACATGATCACAGATTTGTTCCGCGTCAGATAGGATGTGTGTAGAGAAAAAAACAGTTGTTTCAGCTTTCGCTTTTTGCAATATCGAAAGAATTTGTGCGCGACCTGCCGGGTCTAACGCAGAAGTCGGCTCATCGCAAATGAGCAGCTTTGGCCGGTTAAGCAAGGCCTGCGCGATACCGAGACGCTGTTTCATACCCCTTGAATAGGTGCGAATCAAGGAAGTTACATCTGCTAGTCCGACTAATTCCAACAGCTCATCAATCCGTTGTTTCCATTCCTTTTTCGGCATGTCAGTAACCACCGCGCAAAGCTCTAAATATTGTCTCGCGTTATAAAATGGATAGAATTCCGGAACGTCCGGTAAATAGCCAATATGTGCGTTTGATTTCGTTTCTCCGAACGTCACCTTTTCACCCGCGATCGTAATCGCTCCAGCAGTGAGTGGGAGCAGACCAAGCATACACTTCATCAAAGTGGTCTTGCCGGCTCCATTCGCACCGACAAATCCGAAAATAGAATGCTCAGGAATATGCATATGAATGTCATGCAGTACGTCCCGACTTCCAAAGCGTTTTGTTACACCTTCAATTTGCACGACCATGATCATCACCTCTTCCGAAGACAAAATAAACTAATGGACCGATAAACTGAATGAATAACACAATTAGCAGCCACATTACCTGATTACCAAAACGATAGTGGGGATTTCGGATGACGTGGACAGCTGAAAATATCCCGAGTCCGATTTGTAATAGGATAAGAGGAATTAGAAAAGGCAAATACTCGATTAGAATCTCTACGTCCGTATTCATTGAATGCCCTCCAATCCCCAGCGTAATTTTTCAATTAATTCCTTCATCTCCTCCTCATTTTGGAAAGGTGCGAAGAAAGGTGCCTCGATAGCTTCCAAAGCCGATTGCTTAATAATACTCGTATTGCGCAGGGCATTGGGGCCTAAATCCAATTGTGCCAACCAGTCTTCCAATAAATCAAAATAGTCGTCGCCCCGCAGCTTAATGGGAAACAAATCTTCGATACAGACTTCAACAAACTTCTTCAAATACGAATACATCAACTCGCGTTTCTCCAACGCTGCAGCACATTGAGCTACGCCAAAATAAAATTGCAGACAAATATTCGGATGCAGTTTTCTTAGTGAATACAATTCGATCAATCCATTCATTCGGCGAATCGTTTCTTCAAAAGCATTCGAATCGGCTGTAGTCAGTCGTAAGTAAATCGGACTGCTTCCAACTAGCTGGATGATGTTCTGGTACATCATAACTTGGATCACACGCAAGGCTTCGTCTTGCTTTTCCACTTGTTCATAAGCAGTCGCCAGCAAAATTTCATCACCAATACTTGGTTTAATTACGCCATCCAATAAATGAAGTGTTGTGTTTGGATCAGCTTGCATGAGCGCGATGGTTGCCTGCAAGGAATTGGCTTGGCGCAACATCCAGACGTCTTCGCTTAATTGGCGGATACGCTCGAGCCATTGGTTAGTCTTTTGCAAGATATGAGGGCTTTCATCACTTAGCATATGGTGATTAAGCATTAAAATACTCATTTGCAATAGAAATGAAGGATCGTGATAGAATGACTTCACCTGTTCGTCTACTTCATCATAAACTTGTTCAAACGGTTCTATCCCAAAGCGTTCAGCAAATTCGTAATACTGTTTCTGAATTTCTGCTTTTGACAATTGACGTTCATAGCCAAGTAGCTCATCCACTGTTAGTTTGAAATAAGAAGCCAGCTTCGGCAACAACGTGATGTCAGGATAACTTTGTCCTTTCTCCCACTTGGATACCGATGCTTTTGAGACCTGGCAATAGGCAGCCAGCGTATCCTGTGTTACCTGCAGCCGTTTTCTCTCTTTTAATATGATCGACCCGATTTGCAGCATTTTTTCACGTCCTTTCTGCTTTATAATTAGTGTAAGGTCAATCATTCGGTGATTCAATCAACTATTAGGTTACTTATTTAGAGGAAAGTCAACTAGAAGGAAATAAAGTAGTCTAGAAATAGAAACCATAAAAAAGAGAACTTAGGAGTGCTATATTTTTCCTAAGTTCTCTTAAACGATTCATCACACTACATTATTTACTTCGTACTTTAAACATATATTGTGTATTAACGGTAACTAACACGATTGCAATGACAAGAATAGCAAATAGTTGTGAGTTACCTGATCCGACAGAGTAGATAATGAACAAACCCATCGCGCCAATTAATAATATGTTTGTGCTGTTGTATGCTGAATAGAGTCCTTCCAACATAACGTGCCGTTCTCCCTCGTCAGTTGCAGCCAGCAACTTTTTCGCATAATTTTTATCTGAGGCTTCTGGCAAGTTACGGTCAGGATATACAAATTTTATTACTGATAATCCCGCCGTGTTACAGATAAGGGTTGTGATCACTAGCAGTAATGCGCCAATAATCAGTGCCAAAGATTGTTTTGTCACGAGTGCGATTCCTAATGTGCTGATAGCAAAGATGAGACTGCTATTGCCAGCCAATGTCGCGTCGCTATATTTTTTATATTGCCATTCATCCCGTAAATCTTCCTCTTCTCCGGTTAGAGAAGCAGTTGCTTTTTTCTTAATTTGCCAGATGTTCATTATACATAGCAGCCCCAGAAAAAAAGATACTCCGCCAAGCACTACAGTCATCTCCAACCCGATACTTTCCATTGTCTTTTCAAAATCCGAGGCTAGCAGCGTGTATGTTGCAAAAAAACCGATCATCGCCCCGACTAACATTTTTCCTATTGTTTTCATGATAATTCCTCCTCATCGAAAATAAAAATCTTTTCAATTGGTTCATTAAAAATATGAGACAGACGTACAGCAATCAGCAAGGAAGGCATCAGGTCTTCCCGTTCGATTAAACTGATCGTTTGCCGGGAGACTCTAGCGCGTTTAGCCAGCTCGGTTTGATTGAATCCTTCTCTTGCACGAAGTTCCTTCAGTCTCGTCTTCATCACATCATCCCACCTTTTTTATTCAATTAGATTATAAATCAGATTCTAAATACGTTGAATACATATTATACTTTACAATTTGACTAGTATAATTGTCAAGTTGATAAGCAAAATAGTCAAAACAAGTAAATGAAAGCCAAATAAAAAGCGCCCAGCATGTTAGCTTGGACGCTTGATTGGAACTATTTTTCTGCCTTATACACTGACGGCATCAAAATTTTCCAAAATATTTATTTTCGGTTTCATATAAAATTGAAGCACTTGTGCTGTAGGTTCGTATGAGGCTCCATAAAAGTGCTGATCTTTGTAAGTGTGAATTTCTTCGTAGGTGGTTTTCATCGCGTTGAAGATGACCTTTTCATCCACTTTGGCAGGTGTTGCGGGTGACCAATAAAGAATCTCGAGGTTGTTTGTTTCTCCGGTTGCCAGTGAACGACGCACATAACTAATTTGTTGTGCGTGAGAGAAGTCTTCTCTAGCATAGAATTTGAGTCGTTTACCCGTATCGGGTTCTTCTTCAACAGCAGGCTCAACTTCCAATAAAATCGGCTTATTTTTGGTCTTCAACGAATCCAGTAGTTTTTTTCCGAGACCTTCGCCGCGCGCAGCAGAAGATACGAAAAGATAATCCACGAAAACAAAATCCTCCGTCTCCACGTACATTAGTACATGTTTCGGTCCTTCTTCCTTATGATAGACATTTCTTTTATCAATCAGCAATGTCTCCATATGTTCTTTTGACTTCATCTCTTCAATCGGAAAATACTCTTTCAATTTGTTGTACCAATGCATGTGGTTAATTCTCCTCCATAGGTAATGTGGTGTACCTGGAGCTTTTTGTTTGGGGATCAAACATAGAGAGGAAAAAAGAGGTCAGAAAAAAATCCTCAACACTAGTATACTCTTTTCAGTAAGAAAATAAACCAATTTGAACAAAATACTTTATTTTTTTATCCATATAAAAATAAAAGCACTGACAAAATACAGTCTGTCAGTGCTTTTCATATATCATTATCTTGCGTTCTTTCCGCGTGAATAATCCTCTTTCTTATTTTTTTCATTCATAATCTTTTTTATGACAGGATACAGCAGAGGTCCCCATTTTATTACGCTTTTTATTAATCTTTTCATATAGAAAACTTCCTCTCATTATGGAGTTGTTATGGATAAATTCCCTTTATCTACATACTCTAAACTTATTCTAGACGCTTTGGCACGGGGTGAGAATGACCTTCTACAATTTCAGAGAACAAGTTAGTGGTTTCTGGGATTGGAGGAGGACTTTGCTCGGAAGCTAAGTGTAAATTTAGCTGACGACTCATTTCCTCTAAGGTTAGTTGAATACGATCAATATCCTCTTTTGTTGCATACTTTTTTCGGTCAATTAACGAATAGCCGAGCTGTCCGCTCATCTCGATGGTGGCATACTTAACATCTTCTGCCTTATCTATGCCCTTTTGGCGGAGATGCATTTCTAGTTCGTCGACTGTCATTCGTAATTTTTTCATCGTTTGTAGCTTCAGTATGCCATTTTCAATGATTACTCTTGAACTTCCCCTTGCCAGACGTTCGAATACATTAATTTTTAAAGATAGGTATTCGATTACCAATAACGTTAACACAAGAACGAGAGCGGTCAATAATGTGTGCCAAAGGTTCTTGCTGACTACTGGCTGGATCAAGAGTGTTCCAACAGCGACCATTAACACGGTTTGTCCGATTGTCATTTGCGAAATGGATTTTCGTCCTGAGATGTGCAAGAGAACGATACCTGCAACGATGATCAGCACAGCTTGCCAAATAAAATTGAAATCCACGCCTTCATTCACCGCCAATTCAAGATTTCCATTTAGTATTGGTCAATCAAAAGGTCTTATGCATGGTCATCGGGAATCTTTATAAGGATACGTGGTAATGGGGTGTTGGAAAGCTTGCTTGATAATTTCGATAATGAAAACGCAAAAAAAGCTGTATAGTGTTCTGAAAGATGTTCCTTAAAAGCAGAACAACTCATTAGAACCCATACAGCTTCCTTTAAAATCTTAAATACGTGTCAATGTCTTCCCTAAGTATCCGAAGAGCACTGTCAGTACAGGACTCAATAAGCAGAAAAATGTAAACGGTAAATAGGCAAGTGTCGGCACGCCAAGCACAGTAGTAATGAAAATTCCCGCCACACTCCATGGAACGAGAGGGTTGATGACCGTTCCGGCATCTTCCATAACACGGCTCAAGTTTTTATTGGCCAGTCCGACTTTTTCATAAGATGACTGGAATGCTTGTCCTGTCAGTAAAATGGATAAATATTGCTCACCAATCAGTACGTTGATACCGATTGCTGTAAGTGCAGAAGCCATGATAACTGAAGACACTTTACGCAGTAAGCTTTCGATCTTTGCAAGCAGACATTGTACAATTCCCAGCGTAAACAGCATACCGCCCATACTTAAAGCTAGCAGTACAAGTGAGATGGTGAACATCATGCTTTCCATGCCTCCGCGAGAGAGTAGTTCATCTACTTCGGTTACGCCAGTTAATCCTTTATAACCGCTGAATAAAATCTCTAGTACTTCCGAAAAACCATATTGAGTATGGAAAAACGCAATGATCACAGCGACAAACGAGCTGGCTGCAAGCGTTAAAATTGCTGGTACCTTTGCAAATGTCAAGACGAATAGGACGATAATCGGAATGACAGTATACCAATGAATCATATTTGTACCCATTAATGCATCGCGAAAGGTCTCAATCTTTTGAAAATCACCAGATGCTGTACTGGGAGAGAGTATGCCGAAAAGTATTAGGGAGATGAAAAAAGCAGGGAACGTCGTCCACCCCATATTTCGTATATGTTCAAATAAGTCCACGCCAACAATAGAAGAGGCTAAGTTGGTCGTATCGGAAAGCGGCGACATTTTATCTCCGAAAAAAGCGCCTGACACAATTGCACCCGCAGCAAGTGGCAAGGACAAGTCCAGTACGTGAGCCATCCCGATAAACGCCACCCCGACTGTTGCAACTGTTGTTAATGAACTGCCGACGGATAGACCGATGATTGCGGTAACGACAAAGGCGATGGCATAGAAGTAGGCCGGTGTAATGATTTGAAACCCAGCATAGATCAAAGTAGGAATGGTCCCGCTCATCATCCAGCTACTGACAAGTACGCCAATAAAGAAGAATAAGAACACGGCACTCATACCTGAACTAGCGCCGTTTACTAGCCCTGTTTCAAGTTGTTTAAACGTAAATTTATTCCACATTCCATATCCAAACAACAATAAAATGGCCAATAAAATAGGTAAATGTGGTGCAGATTTAAACTGCACGATACAGATACTGATAAGTGCGACAATGGCAACGGACAAACTGACAGAAGCCTTAAAAGTTGGTTTATGAATCGCTTTGATTTGCAACATGCTGACTAGATGCCTCCCCTATAAATACGAAAAACCCCTGTCGCCCCCATAAGGGACGAAGGAGTTCTCCGCGATACCACCCTAATTGATAGCCTGAGCTATCCTCTCCATTGCATGTGAAGACAACTCGTTGGTGTAGTTCATTTCATACGTCGCCTGAACTTGCACCTACCGTTCAGTCTCTTGTTGCTGCCGCGAATGAAATTACTGAAGACAACGCTTCACTTTATATAAGACCTTGTTTTGTTTACAGAAAGATATACCGTTTTGAATATAACCACTTCTAACAGATAAGTCAATAGCTGAATGGAACGATTATAGAAAGACTGAAATGGGTAGAGAATAAAGAAGCAGCAGAAAGGACGTGACGGGTTTGCGGGAAACTAAATCTATGCCGAAGTTAGAAGGGAAAGATCACACAGCGAGTATGTTGAGGGAAGGCTATCAGTTTTTGCGAAATCGAAGAAGAGGACTGCACTCTAACGTATTTGAGACTCATTTACTTGGTGAACAAGTGATTTGTCTGTCGGGAGCGAAAGAAGCCGAACTATTTTATGATACGGATAAATTTATTCGCAAAGGGGCAGCACCGAAACGTGTCCAGCAAACATTGCTTGGTGAAAAAGGAGTCCAGACGCTGGACGGAGAGGCTCATTGTGTACGCAAGGAAGCATTCATGTCGCTAATGGGACCGGAGCAGATTCAGCAACTGAAAGAGATGGCCGCTGGGCAGTGGGAAAGAAAGTTACGTGACTGGGAACAGCAAGGGGAAGTGAATTTGTACGAAGAAGCTCAAGAACTTCTGCTTCGTCTTGCATGTCAATGGGCGGGTGTTCCATTGAAAGAAAAAGAAATTAAAGAGAAGCAAGAGGCAATCGTTCAGTTGTTTGAAACCCCTGCAACACTGGGCTATACGCATTGGAAAGGTAAGAAAGCACGTGAAGAAATGGAAGAATGGATCGGTGGCTTAATCAAATCTGTCCGTAAAGGAGATTTGATTCCTTTTGAAGGAACGGCTATGCATGTTTTTTCATTCCATCGTGATGAGAAAGGCAAGCTGCTTAGTGAAAAGATTGCCGCTGTTGAAGTGCTGAATATTGTCCGTCCAATAGTAGCAATTGCTATATATATCGCATTTACAGGACATGCCTTAATCCAACATCCTGAGGAGGCCAAAAAGCTCTCTTCTGGTAAGGAAAAAGATCTGCAGGATTTTGTTCAGGAGGTTCGTCGTTTGTATCCTTTCTTCCCATTTAATGCGGCACGTGTAAAAGAGAACTTTAAATGGGAAGACTATGAGTTTAAGAAGGGAACGCTGACGATTCTCGACTTTTACGGAACGAATCACGACCCGAAATTATGGAATAATCCAGAAGTGTTTAATCCGTCAAGATTTGCAGAGGAGTCGATCACGCCATACAACTTAATTCCGCAGGGTGGTGGGGATTACATTCAAAATCATCGCTGCGCAGGAGAATGGGTAACGCTTGAGGTGATGAAGGTCAGCTTAGATTACTTGGCAAATCGAATGACATTTGAGGTGCCGGCGCAAGATTTAAGTTACAGTTTGGTGGATATTCCGAGCATTCCAAAGAGTGAAGTTATACTGAAACATGTGAAACGAAAAAATTGATCGATGCCCGGCCATTCATCCGCGAAGAGGTGGCCGGTTTTTAATGGGTAACCAAAAGCAGTATGAGGTAAGTGAACAGAATTATGTTTTGGAAAGGAAGGGGCAGCTTGTGAAAACATCTGAAGAAACAGCACCAAAGCCTAAACGAAACCTGAACGGATTGTGGATTATCCTAGCATTTGTCGTCCTTATAACAATTGTATTGCTTCCGAATCCCGCAGATTTGCCGGTAACGGGGCAACGTGCATTGGCCATCTTAGCATTCGCGGTCATCTTGTGGGTGACAGAGGCAGTACCGTATCCTGTGAGTGCAGCTATGATTTTAGGTTTGGCTGCAGTGTTGTTGGGTTTGGCACCCGATATGGCAAATCCGGATGAAATGCTTGGAACGAAAGAGGGCTTGAAAATGGCGTTGGCGGGGTTCTCCAGCCCAGCAGTGGCGCTTGTGGCAGCTGCCTTATTCTTGGCTACGGCAATGCAAGCGACCAATTTGCATAAACGTTTGGCATTGTATATCTTATCGAAAGTCGGTGTAAAAACAGGCGCCATTATTTTTGGTTCGATTGTAGTGTCTATCATATTAGCGTTTTTCGTACCGAGCGCTACAGCGCGAGCAGGAGCGGTTGTTCCGATTTTGCTTGGTATGGTGGCGGCTTTCGGACTTCCGGCAAACAGTCGATTAGGCGCGTTACTCGTCATAACTGCTGTGCAATCTGTATCGATTTGGAATATCGGTATTAAGACAGGCGCTGCACAAAATATGGTGGCACTTGGATTTATCGAGAAAGAATTTGGTGTTTCCGTTGCCTGGAGTTCTTGGTTCCTCTACGCCGCTCCTTGGTCGATCATCATGTCGATTGTTCTATACTTCGTCATGCTTGCAATTATAAAACCCGAAACAAAGGTAATAGAGGGCGGAAAAGAGTTGATCCAAGGTCAATTAAAAGAATTGGGTAAAATGAAGTCTTCCGAACTCCGCTTAATTATCATTTCTTTGATATTGCTGTTTCTATGGGCCACGGAGGAGAAGCTTCATTCATTCGACACGACAACAGTGACGATAGTGGCAATCGCTATTTTATTGACACCGAAGATTGGTGTATTTGATTGGAAAACTGTGCAGCAGATGATTCCGTGGGGAACGATTATCGTGTTCGCAGTCGGTATTTCCTTAGGGACCATTTTATTGGATACGACAGGTGCACAATGGCTGTCAGATAAAGTATTTGGGGCGATGGGCTTAAATAATATGCCGTTGCTCGCAACAATCGCGCTTCTGTCGCTATTTAATATTCTAATTCATCTAGGATTCGCCAGCGCCACGAGCTTATCATCTGCGCTTATCCCAATTTTTATTGCTCTGACTTCAACCATTGCATTGGATGTCAATGAAGTTGGTTTTGTCTTAATCCAGCAATTTGTCATCAGTTTCGGCTTTTTATTACCAGTGAGTGCGCCACAAAATATGTTAGCATACGGAACAGGCGCCTTTTCAGTGAAGGATTTCTTGAAGTCAGGAATACCGCTGACAGTTATCGGTTATTTGCTGATCCTACTGTTCAGTGCAACCTATTGGAAATGGATAGGACTGTTGTGAAAATTTATAGAAAGAACAAAAAGCAGAGGCAATGTGCCTCTGCTTCAGCTTGTAGACAAAAACTAAATTAATTTAGATAATCTAACAATAAAAAATAAGTAAGCACTACAGGCTTGTATTCCGGTATTTGCGCTACTGAAGGGACGCTTTCCGTGGGGCGCGGCTGATCCGCTTCTCTTGCTACGCTCAGTCCAGGGTCTCGTCATTCGCGCTAGATTCCACAGGAAAGGCTGTCGCTAAGAATGGCCTTTGCGAACATAAGCAAAGCGTTGGGAGCACATCTTTGCATTTCACTCGTCTTCCGCTCCAATCACTAAAAAAGTAAACTAATATACAGAGTAAACTCACTGTATATTGCTAACGATCGGGTTATTACTTCTTTAAACAGAAAAATATCTTTACTTTAATTGAAACTTTCTCTACTCTACTTATAAAGTTCTTCAGATAGATAATCAATTCACTCAAGCTGGGGGAGTGGGCTAGTTGATCGTAGTGGAAGGCGGCGACTCCTGGGGGATCAGCGTGCGCCTTGAGACCCCGCAGGAAGCGAAGCGAACGAGGAGGCTCAAGCCACGCCCCCCGGAAAGCGCCCGCCTGTAACGTAGATCAACGGTAGCATAACCACTTACCATTCCATTTTTATACAGTCTGAAGCAGAGGCAATGTGCCTCTGCTTTTCTGATGACTCTCTACTCAGACAATGGAGCTAGCGCAGACGATTGGTCAATGTATATAAATGCATCGTATCGCTGACTGATACGGGAAGGGACAAAATTTCCGTACGCCTCAAATTCAGGATTATAGACGACGCCAATTGCGCGGTGACCGATCCATTCATCAAATTGCTGTCGATTTTGATCGTTGAAAATCAACAGCTTGTCCTCCGCACCGGCGGCATGCAATTGTCCCTCCCACGTGTTGAATTTGGCAGGCGGCACCGTCATCCTTTCATACGACTCACCCCAACTGCTGCCCGCAATAACTGTTCCTTCGTAAGTACCGAATCCTATAGCCAATGTATTCTCTTTACCGTATTGCTCTCGAATTAATTGACCTACGTTGATCAATTGCTGGTCAGCCATGGATGTGGCCGTTGCGTCCCCGATATGAGTATTATGTTCCCAAACAATAAGTTTCGTGTCTTTTCCATAGTAGTTGTGAATTTCTTTAATTGCTTCTGTCATATGTGTGTCACGGATATTCCAGGACAGAGCATCGTCTTGGAGCATCGCACGATAATATGCCTCGGCATTTTTTGCTACCAGCGCATTCATTTCCAAGTTCAAGTCCTGCTCATGTGCGTGTGGATAGCGCTCTTCATTGGAACGAATGGACTGCAGCAAGTTTGTGACTTCGCCTATGCATTCATCGGTGAAATGGGCAGATGAAAGTGCATAATGCTCGGGCATCCGGTTATAGGGCTCGAAGCAGGAGAAAGCTTTTTTGGCAAGTTCTAAATCAACACCATACGAGTCATTGCTTTCTAAAAACCCTAACACTTCATCGATGGATTCGTATAAGCTATATAAATCAATCCCATAGAAACCAACTTTCTGCTGAGGGGCACGCAGCTGGTTTACCTCTTGCAACCATCTTGCGAACGACTCGATTTCTGTGTTCGCCCACATCCAGGAGGGCCATCTGCTGAACGATCGAATCAATAAATCTCGTAAGTTCTCTTGTGCACTTTCGTAACCTTTAACATAATTATTGACAGCTTGAACGGAAGGCCAATCACCTTCTATGGCAATGGCAGAGAAGCCTTTTTCCTGAATCAGCCGTTTGGAAAACTCTGCGCGCAGCTGGTAGAATTCAGAAGTTCCATGAGAAGCTTCACCGATCAGAACAACTTGCGCATCTCCAGCTTTTTGCAACAATTGATCGAAAGCTATCGGATCCTTTAAAGGAATAGATTGCTCGCGTATAGCAGTTACTAGTTTTCTCGACATATCAAAACTCCTTTCCGTTTACCCAAGTATACCCGGGAATTATCCGAATTAACGGTGGAAAGGAGTGTATATATATTAGGAGGAAGCATTGAATAACGGTACTCGGTCATCCTTTTTCGGCTCGTCTGTTGTATCCATCACCTCGGATTCAATGGTTTTACCGAGCACATAATATTCAGTTTCCTCCTGTGTCAAGCTATTATAACGCTTACGGATAGCTAGATAGAAAATGCCGCCGACTACAGCCCATGCCAACAATAAAATATAAGAGGGTGTAGAAAGTGCAGCGGGAGAATTCGGTACGAGCAATAGAGCTAAGAAAGCTCCGCTGGCGATCATCCCAATCAATGCTAGAAATTTTTTCATTGGCGCTATCTCACGGCCTGCTTTTTCCTTATTCCAAGCAAGCACCTTATAAGCTGCTAGACAAGTGAAGAAATAGGCGACTGAAACGCCAGTTGAGGACATATCGACAATCCATGTGAGCGCCTGGCGTCCGAACCACGGAGTCGGCAATGTGATCAGGGCCACAAACCAGATTCCCCAGACAGGTGTCTGGTTTTCCTTTGTCATGGTACGGAAAAAGTTAGGCAATGCACGAGCGCGGGCCATAGAAAACAGCAAGCGGCTAGACGACATGAAAAATCCATTGAGTCCTGTGAAGATTCCCATGACAATTGCCACTGCCATAACGGCTAGCCCACCAATTCCTAATGCGGAACGGACTACTTCTCCTGTCAACCACAAATCACCAGTCCCGACTGCGGTTAGAGAAGGGAATGTCCAGCCGGTTAAACCAATCATAATTGCGTAAATCAAGAATGATGTAAATAAAGATGCGACGATAAGCATTGTAGCTTTTCGAGGAGAAAAATTAAATTCTTCAGCTGCTTGAGGCACATTGTCAAATCCAACATACGCCCAAGGAGCGATCGCCAGAATGACGAGTACCGAAGTTAAAATAGATTGGTTGCCTTTAAAGAAAGGTTGCAAGTTTGTAAGTGGCTGATCGGCGACGCTGAATGTGAAGAAACCTAGTAGCACCACGCCTGCCACAAGCAGCACACTGAAGTAGAACTGAATTTTTCCTGAAACACTGGTTCCTGTAGAATTAATGAGAGCGAACAGTAGAATCAACACACTGGCTATCAGTATTTCCGGCACATAGACATCCCATCCCGCTACCGAGTATAAATAGCCTTGCTTCATGAAACCTGGTGCCAAAAACTTTAACAACAATGTCAGCGCTGAGGCGTTCAATGCTACAATCGAAATATATCCGAGTGATAAAAACCAGCCGCAAATGAACGCCCATACTTTACCAGCCGCGATAAAAGCATATGTAAATCCGCCTCCGGATACCGGAAACTTCTTGATCATGACACCATAACTCGAAGCAATGATCATCATGATAAGGGCACCGATCCCTAGACCGATGATCGCACCAAGCGGTCCTGAATCGCGAATCCAATCACCGGGTAAAATGAAAGCACCCCAGCCTACTGATGAGCCAAGTGCAATCGCGAATACCCATGATGGTTTTAATGTTTTATGTAGTTTCCTTCGTGCATTCTCAGATCCTTGTTCCATATGAATCAATCCCTTATCAGTTGTATAGCGATTGTTTCCCCCTTTTAATTTGGTTTAAAACTTGTAAATAACTAGAAGGATACATAATGTGAAAAAACCAGGAAGATTTCAGTCTCCCTGGCCCTCGGCTTCAGTCATTCAAATGCCTGCTGCAAATCTTCTAACAAGTCTTCCACATCTTCAATGCCGACAGATAATCTTACTAGTTTAGGCGTGATGCCTAATTTGGTTTGTTCTTCAGTGGGAATGGTTGCATGTGTCATTTTGGCTGGTACAGAAATTAGACTTTCCACTGCTCCCAGACTAACAGCTAGCTGGAAAATCTTCACTTTCTCAATAATTTGCTCGGCCAGTTCTTCACTATCCACTTCAAATGATAAGACACCACCGAAACCTCGTGCTTGTTGTTTGGCTAATTGATGCCCTGGATGGCTCTCGAGTCCGGAGTAGTAGACCTTTTTTACTTGTGGTTGCTCCGTCAGCCATTCAGCGATACGTTTCGTGTTCACTTCATGTTCTTCCATTCGTATGCCCAATGTTTTCATCCCACGCAACAACAGATAGGAGTCTTGTGGACCAAGTATGGCGCCTACGGCTTTTTGAACCAAATGAATATCTTCTCCGAGCTGCTCATCTTTCACGGCAACGAGACCTGCTACGACGTCGCTATGTCCGCTTAAGTATTTCGTGGCGCTGTGGAACACGACATCAGCTCCGAGCTCCAGAGGATTTTGCCAATAGGGAGTCAGGAATGTGTTATCGACAATCAACGTCAGGTCATGCTCTTTCGCTACTTTTGAAAGAGCTGCAATATCGACTACTTTTAAGAATGGATTCCCTGGCGTTTCGATGACAATCGCTTTCGTATTTGGCTGGATTGCCTCTGAAATATTTTCGATAACAGTTGGGTCGACAAAAGTTGATGTTAAATTCAGTCGATTTAGTACTTGATTGAGAACACGGTATGTACCGCCGTATACGTCATTGCTAATGATGAAGTGATCACCGGCGTTAAATGTCATAAGAACAGAGGACAAAGCGGCCAATCCAGACGCGAATGCAAGTCCGCGTTTTCCGCCTTCGATATCGGCAATGTATTGCTCCACCGCATTTCGTGTGGGGTTACCGGCTCGTGAGTAATCATAGCCTCTGTTTTTGTCGGGTGCATCCTGTTTGAACGTACTGACCTGATAGATTGGGACAGTCACCGCTCCTGTCAGTGGATCACCTGAAATCCCTGCGTGAATCAATTTCGTTTTTAATCTCAACATAATTCCTCCTTATTTCCAAGTGGTTTAATAGGTTTTAAACTAACGATAGATTAAAGTAATTTGTTTAGTTTGTCAATTCTATATAGTATAATTACTTGCATGAAGAGTTTTGAATGTTGACAGAGTCTGCACAATCTCTTATGATTCTAAACAACAAATACTTATTAGAATAGTGGGGTTTAAGAAATGAAGAAGATTTTATTACCATTTCTATTAATTTTATTGTCCGCAGTTTTGGTTGCTTGCGGCACGAAAGAGGACGATAAGACGAACGGTTCCAATGAAAAACCTACAGAAGAATCGTCGGGTGATTCCGCTGCAAATAATGGCCTGTTAGAAGAAGTGTTAGAAAAAGGTGTACTAAATATTGGAACAGAAGGAACGTACGCACCGTTTTCGTTTCACGATGAATCTGGAAAATTAACGGGCTATGATGTGGAAGTGACTGAAGAAGTCGCAAAGCGTTTAGGCGTGGAAGCGAAGTTTTTTGAAACGCAGTGGGATGCTATTTTTGCGGGGTTGGATGCCAAGCGCTTTGACGTCATCGCCAACCAAGTCGGCATCAATGATGACCGCAAGGCGAAGTACGAGTTCTCTCAGCCATATACACGCTCTCATTCTGTACTGATCATTCATGCAGATGAGCAGATTGCATTTGATGGAATGGAAGGTAAGAAAGCAGCACAAACATTGACGAGTAACTATGGTGAGCTAGCCAAGTCGCATGGTGCAGAAATCATCAAAGTAGACGGCTTTAATCAGGCGGTCGATTTGATCGTCTCCAAGCGGGTGGATGGTACGTACAATGACAAAATTTCCGCTCTAGACTACCTGCAGCAAAAACCAGACGCTCCTATTCAAATAGTGGAAGAGGAAGATACTTCAGCTGAAAATGAATCGGAAAACGCGTTTTTATTCAGACAAGGAAATGAAGATTTAGTTGATGAAATAAACAAAGCGTTAGATGCGATGCGTGAAGACGGTAAGTTGAAAGAGATCTCCGAAAAATGGTTTGGTGAAGATGTTTCTTAATAGTATTGCGTTAAGTCCCGAACGGATACAGAGACTCCAAGAAATCGCATCAACATCCATCGGGCCGTTGATTGAAGGGGCTATTAAGTTCACAATACCTTTGGCGATCATTACATTCATCATTGGGCTTATCATTGCGATCTTTACAGCTCTGGCACGGATTTCTTCCAGCAAAATATTGCGCGGGATTGCACGGGTATATGTTTCCATCATCCGAGGTACTCCATTGTTAGTGCAATTATTTATTATCTTCTACGGACTGCCGACGATCGGGGTTGTTATCGATCCATTCCCATCGGCGGTCATCGGATTTTCATTGAATGTGGGCGCATATGCTTCTGAAATTATTCGGGCTGCGATTCTATCCATTCCTAAAGGCCAATGGGAAGCGGCCTATTCAATCGGCATGAATTATTCTCAGGCATTGCGTAAAATCGTGTTACCACAAGCCGCGCGGGTCTCTGTTCCGCCGCTTTCCAATTCATTTATCGGATTGGTTAAGGACACCTCGCTGGCCGCGACAATTTTGGTGGCAGAGACGTTTAGACGAGCACAAGAAATTGCATCGATGAACTACGAATTTTTATTCGTCTATACCATGGCTGCACTTGTCTACTGGGTGATCTGTTTCATCCTATCAATTATTCAAGGTAGAATTGAAGGGCGACTGGATCGGTTTGTCGGCAAGTCAGGAGGTTTATCATGATTTCGATACAGGGTTTAAGAAAGTCTTTCGGGTCGATGGAAGTTATCAAAAATGTAGACTTGGATATTGAGCAAGGGAAAGTGGTTGTTATCATTGGACCTTCGGGCTCTGGTAAATCTACATTACTACGCTGCCTAAATGTACTGGAAACCCCGAACGGTGGAATCATTTCCATCGACGATCAGCAGTTGGATTTCAACAAGTCCGTATCTAAAAAAGCAATTGGGGCGTTTCGCCAGCTCACGGGCATGGTGTTTCAGGGCTATAATCTATTCCCGCATTTGACTGCAATGGGCAATGTCACTGAAGGATTGACGACGGTCAAAGGGCAGTCCAAGAAAGAAGCAGAGAAAACTGCGGGACAATTGCTGGCGAAAGTGGGATTGGCTGATCATAAAGAAAAATATCCGTACCAGCTTTCGGGTGGCCAGGAACAACGTGTGGCGATTGCACGAGCTCTTGCAATGGATCCGAAAGTGATGTTATTCGACGAGCCGACGTCTGCACTTGATCCGGAGTTGGTCAATGAAGTGCTGCGCGTTATGAAAGACTTGGCTCATGAAGGAATGACTATGGCTGTCGTGACACATGAAATGCGATTTGCACAGGAGGTCGCAGATGAAGTGATCTTCATTGATGGAGGCGTTATTGTAGAAAGAGGAGCGCCTGCGGATATCTTTAACAATCCACAGCATGAGCGGACGAAGAAATTTTTGAGTTTATTGCAGTGATATCAAAAATGCTTGGCTGAGATTCATTCAGCCAAGCATTTTTTATGTCTGATCTTTAAGATTGCAGAGGAGGGTGCCAGCGATAGGTTTCCAGCGGGATTCGGCTGTTTGCATCAAATTCTATTCCTTCCGATTCCAAACGTTCTCGCTGCGTCTCGCCTTTTGATTCGGCATTTTCTGGAGTAGAGATTGTTCCCTTTGCATTGATAATCCGATGCCACGGTAAATCATACTTGGCACTCATCGAATGCAGTATGCGTGCAACTTGTCGGGCACCGCGTGGATTTCCTGCTTCTGCAGCTACTTGACCATACGTCATGACGTGGCCTGGCGGGATTTGTTGGATGATTTTCACAGTGCTTTCCGTAAATGTTTGCAAGATATTGCTCCTTTTTAAAAAAGCGTAGCATAAATTATAGAAGAAGTCACATGAGCCATAGTCATCTGCAAGTTCTATCTTGGCAGTTTCCTCTTGTTCTCCAACTTACTTCGAGCAATAGCTTTTTCTTCCGTGATCAAGTGAAAATGGCAGGAGGCCGCGCCAAAGTCTCGCTGTACCGCACCAAATTTTCATTGGTCCGAACCAACCTCATCGCGTACCGCGCATTTGACAAGTTGTACCGAACCAAACCCCTCTCCAAACGAGCCAAAACAGCCGTACACCGCACATTTCCAACGCCTGTCGAGCCTACCCGGGCGCTTTCCACTTTTGATAAATGATGTGCTATTATTTATGTACAGTTAGAAAGGGGAATGTAAATGGACATTAACACATTAGAATATGCCCAAAAACTTGATTCACAAGATCAATTAGCTTCATATCGGCAAGAATTTTATTTGCCAGAACAGAAAATCTATATGGATGGAAATTCTCTTGGCTTGTTGTCGAGCAGGGCGGAACGAACGTTACTGGAACTGCTTGCTTCATGGAAGACGTTAGGCATTGACGGTTGGACGGAAGGTGCGAACCCATGGTTTTATATGGCGGAGCGATTGGGAGAGCGGATGTGTACATTGGTAGGTGGAAAAGAGTCTGAAGTAATCGCAACGGGTTCAACGACGACGAATTTACATCAGCTCGTGTCGACATTCTATAAGCCGTCAGGTAAGCGAACGAAAATATTGGCGGATGAATTGAATTTTCCTTCTGATATTTATGCACTGCAAAGTCAGATACGTTTGAAAGGCTTGGACCCTGATGAGCAATTGGTTCGTGTGAAAAGCGATGATGGGTTGACACTCGATGAAAAACGGATCATTGAGGCAATGACGGACGAGGTGGCGTTGATTGTGCTGCCAGCTGTGCTTTATCGAAGCGGACAAGTGCTGAATATGAAGGCGCTTACAGAGGCTGCGAATGAAAAAGGTATCCCCATCGGTTTTGACTTATGTCATTCAATCGGAGCGATCCCTCATGAACTTCATGACTGGGGAGCAGACTTCGCATTTTGGTGTACGTATAAACATTTGAATGGCGGACCGGGTTCAGTGGGTGGATTATTCATTCATGAACGGCATTTCGGAAAAGCGGCTGGACTCGCAGGTTGGTTTGGCTCAGATAAGACGAAGCAATTTGACATGGATCATAAAATGACAGCGTCTGCTAACGCGGGGGCATATCAGATTGGGACACCACATATATTGAGCTTGGCGCCGCTGATCGGTTCGTTGGAGATATTTGAAGAGCTTGGAATGGAGCGAATTCGGGAGAAATCTCTTGCGCTCACGAGCTATATGCTGGAATGCATCGAAGGCGAATTGAGCGATTTTTCTTTCGGCATCGGCAATCCGATTGATTCCACAAGAGGCGGTCACCTTTTATTGCTGCATGAAGAGGCGGCAAGGATTTGTCAGGCATTGAAAGCGGAAAGTGTCATTCCGGATTTCCGAGCGCCGGACGGTATTCGCTTGGCACCGGTTGCGCTTTATAATTCATTTGAAGATGTGTGGCACACAGTGCAAATCTTAAAAAGAATTATGAAGGATGAGACGTATAAACAATTTCCGAATGAACGAGGTGTTGTAGCATGACGAGTGAATGGATTGATATTACACAACCGCTGACTAAAAATATTGCAGAATGGCCGGGAGATACTCCGTTTTCGTATGAAGTAGCTGTGTCGAAGGAGCAGTCTGGGTCGGTCAATATCGGCAAGTTAACGATGAGCACCCATATTGGGACACATACCGATGCGCCGTTTCATTATGACGCCGAAGGGTTGCGGATCTTGGATTTGCCTATAGATCTTTACATCGGCAGCGCTTGTTTGATTGATGTGGCAGGGGTGGATTGTGTAACGCGGGCAGACTTGGAACATGTGAATTTCGAGGGGGCAGAACGGATTTTATTGAGAACAGGCAGTCATCCGACATCAACGAAATTTCCGGAACGTTTCACGGTAATTGGTGAAGATGTAGGGCCCTTGTTGAAAGAGCGCGGTGTGCGGTTACTTGGAGTAGATACACCTTCCGTTGATGCGGAGGATAGTAAGGAATTGCTTGCGCATCATTCCCTATATCGCAATGATGTCATCATTATAGAAAATTTAGTATTGCATTCATTGGAGCCTGGTCAGTATGAATTGATCGCTTTGCCTTTAGCACTGGCAGAAGCAGATGGCAGCCCGGTTCGTGCAGTCGTTAGGAAGTGGGAATCATGACGGAAAAAGGGATTCATACAGATTTTCGTGAGTCGATGACATATGGTGAGTATTTAAATTTGGATAAAGTGTTGTCGAGTCAAGAACGTTTATCGGGGCACCATGACGAAATGCTGTTTATCATTATCCACCAAGTGAATGAGCTGTGGATGAAATTAATTTTGCATGAGCTTGAAACAGCGATTGATTCGATTCAGAAAGATGAGTTGCCGGAAGCTTTCAAGATGCTTGCCCGTGTGTCGAAAGTCCAAACCCAGATTATTCAAGCGTGGGATGTGCTCGCTACACTGACACCTGCAGAATATATGGAGTTCCGCGATAGTTTGGGGCGTGCGTCTGGTTTCCAATCGTATCAGAATCGGTTGATCGAATTTGCACTAGGTTATAAGCAACCGCAGATTATCCAAATTTATGAGAAGGATCCGAAACTATCCGAGGCGTTAGAAAAAGCCTATCATGCGCCGGGTATTTACGACGTGGCGATTCAAGCTTTGGCACGTGCAGGTTTCCCGATCAACCCTGAATTGCTGAAGCGCGATTTCTCTATTACGTACGCAGGTGATCCAAGTGTGGCAGCTGCCTGGCTTGAAGTATACCGTGATGTGGATCGCTATTGGGATCTTTATCAACTTGCAGAAAAGTTGGTGGACATTGAAGACAGTCATCAGCAATGGCGATTTAGACATATGAAGACTGTTGAGCGTATCATCGGTTTCAAAACAGGAACTGGCGGTTCATCAGGCGTTAGTTACTTGAAGTCTGTACTAGATCATCGCTTCTTTCCAGAGCTGTGGGACGTGCGTACTAAAATTTGACAGACTGGCAAGCTAGCAACTATGATAGAAATTAAAATAATCAGAAAACGAAAGGTGGTCGATGTATTGAAAAAGAAATCGTGGGGTCATCTGTTGCTTGCATTCGCTCTACTGTTGCAGCTTGCTGTGCTTCCATTGAAAACCGTTGCCGCAGAACCTGAAAAGTCACCAACTTGGATTGCTCCAATCAATTATTTAGCACTTGGGGATTCATTGGCTTTTGGTATTAATTCCACGGGAGAGCCAGGTAAAGGGTATGTGGACTTTTTGGCGGATGAGTTAGCAAAACAGGAAGTATTGCAAACGAGTAATAAAGGTTTTTCGTTTCCTGGCTATACGTCTAGTGATGTGCTGAAAGATTTGCAGACAGACATTTCAAAGCCCGTAATTGGTACAGGCAGTCAAGATAAAACCGCGGCTCTTCATCAGTCAATCAAGGAAGCTAATTTAATTACATTGACCGCTGGCGCCAATGATGTGCTTCCATATTTCAAGTTTGATGAAAGTACGGGGAAACCAGACTTCAACCTGGAAGAGATTCAAGCTGCTATGACGAAGGTTGGGGGGAATATCCAGCAGATTTTGGCGAAAATCTATCAATTGAATCCTGAAGCACAAGTATATGTGATGGGGTATTACAATTCATTCCCGCATATGCCTGCTGAGCTTCAACCTCAAATTGCACAGCTTGTAAAGGGATTAAATGGTGCAATTCAAGGTGGAATGCAAGGTACACCAGCTAAATTTGTTCAAACAGATGAATTAATTGCGAAGGACTTTTCAAAGTATTTACCAAACCCTAAAAATATTCACTTAAGTGAGGCGGGCTACCAAGTAGTAGCAGGTGCATTCCAAGAATCATTGATGAATAATTATCCGTGGTTTCCGAAAGATGTACTGACAGCGGAAGCAAAAGATCAATCCACTGTCGTATTGAATTGGGAGCCAGTTATTGATACAGGAATGATCATGACGTATCAAGTGTACAATGGCGACAAAATGGTAGGCGAAGTGATGGGCCCTGTTTTAACTTATGAAATTGGCGACCTGCAGCCAGACAAAGAATATCAATTCTCTATCCAAGCTGTAGATCAGCATGGTAAAAAGAGCATGCATACCATCAAAACGTCGTATACACTAGAAAAGGTACCAGTAGAGCCAACTGTCACTTTTAAAGATATTTCGAATCATTGGGCGAAAGATGTGATTGAATTGGCAGCGGAGAAAGGTATTGTAGGAGGCTACTCGGATCATACATTCCGTCCTGACAAGTCTTTGACACGCGCTCAGGCTACTTCCATTATCGTACGTGCATTGGATTTGAAGCCAAAGAGCAACAACATGCCATTTGATGATTTGGCATATTATGCAGATAGCACAAAAGCAGATATTCAAGCCGCTTACGATCACGGACTGATTAACGGGGTAAATGGGCAGTTCATGCCAAATCAATCGATCAGTCGTGCACAATTGGCATTATTGCTCAGCCGTACCTATGAAGCAACTACTGGAAAACCATTCACACCTACAATCGCTGCACCATTTAAGGACATCCAGAACTTTGCAAAAGAAACGCAAGGGGCAATCGCAGGATTGTATCAGCTAAATATTGCAACAGGAGATCAAGGGAAGTTCATGCCGAACGCTCCAACGACTCGAGCACACGCAGCGAAGATGATTGTTAATTCCTTGGAAGCGATCGGACAATAATAGAAAGGAAGGGCTTGGATACACCAAGTCCTTCCTTTTTTTAGATTTCTTCTGATTCTTACTTTACAAACAAAGGAATATATGGTTTACTATAATGATTAGTTAGCCTAACTAATCATTGAGAGGAAGATAAAATATGAAACGTCAACAAACGTTTTTTACAGAGTATTTTCAAGTCTATCGTCCTGTGCTGAATCGATTGAATATGCTACTTGCGCCGCACAATTTATTTCATTCTCAATGGGGGATATTGAAGCTATTGAAGCTGGAAGGTGAAATGACTTCGGCAGAAATTGCCTTACGTCAACAAGTAGAAAAACCAAGTGTCACAAAGATTGTTCAACGTTTAGTAGAAATGAATTTAGTCAGTGTACGTCCTGGAACAGATCGCCGTGAAAAGTGGATTGGTTTGACAGCGACTGGTCAGAATACAGTGGAGACAATTATGGCGGAATTAGAAATATTGTATTGTGAACTATTGAATGGAATTGAACTTGAAGAGCTTGAATCTGCAATTCGAGTTATGGAGTTCGCGAGAAAAAATCTGAACAACTAAGAGAGTGATTAAATGGACAATAAAACTATATGGACAAGGGACTTTATCGTCACTTCTATCATAAATTTCTTTTTAATGCTAGTCATGTATTTGCTAATGGTGACCATTGCGCCGTATTCAGTAAAAGAATATGGTGTATCAACAGGCGTGGCGGGGTTGGTCTCAGGCATATTCATCATCGGAACTCTTATGTCCCGGCTAGCTATCGGTGGACTAATTGAAAAAATCGGCAGCAGAAGACTTTTATTGATCGGATTGGCGATCATTGTTCTGGCTTCTGTCTTTTATTTTGGAGCTGATAACTTGCCTTTACTGATGGCGAATCGATTTTTCCATGGAATCGGTTTAGGAATTTCATCTACAGCTACCGGTACGATGGTTGCGCAGATGCTGCCGCCTTCGCGAAGAGGCGAAGGAATTGGATATTTCAGCCTTAGTGCAGTTTTGGCAACGGCAATTGGTCCGTTCTTTGGAATTTACCTTAGTCAACACTATGACTATCAAGTGTTATTTTTGTTCTGTTTAGCGCTTAGTATATGTTGCGCAGCGATGTTCTTTTTCGTCAAGAAATCGCCAATGGTCATGCCTGCAAAGAATATCCAAGCAAAAACAGAAAAGTTGGGGATACATGGTTTATTGGAAAGAAGGGCGTTGCCTATTGCATTTGTGACGTTATTGGCTGCCGTTGCCTATTCAGGTGTATTATCGTTTATTTCGTTTTATGCGGAAGAAATCAATTTGGTAAGTGCCGCGAGTTTCTTCTTTTTAGTGTATGCTGTTGCCGTGCTGTTTTCTAGACCGTTTACTGGTCGGTTGCTGGATGTGAAAGGAAATAAGTTCGTTATCTATCCATCACTTGTTCTGTTTGCAGGAGGCCTTTTATTACTGAGTGGAGCACAAGCCGGCTGGATGTTGCTTCTGGCTGGAGGTATCTTGGGTCTAGGTTTTGGTAATTTCCAGTCATGTGCACAGGCGATTGCATTGCAGGGAGTAAAACC
Organism: Sporosarcina aquimarina; assembly: GCF_019748715.1. Lineage (GTDB taxonomy): Bacteria > Bacillota > Bacilli > Bacillales_A > Planococcaceae > Sporosarcina > Sporosarcina newyorkensis. The sequence goes on along the minus strand of NZ_JACLBZ010000021.1, from coordinate 43,827 downwards.
TGAACGTCTTGGTGTAGCTACTTCCACGTTCTTCATCTTTTTGGACTTCGGCTTTGGCTTCGGACCATATGTAATAGGGTCACTCGTACCGATCATCGGTTACCGGAAGTTGTATGTAGTCCTGATGATTGTTGTATTGGCGGCACTTGCTCTATTTATGTTGTTTAGTAAAATTCAACAATCTAAGTCCAAGCGAGTAACAGTTGAATAATCATGAGAATAAATGAAGGGCACTCACATCAAAAGACACTACGATAAATTCGTAGTGTCTTTTGTATGGAAAGGCAATGCCATAACCAATGTGGTTTAGTTCGTATAGTTATCGAAGTAGCCTTGAATAAAGACAATAGGTGTTCCTTTATCACCGCTGCCTGAAGTTAAATCAGATAAAGAGCCGATCAGGTCTGTCAGCTTACGCGGTGTAGTACCTTGCGAAGCCATGGAGCCCATAAGGTCCGTGTCTTTTTTCTCTATATAGGCTGAAACTGCCTTTTTCAGTTCTTCTCCACGTAAATCAGAGAAATCATTATCAGCCAAGTACTTCAGTTTTACTTCATTAGGAATGCCGTCCAATCCACCAGTATAGGCAGGAGAAACAACAGGATCTGCCAGTTCCCAAATCTTACCGACAGGATCTTTGAACGCACCGTCTCCGTAGATCATGACTTCAATATGTTTTCCTGTTTCCTTTTTCAGCATGGCTTGAATATTATCCACAACAGGCTGACAATTATGCGGGAAAAGCTTGATGCTATCTTCTTGTGCTTTGTTTGCGCCTAACAAGCCAAACTGTTCATTATATCCACTGCCGTCAATCGATTCTGTAAGTATATCGTCCAGGCTGTAGATCTTTATGGCGCCATTTGCTTCAAGAATGCGTTTCGATCTGAATCGTGTATGAATATCACATGTTAATACTGTTTTTGTGTAATCTAAAATTGTTTTAGCATTGTTGGAGAAAATCACTTCATGTTCGACGCCGAATTCATCCATTAATGATTTGTAGTATTCAATGTAATCAACGCCGGTGAAAGGGTGTTTATTATCGCCGAAATGCGCACGGAACTCTTCCTCTGTCAAAACATCAGTCCACGGGTTGACTCCTTTTTCGTCTAAACGATCAAGCTCTACTAAGTGGTTACCGACTTCATCGGAAGGATAGCTAAGCATCAAAACAATTTTCTTTGCGCCTTTCGCGATTCCACGTAAACAGTTCCCAAATCGATTTCGGCTGAGGATAGGGAAGATAACGCCAATCGTATCGTCACCGAATTTTGTTTCGATATCTTTTGCGATGTGGTCAATCGTTGCATAATTACCTTGTGCACGTGCCACGATCGATTCAGTAATCGAGACAATATCCTTATCCTGAAACGAAATATTTTCAACTTTAGAAGCTTCCAATACACTGTCTACTACGATCTGTTCGATATTGTCACCTTCATTGATGATCGGGCAACGCAATCCTCTGACAACCGTCCCTACTACTCTTTCCAAATCAATCGCTCCTTAGTGAAACTTAATTTGATCACTCTTCTTTGTATTATAACGTGCTTTTGTGATATAAGTAAAATTAATATACTTAATAGGTGGTATAAGGGGTGGTTATATGTCGATTAACTTGGAGTGGTATAAAGTCTTTCGCAAAGTCGTCCAAAATGAGAGCTTTTCCAAGGCGGCAAGACAATTATTCATGACGCAGCCAGCCGTCAGCCAGATCATATCTCAGCTCGAACGAGAACTGGATACACGGCTGTTTAACCGGACATCTAAAGGTGTATCGCTGACAGATGAAGGTTCATTGCTATTCGAATATGTCAACTCAGCTTTAAATTTGATTGATGCAGGCAATGAAAAATTATACGAGCTGAAGAACTTATCGGCGGGTGAACTGAAAATTGGTGTAGGAGATACTATTTCCCGTTACTATTTATTGCCCTACTTGGAAGCATTCCATACCAATTATCCAAGTATTCGTTTTAAAATTATTAACGGAACGACTGTGGAGTTGATTGCAGCCTTAAAATCCGGAGAAGCGGATATCGCGGTTTGCAATTTCCCTGTAGAGGATGAAACATTAGAAAAAAGAGTATGCTTTGATGTGCAAGATGCGTTTGTCTATGGTGATCGATTCAAAAAATTATTCTTGCGACCTGTCCCATTACAGGAGTTAACAAAGTTGCCGTTAATTTTATTGGAATCGAAATCTAACTCGCGCCAATATGTAGAAGACTTTCTATCAGAAAAAGGAGTGAAGATCTATCCCGAATTCGAGTTGGGGTCGCATGAATTGCTGCTGGAATTTGCGCAAATTAATTTAGGTATTGCGTGTGTGGTCAAGGAGTTTTCTGCAGACTATCTGGACTCAGGCAAGCTGCAGGAAGTAGAGTTTCTGGAACCTATTCCGAAAAGAAGCATAGGAGTATGCTATTTAAAAGGTGTTTCTTTGTCACCTTCCGCGTCTAAATTCATTGAGATTCTTGAGAAAGACTGAATGGAAAAAGATAAGAAAAGTCGGATAGAATCAAATTCATCCGACTTTAGTATGTTCTTATTAATAGATTTCACGATTCCAGAAGCGGTGCTCTGCAACAGTATTTACCCATTGCTTGCCATCTCCTGAAACAGTCAAGTCTAACAGTATTCCTGGCCCTGGTTTGGCTTGCGTTTTCTCAAACAGCGCTTTTAGCATTTGGCGCTATGCCAATTGGCTTGTAGTGCATATATGCCTCGTTCACAAAATCAGCTACATCCTTTTCAAACTTATTTTGCTGCTGTGCTTGTCCGCCAGCGACATACAGAGCATCATACAGTACAGAATGGACAGTCAAGAAAGTTTCATCGACAACTACTGTCGATCCACCTTTACCAGTCAACGTACCGAATTTCTCGCTTATAATATGAATTGACATGCCTGCATCCAACGACGTTTTTATGATTGGCTCCAGAATAGTTTCGTCAAACTGATCTGCAATCAACACCGCTACTTTACGTGTATCGGGCAACTTCGCCTTGTTTTCCTGGCTGAGGGCAGGGGAAGCTTTCCTTACATCGGATTGTTCTGCATTCAACGGAGCATTGACACCGACTGCCTGTGCTACCTTTGTCATCATATCTACATCCACATTGGCAAACATGTCGACGACTTGCTGTCGCACATTCATGTTCTTCACTTTCCCAACTTCGAAGCTAAAAGCCTCAATAATATGCTGCTTTTCTGCCAAGGACATACTCTTCCAGAATAAACGGGCTTGCGAGAAGTGATCTTTGAATGAATCACTTCTCGCTTGTATTTTCCGTCCGTCAACATTTTCTTGGTAATGCGCATAGCCGCCGTCTTCCTCTGAAGAAGTGTTCGGCTTGTTGTCAGCGAGCGAGTTTTTATGATAGCTTACTTGTCCTACGTTAATCGTTTGTCTACCGTAGCCATCGCGTTGGTTGTTGTGAAATGGACAGACAGGACGGTTGATTGGCAGCTCGTGGAAGTTCGGACCCCCAAGCCGGATTAGTTGTGTATCTGTATAAGAGAATAATCGTCCCTGTAATAATGGATCGTTTGTGAAATCAATACCTGGCACCACACTGCCTGGATGAAATGCTACTTGTTCAGTTTCCGCAAAAACATTATCCACATTGCGATTTAATGTCATTTTCCCGATGATCTTCACTGGCACTTCTTCTTCAGGCCAAATTTTCGTCGGATCAAGAATATCGAAATCAAATTTGAACTCATCTTTCTCCTCTAACAGCTGAACGCCGAGCTCGAATTCCACGAAATTGCCATTTTCAATTGATTCCCATAAGTCACGTCGATGAAAGTCAGGGTCTTTCCCGCTGATCTTCTGTGCTTCATCCCAAACTAGTGAATGAACGCCTAGCTTCGGTTTCCAATGGAATTTTACGAAATGTGCTTTGCCTTGTTCATTGATAAAGCGGAATGTATTAACTCCAAACCCTTCCATCATCCGGAAGCTTCTTGGAATTGCGCGGTCGGACATGTGCCACATGACCATATGTGCAGATTCTTGATTATTGGCAACAAAATCCCAAAATGTATCATGAGCTGAAGCGGCTTGCGGCATTTCGTTATGTGGCTCAGGCTTCACTGCATGGATTAAATCAGGAAACTTAATGGCATCTTGAATGAAGAATACTGGCATATTATTGCCGACAAGATCGTAGTTTCCCTCTTCCGTATAAAACTTCACAGCAAAACCACGTACATCGCGCACGGTTTCAGCAGATCCTTTGCTTCCAGCTACTGTAGAAAAGCGAGTGAAGACCGGTGTTTTCGAGCCAGGCTCTTGCAAGAAACCAGCCTTCGTATATTTTTTCATCGACTCATATAATTCGAATTCGCCGTGTGCGGCATACCCACGTGCATGGACAGCTCTCTCTGGAATTCGTTCATGGTCAAAATGCGTTATTTTCTCACGGAAGTGAAAGTCCTCCATTAAAGTGGGGCCGCGTGTTCCTGCCTTTAATGAATGTTCATCCTCCGTAATCTTTAGACCTTGATTGGTCGTCATCGGTTTCTTTTGGTCATGTATACGAAAGGTTTCCAACTGTTTATTTTTGCTGTTACTGTTTATTTTGCGATTGTTGTTCACAAAAAATCCTCCCAACGTAAAATAGTTGTCTGCTTTTCTATTCCCGAATTAAATAGGAGTAAACAATAACTAGATACGCCCCGAACGCACAATAGAGAACAGCAGATATGCAAACAGAAGCGTCGCAATCAAAGCACCTACTTCTATGAGTGGAAGGCGGAAGAACATGGCGGTCTGACCAGCGATAGCAGATCCGATGATGAGACCGACCATCAGGATACTGAACGCCAGCAAAACGATACTGAATGATAGTCGATTAGCGATCTTGTCAAATCGTCGAAAAATGATGGTTGACTCTTTCAGCCCGACGTCCAAATCGACTTTTCCTTTTTGTATGGTTTTGACGGCTTTCTTAATATCGCTTGGCAGTTCTGCTATGATTTCCGCATTCTTAACTAACGAATGCCAACTATTTTCAACTAGATAGCGGGGATCGAATTGTCTTAGCATCATCTTCTTACCATAAGGCTCAATGGCTTTCATAATGCTGAAGGAAGGATCTAGTTTACTGAGAACACCTTCCAACGTTAGAATGACCTTTGAAAGAATTGCAATTTCATTTGGAAGTCGGATGCGATAACGGTAGGCGATTGAAAAAACTTCCATGAACACATCACTGAGTTTCAAGTCGTTCAAAGAAGCTTCGTAATACTTTCGCTGAATGATTTGCAAATCACGATATAAGGCGGCAATATTGGTGTTTTCGTCAAGAATATCCATGTCAGAAAACACATCGATCAGTCGCTCGATATTTCCTTTCCGTAAAGCGAACATAAGAGAGATAAAATGGTATGTCATTTCCTTGCTAAGTTGACCGACCATACCGAAGTCTATAAAGTAAATGACGTTTCCTGAGGTCACGAATATGTTGCCTGGATGCGGGTCGCCATGAAAAAAGCCGTGTTCCATCACTTGCGAGAGCATGGAGTCGGCTATTCGTTCAGCTAAGAGCTGGCGGTCATAGCCCTCCGCATCCAACTGTTTTGTATTACTCACTTTTATACCAGTAATTAACTCTGTCGTTAACACAGTACGTGTAGAATACTCGTCATAAACGTATGGAATTTGAATTTCGGGTACTTTCGTGAATTGCCGGGCAACTCGTTCCGAATTGCGGGCTTCTAACTGATAATCCAATTCCTCCCGCAATGAATGGGAAAATTCATAGATGAGATCACGCAGACGATAGGTCTTGGCCCACGCCATATTCTTCTCCAAAAAACTCGCTAAATCATGCAGTATCGCCAAATCTGTTTCCACTTGACGCTGGATATTTGGGCGCTGCACTTTCACCGCAACCAGTTCACCTGAGATCAATCGAGCTCGGTGCACTTGCCCGATTGATGCAGAAGCAAGAGGCTCTTCATCAAATTCTTGAAAAAACTCTTCCATGGTCCCTGCTAGCTGATGCTCGATAATTTCCCGTACTTCCACAAAAGGAAATGCTTCCACATGATCCTGCAACTGTTCAAGTTCCACTGCGATTTCTTCAGGCACTAAGTCACGTCGTCCACTGGCGATTTGACCAAGTTTGACGAATGTAGGCCCAAGTTGTTCCAATGCGATTCGTAATTTTTTTCCGACGTGATATAAATTCAAATCCGCTTCCTCGTCTGTGGCGGAGAATTTACGATCTGTTATACCTAATCGAAATAAAACATGACTAAATCCATTTTTTAAAAATACATTTAAGATTTCTTGAGAACGTTGTGCATTCTTCATTTTTCTTTTCAACATAGAGAACACCTCCGTGTACACCCTCCTTACAAAACATACCATAGAATATGATTTCCTAAACCCATAATAGGACTGGGACTAGATAGGATTCTTAGGAGTTGCGTATGCTGTCTGCTACAGGATGTTATGACAAAGGTATTATAGAAAAAACATCCTTTTATCCCAACTTATATTTCTAAAATTCTTTCGATCACGTACAATGAAGAGAAAGCCGATAGACTCTTGGGAGAAGCGTCTAGAGAACAAGGTAGTCGGACGGTTGCACAAGCTTTAAAATGGGATTTGGAGATGAATTAAATGAATGAGTACTCGATATTTATCGGGAGACAGCCCATTTTAGGGCGGCAAGGTAATATCTATGCATATGAATTGTTATATCGAAACAGTGAAAAGAATGTTTTCCCAGACATAAATCCTGAACAGGCTACAATCAGTCTGCTTGTCAATACGTTTCTGACTATAGGGGTTGATCAAGTTACTAGTGGTGTGCCTTCCTTCATCAATTTTTCTGGTGAATTATTGGCGCAGGATATATTCATGAGTTTGAATCCGGATAAAATCGTTATTGAAATTCTGGAAAACGTGGAAATTACGCCTGCGCTGTTAAGACGTTTGCAAATGTTTAAGGAAGCAGGCTTCAAGTTAGCGCTTGATGACTTTGTTTTACAAGACCAGTACATAGCATATCCTCAGTTATTCGAACTTGTAGATATAGTAAAAGTGGATTTTATGATGACTAACACGGCTGAAAAGACAAAGATTAAGGAGTTTTTCAAAAAATATCCATCGATTGTTTTATTGGCTGAAAAAGTAGAAACAGACGCGGATTATCAGCTGGCGTTGAAAAGTGGTTACGATTTGTTCCAAGGTTATTTCTTCGCCAAGCCAGAAATTATCAAAAGCAAAGAAATCCCAGCCAATACTTTAGTTCATTTGCAAATCATTGAGTTTTTTCAAAAAGATACACAGTCAATCAACGAGCTTTCCGAATTGATTATGCGAGACGTATCGATCTCCTATAAACTTTTGCGTTTCATCAACACTTTGGCATTCGAGGTGCCAAAAAGAATCAGTTCGATCAAGCAAGCAATCGTATTGATTGGCTTAAATGAAACAAAAAAATGGTTACAAGTACTGATGCTCCATGATTTGGGGCAGGACTTGCAAAGCGGTCGTGTGACGGCACTTGTAGAGCTTTCACTTAGACGTGCAAGGGCTTGTGAACTATTGGCAAAATATAAAGGCAAGCCCAATAAGGATGAGTATTTTCTGACGGGGATGTTTTCAATGATCGATGCAGTCATGGGTAGGAAATGGGAAGATATTTTACCGCTCTTGTCACTGTCAGATGTCATTATTAATACATTGAATGGTAAAGAAACCGAAATGACTCCCTACATGCAGCTCATTATAGCAGTCGAGCGCTTTGAGTGGGAACAAGTGAAGAAGCTGACTGAGCAGTTGAGAATCCCTAAAAAGAAACTAAGTGAAATTTCCTTGAGTGCTTTGCGCTGGTCGCAGGGAATTGAAGAACACTTTAGCTGAATACATCATGAAAGGCATTTTCGCTTGAAGATGCCTTATTTGGTGTGTATTATAAACAGTTACAATCTATTTGGTAGCTTTTCATATCATAATTGTACCAGTGAAAATGCGTTACATTTCTTAAGAATAGGGTATGAGGTTTAGTAAGTAAGTTACCAAATGAACACTAGGAGTCGATATAGTTGTGAATAAAAAGTTTTGGAAAAACCCCGTGTTTTCCATATCAGCAGTATTTATCTTACTACTGGTACTATTAGGTGCCATGAAGCCAAAACCATTTGGAGTGATTTCCGAAAAACTCTACCACTTTACGACAGATAAATTTGGTTGGTTTTATTTGCTTGTTGTTTTTATTGTTATTATATTTTTAGTAGGACTAGCCATCAGTAAATTCGGGGCAATCCGTCTAGGCGGTGATACCGAACGTCCCGAATATCCGTTTTTTACTTGGATTGGTATGCTGTTTTCAGCTGGCTTTGGTGTGGGGCTTGTATTCTGGGGCGTTGCAGAGCCGATGAGTCATTATTTTAGTTCCCCTCTTTCAGGTGTGGAGGCACAGACCGAGGAAGCGGCACGGATCGCAATGGGTTATTCCTTCTTTCACTGGGGTATTTCACAATGGGCAATCTTTGGTATTGTCGGTTTAGTCATCGGATTTTTACAGTTTAGAAAGAAGAAGGATGGGCTGATTTCTACCGCTTTAGAGCCGCTGATCGGCAGCAATCGCCATCTCAAAACAGGGATTGACTCGTTTGCTGTTATAGCAACTGTCATGGGGATTGCTACTTCCCTTGGCATGGGCGTTCTGCAAATGAGCGGCGGGATGGAATACGTTTTCAACATTAAGAGTACATTTACAATTCAGCTTCTCATAATTGCCGTCGTATTTGTAGCCTATATGACATCGGCTTCATCCGGATTGAGTAAAGGGATTGCGTACTTGGGGAATTTTAACCTCGGAATGGCGATTGCCATGCTGGTGTTTTTCTTCATTGTTGGACCGAAAGTATTCATACTTGAAACATTTACATTAGCCATTGGTGATTACATCAATAATTTCATTACGTATAGCTTACGGTTGCAGCCATACCAAGGCGGTACGTGGGTGAAGGATTGGACGATCTTCTATTGGGCTTGGACGATTGCATGGTCTCCTTTTGTGGGCGCTTTTGTAGCGCGCGTTTCAAAAGGACGGACGATTCGCGAGTTTATAATGGGGGTCATGGTTATTCCGCCGGCATTTTCCTGTATGTGGATCGCAACACTTGGTGGAACAGCATTATACAGTGACTTGCGTAATGGCACGCAGATTGCCGAAGCTGTTGACCAGGACGTAACATCTGCCATTTTCGCGACACTTCAGCATTTACCATTTACTAATGTTATGTCATTTTTAGCGATTGTCCTTATTTTTACATTTTTGATTACGTCCGCAGACTCTGCAACGTATATTTTAGCTAGTATGACAACTCGTGGCAGTTTGTTTCCTCCACTGGTTGTAAAGTTTATCTGGGGCTTCTTGATGACTGCAATTGCAGCAGTTCTTCTGTTTGCCGGTGGACTGGAAGCATTGCAATCGGCTTCCCTCGTATCAGCTTTACCGTTTACATTGCTTCTCCTGCTGCTGATCTTCTCATTGAGCAAGCTATTGGTGCGTGAACCGATCACGGTCCGACCAACAGATATTCGTCAATTCGAGCATGTGGAAGGAGAAGTTAAAAAGAGACGGAAACGTAGAGAAAGTGAAAAGGAAAAAAGAGAACGTAAGGAAAAAGAAAGAAAGCAGAGAGAAAAAGAAAAAAGAGCTAGGAAATACCAAGAACTTGAAAAGAAAAAATACCAGGAATACGAGAAAGAGAAAGAAAACGAAAACGAAGAAGGGTAAATAGTAGACCGGTTCGCTGCACACTGCTTGAGCCGGTTTTCTGTATAGGGAAAGGGGAATTCAAATGGCGGTCGTGAAAGTTGAGGACATCTATTTTAGAAGAGGCGACAATGAAATACTCCGAGGTCTCGATTGGGAGATTTCAGAAGGAGAGCAATGGGGGATGCTCGGGTTAAACGGTTCTGGAAAGACATCGTTGTTATCGATTATTTCTACATATGAATTCCCGTCTTCAGGTGAAGTGGAAGTGCTGGGAAATCGTTTTGGCAGTACGTACTTGCCGGAGTTGCGGAAGGAGATTGGGTATGTCAGCAGTTCATTAGAAAAGTTTTCGGACTTTTTCTGGAATGAAACGATCGAACGAGTCATCGTCAGTGGAAAGTTCGCCAGCTTCGGTATTTATGAACAGGTCATTGAAGAAGATTGGACACGTGCAAATTACTTAGTGAAGGAATTTAGGCTGGAACATGTAAAAGAGAAAAAGTTCAGGGTACTATCAGAAGGAGAAAAGCGTCGAGTATTAATTGCGAGGGCGCTAATGGGTGAGCCGCACTTGCTGATCCTTGATGAACCATGTTCTGGACTGGATATTCTGGCGAGAGAGCAATTTTTAGAGGCGCTAGAGATTGCTACGAAAAACAACGTTCACCTTGTCTACGTCACACATCATATAGAAGAACTAGTTGCTGAGATGACACACGTACTATTGTTAAAAGAAGGTAGAGTAGTAGCATCTGGTCCAAAACATGAAGTCCTCACCAACGAGCTGTTATCCGAAACCTACAAAGTGCCAGTATCTGTAGAATGGCGTGCAGAACGTCCGTACCTCTCCATTAAATAAAGTTTTCATAGATAGGCGAAGAGGGAATTTCATATAGACTGAATATTCCGGAAAGGAGCAATGCGATGGCGGAGAAGAAACGAAAATGGACGAAGAAACGGATTGCTTCGTATGCCTTGCTCCTATTTGCTCTTCTCTACGCTGGTGTCATGCTTTGGCATACTTACAAACCATTGCCTGCAGGCATCTCGTATGAGGGAGAACTACATCAAGTAGAAGACATCGAATTTATTTACGATCTGACCTACTCCAAGTCAAAATCCAAAGAACAGTACAAATCAGAACTTCATATTTTCGATGAAGTGTCAAAAATGATTCAGGAAGCGAAAGAATTCATCGTCCTAGACTTCTTTTTGATGGATGATTATTACGATGAGAAAGAAGACTTCCCACAGCTTGCTGATCAATTAACAAATGCTCTTGTAGAAAAAAAGAAGAAAAATCCGGACATGCCCATCGTCTACATTACCGATCCGTTAAATACGGGTTATGGATCGTATGAGTCTAGTTGGTTCAAGGACTTAGAAAAGGCTGGCGTCCAGGTAGTCTATACCGATTTGGAACCGTTACGCGACTCAATGCCGATTTATTCGGGATTATATCGTACGCTGTTCCAATGGATACAAATTGACGGCAAATCCCATTTTCCAAACTTCTTGGCAAGTGATGCTCCAAATGTAAAATTCACTTCTTATTTAAAACTGTTGAACGTCAAATCCAATCACCGTAAAACAATAGTGACGGATCAAGCAGCATTGGTGACATCATCTAATCCCCACGCAGCCAGTGGTCTCCATGGAAATGTGGCATTTAAAGTCAAAGGTCCAGTGCAGAACGATATATTGGAAGCAGAAGAAGCTGTCGTGCGGTATACGGAAGGCGGAAAGTTGCCGCGTGTCGAGAATTTGGAAGAAGAAACGGGTCCTTATCAAGTTCAGTATTTGACGGAACGTAAAGTATTGGATGCGTTAGTGAAAGATATTGAACGAGCGAAAAAAGGTGATCGTATCCGCATGGGAATGTTCTATCTATCTGAACAGCAAGTTATTCAGCCTTTGGTAAGCGCAGCGAATCGAGGCGTGCAGGTGGAAATGATTCTGGATCCTAATGAAAATTCATTCGGCAGTAAAAAGTCTGGCTTACCAAATCGACCGGTTGTCCAAGAAATAAGGGAAAACACTGACAATAAGATTGAAGTGCGCTGGTATAATACCGTGATTGGACAGTATCACACGAAATTAGTTACAATCCAAACAGACGAGGAGACTTTCATTACAAATGGCTCTTCAAATTTAACAGAACGTACATTGCGTGATTATAATTTAGAAGCGAATTTAAGGATTATTGCGCCAACAGACAGTGTGTTGACGAATGAAATTAATGACTATTTTGATAGACTGTGGGAAAATGGGGATGCTCTTTATACTTTGAATGTAGAAGAGTTTCAAAACGGCCTGACATTTTTCCAACGAGGCATCTATGCGTTACAGCGCTGGGTGAAGCTTACAACATATTAATTATAGGACGCCGTTCAGGTAACTGAGCAGCGTCTTTTCTTATATAAGCGTAGAGCATGCAAAGCTTCGGAAGTCTATTGTAAAGTAAAAAGAGGAGGGATGTCAGATGAAAATCGTAATATTCGGAGCAACGGGACGGACGGGAAGCGAAATCGTTCGTCGGGCATTGTGGGACGGCCATGAAGTGAAAGCACTTGTACGGACGCCAGAGAAATGTACGCCGCGTCAAGGTTTAACCTTGTTTCAAGGAGATGTACGCGATACTGAAACAGTGAAGCAATTGATTGAGGGGGCGAATGCTGTAGTAAGCGCCTTGGGGACAGATCGGACCACTACACTGACGGAAGCGATGCCGGTAATCGTAGAAGAGATGGAACTTCATAGCGTCGCGCGTATTTTGACTATTGGAACTGCTGGAATACTGCAGAGTCGCACCGATCCATCAAAGCTGCGATACGAAGCAGGAGATTCTAATCGTAAGCTCACTTTCGCGGCAAAGGAACACCATAAAGTCTTTGATATATTACGTAGTTCTTCATTGGACTGGACGATTGTCTGTCCTACATATTTGCCAGATGGTGAAGCAGTAGGAAATTACCGCGTAGAGCGTGATTACCTCCCGGTTGATGGAAAACAGATTTCGGTTGGTGATACGGCAGAATTTGCTTATCGAGAATTGATTGCAGGAGAGCATATCGGTCATCGTATAGGACTTTCCTATTGATATGAAGGTATTTTGAAATTGAGTTGTTCTTGAATAAATCATTAGAACCAAAAACATGGTGAATAACTGCTAACGTTGCCTTTTTCTTATGATATAATAGGTTGATAGCATCATAGGGAGAAGGAGAATGGAAGATAGATGAGATGGTCTTTGAAAAAATTGATTCAGGTCGTGGCATTATTGGCAATCGTTCTGACCTTTCTTACTAGTACAACTGTCGGTTATCGTGTGCACAAGCAAACTTTAATCGATTCTACTTTAGAGACGAACAAAGCATATGCTGAGAAATTGTCTGCTACAACAGATACATATTTACGTGAGATCCTTCAGACACTTCAAGTGAATGCAGAAGAAGTCATCCCCTTACTCAACAACTCAGATTCTCAGGTACAGTTAAATAAAATAGCAGAACGAATTAGAACACAGACGAGTACCTTCAATTCTGTTGCAATTGCTTCCCCGGAGGGTATGGTAATAGGAATTTCCCCTCCGAGCCTAGACTTGATTGGTGAACGATTGACGTCTTTGGGGGCGGAACAGGCTATGAAAGAAAGAAAACCATTGATTTCTCATCCCTACATGGGGATTACAGGAGAGTTTTTGATATTCATCAGTGTCCCGTTAATTTCAGAAGATGGTGTGTATCGCGGGTTTTTGGGTGGAGCTATCTATTTGAATCAACCGAATATCTTAGAAAAGATTCTTGGGGATCATTTCTATGAAAATGGATCATATGTCTATGTTGTCGACGGAAAGGGGACATTGATTTACCACCAACTTAAAGATCGGCTGAATGATGACGTTTCTGAGAACCAAGTAGTTAAAAAGGTCGTAGCAGGAGGAAGCGGTGCGCAGGCAATCGTTAATACGAAAGGCATTCCTATGCTCGCCGGCTACTCTTATATACCGATTGCTGATTGGGGCATCATATCCCAGCGGCCCATCAGTGCTGCTGTCGCTCCTGCAAAAAGCATGGTACTGGAGATGGTGTGGAAATCACTGCCTTTGTTGTTGCTAGCTTTTTTCTTAGTATGGTTTTTATCGAAGAAAATTGCGCTGCCCTTGCAGAAGCTGGCTTACTATACTGAAACTAGCACGAAAACAGATCATAAAGAGAAAATGGAAGCTGTTTCTGATTGGTATTATGAGGCCAAACAGTTAAAAGGAGCAATGCTGCATAGTTTGGATTATTTCAAAACAGAAATGAACTACTTCATTCACCAGTCGACGACAGACCCTTTGACAAAACTGATGAATCGCAGGTCGATGGATGATTACGTGAAAGAGTGGATAGAGAATCAGACGCCATTTTCTATGATCATCCTAGACATCGATAAGTTTAAACGAGTGAATGATACCTATGGGCACGCTGTAGGGGATGAAGTCCTAATCTATTTGGCGAATCTTATGCAGCAAGCTGTAAGAAAAGATGATATCTGTTGCCGTTATGGTGGAGAAGAATTTGTGATTTTATTACCAAAAGCGGATAAAGTGAGGGCTTTTTTAACAGCGGAGCGGCTTCGTGAAAAATTAGAGAGCACAGTCAGTCCATGTGGAGAAGTTGTCACAATTTCTTCAGGTGTAGCTGCATATCCCGTGCATGCGGATCATCCTGCTCGTCTCATTGAACTGGCCGACCGGTGTTTATATGAAGCAAAACGTACGGGTCGGAATAGAACGGTCGTCGTGTCAGATGAACCACAGCAGAAGTAATATATGCTGTGGTCTTCTCGGTCGACAGGAGAATTTGTAAAGGAGATGAAAGGGTGGAGGAACGAGAGCTGGATAAACGTTTGCATATCCAAACTGTAGGGGTGCGTGAGTGGGTGCATCAGTCATCACATTACAATCGTTATGAAGCTACGCCGTATGAAGGGATGGATTTTTTATTTGCTCAGCATGAAATTCTGGTAAGTGGTAGTTTTGTCGACTTCGGATGTGGTAAAGGACGAGTACCTTTTTATGTGCATCATCGCTATTCGATAGACGTAATTGGGATTGAGATGAATAGTGTCTTATATCAGGATGCGATGAACAATCTAATAGACTATCGGCAAGCTTTTCCTAAAAAAAGAGGAATGCTGTCATTCGAATGCTGTTTAGCAGAACGTTATGAACTCCCGGACGATGCCTCTACTTTCTATTTCTTCAATCCTTTTTCTCTCGATATTTTTCGGAGGGTCATTCAAAATATTGTGCGCTCGATCGAATTGGTTGCACGTCCCGTAGAGGTGATTTTATATTATCCAACGGCAGACTACGAACAACTTTTGCACAACCATTCTTTATTCGAAAAGACGGCGGAAATCCCTATTGCCCATTTACAGGTCCATGACGACCAGGAACGGTTTATTGTCTACACCTATAAAAAGCCCTGATCGACTAGATCAGGGCTGAAGTTTATGGATAAAAGAATTGGCAAGTGGGTAATGACGCCGTTGATCTATATTTCAGGCGGACGCTTTTTTACCTCTAATCAAGAGTTTTGTTAAAATAAAAGATAAGAATTGTGGTTACTTATCCGAATAGATATGTGGAATTACAGCTAGCAAGTGCACCGGGATTTCCGTTCCAGACGGTACGCTTTTCGGGGGGGGGGGGGAGGGGGAGTGGCCTTGAGCCTCCTCGTTCGCTGCGCTTCCTGTGGGGTCTCAAGACGCACGCTAATCCCCAGGAAAAGCCGTCACGAAGAACGGCTTTTGCGAGCATAAGCGAAGCGTTGGGAGCACATCTTTGCCTTTCGACTGTCTTTCACTCCAATCCTTAGTTTGTGAAGTGTAAACATATAGAAAGCCCTTTGTAGTTTTCTAAAATCTAAGAAGGTAGAATTAGCTCGTAGTATATAATTGGCATCCTACCTTCTCACAGTTAAAATACGTTAAAGGCTTCGTTAGATAAACTTCAATTGCTCAATGTGTTTTCAGAATGTTAATGAGCCCATTGACTATTCACTGAGCGTTGTAGGCACAAGAAGCACCATCCAAGCGAATGTGTGTTTCGTTTTTTTGTCTCAGGAAATGGCAGCACAATCTCACACTACTTACAGTGAATTCGCTATGTAGTAAAGCATACTTCGTAGGGATTGTAGCGGAAGATGGGCGACTCCAGCGGGATTAGCGTGACAGGTGAGACACTGGACTGAGCGAAAGCGAAGCGTTAGGAGCACACGCACTTAGAAGGAAGCGGCTCACCGCACGCCAGGCGGCAAGCGTCCCATCTGGAGCATAAATCCCCGGACCGCACGCCCTGTATTCTTTTCTTGCATTTCTTCCTTTATAACTTTAACATTTGGCTGCAGTCTGAAGTTTATAAAATGTTGCGCTTACTGAAACGTTGACCAATCCAAAATAGTAGTTCCATTAGAAGCGCTGCCAAAATCCCGACAAGCAGTCCACTTGAAAGAAGAGGCTGCAGCAATTCAGGTAACGAGGCAAACACATCTGCCGGCAACGTCATGATCGACAAGCCAAGTAATGCAGGCAATGCCACGCGGTAAACTGTCTTAGGTTCAAAGGTCAATCCTTCTACATTACGCAATGCAGACCGGAACAATTGCAAATACGCTACGAAAAGTACCGTATTCCCAACGCTTTGTGGAATGGTGGAAAAGAATGCACTTAAAGGCGGCACGAGCCCAAGAATGATGAAGAGAATCGAACCAATGAAGAAAGGAGCTCGTTCTTTAATACCGCTGGACTGCAAAAAACCAATAGAAGAAGCGTAAGGAGCGTACGGTACGAGCCCGAGAGCACCTGCCCCGACATTCAACCCCCCTGTGATGAAGAAAGACGTTTTGTACTGCTGTTTTGTTGTTTCCTTTTCAAAAATGTCCTCTGCCCCTTTTAAAGTCGCTACCGTGTTTGTTGTGTTTAATAGCCCTGTAATGATCACAGTGATGACGATACCCATTTCAATTGTTGGCTCACCCCAAGGGAACCACTGGATAAAGGGAGTTGTCTTAATCGTTTCAGCGGCCTCTTGAGGAAAAATCAACACCGCACTGATCCATCCGACAGTCATTCCAATCAAAAGATTCAAGCTGCTAATGATTCCCTTGCCTTTAATGTGAACAAGAATGGTCAAGGCTGCTAAAGCAAATGAAAATAGCGTCATCGGCAAATTTATGTAATCTCCATTATTGAGACCGATCATCCCTTTTAAGAAGATGGTGATCAACTGATTTGCTAATAATAATAGAAAGACGAACATCACTGCTGGCGTAAACCACTTTTTCAGTATTTCCCCCATACCTAGAACGCCAAGAATGGCAACGAGCACGCCTGAAATCATTGCACCTACCGCAATGCTGCCCCCCACAGTGGCTAGGCTCAGTCCCATCGCATTTGCTGTTCCTGCCAAGCTAAGTACAACTCCCCACCATAGTCCAGATTGACCTTCCATCAATGCCAAACGATGTCCCAATGTACCTTGTAATAGGCAGGCAATTCCTGTGAAAATAAATGAACGTTGAATCGCAGAGACAATTTCAATTTGTTCTAGTTCGAATGCCGTGCCCACTGATATCGGGATGACGACCGTATTGGCAAACATGAAAAAGAGCCATTGAAATCCTGCTAACGCGGTAATGGAATACCGCATCTGATTTGTTCCCACCAAACATCTCCCCCTGTGAATACTTTTTGACGATTTTTGACTTAATTAAAGAGTTTAAATATAGTGAAAACTATAGCACACTAGCAATTGAATTAGTATGGTTACTTGCGGATTCAAAAACAATTTTAATGATCTAAGAGTTCTAGACATCTGTTCTGTAATAGACAAACAACCCAGCAGACGAAATGTCTGCTGGGTTGCTGCAATATTATAATATATTGTCTTCTAACAATTTTGCAATCTCTTCACTTGGCACTGGTCGGGAATAAAGAAAACCTTGTGCTTCATCGCAATTAAGAGTCTTCAAAAATTCCGCCTGCTCTATCGTCTCCACACCTTCTGCAATTACCTGAAGATGCAAGTTCTTAGCCAAATCAATGATGGCTTTGACGATAACGGAATTGTTGGTCAGCTCTCTGACGAATGACTGGTCAATTTTTAAGTGAGTAATCGGGAACTTACTTAAATAACTCAAAGACGAGTAGCCGGTTCCGAAATCATCGATGCTTGCTTTGATACCAATCTCTCGCAGTTCTTGTAACACTCTTTGGCAGTTGTTTACGTCCGATGTCATACTCTCTGTAATTTCGATGTTCAGATAGTTCGGTTGCAATCCAGTAGTGCGCAAGGTCTCTTTCACATCTGAGACAAATGTATGGCTCTTAAACTGACGCAATGAAACATTGACGCTCATGCGGAGAGGAGGGTATCCAAGGTCTTGCCATTCTTTTGCCTGCTTGCACGCGGTCTCCAACACCCATAAACCGATCGGCAGTATCAAACCCGTCTCTTCTGCAATGGGAATAAACTGACCAGGAGAAATCATTCCACGGGAAGAATGATTCCAGCGTAAAAGTGCTTCCACGCCTTTTATTTTACCGGTCGTGAAATCGAGTTGCGGCTGGTAATGGAGGGACAGCTCGTCTTTTTTGAGAGCTTGTCGCAGTTCCATCTCAAGTAAGGTCCGTTCGATTAAATCATTATAAAGTTCTTCAGTGAAAAATTGATATGTACCTTTGCCGGATTGTTTTGCCAAATACATGGCTGAGTCCGCGTTGCGCATAAGGGTATCATAATCTTCACCGTCTTCTGGAAATAAGCTGATTCCGATACTTGGAGCGATAAAGACCTCCAAATTATTGATGAGAAATGATTTTGATATTTCTTCAACTATACGCTTAGCAACTAATCGAACCCCATTTTTATTTGTGGATTTACATAATACGATAAACTCATCACCACTTAGTCTTGCTACTAGATCATTTTGCCGAACGAGTAAACCTAAGCGTTCTCCAACTGATTTCAACAGCTGGTCACCTACGTAGTGGCCCATCGAATCATTAATATTCTTAAATCGGTCCAAGTCAATATACAATAAGGCAAAAGGCTCTTTGCTTTTTGCTCGGTCTTCGATCGCATTCTCTACAGTTTGCTTGAGTAAGCGTCTATTTGGTAGATCTGTTAAATGATCATGGAATGCCATATGCTTAACTAGCCGCTCTGCTTCTTTTCGATCTGTAATGTCAATAGCAGTACCTACGACTTCTGCTACTTCGTCTTCTTCGAAAATCGGAGACAGATAGACGAGGAATGTATACGATTTATACTCTATTTCGAACTGCGAGCTAAGACCATGCAGTCCTTCTTGGAGATGCCGTTTAATTGACGTCAAGTTCAAACTTTTCTCATAGAGAAAAGCATTAAGAGTGTCTTTGGTCATGCCGAGTTTTTCAGTGATCTTTCCTTCGAGTAACGTGAAGTGAATTTGTTCATATTTATCAAGCGAGTATTTGAAAATCGCATTCTGAAGGTTCTTTACTGTTGTGGTAAAGTCGTTTTTCAGCGCCAGCTCCAAGGATTTCTCAGCTGCTTTATGAGAGGTGACATCTTGACGAATAGATATATACTGAAATGGCTTTCCGTCCGCTCCTACAAAGGGGATAATCGTCGTGTTGACCCAGTAAAACTCTCCGTCTTTGGATAAGTTTTGTATATCTCCACGCCAGACTTTTCCTTGCTGGATTGTATTCCACATCTCTTCAAAAAAACTTTTAGGATGAGTCCCGGAATTAACAACCCGATGTGTTTTGCCGATGAGTTCATCTCGCGAGTATTTTGACAGTTCACAGAAGCGGTCGTTCACATAAGTAATCATGCCTTGTGGATTGGTAATCGCTACAACAGCCGATTCGTCCAGCGCATATTTGAAATTTTGCAAGTCAGTACGTGCTTTTGCAAATTCACGAGAAACTAATTCAGGTCCCGTCACATCAATATCCAGAGATAAATAATGTGTCAAATGTCCATCGACATCGTAAATAGGAACGACCGTTGTATCCAGCCAATACTTCCTTCCATCCTTCGAAAAAATCCGCACGGACTCCTGATATACTTTATGGGTCATAAAATGCTTTTCAAAAATAAGGATTGAGTTTTCAATAGTTAATCCTCTGTTTAATAATTCCCACGTATTCCCGATTAGCTCTTCCTCACTGTAGCCCGTCAGTTTGCAGAAGTTTTGATTCACGTAGGTCAGACGACCATTTAGATCGATCAGTGAGACGCAGAATGTTTCTTCAAATAAAGTAGTTAAAGATGGATTGAATGTAGGCGTTCGTAAGGGCATCATACTAACTTCCTCTCTCAAGACTCCTGTCGCAAAGTATGAACCATACATTAGTCCTGAAGTTATATTGATATACTGAATAAGCCATATTATGCAGTTATTTTAGATAATTATACCATAAAAAAAGAGAGTATTGAACTAGTTATAGAGGGAATATAAGGATTTTTAGAGGGTTGAGTGTTAGATTATAACTACTTTTGAAAATATGGAAAGAGGGAAGTATTAGTTACCTCCCTCTTTTTTATCTTTTTGGCTGGTAGTCCAATGTATGAAATAATTCTTTCTGCTCTGAATCTGTCAATTCACGCCATTCGCCAATCGGCAGATTTCCTAACTCGATGTTGAGGATTCGTACTCGCTGTAAACGACGTACATGATAGCCGAGAGCTGCGCACATTCGGCGGATTTGTCGGTTTAGGCCTTGTGTCAGCACGAGGGAGAAGGTCCGTGGACCTAGCTTTGTCACCGTGCAAGGCTTGGTTACAGTATCGAGGATTTTCACACCATTCTCCATTTTTGAAATAAAAGAAGAAGTCAATGGACTATCTACAGTTACGATGTATTCTTTCTCATGATTATGTTCTTCTCTCAAAATTTCATTGACGATATCACCATCATTGGTCATTAAAAGCAATCCGTCCGAATCTTTATCCAATCGACCGATATGAAAAATGCGCAGTGGGTGATTAATGAAATCCACTACATTGCCTTCGATATGCCGTTCCGTTGTACTCGTTATACCGACGGGTTTGTTAAGTGCGATATAGACCAACTGTTCTTCTTTTTGTACCTGTTTACCATCTACTTCAACCTGATCGCCTGATTCGACTTTGCTGCCAAGCTCTGCTGGCTGTCCGTTAATTTTAACACGGCCGTCAGTAATCCACTTATCGGCACCGCGTCTCGATACAATGCCTGCTTCACTTAAAAATTTATTGATACGCATAAATACTCCCCTTCCGAGCTTGTTATGATAAGGTGATTATATCATTTTTACTTATTCGTAACTGAAGAAGATGTTGACATTAAAGATTCTGCATATTAAGATAAATGTACTTAACAAGATGGACAGAAGATTTCGACAGCGGAATCGTCCACGGTAGACGAGCAAAGATAGATGAGAAGAGAATAGCGAAAAGATATGAATAAGAAGAGTAGCGATTGTGCGTGCTTGCTAGAGAGTCGGTGTATGGTGGGAACCGATACACGGCAGTCGTGAATGGACTTATGGAAGCTGTTTTTTCTAATGAAAAACAGACGTGTGCTCGCGTTAAGGGCAGTGTGAAAACACATAAAGTGGGAGTGCTGCGGCGCTTCAATTTGAGGTGGCAACGCGGTTATCGATCGTCCTCTGCAACAGGCTTAATCTGTCTGTTTGCAGAGGGCTTTTTATTTGGAGAAAACTAGGCGGATATTTAGTGGAAAAGAGGAGAATGGACATGACGACAGAAAAGAAGAACTTACGAGTGACAGCAAGAAAAATTGAGGGCGATTCGTTAACGCCTATATTGATCTTCAGAAGACTAAAAGGAAGCCATAAATTTTTGCTGGAAAGTTCTTCGCAGGCAGGGGGGGCAGGACGATATTCTTTTATTGGGCTGAATCCCCAGAAAGCGTACCGCGGACGCGACGGCGTAGTCGAGGAAATCGTTTATTCATCAAATAAGACGTATACGCATGAAGGAGAACTTTACACATTATTGAAGCGCTTGATGCCACGTATTACAGAAGATGCTGGATTCCCCTTCACAGGCGGTGCGGTTGGTTACGTAGGATATGGAGCCGCACGTAATGGTGAAAAGCGCACAGCGGACGATCTGCATATACCAGATGTCTACTTCAATATTTACGATACCGTTGTCATTTACGATCATCATAAGCATGAAGTGACGTTGCTGCATACTGAGATCAATCCTGTCTATGAAACACCTGATCTAGATGCCATCGAGGATATGATCATCAATGGTTCGGTAGAAAAAGAAGAAGAGGTGGCGCTTTCGGATTATCGATGTGCGATTTCGAAAGAAGAATTCGAACGGCGTGTTCAACTCGTCGTTGATGCAATAAAAGATGGTCAGGCAGAACAAGTCGTGTTGTCTCGTCGATTAGAAGCAGATATTGCAGGCGATCCATTTGTACTGTACCGCAAACTGCGCCGAAGCAATCCATCGCCTTACATGTATTACATGGAATTTGACGATCATACCGTTATCGGTACATCTCCGGAAAGTTTAGTGCGTGTCTCAGAAAACAAGGTGCTGACGAATCCGATTGCTGGTACTCGAAGAAGAGGCCGTGACGGAGCGGAAGATCTGGGGCTGGAAAAAGAATTGCGCAGCGATCCGAAAGAACTGTCAGAACACGATATGCTAGTAGAAGTGAGCAAAAAAGAAATGCAGCAAGTATGCCGCCCTGAAACGATTGAAGTAGCGAAGTACTTAGAAACTGTACGATACGAACATGTCATGCACTTAGTATCCGAAGTAGAAGGCGACCTAGCGCCTGGCTTACATGCATTAGATGCCTTGAAAGCAACAATGCCGGCAGGAACCGTAACAGGATCACCAAAACAAGCAGCAATGACGATCATCGACGAACTGGAAGACCAGCACCGCGGCATTTACGGAGGTGCGATCGGTTACATTGGCCTTAACGGTAATATCGACTTCGCCCTGACGATTCGTACGATGCTAGTTAAAGCAGGGAAAGCTTACGTGCAAGCAGGAGCCGGAATAGTAGAAGCTTCCGTCCCGGCGCTTGAATACAAAGAAACGTCCAACAAAGCCCGTTCATTGCTCGAGGCTACTGAAACGGTGAAGTAACCTGTAAATCTGTAGATGAAATGGTAGTTGGAGTTTTATGTTTAGAACAGTCGATAGTTTTTTGCAGTGATGATTAGGTTCGACCACGCCTCGCGGAAAGCGTCCACCTGGAATGGAAATCAACGGGATCTAAATTTTACTTTGAGTGTAAGTTATTTATCTCAGTTTATATAGATGAGGAGAGATGAGCTTGGAAAAGTATTTGAGCATAGTAGAGAAGAAACGTCACTTAATGTACGAAGAAATGAGAGAAGCAGCCGAATTACTATTCAGCGAACAAACCAATGAGGAACAAATTATACAATTCCTAATCGCCCTATCCAATAAGGGAGAGACCTCACACGAAGTTGCGGCACTAGCAGCTGTTATGAAATCATACGCTATGGATCTAACACCAACATCTGCACGATACCTAGACAATTGCGGAACAGGCGGAGACGGCGTCAACACATTCAACATCAGCACTACCGCTGCATTTGTACTTGCAGGCGCAGGTGTACAAGTGGCCAAACACGGCAACCGTAAAATTTCCAGTGCAGCCGGCAGCCAAGATGTGCTTGACGCACTTGGTATTCATTCCGACTACCAAACAGACGATATGCAGCGTCTGCTGGAACAGGAAGGTATCGCATTTCTGTTCGCACCAGCGATTCATCCGAAAATGAAGCGTATTGGCGCAATCCGCAATAAAATTGGCAAGCCGACGATCTTCAACCTAGTCGGCCCGCTAACGAATCCAGTTTCCTTAGAAACCCAGTTCACGGGCATCAACCGCCCAGACTTCATAATGGAATATGCGTCTGTGTTGCGGATGCTTGGTCGTGAGCGGGCGATCGTAGTAAGTGGAGCAGGCGGCATGGATGAAGCCTCTCTTGCCGGGCAGAATGAATTTGTCCTGTTGGATCACGGCGATTTGATTCCATTTTCATTAACAGCGGATGATGTGGGGCTTGAATATGCACCATTGTCTGCAATCAAAGGTGGAAGTGCAGTGGAAAATGCTGCAACGACCCGGGCGATTTTGAACGGAGTGCGCGGTCCTAAGTATGATACAGTCGTCTTAAATGCCGGCATTGGATTGTTTGCAAACGGTCGAGTGAAGACGATTCAAGAGGGCGTTAAACGAGCGAGCGATAGTATTTTGTCGGGAAGAGCATTAGAAAAATTAGAAGCCGTTGTCGCATTCAGCGAAACGATTCGGCAAAAGGCGGTTGTCCAATGACGATTTTAGATAAAATTATTGCACAGAAGAAAATAGAAGTGGAACGGTTGCTCGCGAGCAATGTCATTTTTCCAGAGAGAGAAATTTCCCGTCCATCCTTATATAAGACACTGCGAAAAGCAAAGAAGCTCCAAGTGATTTCCGAAATGAAACGTGCATCGCCTTCTAAAGGTTTAATTGCTGAAGGAGCTAATCCTGTCAAGCAGGCTATTGCTTATTATGAAGCGGGCGCTGCGTGTATATCGGTACTGACGGACAATGAATTTTTCAAAGGTTCATTTGAGGATTTGGCGGCTGTCGCAGACGTGGTTCCGATTGCGTTGTTATGTAAAGACTTCATAATTCATCCGATACAGATCGACCAGGCGAAAAGTGCGGGGGCGTCCGTTATTTTATTAATTGTTGCGGCATTAGACGATCAGACGCTTGGGAGTCTGTATACGTATGCAAACGAACTTGGATTGGATGTGTTAGTAGAAGTCCATAGTGTGGAGGAATTACAGCGTGCGTTGGCAATTGATGCGAAAATTATTGGAGTCAATAATCGAGATTTGCGTACATTTGAAGTTGATTTAGCGCAGACCGAGCTGATCGCGGAACAGTTCCCATTTGATGAAGAACGTGTCTTCATCAGTGAAAGCGGCATCTGGAACCCTGAAGATGCGGAACGTGCTGCGAAAGCGGGGGCGAGCGCGGTGTTGGTTGGAGAATCGTTGATGCGCAGTGATTCAGTGAAAGATGCATTACGGGCGCTACAAGTGGAAAAGCAAGGGATCCGTTCATGACAAAGGTGAAGATTTGTGGTCTGATTCAGGCAAAACATGTGCGGGCGGCAGTAGATGCAGGCGCAGACGCAATAGGATTTGTCTTTGCGCCGAGTCGGCGGGAAGTGACGATTGAGCAGGCGCGGGAACTTGCGAAAGGCATTCCGGAATCGGTCCTGAAGATTGGTGTATTCGTGAATGCATCAAAGGAAGAACTGCAACGAACATTCAAGGAAGTGCCTCTGGATTATATTCAGTATCATGGGAATGAATCACCAGAATTCATTCGGGAGGTCGGTTTGCCATCCATTAAGGCATTAGCGATCCGCGATGAAAAGGATGCTAAACGTGCTGCTGCCTATGATGTGGATTACTTTTTATTCGATACGCCAGGTGTGGAGTATAAAGGTGGCAGTGGCAAGACGTTTGACTGGTCGCTGCTCGCAGACGCAGGTGTTTCACTAGAGCAAACGATTTTGGCAGGTGGTTTGCATGCCGGGAATGTGCAAAGGGCGATCCAGCAAGTGCATCCATATATGGTAGATGTATCGAGCGGAGTAGAAATTGATAAGCAAAAAGATGCGGAACGTATTCGGGCGTTTATTCATAGAGCGAAGGGTAGGAGTGATCAAGATGCAGAAGACAGAAACTAAAGGACGTTATGGAAAGTTTGGCGGACAATTTGTTCCTGAGACATTGATGACAGCGTTGCAGGAATTGGAAACGGCTTATGAGGAAGCGCAGCAAGATCCTGCATTTAGTGAAGAATTGAACGGCTATTTGAAGGACTTTGTTGGACGGGAGACTCCGCTGTTTTTTGCAGAGCATCTGACGAAGCATGCAGGCGGAGCCAAGATTTATTTGAAGCGCGAGGACTTGAATCATACAGGTGCGCATAAGATCAATAATTCATTGGGGCAGGCATTGCTGGCGATCCGAATGGGCAAGAAGAAGATCGTGGCAGAAACGGGTGCTGGTCAACACGGTGTCGCTACGGCAACGGCTTGTGCTTTGCTTGGTTTAGAATGTGTCGTCTTCATGGGGAAAGAAGATATTCGTCGTCAGGAATTGAACGTTTTTCGCATGGAGCTGCTCGGTGCATCCGTTGTTTCTGTCGATAAAGGAGCAGGCACGCTGAAAGACGCGGTCAATGAAGCACTGCGTTATTGGGTATCCAATGTAGAGGATACGCATTATATTCTCGGATCAGCACTCGGTCCACATCCATTTCCGCAAATCGTCCGTGATTTTCAATGCGTCATCGGAAATGAAACGAAACAACAGATAATGGAGAAGGAAAATCGCCTTCCCGATGCAGTTGTCGCGTGTATTGGAGGTGGCAGTAATGCAATTGGCATGTTCCATCCATTTGTTGACGATGAAGATGTTAAATTATATGGAGTTGAAGCGGCAGGAAGCGGAATTTCAACAGGAAAGCATGCGGCAGCGATTGCAGGTAAACAAGAAGGCGTTTTACACGGAGCATATATGTATGTGTTGCAAGACGAGGATGGATTCATTCAGGAAGCACATTCCATTTCGGCCGGTTTAGACTATCCGGCAGTTGGTCCTGAGCATTGCCATTTGCACGATATTGATCGTGTCCAGTACGATTCTGTGACCGATCAACAAGCATTAGAAGGTTTGCAGTTATTGTCTCGTGTGGAAGGCATCATTCCTGCTCTTGAAAGTGCGCACGCGGTCTATTATTCTGTGCAATTGGCTAAAAAAATGAAGGAAGAAGAAATTCTCGTCATCTGTTTATCGGGCCGTGGAGATAAGGACGTCCAAACTGTACGGGATGCGTTAGGAGGCCAAGCATAATGACAAAACAAAAGGTAATGCAGGCAATTTTGCAATGTAATGAACGAGGCGATAAGGCGTTTGTTCCTTATATTATGGCAGGCGATGGTGGTTTGCAGACGTTAAAAAAGAATATTTTATTCTTGCAGGAGGCAGGTGCAGCCGCGATTGAAGTAGGTATTCCGTTTTCTGATCCGGTGGCCGATGGTGAAGTGATCCAGCAAGCAGGTGAGCGGGCTTTGACAGAAGGCGTAACGCTTCGCAAAGTGATGGCTGAACTAGCTTCATTCAAAGAAGAAGTGACAGTGCCGCTCGTAATCATGACGTACTTGAATCCTATCCTGAGTTACGGATTGCAAGCGATGGCTGCTGACTGTGAGAACAGCGGAGTGTATGGTCTGATTGTGCCGGATCTGCCTTTAGAGGAAAGTGGTCTGCTGAAATCTGCTTTAGAAGGTACGGATATCGCGCTGATTCAACTTGTGTCGTTAACGAGTCCGGCTGAACGTATTAACGCAATTGCTGAAGCGGCGGAAGGTTTTATTTATGCTGTGACAGTTAATGGCATTACCGGTGTTCGTGATTCCTTCACTGAAGGTTTAGAAGACCACTTGGAACGTTTGAAAGCTGCAAGTTCCGTTCCTGTTCTCGCTGGATTTGGAATTTCCACACCAGAGCATGTACGAAGTTTAGGTGCGTTAGCTGACGGTGTCATCGTCGGAAGTGCGATTGTGAGTGCATTTCATGAAGGTGATTTGCCGACAATTCGAACGCTGATCGATGCTTCGAAAAATCAAGTTTCGCAAATATAATGCTAGACCGAATGACTGGAGAAATTCAGTCGTTCGGTTTTTTTGTTTGTGTACAATATGTACGAACATTACTTTATACGTTCTAAACTATCCACAACGACGGGAATGTGGGCAACTTTTTAAAATTCAACGCATAATTTCCCGTTACTTATTCACACTATCCGCAAAGGAGTTGATGGTATGGAAGATATCTTATTAACTATCCACAAACTCCGGACATCTTTTCAGATTCATGGAAAATTTTACCCAGCCGTTGACGGAATTTCATTGACGATTCAAAAAAATGAAGTGTTGGCGATCGTTGGTGAATCGGGTTGTGGAAAAAGTGCGCTTGCGTTGTCAATCATGGGCTTACATCCATCTGATAGAACACTTGTGGAAGGCATTATCGAGTTTCAAGGCCGTAATCTGTTGCAGTTACCGATAGCAGAACTCAATCAAATCCGCGGAAAGCGACTAGCGATGATTTTCCAAGATCCGATGACAGCATTACACCCACTAATGATTGTGGGAAGGCAAATTGAAGAACCAATGAATGTACATCTGACCTTATCCACAAAAGAGAAAAAGCATCGGACATTACAGTTGCTTGAACGTGTGGGTATTCAAAATAACGAACAAGTCTATCAACAGTATCCCCACGAGCTGTCTGGCGGTATGCGGCAACGTGTACTGATTGCGATGGCACTTGCCTGTGATCCTGTGCTGCTTATTGCGGACGAACCGACAACGGCCCTCGATGTGACGATTCAAGCGCAAATCTTGGAATTGATGAAAGATTTGCAACGCCAATCGCAAGCGGGTATTTTATTGATCACGCATGACTTGGGTGTAGTAGCGGAGATGGCCGATCGTGTGGCAGTGATGTATGCAGGAGAAATTGTCGAGTTGGCACCGGTTCGTGAGTTGTTCTACAACCCAAAACACCCCTATACAAGATCGCTTCTTCAATCACTTCCTTCGGCCACCGGTCAGAAGCAGAAATTGCATGTCATTGAAGGCATTGTTCCAGCCATTGAACATCTTAAAAGGAATGGCTGTCGTTTTGCCTCTCGTATTCCGTGGATTTCGAATGAACTGCATGAAGGCGAACCGATATTGCATGAAATTGCTGCTGATCATTTCGTTCGTTGTCGATGTCACGAACACTTCTACTTGCCTGCGGAAAGAATGGGAGACGAAAGCAATGCCTCTATTACAGCTACATGACGTGACGGTTCAATTCCCTGAGAAAGGTGGTTTTTTGAAACGGACTATTCCACCGCGTTCTGTCGTGGATCAAGTAAGTTTTCAAATTTTCCAAGGTGAAGTTTATGGTCTCGTGGGGGAATCTGGATGTGGCAAGTCGACAACAGCGAGAGCGATCATGGGCTTGAATTCGTTAGCGAATGGACAGATTTTATTCCAAGGTGACGATTTATACCAGATGTCTCGAGCGTCACGGAAATTGCGGATGAAAGATATCCAAATGATATTCCAAGACCCTTATTCTTCGTTAAATCCACGAAAAAATGTCTGGAATATTATTGCGGAACCGCTGCGTAATTTCGAAAGCCTCTCCAAAGAAGAAGAGCTGGCAAAAGTTCAAGAGTTGGTGGAGCGAGTAGGTTTGAATGCTGAATCAATATATCAGTATCCTCATCAATTTTCAGGTGGACAGCGGCAGCGTATCGGCATTGCTCGTGCGCTCGCATTGCGTCCGCAGTTACTTATTGCGGATGAGCCGGTTTCTGCACTCGACGTTTCTGTGCAGGCTCAAGTACTGAATTTCATGAAAGATATTCAAGAAGAGTTTGATCTGACAGTGTTATTTATTTCTCACGACTTAGGAATTGTTCGCCATATGTGTGACCGGATTGGCATCATGTATAAAGGACGTTTGGTTGAAGAAGGGACAGTCGAAGACATTTATGAACGACCCAGTCATTTATATACTAAACGTCTAGTGGCGGCGATGCCGGAATTGAATCCAGAAAAACGTTCGGAAAAAGTGAAGCAAAGACGGCAGATAAATGAGCAATATGAGCTGGCTGCAGATCAATTTTTTGATTCGTCGGGCAGAATTATAGAGCTGCGGAAGATTTCAGATACCCACAGGGCAGCTTTGAAGTGAGGAGGTAAGGAAGTGCTTGTTTTTATTGTAAGAAGAACCTTACTGATGATTCCGCAGTTGCTTTTACTGAGTATCCTCATTTTCTTTTTGGCTAAACAGATGCCAGGCGATGCAGTAACCGGTGCATTCATGGGAAAACCGAATGTATCGGCAGAACAAATGGAGAAGATCCGTGAACAGCACGGTTTAAATGATCCATGGATTGTGCAATATGGGCGCTGGATAGGAGATGCAGTACGCGGAGATTTTGGGCAGTCATTTGTGCATAAGCAGCCGGTTACACAACTGCTGGCTGGGCGTATTGAAAATACGATCTGGCTGTCGGTGGCAACGCTTGTGGTTACGTATTTGATTGCGATTCCGCTTGGCATGATTGCGGGCAGATGGACTGGAAGCTGGGCGGATCAGTTCATCGTGACGTATAACTATGTTTCATTTGCAACACCTGTTTTCGTCTTCGCTTTATTGATGTTATATGTTTTTGGCTTTGTGCTGAATTGGTTTCCAAGCGGAGGCAGCGTGGACATCCGGGTTGAGGAAGGAACTGCAGAGTATGTGTGGGATAAGCTGAAACATTTGGTGCTGCCTGTTTTGTCAGGCTCGCTGTTGCTGACTTATTCGACTGTGCAGTATTTGCGCAATGAAATCATTGAGACCAAAATGAAAGACTTTGTGAAGACGGCTCGTGCGAAAGGCGTATCGGAAAATGTAGTGTATCATCGACATATCCTACGGCATTCGATATTGCCGATTGCAGCGTTTTTAGGCTATGAGATTACGGGATTGATTGCAGGTTCGGTATTTATTGAAACGATCTTTAGTTATCCAGGACTCGGCCGACTTTTCATCGACTCGATTATGACACGTGATTTCACGGTGGTCACAGCACTTGTTCTTATTTCTGGCGCAGCGGTTATCGTAGGGACGATGTTGTCGGATATTATTTTGCGCATGGTGGATCCGCGGATTCGTCTTGGATGAAAGGGAGATGGAGATGGAGATGGAGCTTACGAATGAAGTTTTGCGACAGGCAAAAATGAACAATCAATCGTTTCTGTCTGCGGCTTGGCGGGAAATTCGACATGACGGGATGGCGTTAGTATCGTTGATCGTGCTCGTTTGCATCGTAGGGATTGCGTATATCTCCCCCTTCTTTCTTTCCATAGACCGTGTGACGAGAATCGATTTATCCAGCATTTATTTGGCACCGTCTGCTGTGCATTGGCTTGGGACGGATGACGGAGGGCGGGATGTCTTTGGTCAGCTGCTGCTCGGTGCACGGAATTCGTTTACGATTGGAGTTTGCGTCACATTACTGGCAAGTCTGTACGGCTTGACGATTGGCTTGATTGCCGGCTTTTATGGTGGAATTGTTGATCAGATCATTTGTAGGGTACTTGATTTTCTAATGATTTTACCGTCTTTGATGATCATCATTGTTTTTGTTGTGATGGTACCGAATTACAGTGTCTTCAATTTCATTCTGATTATGAGCATCTTTGCTTGGTTCGGCAAGGCTCGCCTTATCCGCTCGAGAGGATTGGCGGAACGAGAGCTGGACTATATTCATGCTTCCAAAACACTCGGCACACCAGATTGGAAAATTATGCTCTTTGAAATGTTGCCGAATTTGAGTTCATTGATCATCGTCAACATGACCCTGACGTTAGCGGGGAATATCGGGCTGGAGACAGGTTTGACGTTTCTCGGATTCGGTCTGCCATCTGGGACCCCATCACTCGGCACACTGATTGCGCTGGCAAAGAACCCTGATATTGTCCAAAACAAATGGTGGGTTTGGCTTCCTGCTGCACTGCTCATTTTAGTGATCATGCTATGTATTAATTATATCGGTCAAGCAGTCAAACGAGCTTCAGATGCGAGACAGCGAATTGCGTAAAGGAGGAGAATGGCTTGCAGAAAAAGTGGATGCTCATCTTGCTAATGTGTGTGGTGGCGGGCTGTTCGGAGGCACAATCACGTGTTCAAGGAGAGACTGAACCGCCTGTATTTCCATTGGAAGTATCCAATCAAGATAAGCCGATAGAGGATGGAGAGATGATTGTTGCATTGGTCAGTTCAGACCCTTTTGAAGGTACACTAAGCCGGCCTTTTTACAGCGGTTCATTTGACGCGGAAATTATGAATTGGTTTGATGAAGCTCTACTTTCCGCTGACAGTAATTTTGAGATTACGAATGAAGGAGCAGCGACGTATGAGCTGTCAGATGATAAACGAACGATTACGCTTCGCATTAAAGAGGGAGTTTATTGGCATGATGGTGAGCCGGTTTTGGCAAGTGATTTACTGTATGCCTATGAATTGCTAGGTCATCCCGATTATGCAGGAGAGCGCTATACGTTCACAGTCGAAAACATCGAAGGTATGGATGACTATCATGCTGGGCGAACGAAGACAATTTCGGGAATTCAAGTACACGATGAACGGACGATTAGCGTGACATTCAAAACTGCATCTCCTTCCATTCTGACGGGATTCTGGTCCGTTCCAGTTCCGCGGCATCACGTAGGAGATGTGACGGCGGGCGAGTTGACGATGGAAGAACTGGAGTCGTCTGAGAAAATTCGTGTCACGCCGATCGGGTTCGGTCCTTATATCATAGTGAAAATCGTGCCGGGTGAATCGGTGCTCTTGGAACGAAACGAGGACTATTGGAGAGGCCGACCTCAGCTGCAATCCGTGGTATTGAAAACAGTGAACGAAGCCATTGTTGTGGAGTCGCTTAAAAAAGGGGATGTAGATTTGGCGAAAGTCCCTGCCGATCAATATGAAACGGTGAAGAAGTTGGACAATATCGAGTTGCTCGGTGACTTGGATCTGGCTTATAGCTATATTGGATTCAAAATAGGCAAGTGGGATGATGAAAAGAAAGAGAACCGGATGGATCCAAAGTCGAAACTGGCCAATAAATTGGTGCGTCAAGCAATGTGGCATGCTATGGATAACGAGTCAGTCGGCACCTATTTATATCATCATCTGCGCTTTCCTGCCACGACACTCATCGTACCTGGATTTGAATCGTATCATGACGCAAAAAATCTCGGACGTCCGTATGATCCTGAAAAGGCGAGGGCCTTGCTGGATGAAGCAGGGTATATCGATAAGAACGGAGATGGCTTTCGTGAAGATCCTGCCGGCAAGCCATTCATTCTTCACTTCGCGTCAATGGCAGGAGGCGATGTCGCTGAGCCGATCGCGAAGTACTATATACAAAACTGGGCGGATGTCGGATTGAAAGTAGAGTTGACGGACGGCCGTTTGCACGATTTCAATGCGTTTTATGAGCTAGTAAAATCAGATGATCCGAAAGTGGATATCTTCCAGGGAGCATGGGGCACAGGTTCCGATCCAGATCCGTCCGGTTTATACGGTCGCAAAGCGCTGTTCAATTATTCTCGGTATACGAGCGAAAGGAATGATGCACTGCTAGAAGCGGGCACATCTAAACAGGCGTTTGATACGGAGAAACGACGAGAAATTTATAAGGAATGGCAGGCGTTGATGGTGGAGGACGTCCCACTGGTGCCAACATTGTACCGTTATGAGTTGATCGGCGTGAATACGCGAGTGGTGAATTATTCGATCGATGCAAATTCGGAAAATCGTCATGTGTGGAAGTGGGGTGTGTCGGCGTAATAAATTTTTTTGGCCGGCGATCATAAACTCCTGAGACGCGATCATATATCTGTGCAGGCGCTCATAATTCATCCATACTCGCTCATACCATCTTCCTTAGCGATCATAATACTTCTGCTCGCGCTCCTAAACATCCCACCTGCGCTCATATCCCCCACGTATCATACCGTCGTTTTGTGGTATTATCTCTGTCCTGTTCTGAATATGATAGAGTAGGACGTAGAAAGGGTGATGAATAGGATGATTCGTCCAAAGCGTTTAGTAAAAGGTGATTTGATAGGGATTGTGGCGCCGGCCAGCCCGGTTGCGCGCGAAGATGTAGAGCGATCGTTTTCATTTCTCAGGCAGCTGGGACTTCGCTATGTATTGGGCAAGTCTATATACGAAGTAAATGGCTATTTGGCAGGCTCTGATGAAGAGCGTCTTGCCGACTTGCATAATATGTTCAGCAATCCTGAAGTGAAAGGGATTTTTTGCGCGGGTGGAGGGTATGGTTCGGCTCGTTACGCGGATCAAATCGATATGGAATTAATTCATGAGCATCCGAAGGTGTTTTGGGGATTCAGTGATATTACTTATTTACATACAGTGATCCGACAAGGTTCCGGACTTGTGACCTTTCATGGTCCGATGCTCGCTTCCTGTGTTGCGAAGGATGAATTTCATGAACTGTCGGGGAAAATGTTCGGACAGCTATTTGAACCTGTGGAAGTTCATTACACGGAAGAAATTTCACCGCTAGAATCACTGAGTGGAGGAATAGCAGAAGGAGAGGTAGTCGGTGGTAATTTGACACAGCTTGCGAACAGCCTCGGCAGTGAGTTAGAGATTAAAACTAACCAAAAATTGCTTTTCATTGAAGATATCGGAGAAGAGCCGTATAAAGTAGATCGTTTGTTAAATCAATTACGTTTGGCAGGAAAGCTCCGCGAAGCAGCGGGCATCATCATTGGGGATTTTGCGAAAGCACAACCTTCCAATCCAGAGAAAACTCTGTCGCTGGATGAAGTGTTCGCTCATTACTTCGATGGGCTTGGCAAGCCGGTTGTTAAAGGATTTAAGATCGGGCATTGCGAACCGAATATCGCAATCCCGCTCGGTGTAAAGGGACGTTTAAATGCGGAGGAAAAGACGCTGACTATCTTACCGGGAGTGGAATGAATGAAAATTCGCACCGTAGAAACATTTTTGGTGCAATCATCGCTTCAGAAACCGTTCGTAACAGCATTACGGACGGTGCATACGGTGCAGTCCGTAATCGTCAAATTGACCGCAGAAAATGGGTTGATCGGCTGGGGAGAAGCTGTACCGACGCATGTCATAACTGGCGATTCAATTGGCAGTATTCGCTATGCTGTTGAAAGAGTGTTGGCGCCGGAGCTGATCGGGCAGGATGTGACAAAGCGCGAGATTTTATTTGAACGCATGAATCGAGCACTCGTAGGCAATCCGAGCGCCAAAGCGGGGGTTGATTTGGCGATTCATGATTTATTTGGAAAACTATGCAAATTGCCCTTGGTTCAATTGTTAGGGGGATATCGCGAGAGCTTGTCGACCGATTTGACCGTCAGTGTTGGGACGCCGATTGAAATGGCGCATGAGGCAGCAAAGCATGTAGCAAAAGGCTTCACTACATTGAAAGTGAAAATCGGTACAGGAAGTCTTCAGGAGGACAGAAAGCGAGTTCGGGAGATACGCAGGAAAGTTGGGGCAGATGTGGTCATTCGTCTCGATGCC
Source organism: Sporosarcina aquimarina (assembly GCF_019748715.1). Taxonomy (GTDB): domain Bacteria; phylum Bacillota; class Bacilli; order Bacillales_A; family Planococcaceae; genus Sporosarcina; species Sporosarcina newyorkensis. The sequence goes on along the minus strand of NZ_JACLBZ010000021.1, from coordinate 8,798 downwards.
AATCAAGGTTGGAAACCGAAAGAAGCCATCCGGATGATTCAGCAGTTGGAAGACGACGGGATGGATATTGAATTGGTCGAACAGCCGGTTGCTGCATATGATATCGAAGGGTTGAAGGAAGTGACGCGGCAGACACAGACATCCATCATGGCGGACGAATCACTATTTTCAACTGTTGATGCTAGACGATTGCTGGAGATACGTGCAGTCGATGTTCTGAATATCAAATTGATGAAGTCGGGGGGAATCCACGAAGCCTTGAAGATCAATGCGTTGGCTCAAGCATTTGGGATCGAATGCATGATGGGCAGTATGATGGAGACGGCTGTAGGAGTGACAGCAGCTGCTCATTTTGCAGCGAGTCAGTCGAATATTACACGAGTTGATTTAGATGCACCGCTTTTATTGTCGAAGGGTTTTGAAAGTGGCGGTCTTCAATACAATGGTTCCGCCATTGAATTGGGCAGCGGACCTGGATTAGGTTTTGACTCGAATCGGATGGGGCAGTGGATGAAGGAACATGCCTGTGAATGAGCGGTGGGTGTGCGCGGTGAGTGCAGCAACGGTTTGGTCGGATCCGAATTCACCTAGGCTCGTAGATCTCCCTGCGTTGAATTACCCGGTACAGTTGGAAAAGTGGTTAGCACAGCTATCGTTTGAAGAGCGTTTAGCCTTAAGTGACAAAGGTCAGATTCAAACACAGATTTTATATGGCGAGTCGGTGATAATTGATGAAGTGGTGGGGGATTGGGCGAAAGTAATCGCTTGCCGACAGCCGTCTCGCAAAGATCCGCGCGGCTATCCTGGCTGGGTGCCGCTTGTACAATTATCAGCAGCCAAAAAAGTACACACTGAAGAATTTGTTCGCGTGTCTGCCCGCAAAGCTTGGGTGTTGGAGAAGTCGGGAGACCCTTTTTTGCGTGTATCTTTCAATACAATTTTTCCTTGCGGTGCACAGCAAGCCGACAGGACGCATATCTGGACACCCCATGGTTGGAAGCTGATCAGCAATGCAGATGTGAAGCGGTTCAAGCCGATTGAAGAATTATCTTGCGATAAACCGTTGACTGTAGGCAAACAGTTTTTAGGACTTCCCTATTTATGGGGGGGCATGTCAGCATGGGGTTTTGATTGCTCAGGCTTCATCTTTAATCTTTGGAAGGCGTGCGGAGTCCTATTACCACGAGATGCATCTGACCAGGAGAAGACAGGGATACCTGTTTCGCTGAATCAGACCGAATGGCGGCAAGGTGATCTATTGTTCTTCAGAGAAGAGGAAGATGCCATTGTGAGCCATGTTGGCATGTATGCTGGGAATGGACAGATGCTTCATGCACCGTCGACTGGAAAGTCAGTAGAGCAAATTCAACTGGCTTCATCTGTTTATGCCGATAAATTATGCCGTGTACGCAGAGTGTGCAAGTGAGTTGTCGAGGCGTGTAGTGTTCTTTTTGAATATAGGAAAAACCGAACTCAGTAGCGCGTTCGGTTTTTTGTGTTCGTTTCTATATGTTCTGAAGAGCCTAGAAATTCTTATTGAATTAATTCTTTAATGGAGAAGTACAACCTTTTTTCGGTATACTGATAAAAGGAATACATAAGGGAGCTGTCAAAATGTCTGAACCAAAATCAATGGGTCAATCAAGGACCATTCAAAGTAAGCTGGTATTACCGCCTGATACGAATCACATTCAGTCCATTTTTGGAGGGAAAGTGCTTGCCCATATTGATGAAATTGCTGCGATTGCTGCGATGAAACATGCGGGTACGAGAGCAGCTGTAACGGCGTCGATCGATTCAGTCGATTTTGTATCGCCAGCATTGCTGGGAGATATGATTGAATTGGAAGCGATCGTCACTTCTGTTGGTAATACGTCAATGGAAGTGTTCGTATCGGTCCATTCCAAGAACTTGGTGACAGGAGAAGTGAGGTTAACTACCGAATCATTCTGTACGATGGTGGCGGTGGACGAGACGAACCGACCTATATCGGTAGCGCCGATTTATCCGGAAACAGAAGCCGAAAAGCGTCTTTTCGACTCGGCGCCGGCTAGAAGAGAGCTGCGGCAGCAACGACGTTTGATGAAACATTAAAATAACGCAAGGAAGGAACAGTTTTTCTGTCCATCCTTGCGTTTTTAATTTGTAACCACTTGTTACTTTTTTTCATATAGTGTACTATGTAACTAACACACTAGAACGAAAGGAGATGATTAGAGTATGAAGACTTGGAAAGGGTTATGGAAAAAGGAATGGCAGATGATGAGAGGCTGGCTTTCCGCAACGACGGTTATAGCTATTTTGTTAATCATTGTTTCGTCATCCGCATTGTCACTTTTAGTTGAAGGCAAATTAGTGATTTCATTTATGCTCGGTATTTCATTGATGATGATGACATTAATCGTTGTGTGCGTCCCGGTGTCTTTATTGCTGAATAGCTTATGGATAGAATGGAAACGACCGGATGTGTGGCTGCATTCTCCTCAAACCATCTACCAATTGTTTGGAAGTAAAACGGTGTTTGCCTCAGTCATTGGGTTCGTCAGCATGATTGTCCCAGGCGTTACTCTTGCTCTATATGCCTCTATTTTTGACGCTTCTATTACAGAAGTAGGGGTGGCAAAGTTTATCGGAATGATGTATACCTTCATCTCTTCGGTTTACTTAGGAGCAGTCGGTTTAATGCTGATTGGCTTATTTCTTGCAGTTGTCTACCGAGTGATCAAGTCATATGTTCGCCGGGGAGCTTTCTTCATCTGGCTGATTGTTCTATTCATTTTGATGTGGCTATTTCAGACAGCACTGGAATCCAAGTTGTATCAAAAGATTGTTCATCTTGGTCAATTTTCCACTTATACTGACTCGAGAAATATCTCAGTAGGAAATTTTTATTTTGCTCAAAGTACTATGGCGCTATATGCAGGGCAGATCTTTGTAGTAGTCGGATTCCTAGCGTTTCTCTTTGTTTCCTCCGCTTGGCTATTTGAAAAGAAGGTGAGGTTATGAGAATGGATTCTACATGGCGCGGATTGTTCAAGAAAGAATGGATTTTGTTGAAGTGGACGGTGGTATGGGTTGTTTTGCTGAACGTGTTGGTAATTTTAGTGGTACCTTCATTAATCAGCAACCTCGTAGGCATTCCAGGTAAATTGTATGAAAACACATATGTGCTAGGTGGAACCTGGTTTGCTTTCTATACCTTTATGGGTGCTGGGATTTTGTCCGTAAGTTTGACGAAGGAAATGAAAAGCCCGGAAATGTGGCTGCATTCTCCAAGATCTATGTTGCAGTTAGTCGGAGCAAAGTCGCTGTTCGCTGCCTGTACATCAATTGTTACATTGTTTTTCGGAGGAGCATTGCTAGGCGTTACACTTTATTTCTTAGAAGATTGGACCGTTTCCTCCGCGTGGCAAGGATTTTTGGCATTGGTTAGCATTTTACTGGCAATTTCATTGAAATTGATCTTCGTTATGACTATCGGGTTTTTCTTCTGGAGCGTATATCAAGTGTTGCGGTGCCGAACAAGTTTCTTTGCTGTACCAATTACAGGGTTTCTCTTCGTGGTTGCAAGTATTTTATGGGAAGTCCTCAGGATAAACAACTTCTTTAACTGGCTTCGTACATTAGTGCCGCTGAGATTAACGAATGAATCTTTTTATAATGAACAAACAAGTTATTTTTTTACAGGATTTGTGCCGAACGGAATCGTATTTTCCATAGGAAGTCTGTTGTTTTACTTGGTTCTCAGCTATTTATTAGTGGCTGCTGGATCGAGGTTGTTTGAGAAGAAAGTGAGGTTGTGAAGATGAGCATGAAGTTTCTTCCGGATAAACCCATTTACCAGCAGCTCATCGATCATATTATCGGTGACATCATTCGTGGGGCTCTCGCAGCTGGAGAGAAACTGCCATCTGTTCGAGAATATGCTGTTGCAGTCGGTGTCAATGCCAATACGATGCAGCGCGTGTATAAAGAATTGGAACAAATGGAGATTACGGAGACAAGAAGGGGGCAGGGATCATTCGTGACAGAGAATAAAGAGCGGATTGAGGAGCTTCGTGAAGAGATGAAGGAGCAGCTCGTGCAGTCATTTATCCAAAATGTAGAGGCTCTCGGATTTACGACGAATGAAATGGTCAACTATCTGTCGAAAAGAGGTGGGAATGATGATTGAATTGCAAACTGTCTCAAAGCGTTATGGTTTTAAGCACGCACTAAACGGAGTGACGCTTGCGTTGCCAAAAGGGAAAATCATCGGCTTAGTTGGTGAAAATGGAAGCGGGAAAACAACCGTGCTCAAGTTGATGGCAGGTTTACTGTCACCCAATGCAGGAGTGGTTGCATTAGATGGAAAGACGATTACAAGAAGAGTTGCAGCGAAAATTGCTTATATGCCAGATACCGATTTGTTTTACCCATATTTCACAGTGGGCCAGTTATTTGAATTTTATGATTCGCAGTTTGAAGACTTTCAACTAAAGAAGGCGAAAGAGATTGCAGACTTTCTGAAAGTTTCGTTGGATGTCAAAATCAGTACGCTGTCGAAGGGAAACCGGGGACGTGTCAAAATTGCAGTTACACTCGGTCGGGAAGTGGATTATTATTTATTGGATGAACCATTTTCGGGCTTGGATCCGATGGTTCGCGAAGATATCTCGAAAGGTCTCATTCGCTTTACAGATACCGAACGGCAAACCGTATTGATGTCCACGCATGAGATTAAAGAAGTGGAACCGCTGCTGGATGAGCTAATTGTGTTAAAGGAAGGACGGATTCTGGCTCATAAGGAAATCGACGAGATTCGCGACGTGTATGGAATGGATGCGACTTCTTGGTTAGTTTCTCTTTTTCGGGCATAAACAAAAAACAGCAGGAGATGAAATGGTAACTACCAATTCATTCACTGCTGTTTGTTTTAGTTATCGCTACTGAATGTACGAACTAGGCCGAGTACTGTTCCACCGAGAATAAATGCGAACAACGCATACATGATGTAGATGAACCACATGAATATTCACTCCTTTAATCAGTATCCTGCCTTTTATTGTATCACCTAGGCAGGTGCGTTGCAATGGCGTTCACCGGACAACTGTGTCGGATGTGCGACTGTAGGCATAGATCATTTCCGTGGGAAAATAGACAGTTGTTTCCGCATATACTACCCCCTTAACTCCTAACTTTACCAGTGGATGAAACTGTTGCATGACTTGGTTCGTAAGCAATTCAACAGACTGGTGGCGGAGGGGTTGTTATGAAGAGAATTTTCGCAGTATGCGTATTTTTATTAGTTGTAGGGCTGCCGATTGGTTCGGTAGCAGCGAAGTCGTACTCGATAGATGAAGTTCAGATCCGAGGATGGATTGATCGCGACGGGACGATGCTGGTGAATGAATTATTCACCTATTCATTTGACGGAGATTTTACAAAGCTGACACGAGCTTTTCCAGCTGAGCATCGACAGCAAATTTCAGGATTCAAAGCATTTGAAGTACAAGACGGTCATGCGGAAGTGGGCTTTGTCGATGAAAGTAAGATGCACAGACTTCCTGTTTCATTAAACAAAGAAAATTGGGTAACGAAAATAGCACAAACAGATGGAACGATTCAAGTAATGTATATTTATTACATGAAAAATGCGGTAGTTTCATATGATACATACAGTGATCTGCAATTAACCCTTTTCGAAAAGGGTTCAAATCATAATATTGATATGAAACAATTGCAGATTTCCTTTATTTTGCCGGAAGGCGTAAGTGAACAAAATCTTCATGGCTATTTACAGGCCTCTAACGGAGAAGAGCCAGTTGTTCATGAAAATGGAATTCAGTTTTACACGCCTGTATCTAAAGCAAATACCCTGACAGCGACACGAATGCTGTTTCCTTCATCTATAATGACAGCTCAGAATAAAGGTGAGGCACCAATTCCATTGGAAGAAGTAATGGCAGAAGAACAACAAAAGGCAGAGCATGAGGCTTGGAAGGCTGCGCAGATTCCGAACCTCGAAAAGATTGCCCTAGTTTTAAGTGTCCTTCTCGGGCTGTTCGCAGCTTTTTTCATCTGGATGCGTTCACCTGGCCGTGGATATTTTGGAAGTGTCGACTATGTGATGAAGACGGATCCTTTATACCTCAGTTTTGTGGACCATTCCGGCAGTTGGTTTAGAAGCAGTTTCTTGGCGGGTTTGTTTTCATTAGTCGATAAAGGGGAGGTCGATGTAGAGTTGGCGGACAGTGCTGACCGTTTTCTAGACCATCCGGGCTCGCCTCCAAAGTCGCTGCAATTTCATTTGTTAAAGGGAAGAAGCGGACTATCGGAGTTTGAACGTACACTAGTGACGTGGTTATTTAAGATACGGAAATCACAAAGACAGTTTCATTTGCACGATATTGCGGAAGGTAAGGAATCCAAAGCAGCTTTGAGAAAACAGCATGCATTTGAAGTAGAACATGGAAAATGGCATGAAGAAGTTAAGGAGTTACTAGTGGATTCGGGAACATTGTCCAAACGGCTTTCAAACCTTTTAAAGCTTTCAATTTTAATCGTTACTGGCTTTGTAGCGGCTGGGGCTTTTTATGTAACAGGTGATGAAGAGTGGGGTTGGAACCTAGTGTTACCGGCAATTTTCTTCTTCATAGCCCTCTATAGCATCAAAGAAAAGATCCAAAAATGGCCGTCGATTATCTATTTCGTCGTGTTGTTATTTTTAGTTAATTCTATAGAGTATGGAGAGTTAGTAACGGCTTTAAGTATTTTTATTATAGTGGCATTTATCGCATTTTACTTAATTCCAAAGACTATACTTAGTTCCAAGACAGCACTCTATGCAAAGATGAGCATGAATAAGTTTCGCAGGCAGATGAAATATGGCATGCCTGAAGGATTGTCAGAGGAAGAACAGCAACAATTTTTGATTCGAGCCTATTTGCTTAAAACTTCTAAAAAGAAACTGCCTCAATTAGCAGGTGTAGGAACGGCGACAACAGCGTTGGCAACGTTATTCATGTTGCCTGAAGATCCGCTGCAATTTGTATATTCTAATTGGGGACCGTCACTAAAAGTGCAAGCAGACAGTTCGGGTGGAACGTCATACGATGGAGGCGGTGTATACTCTGGCGGAGGCGGAGGTGACGGAGGTGGGGGTGCAGGGGCGGATTGACCGCCTTCTACACATCTTCTTTTATCTTTGCTCTTTCAATAGATCTCGAATTTCGGTCAGTAATTCTTCCTTAATGTCTAACGGCTTTTCTTCAGGCTCTTCCTCGACAGGTTCTTCTTTTTTTATTTTCAGTTTGATGAGCAACCGAAGGAATAAGAAGAGTGAAGCCGCCACGATCATGAAATTGATAATTGATTGAATGAACAGTCCATACATGATCTCTGCGTCTTTATATTCGAAGCTCAATCCTGAGAAATCTAGACCACCCGATAATATACCGATAATCGGTCCAATGATGTTATCGACAAGTGAAGATACGATCGTACTGAAAGCAGCTCCAATAACAACGCCTATAGCTAAATCAAAAATATTTCCTTTAAACGCAAATTCTTTAAACTCTTTCCACATATACAGTCATTCCTTTTATAACAAAATTCAATTAACCCCGGACTCTTTCCAAGCGCTTAGCATTTTACGTTGGAAACGTTGATAAACGGCAATCGAAGCTATTACCCAGACAGCGCTTGCCAGTATACCCCCGACAATATCACTAGGGAAATGTACGCCTAAATAGATTCGGCTAACCGCAATCATCATAATCATCAATGCAGCGGCTGTGATAATTGCTGCACGGCCCCAGGAAGTCCGCAGGTTGCGCCAAACAATATAAGCGATGATGGTATACAAGCTAAATGCCATCATCGTATGACCGCTCGGAAAGCTGTATCCCCCAATATCGATCAAACGATGGAATTCTGGACGTTCTCGTTTAAAGATGAACTTCAGGACTTGATTCAGAATTCCTGTACCGCCAATAACCGCGACTAGTAAAACAGCTTGTGCGCGGTGACGCTTCCATAGTAGGATCGCCAAACTAGCGAAGGAGATGAGTGCGACGATGCCGGTAGAGCCAATGGTTGTGAAAGCCTTCATCGTGGCCGTCAGCCAGGGAACTTCAGAGCCTTGCACGAAAGCGATAATCACTTCATCAAAACTAGTGATCGTATGTAAGTGAATAGCAGCAGAGACAAAAACAAATAAACCCATCAAAATCAAACTGGCAATCCAAGTGAGCAATAGGCGAAGTGAGAGGTCACGCACGTTCCATAACATCCTTTCTATAGTAACTATATTGTGAAGGATTGCAAAAAAAATGTACAGTGATAGGTTGGAATTTGTGAGCTCAATCACTTTTTCCGTGGAAGTGAGATGAGGTATACTAGTAAAAAGGAGTGTTGCCATATGCATGAAATCTTTACGACAGAACAATGGGATGATCTTCTTGATCAATCCAATGAAGTACCTATCCTGTTAATGAAGCATAGTTCTACCTGTCCAATCAGTTTAGCTGCATTTGACGCATTTCAGCGTGTTGAAACAGATTTGCCCAAGTATTATCTGATCGTCCAAAAAAGTAAGCCGCTATCTCGGGAAATCGAGCGGGATATGCAAATTCGCCACGAATCACCACAACTATTTTTGATGAAGAATGGAAATGTAGTTTGGCAGGCAACCCATTATTCTATCCGAGAACCTGCTATTACCCAGGCGATCCAAGAGCATTATGCTTGATGGGCGGATAAAAAGAAGTAGGACGCGTACTCCACAATGTAGTGACCCCTAAAAGTTAGAGTTTTAT
>NZ_JACLBZ010000020.1 GCF_019748715.1 Sporosarcina aquimarina | reverse complement strand
GCAGCTGACAGATACTAATCGATCGAGGACTTAACCTATTTTAAGAAGTACTACTTGATGTACACAATGTCTTTTATTCAGTTTTGAGTGAACAATTCAAAAGTTTTTCAAAAAACGTTTGACAAATCCGCTCAGTTTGGTATAATAATGATGGCTTTGAAAACAGTTCAGTGACGATGGCGAAGAGGTCACACCCGTTCCCATACCGAACACGGAAGTTAAGCTCTTCAGCGCTGATGGTAGTAGGGGGCTTCCCCCTGTGAGAGTAAGACGTCGCTGGTCTGTGAAAAACGCTGTAAACCTTGTGCCACATACCAATTATAATTATTCCGCAGTAGCTCAGTGGTAGAGCAATCGGCTGTTAACCGATCGGTCGTAAGTTCGAATCTTACCTGCGGAGCCAAAATTGGAGAGCTGTCCGAGTGGCCGAAGGAGCACGATTGGAAATCGTGTAGGCGGTTTGCGCTGCCTCAAGGGTTCAAATCCCTTGCTCTCCGCCAGTTTTCATACTTATACTTTATATGGCCCCTTGGTCAAGCGGTTAAGACACCGCCCTTTCACGGCGGTAACACGGGTTCGAATCCCGTAGGGGTCACCATTTCAAACATTGTATCTCCGATGAAATTGGGAGAAGCGAGCAGAACTAGGAAGCAATTGAGAGAAAGAAGGAGCGTACAATAGTACGTGACTGATTTACCCAGGAGGATTAGCTCAGCTGGGAGAGCACCTGCCTTACAAGCAGGGGGTCGGCGGTTCGAGCCCGTCATCCTCCACCATTTAATTTATAGTATTATCGCGGGGTGGAGCAGTGGTAGCTCGTTGGGCTCATAACCCAAAGGTCGCAGGTTCAAATCCTGCCCCCGCAACCAAGGTCCCGTGGTGTAGCGGTTAACATGCCTGCCTGTCACGCAGGAGATCGCGGGTTCGATTCCCGTCGGGACCGCCATTATCTTTTACATAGCTTTGTCTTAAGTTGTGATCTTAAACATAGCAAATGTGGCTCAGTAGCTCAGTCGGTAGAGCAAAGGACTGAAAATCCTTGTGTCGGCGGTTCGATTCCGTCCTGAGCCACCATTTATTATTAATATGCCGGTGTAGCTCAATTGGTAGAGCAACTGACTTGTAATCAGTAGGTTGAGGGTTCAAGTCCTTTCGCCGGCATCCTTACTGGTGGGGTAGCGAAGTGGCTAAACGCGGCGGACTGTAAATCCGCTCCCTCCGGGTTCGGCGGTTCGAATCCGTCCCCCACCACCATTTAGGGGCATAGTTCAACGGTAGAATAGAGGTCTCCAAAACCTTTGGTGTGGGTTCGATTCCTACTGCCCCTGTATTTTTGAAATTATTTTATGGCGGTCGTGGCGAAGTGGTTAACGCATCGGATTGTGGTTCCGACACTCGGGGGTTCGATTCCCCTCGTCCGCCCCATGCATAATTCCATCATTGTTGTACTATAATAAATACTATCATGGCGGTCGTGGCGAAGTGGTTAACGCATCGGATTGTGGTTCCGACATTCGGGGGTTCGATTCCCCTCGTCCGCCCCATTAGTGGGGTATAGCCAAGCGGTAAGGCAACGGACTTTGACTCCGTCATTCGTTGGTTCGAATCCAGCTACCCCAGTTGGTTTCGCGGAAGTAGTTCAGTGGTAGAATACGACCTTGCCAAGGTCGGGGTCGCGGGTTCGAATCCCGTCTTCCGCTCCACTATGTTGGCGGCATAGCCAAGCGGTAAGGCACGGGTCTGCAACACCCTTACCACCGGTTCGATTCCGGTTGCCGCCTCCAAATTTTATAATATTACTTATCATGCCCGAGTGGTGGAATGGCAGACACGTCGCACTCAAAATGCGATGCCGCGAGGCGTGCCGGTTCAAGTCCGGCCTCGGGTATCACCAAAAGAACACAGCCTTTGCTGTGTTCTTTTTTTGTTTTTAAAAATTAAAATTAGCTAAAAGATGTAAGACTAGCAAAGGGATGCATCAAAGTGTTTTCAAACTGAATCAAACATAAACAACAAACAATTCCATTCTAGAACGCACCAATACAGCCAGAGACAGCAACTTGACTGGCAAGAATAAACATAGGAATTTTCCGCACAAAAAAGAGGCGCCCAAAAAGTCAAATGAAAATGACTTCTCAGACAGCCTCCATAGAGGAGAAACATGAATTTGTTTAGATGCTATTTGTAAGGGTTCATTGCCGTTGCCATGGATGGTTATGGGTTATAGGTCAAAGTGTGAAAGGAAATGGGTCATCGGTTTAGACTAGTAAAGTTGTGTTTCTGTTTCTCGCTCCATGCTCCGGAAAAGAGTCTCACCTTTCCGAAGGTCAGAAATAATTAGAACCATCAAATTCTAGGTTAATCGTATAATTTTTTGTGTTGATTCGGTTAGAGAGCTGGTGTGCTGTCTTTTCTGCCAGCTGTGCTTTTTGCCGATAAACTTCTGGGTCAAATAAAGCTACACGATAGACGGTAGTAGTTTCTGCATACCCATATTGGAGCTCCTCTTTATTTGCCAATGATAATTCTTTATAAAAGGTTGCTTTTGCTCGTAGTTGGATTGCTAATTCAATTGCTTCTACCAAGGTGATCTGCTGTCCCTCGAAGTCTACGGAATGTGTACTGTTTGCCTTGTAGATAAGGAAGTCGAGCGTACGCTGATCTTTTCTTACTTGCTCCATTTCGTTTTCAACGTCATTTAAGGTTCGAGGAACAGGTGGTGGCGCAGTGCCTTTTTCCACAGTAATAAAAGCTACCCGGCGCGCTTCTGTTTCCAGTTCACGCAGTTGTTTGGATAGAATGCTCTTTAGTTTTATACCTTCTGCTAATGTGATGCTCATTATTTCACCCCGTTATCTATGTCGCAGGAGGAATTCTGCGCATTTAACACTGTACTAAAGTGATTCCCTCCATTTATACTGGTAAACATTTTTGCGCATGCTTCAGTAAGTTGTATAGCTTCTGTGCTATCTAATGAAGGACGAATAAAAAGCAGCTGCAGTATATTTATCGTTTCTTCTGTGACGGCAGTGCGAATAGAATCGACGTGAGGGCTGCCAAAAGGGCTGTAGTCGTCGGTTAAAAGAAGAAGTTTGTCAAAGGTGTTGAAATGGTTGTTCAAGCCTTCATAGCCATCCTCGGCAGTTCCAAGTGCCAACTGAATGTTTCCAGCTATCTTGTCTGAGTCGTAAATGACAGTAGGTATTTCATATTGCAATGAAAAGAATGTATTCAAATCTTCCGCGCTATGAAATGAGGGAGTATATTTTCTTGCCCTAATTTTTCTCATAAGCACTTCCATTGCCGAAGGATTGGTCAATGGATCAGAACCAAGTGTTCTCCAAATAGATTGCCATTCTGCCAAGCCCGGAAATTCGATTAACTCTTTATCGAGCAGTTCAAAATAGAGTTGTTCTTGAAATAATTGCAAACGACCTTTTAGCATCTGAGGTGATGCGGAGACAATTGTTTTGGTATAATGAATTATGCCTAATTTAAAATCAGGAATTTTAGTGAATATAGAAGGATGGATAGTAAGTTGCATCAGAATCACCCACATGTAATTTTACTCCATCTTATCATAAGGGAGGCGGGGAATGGTGAATGTCGCTCAGTTGCAGCAAGAGATACGTGAGTTTGCGGCGTCCATTGGAATAGACAAAATAGGTTTTACGACAGCTGCCCCGTTTGTGAAATTAAAAGATCGTCTGAAACAGCAACAAGAGCTAAACTATCAGTCGGGCTTTGAAGAGCCGGATGTGGAGAAACGTACGAAGCCATTTTTATTGCTGGAGGGTGCGGAGAGTATTATCTCGATAGCTGTCGCCTATCCTTCGAAAATGGCTGACAGTCCTCGTGGTAAGAAAGGCGAGCGACGGGGGATGTTTTGCAGGGCTTCTTGGGGCGAGGATTACCATACGGTGTTGCGGGATAAACTTGCGCAGTTGGAGCTATTCATCCTTACGAAGGTACCGGATGCCAGACTCCGTTCGATGGTCGATACGGGAGAGTTAGTGGATCGCGCAGTAGCGGAACGAGCAGGCATTGGCTGGTCGGCGAAAAATTGTTCCATCATTACGCCGGAGTTTGGGTCGTATGTCTATCTAGGTGAGATGATTACGAACTTGCCGTTTGCGCCTGACAGGGCTATGGAAGATCAGTGTCTGGATTGCACATTATGTTTGGATGCATGTCCTACAGGCGCGCTTATTCAGCCGGGTCAATTAAATGCTCAGCGTTGTATTGCTTTTTTGACACAGACGAAGCAGCCAGTGCCTGAAGAGTTCAGACAGAAGATAGGAAATCGTTTATATGGCTGTGATACGTGCCAAACGGTTTGTCCGAAGAATAAAGGGATGAATCATACGCATCAACCAGCCTTTACACCCGAGCCTGAACGTGTAAAACCTCTGTTATTGTCGCTCTTGTCATTGTCTAATCGGCAGTTTAAAGAGCAGTATGGACATATGTCGGGGTCATGGCGAGGCAAAAATCCAATTCAACGCAATGCGCTTATCGCATTAGCCCACTTTAAAGATGAGTCGGCTATTCCCGAACTGGGGAGATTAGTGAGAGAAGATGCTCGTCCAATGATCAGGGGGACAGCTGTTTGGGCACTCGGACGAATTGGTACCGAGCCGGCTGAAGAGATATTGCAAAAAGTATCACAAATTGAACAAGACGAAGCAGTTATAGCAGAAATTAACAAAGCGATGAAACAGTTATCTAGTAACCAAAAGAAAGAAGTGTAAGAAATGACAATTCACGTAGCTTTATTCGAACCACAAATTCCAGCAAACACGGGAAATATCGCACGTACTTGCGCCGGGACAGATACAGCCCTCCATTTAATTCGCCCTTTAGGTTTTTCGACGGAAGATAAAATGCTGAAGCGAGCGGGCTTGGATTATTGGGAGCATGTGGACATTACGTATCATGATGGAATTCAAGAATTTTTGGATGCATATCCAGAAGGAGAATTTTATTTCATTACGAAATTCGGAGAGACGAGCTATGATTCATTCGATTACTCGGATTCGGAGAAGGATGTATTCTTTGTCTTTGGTAAGGAAACGACAGGGTTGCCGAAAGAGATTATTGCGAAACATAAAGAAACTTGTTTACGCATCCCGATGAACGACGAACATATCCGTTCATTGAACCTATCCAACACGGCAGCAATTTTAATCTATGAAGCCTTGAGACAACAGAAGTTTGCTCATTTAACGTAAAAAAAGGGGACGGGCATATTGCCCGTCCCTTTTTATATACTTATCGTTTTGGTTGACCTGGCTTGTCTTCGTATCCACCTGTAAAGATGGCAGATAAAAACGCGAAACAGACAGCTGCAATTAATAATAGTCTCATGGTTTGTACCTCCTGTAAAATCAGTAGTCCTTCAATCAGTATACCGTAAAAGCAGAAAAAATGAAATGTTCTTCGTTATACTTTGTGACAGGTTCTCAACAATTATTAATGCGGCAGAAATATTAGCTGATAGGCGAACAAAACAGCGAAAATATAAAGCAGCAAGGGAACTTGTCTACCTTGTCCTTTTGTCAATTTCAATAATGGATACGTAATGAAACCTAACGCAATCCCTGTAGCGATACTGGATGTCAGAGGCATCGTCAAGATTACAAGGAACGCAGGAAATGCTTCATCAAATGAATCCCAGTCGATGTGTTTGACGGCACTGATCATCAAGCTTCCTACAATAATCAGGGCAGGGGCAGTGATGGCCGCGACGCCAGATACAGCACTGACGACAGGACTGAAGAACGCTGCCAATATAAATAGGAAGGCTACGGTCAACGTCGTCAACCCTGTACGGCCTCCTACGGCGACGCCGGAGGACGATTCTACGTAAGCTGACGTTGGACTCGTTCCAACCATTGCGCCGACTGAGGCGGCCAGTGAATCGGCAAGAAGCGCATGACGTGCACGCGGTAAAGATTTACCCTTCATCAAACCTGCCTGCTTGGCAACACCAATCATCGTTCCCGTTGTATCGAACAACGTAACGAGCAGGAAAGCGAAGACGACACCGTATAGTCCGTGTGAGATGACATCACCCATCGCTTGTATTGGGTTCCAGACGAGAATGCCTTCAGGCAGATGTGGCATTTTCATGAAACCTTCGAACTTTAATTGTTTCGTAAAGACGGCGACGATGCCAGTTGTAAACATTCCAATGAAAATCGCTCCGTAGACATTTAAGTTCATTAAGATAATTGTAACGATCAATCCAAAGAGTGTCAGAAGTACACCTGGAGAAGTCAGGTTTCCAAGTTGTACAATATTGGATTCATGCGGCGCGACCAACCCGGATAAACGCAGTCCTAAAAATGCGATGAACAGGCCGATGCCCGCCGTAATTCCATGTTTTAAATTCTCAGGAATAGATTCGATCAGCTTTTCCCGGAACGAAGTCATCGATAGTAAAAAGAAGATGAGACCCGCGATAAAGACGGCGGAAAAAGCAGTCAGATAATCGAGTTGACCATCAGAGCCGATGACCACAGAAGCAAAATAGGCGTTCAATCCCATCCCCGGAGCAATCGCTATCGGATAATTGGCGAACAAAGCCATCCATACTGTACCGATCACAGTAGCGATGATGGTTGCCAGAAATACTTGATCGAAAGGAACACCCGCATCTGCAAGGATGATCGGGTTGACGATGACAATATAAACCATGGTCAAAAATGTAGTCATTCCTGCCAATAATTCAGTTTTAACGGTTGTATTATTCTTTTTTAATTGAAACATTATACATTCTCCCCTTAAATGACGAACAAAAGTAAAGACCATAGACCATATTATTCGTTTTAGCGACAGAAATCAACCCACTATATTGAAAAAGTTATTCGTAAATCAGTAAAAAAAACTGTACAATTGAACCAAGAGTAACCGAGGGAGGAATTTTCATGTCGACTATTTTTGAACATATGGTTTTATTGAGTAACGGCGTACAAATGCCGCAATTTGGTTTAGGTACGTATAAAATGACAGATTCAGAGGAAACAATGCAGGCAGTTGAGGAAGCGGTTTCATTAGGTTATCGTGCGATTGATACGGCTTCTATTTATCAGAACGAGAGGGAAGTGGGCGAAGCGATTCGGAATTCCGCTGTGCCGCGTGAAGACTTGTTCGTTACATCGAAAGTGTGGAACGATGAACAAGGGTATGATGAAACGTTGCGCGCATTTGAGCGTTCTTTGACTGCACTGGATATGAATTACTTGGACTTATATTTGACACATTGGCCGGTTAGCGACAGCTATGTAGATACCTACCGTGCCATTGAGCGTTTATATGATGAGAAATTAATCCGTGCAACAGGGGTTTCGAATCATCATGAACATCATTTGAAAGAAATTTTTGCGGTCGCAAACATTCGGCCTATGGTTAACCAAGTGGAATTGCATCCGATATTAACACAAGAACCACTTCGTCAATTTTGCAATGAACATCAAATCGCTGTCACTTCTTGGAGTCCGCTTGCTAGAGGCAGATTGCTGCAGGACCCAACATTATCGGCGATTGCTGCGCAACAAGGCAAAACTGTCGCACAAGTGATCATTCGGTGGCACATTCAGCATGGCTTGATCGTAATCCCTAAATCGGTGACTGTAGAACGTATTAAAGAAAATAGTGAAGTAGCCGATTTTGAACTGACTAGCGAAGAAATGGCGATAATCGATGCAATGAACCGCGATGAAAGAACGGGAACGGATCCGGCCACATATTAATTGAACTGTATATGTTGAATTAAAGTTTTACATGAGTTCGTGCAGAAATGGACACTCAGTTGATTGGAGTGGAAGGCGGCGACTCCCGCGCCCCGCGGAAAGCGTCCGCCTGGAGCGGAAATCAACGGGTTCTACGTTTTGCTTTGAGTGTATGTTATTTATTTCAGTTTATATATAGAAAATGGGGGAAATAAGATGGCGCTATTTCGACGAAAACCAGAACAACGCGTGGTCATTCAGGAAGATAATTTGAATCCTGTATCTGTTACAGATGATTTGCAAACCGAACAACACGAGCGCTATAAACAAGTAGAGACGGAATTGACTGCTGCAGTAGAGCAACATGAAAAAGTAAATGCCCAGCATAACGTATTAGGCGAAGCGGTTTCAGAAATAGAAAGCAGCTTTCATGTAATTCAAGATCTTAGCGAACAAACGACAGATGCTTCCAAGCAATTATATGACAATGGACGTTCATTGGAAGAGAAATCGATTTACATGGTAAAAGAGGCAGAGAACGGAGCCGAGGACGTTCGTTTAACGGCGCAAGTAATGAATGATTTAGGAAAGCATATGGAGATGTCGGAAGAAAGTATGACACAATTGAGTGATCGTTCTGTGGAAATTCAGTCGATTGTCGGCGTCATTGAGAATATTGCAGCCCAAACGAATTTATTGGCGCTTAATGCATCGATTGAAGCGGCGCGTGCGGGGGAATATGGAAAAGGGTTCTCTGTTGTTGCGCAGGAAGTGAGAAAACTTGCGGAAAGTACATCCAACAGCACAAAGGATATTCAGTCATTAACAAACTCCTTGAAAGATGAAATTCAGCAAGCATTGGAAGCTACCAAGAAAAGCTCAGTATTGATTGAGCAAGGGGTGGCGGTGAGTTTGCAGACTGCCTCAAAAATCGATCACATCTTGGAGACGGTTCAAGGAAGTCAAATCGATATCTCCTCAATTGAAAAAATGATTGCCGAGCAAAATAAATTATCAGCCCAAATGCAAGCAGAGCTCCAAAAGGCCAATTTGCTATTTACTTCTGCACATGAACTCATTGTGGAACATATTGAAGACGCGAAAGAAGTCGATAAGCGCCTGGAGAACGGAATACATCAATTATTAGTGAAATAGGAAAACCGCGAGAAAGCATGAATGCTTTCTCGCGGATTTTTGTTTTATTCTGTTTCCAATACGATAGATTCCATCGTAATCGGATGTTCAAAAGCAATTTTTGACGCGGTCAATTTATAGGGACCTCTCGCAATCGTTTCACTGCCGTATAATTGATCACCGATGACCGGGTGACCTAAGTGGGCGAAGTGGACACGAATCTGATGTGTGCGTCCGGTTTCCAGCTGAGCTTCAACAAGCGTGCTGTCAGGTCTGCGTTCCAGCACTTGGAAATGAGTTACCGCAGATTGTCCTGAAGGAGATACTCTGCGTCTCGTAGCATGGTAACGATCTTTACCAATCGGCATATTGATCGTACCGCGCGGCTTTCTTAGCAGACCTTCCAGTTCTGCCGTATAGAAGCGGTCGATTCGATTCTGTTCCAACATTCGATCCAGCATCGTTTTGGCAATTGGATGCTTGGCGATTAGCAAAAGTCCTGCTGTGTGCTGATCGAGACGATGGATATGTTCTGCATAGCTGCCGCCTTTTGCATCGATATAACCCATTACTTCATTAATCAGCGTGCCTGTGCCAGGTGCGTGTTCGGGATGAACTGCGATTCCGGCTGGTTTATGGACTGCAAGCAGATGCTCGTCTTCCCAAATTACATTCAGCGAATCAAAAGGCTCCGGTTTATACGATGAATGGGCATCGGAAAAGCCGAAAATCAGTCGAGTGCCTTCAGGCAAAGGTTCTTTCCACTCAACAGGTTGACCGTCTGCATCGGTTACGCTTTTATCCATGCGCATTTGGTGAACCGTCTTTTTGCCGCCTTGCCATTGTTCCCTGAGCAGCTGTTCAACGGTTTCACCGGGCTTGCGAGTCGTATAATGAAAACTTGTCATCTATCTAGTCTCCTTAGTTGCTTTCGAATTCGTCGAAAAATGCCTTAATGTCTTCATCTGGATGTGCGCCGGACATTCTGCCTTGCTCTTTACCGTCTTTGTAGTGAACGAGTGTCGGCCAGCTTTCAATGCCATAACGACTTTCTGCCTGGTCACCAAATTCCTTCATATTATACTGATAAATATGCGCATCGTATTTGTCGGCAAGCGGCATTAAGCGCGGTGTCATTTCCCTACAATGCGGACAATCCGGACTGAAAAAATAGACCGTTGTCGGTTCTCCGCTTTCGATTTGCTTGTCAACCTCATCGGGAAGGGCGATACTTTGGTAGTTCTTATCCGATAATATATCGATGGTTGATTGATCCAAATCATTGGTTCCATACGGATTATCCGCTAATTTCTTTTTATTGGATTGGTTATTGAGCACAACGATCAGAACGAAGATTACAACAATAATGCCGCCAATAGCTAATAATTTTTTCATGTGTGTGTCACTCCTTTATTTGTTTCAACAATACGAGACTTGCGATGAAAATGATTGCGAAGGCTACGAGCGCCATCAACGGAATGGTTACAAAGCCAAAGTAATTGACGTATTGGCCTGTACACGAAACAGCGCCGCACGAAGGAGCGCTTTCCTGCAGAAAGGCAAGTTTTTGAATACCATAATGGTAAAGAGAGATGCAGCCTCCGATGAATGAAAAGGCAGCAGTCGTCCAAGCAATCTTACCATTTTTCTGAATCAATGCCACCAAACCGATCAGGACGATCGGATACATGAAAATACGCTGAACCCAACAAAGTGTACAAGGAATATATCCTTTTATCTCTGAATAGTACAGGGAACCTAGTGTAGCAGATAGGGCTACAGCCCAGATGAAAAGGAGCAGGTTTTCTTGTTTTTTTTGCATATGTAATCTCTCCAGTTCTAATGAATGCAGACATTCCTTCATGACAAAAGCCTTCCCAATGAGTGGGAAAGCTTTGAAATTACGGGCTCATACTTTCATTGGTTACATTATTCACTTCCGCTGGCTGCTTTTTTGCTTCTAAGTAGATGATATGGTGCCCATCCACTTCCTTTACGGTGAATTCATAACCCTGTTCTATGATTTTTTCACCTTGTACCGCTTCAAAGCGCTGGTCCATGAACCAACCGCCGATCGTATCGATATCTTCTTCCAAGATCTCGATATTGAGTGCATCATTGACATTTTCGATTAGCATTTTAGCATCCAAGATGTAATGATCTGGACCAATTTTCTGCAATTCGGGCAGTTCGTCCAAGTCGAATTCATCACGAATTTCCCCAACAATTTCTTCTAAAATATCCTCGATGGTTACAAGGCCGGACGTCCCGCCATATTCATCCAACAGAACAGCCATATGAATTCGCTCACGTTGAATTTTTAACAATAAGTCACCAATCGGCATCGTTTCGATCACCCGGATAATGGGCTGCATATAATTAACGACAGATTTGTCCCCATTGCTCGGATCCTTAATGTACGCTGTCAATAGATGCTTCATATTAATTAATCCGATGACGTGGTCTTTGTCCCCATCCGTAATTGGATAGCGTGTGTACTGCTCCACGTCCATCAATTCGAAGACTTCGGATAACGTCATCTCTTTTTCCACTGTCATCATTTCGGTACGCGGCAGCATGATTTCTTTGGCAATCCGATCATCAAACTCGAAAATACGATTGACGTATTTATATTCAGCTTGATTAATTTCCCCGCTTCGTAAACTATCCGATAAGATGATCCGCAGTTCTTCTTCTGTATGCGCCACATCCAATTCGGAAATGGATTTGAAGCCAAGCAATCTTGTGACTAGCCGCGCCGATCCGTTCATCCCTTTAATAATAGGGTACATCAATTTGTAAAATAAATTCAAAGGTCCGGATAGACTCATAGACAACTCTTCAGCTTTATGCAAAGCGATCGTCTTAGGAGCAAGCTCACCAATAACCACATGGAGATAGGTCACGATGGCTAAGGCCGTGGCGAAAGAAAGAATCGTTTCAACTTTTGTGTCTAGAGCAAGGTAATCAAAGACAGGAGCCAGCATTAACTTAACTGTTGGTTCCCCAAGCATACCCAGGCCAAGCGCAGTGATCGTAATCCCTAGCTGACAAGCGGATAAATATTCATCTAAGTTATCGGCAATTTTTTTCGCAAGGACCGCGCGTTTGTTTCCTTCCACGATCAGCTGATCGAGACGCGATGACCGGACCTTCACGATTGCAAATTCACACGCGACGAAGAAAGCGGTGAGTGCGATCAAGGCAGCAAATGCTGCCAATCGTATGGCAATGTCCAAATAATGGCTTTGTGCTTAACCCAAATGAGGGAAAAGAACAAAGCGTACACCTCCTGTAATGTAAAGTTAGTTATCTTTTATAATAATTTATTTATAGAGAAAACACAATTCCTGCCACTTACATATCGTGAAAAGATAGAGTATGGTGTGCTGAATGGGGACGGCTGTAGAAAAAAGGAACCTCCTAAGTAGGAAGGTTCCACATCATTATTCGCCGTATTTCGGCTGAGTTTCTTTAAAGGCATTCTGCTCATTCGGAACACGACTTTGATCTTCAAAAACATTTTCTGTTTTCTGGTCCTGTACGTGCAGACGCTCTTTTTCAAACTGTTGTTTACCTTTTGACTTATCTTTCCCCATAACAGCACCTCCTCTAAGAGAAGGATGGTCAGTTACAGGAAAAATCATTCATAGACGTGAAAAGTCATGAGATCATGCACCATTTTCAAAACTTCTGTCTCGTTCGGCGGCGTGTCATTCTTCCAATTAACCGATCCGTCTTTATGGTAATCACCCGCATATTGTTTGTTTTGATAATAAAAAGAAATTGTCCAACCTGGCAAATCCGATCCTTCAAACATTTTTTTATAACTAAAATGCTGCAGCATATTGATCAACTCTTTCTAAATTAGTGATATCCTTGCCGTTCCTTTCATAAACTGGCCAAAAGGGAAGGAAAGGATGAGTGCGTGTTTGTTAACCAACTAAAAAGCGCCATCGAAGACGAATACAAGTCCTACTTTTATTATAAGTCCATGTACCAGCTGACGAACGATCCATTATGGCAGGAGTTCATTCGACATGCGTATGAAGACGAGAAAAGTCACTACGAAATGTTTCAACAGCTCTATTATATGATGACGGGAAAATTCGTACCAAATCCGAAAAAGCTGGCACCGTGCACGAACTTGAAGGAATGCGCAAAAAATGCGCTGGTTGATGAACTTGATGCCGTCGAACAGTATAAAGAAATGCTTCTGACAGTTCCGTTTGATCAAGCCTATGACCCTGTATTCATCGCAATGCATGATGAGATGGAGCATGCTATTCGGATGTCTACGATCTTTAATGGAACGAAATGAATCAAACGCCGAAGTCGTATGTTTTGAAGTATCGTGCGCTTTCAAGCATTCGAACACCATACCAGAACATTTCTCCGTCAATTAGCTGAATTGCGGAATCCGGCAGTAATTCTTGGAACTGGATTTGTTGTTTTTCTTTAAATGGGTAAGGCTCTGATGCCAATAAAACGAGATCAAGCTGAGCTTCTTTAAACTGCTCTTCTGTCACGACAGGATAGCGGTCATTCGAATCAGCAAAAGGTGTCACGAAGCCGATTCGCTGAAGCAGTGTATTGATGTATGTATCTTTTCCAGCTACCATATACGGCTTTTTCCAGATGACATAGGCAACACGAGCGGCAGGGAGTTCGGGCAGCGCAGTGAATGCTTGTTGGATATCAGAAACAAGTGATGCGGCTTCCTTCTGGCTATCTGTCAAATCACCCATATCTGTCATCATCCGATACGCATCGTCAATCGTTTGGACCTCGGCTACATACACTGGATAAAAGGCCGACAGTGTCTCGACCATCTCTTTCGTATTTTCTTCTTTCTCCATGATGATCAAATCAGGTTTTGCAGCATGAACCTTCTCAAGCTGTAGATCTTTTGTTCCTGCTACCGCCTGAACTTCTTTTGCTTTCTCGGGATAAATACAATAACGTGTTCGTCCGATGACCTCGTTTTCAAGACCAATCGCGAATAAAGTTTCGGTAATGCCGGGGCATAAAGAAATGATACGCTTCGGCGGAAACTCATACTCAACTGTGCGTCCTAAATGATCGATGATTTCTTTCTTCAATTAGTGGATGACCTCCTCGACATAATAGTTGAAGTAACAAACTTCTCTATAGAATCGTCCTACTTGCAACGTACCTGAAAGGTAGTCGATTGTAAAGTCAAAAATCCTCGCCTCGAATTCCTTTTCATTCAGCTGGTTTTTGTTATAATTGGAACGAAGACCAAGTGGAATAAGGTGAAACGATTGACTATAGTGCTAACTATTTTGTTCATGGCGTTTATCGGGGCATTGATTGGCGGAGTAACAAATCACTTAGCGATCAAGATGCTTTTCAGGCCGCATGAACCAAAATTTATTGGAAAAACCCGTTTGCCGTTTACGCCAGGCTTAATTCCGAAACGACGCAATGAGTTGGCAACGCAGCTTGGAAAAACGGTGACGAATTATTTGCTGACACCAGATCTGTTCCGGAAAAAAATGTTGACACCTGCAATGAAAGAACGCGCCGAACTATTTGTTCAGGGTAAAATGAACCAATATGTCTTGCAATCGGACAAGACGTTGAATGACTGGCTCGAGCTTGCAGGAGCTTCTGAACTTCCGAATCAAGTGGAGGATAAACTGCTTGCGTTGATCGATCGTCAATTGGATGACATGAGATTAAGGGTGACGACAGGTACAGTGGAAGAAGTCGTGCCGTTGCGTTGGCAGCAGCAAGTAGAAGATAGAATTCCGCTCGCGTCGGATTTTTTGTTGCAGCGCGCAGAAAGATTCATTGATTCGGCGGAAGGAAGACAGACGTTCCAAAAAATGATTGACGACTTTCTCAATTCAAAAGGGACGTTTGGCGGAATGCTGAATATGTTTTTCGGTGAATCGGAATCTCTAGTCGGCAAGGTGCAACGAGAAGCGTTGCGTTTTGTTGGAGCGCCAGGAACGAAAGAGTTATTGGATAAGCTGATCTGGAAAGAATGGCGGAATATCCAGCAACAGCCGATGGAGCAATTGACTGCAGATTTTGATTTTGATAGTGTGTTCAGCTCGGTGAAGCGCTATGCACTTGACCAATTGGCACTGAGTGATCGATTGGATCACAGTCTAGCTCATTACTGGCCGAATGGAACTGCATGGACAGCCGAAAACGTCACGCCGAAAATTGTCGGATTTTTATTCGATCAGGCGGAGTTGCAATTGGAGCAGTCTTTGAAGAAGCTGAAACTGGATGAAATGGTGAAGGAACAGGTCGACACATTCCCTGTCGCTGTGCTGGAAGATCTAGTGCTCGGTATTTCACGTAGGGAATTTAAGATGATTACGGTTCTTGGCGCCTTACTTGGCGGCGTGATCGGAATCGTGCAAGGAATTATAGCTCTTACATTGAATGGATTTTAGGAGGAGATTTAAATGTCGATTAATATTTATGATGATATGAACAAATTGGAATCTACATTGCGCAAGACGGATGAGTATTTAGCGGTGAAATCTGCGATGGAGGACGTCAAGAGCGATGAGGAAGCTCGTGTTTTATTTGAAAGCTTCCGCGAGATCCAAATGAATTTGCAGCAAAAACAAATGGCAGGCGAGGAAATCGCAGGCGAAGAGCTGGAACATGCCCAGAAGACTGCCCAGCTGGCTCAGGAAAATCCTAAAATCATGACGATGCTAACAGCAGAGATGAAGCTAAGCGAATTGATTGAGGAAGTAAATCGTGTTGTACTGAAACCAGTGCAAGACTTGTATGAAAGCTTCAATTAATACTTTATCTTTATTCAGCAGAAGACTCCCACCTCTATAAGTGATGAGATGAATGCGATTCTATTACCTGTACAGCGGGTGTTCAAACGCCCGCTGAACTAAGATAATGCCTCTGGCGGATGTCATGGATTTTGTAGGGAGTTAATCGTGCACGCACGATTCAAAATTCAGATGCAATCATGCCAAGGTGTGATTGATTGGAAACCGGCCTCTGCCGGTTTTTTTCAACAGATGGAGAGTAGGAGAGAAACATGCAGCAACTAAATGTAAACGAACAGTTCCCGCAAGATTGGATCCGAATGTTCACCCATTTGGCCAATTTATTTTTTGAGCAATCGAAGATCGGGACAGAAACTGTAGACGAGGCAACCATCAACATACGATTTTTTGAGCAATTTGAAGAGAAATCTCCGAGCATATCAGCGCAATTGCAATGGAATGGCCAACGACATACCGCGCAATTTGCAGAAGATGCTTTAGAGACTGACGAAAAAGAGCTACTGCGCCAAAAGAAGAGAATGTATTCTCATGTCTTATTGGAGGTATTAGAACAAGCGACAGGTATGGTACAGGAATGGGGTATTTTAACCGGTATCCGTCCCACCAAACTCTATCATATGTACCGACAGGAAGGAAAATCAGTCGAAGAAGCGCTGGCATTATTGAGGAATCGTCACCGAGTTTCGGCACGAAAGAGTGATCTGATTGCACAAATTGCAGATGTCCAGCTGAATGCGCTGCCTGATTTGTATTCGTTGAAGCGGGAAGTCAGTATTTACATCGGCATTCCATTCTGTCCAACAAAATGTGCCTATTGCACCTTTCCCGCTTATGCCATTCACCGGAAGAATGGGCGCGTAGAAAACTTCTTGGACGGTTTACATGAAGAGATGCGGGTCATCGGAGACTGGCTGAAGGAACATGATATCCGGATCACAACGATTTATTTTGGTGGCGGTACGCCGACATCGATCGAGGCAGATGAAATGGATGCACTCTATCAAACGATGGTTGACTCCTTTCCCCATATGGAGCAAGTGCGGGAAGTGACCGTGGAAGCGGGACGGCCTGATACGATCACCATTCCGAAACTCGAAGTACTGAAGAAGTGGGGGATCGACCGAATCAGTGTCAACCCACAATCCTATACAGATGAAACGTTGAAAGCAATCGGACGTCACCATAGTGTGCAGGAAACCATCGATAAGTATTGGCTATCTCGCGAGCAAGGCATGCGCAATATCAATATGGACTTAATCATCGGTCTGCCGAATGAAGGTCTCGCCGAGTTTGAGCATTCATTGGCGGAAACGGAGAAGATGCAGCCGGAATCATTGACGATCCATACGCTGTCTTTTAAAAGAGCTTCGGAAATGACACGTAATAAAGATAAGTATCAAGTGGCTGATCGCAAGACGGTTGGTCAGATGATGAAGCGTGGCGAAGAGTGGGCGAAAGACAACGGCTATATACCGTATTATTTGTATCGCCAGAAAAACATTTTAGGCAATCTTGAAAATGTCGGCTACTCCAAGCCGGGAGAAGAGAGTCTCTATAATATTTTAATTATGGAAGAAGCACAGACGATTATCGGTCTAGGTTGTGGAGCATCGAGTAAATTCATGGACCCTGCCACCGGTAAACTGACGCAATTTCATAATCCGAAAGAACCTGCAGCCTATATACTAGGATTTGAAGACGCCATCGATCGCAAAATAGCGTATTTAGATGGATTGTTTCCTTCTGCTGAATCCATAAAATAAGTTTCAATCCCCAGTCATAAAGTTGGCTGGGGAATTTTTGTGAGAAAATTATGCAAACGGTCAGAGGTTTGTGTATAATGGAGTGAATGAATGACCATTCACACAAAAGGGGGAATTGATTTTGGTAAAACAGATCGAAGTGGAAATCGAAGGTAGATTAGCAACTGTGACATTTAATCAGCCGGATGTCATGAATGCGATGGATGGCCAGATGATGAGGGAATTGGCGGATATCGTCGATGAACTGAAAGGGAAATCTTCTGTGCATGTTGTATTATTCCGAGGAGCAGGACGTGCGTTTTCAGCAGGTGGAAATGTTAAAGCGATGCTCGACCCAAGTGGACCGATGAAAATGGAGGATATTATGGTCGACTTGTCGAGATTGGCTCTGTCGATGTACAGCATGCCCCAAATCACGATTGCATCGGTCCATGGTGCAGCAGCGGGACTTGGTTGCAGTATAGCGATTGCCTGTGATGTAGTGATTGCGGAAGAATCGAGCAAAATCGCGATGAATTTCATTGGAATCGGTTTGGTACCGGATGGCGGAGGTCATTTCTTCCTGAAGGAACGAGTCGGCACAGCGAGAGCGAAGCAGCTGATTTGGTCGGGTGAAGTGTTAGATGGTAAACGGGCGATGCAAATCGGACTCATTGATCAAGTCGTTCCAGATGGGGAAGCGTGGAATACAGCAGGGCAGCGTGCCCAACAAATCTTGAATTCACCGACAGCTTCAATGGCGGTATCTAAACAAATTTTACATGCGGCCGGTGTGGCGGAGCTTGAAAGAATCGTGGAATTAGAAAGTAAAGCACAAGCAGCAATGCGAAAGACTTCCGATCACCGTGAAGGAATACAAGCATTCGTTGAGAAAAGAAAACCAAGTTTTACTGGGCAATAAAGAAGTGAACAAAAAATAGACGCGCAATTAGCTGCGCGTCTGAAATATAATGTATCCTTGGTGGATTTCAGAAATAGATTATTTATATTTAGCTGCTGTTTCTCGCCAAGAGAAATAGCCTTTTTCAATCGCTCGTAATAATAGTTCGGCTGAAGCTAAGTTTGTGGCTAACGGAATACCGTAGACATCACACAGTCGCAGCAAGGCACTGACGTCCGGTTCATGTGGCTGAGCTGTGAGCGGGTCGCGAAAGAATAAGATCAGATCTAGCTGCCCTGTAGCAATCATCGCCCCAATTTGCTGATCTCCGCCAAGCGGTCCAGACATGAGTCGACTTATTGAAAGCTCTGTTTCCTCCATGATACGTGTACCTGTTGTACCAGTAGCATAGAGATCATGTTTAGCAAATATTTGTTCATAAGCAATTGCGAAGTTTACCAATTCAGACTTTTTTTCATCATGGGCAATTAACGCGATGTTCAAACCAGTCACTTCCTTCTACGAATTATTGACGAAGATAGCGTATCATAAACAGCGCGAAAAATCTCGCTTTTCTGAGAGCGAAGAAAAAAGAAAAATTGGAAGATAGATTTAGTGGGTAGAAAACAATTAATATTAAATGAATCGATTTACATTAAATGTGAATTAAAGTTTTTTAATTATTGTTTCCCGGGAAATAATATCGATTTTAATCAATAGAAACTAGCTGTTTAAGAAGTCATTTCAACTGATTTCTTGGACAGCTTTTGTTTGTCTTGAGGGAAGTTTTATGTCCCTCTTCTAGCGCTAATAATTTTTTCTGCGCTACTGTTTTGACATAGTACTGTTAAGAAGAAAACGCGAACTGAAAGGGTTTTGAGTCTCTGTATAGAACTAACGTTCCTGACGAAGAACTTGACGTGTTTAGTAGTCTCCACTATCTGAATCCGAAAGAAAAGGTTGTCCCGGAAAGACATCCCGTCTTTTCGGACAACCTCTTTTTTATACGTGGAATAGTAATAGTTTGCCGCGCGGTGATGCAAGGCGGTGTGTGCGTTCCGATAAATCTTTTTCAGTGAGCAGTTGGCGTCCTTGCTCCTTTGCGACCTCATCATTTTCCGCTGTGAATGATTCTTCTGTAATCAAAGTGCCGTTTTTCTCGTATGCAGTCAATTTGTAGGTTTTCATTTAATCTCCTCCATATGCTTTTATTCAGTATACTATGAATTTATTGAAATGAATAGCGATTCATTTTAATTTTTATGTAAAGTGTATTTGACATTATATTAGAGGTAAAGTAAACTTTACGTAAAGGTTGCTTTACTTCTTGTACGGAATGGCAGATAAAAGGAGGATGTCAGTGAATAACTATATCAAAGCTAGAAGGTTGGAAATGAGGTGGACGCAAGATGTGCTGGCAGAAAAATTGGACGTCTCTAGGCAGACGATCATTTCATTAGAAAAAGGGAAGTATAATCCGTCTCTGATATTAGCTTTCAAAATCGCTGCATTATTTGATTGTCGTATTGAGGACATTTTTATTTATGAGGAGGAATAAGTATGTACGATGGATTTAATACTTGGTCTTTTCTGCTGGGATTGCCGCTTGGCTTGGTCATTGCCGGAATTGTATGGTTCATCAATTGGAGAATAGGAAAAAAACAACGTCGTTATGATGAACGATACCGGAATATCCATAGGCAAGCACGATCTTATTCATGGCTTGCTACCACTGGGGCAATTTTGATTGGTTGGATGGTTGCCATGCTGTTGGAGGGACCAGGTTTAGCTTTCTTCATTTTAACTGCTATTTGGGTTATTCATATGACGTCCTATGGAGTTGGAGCGGCCATAGCGAATAGTAAAAATTAATTTAGAGGGGGATTTTATATGTTACCATCTAGCTCTGGACTCTTAGGTTTTTTAATGGGGTTTGGCACTGTGTTAGCAATTGCAGTGTATCTGCGCCGGAAAGGAAAAAAACAACGTCTCTTTGATGAACGCTATGAAAAAGTCCATGCTAAAGCTAGAACGATTTCTTGGGGGATAACGATAATTGTATTGGCTGCGATGTGGCTTGGAGCTTTGTTATATGAGGGAATTCAGCTTGCCTTTATTTTACTTTCCGTGGCATATGGAATCATGTTGATATCTTATGGAATCGCAAGCTTAGTGATAGATAAAAGAGAATAGTGAAACAATTTGTTGGTAGAATCCGTAGAACTAGAAAGAGAGAATGAAAGGAGACTGTGAGTATGGCTTTGCAGCTGGAACAGGTGACCAAAAGATTTGGAGACTTTACTGCGGTTGATCAATTATCGCTGATGGTAGAAGAAGGGACAATGTATGGTTTTTTAGGGGCGAATGGAGCAGGTAAGACGACGACATTCCGGATGATTCTTGGATTGCTGAACACGACAGAAGGGTCCATTGCATGGAATGGGCGGACGATCTCATATGAAACGAGCCCTCAAATTGGATATTTGCCTGAAGAGCGAGGTTTGTATCCGAAGATGAAGGTGCTGGAGCAATTAATGTTTCTTGGTCAATTACGCGGTATGGATAAAGTCAGTGCAAAAAGTGCATCATTCCAATGGTTGGAACGTTTTGAAGTCCCTCACTATACGAATAAGAAAGTGGAAGAATTATCAAAAGGGAATCAGCAGAAAATCCAAGTGATTGCGTCATTAATGCATAACCCGAAGTTGCTTATTCTCGATGAACCATTTTCAGGACTTGACCCAGTGAATGTGGAAATGTTGAAGAAGGCGATTGTTGATTTCCGCAACAATGGAGCGACGATTTTATTTTCCAGTCACCGAATGGACCACGTAGAAGAGTTATGCGAGCAACTTAGCATCATTCATCATGGCCAGCAACTCGTCAGCGGAAAACTGCGTGATGTTAAGCGTTCATTTGGTAAACAAAATGTTCGAATTCGTTCGGATTTTCCATTGGAAGGAATGGAGTCAATGGATGGCGTCATCACTTCCCATCACTCATTAGAAGGTGCAGTGTTTCAGGTGGAGGATGAAAAAGTTGCGAATGACTTATTACAGGCGGCCTTACTAAAAGGACCAATTCGTCATTTTGAAATAGAAGAACCTTCTTTGCAAGACATTTTCATTGCGAAAGTGGGGGAAGAGCATGCGTGAGTTTTGGATTATTTTCAAACAGAGTTTTATGACGAAAGCAAAAACTAAATCATTTTTTATTACGACGCTTATCATGGTTGCAGGAATTTTCCTTTTTGCGAATTTGCCGAGTATTATTGATAAGGCGGGTAAATTGATAGGAGACAGCAAAGAAGATAAAGTACTTGTTTTAGATCAAAGCGGTATGTTGGCTGAGCGTTTGCAACAACAGCTCAAGCAAAGTGATGAGGAGATTAAAGTCGAGCTTGCGGATGAACCGAAAGAACAGTTGTTAAAACAAGTGAAAGAGGAGGACATCGAAGCATTCATTGAATTGGATTTGGACGCAACGCAGACCATTCAAGCAACGTATACGACAGCAAGCTTGGTGGATAACTATTTGCCTTCTGCCTTACAAGATGCATTGCAATCGATTCAGACAGAAGTAAAAGCAGAGCAATTATCGCTGTCCGGTGAACAAGTAGCTACTTTGTTTGCGCCGATCCAATTTGAAAAACAAAATATTTCTGATTCAGCTAAGTCAGAGGACGAACTGAATCAGGCGCGAGTGCTAGTTTATGTGCTGATGTTCGTCATTTATTTTGCGGTCATTATTTACTCTTCCATGATTGCTACAGAAGTGGCGACGGAGAAGTCTTCGCGTGTAATGGAAATCTTGATATCGAGTGTATCGCCGGTTAAGCATATGTTTGCGAAAGTGCTGGGTATCGGATCATTAGGGATTGTTCAGATTGTGGTTTATGGATTGGCGGGATTCATTGCGTACAAACTTTCTTCGATGGGAGAAGAAAATGAACTTTCCGCATTCTTCAGTCTAGAAAATTTACAAGTCAGCACGTTAGTCTATGCGGTGATTTTCTTCTTGTTGGGGTACTTTTTATATGCCACACTGGCAGCGTTGCTTGGTTCGCTTGTCAGCCGTACAGAGGATGTCCAGCAAATGATCATGCCAATGTCATTGCTCGTGGTAGCGGCATTCATCATTGCGGCAACAGGTCTTGGGAATCCTGAGCTAGGCTATTTGAAGATTGCTTCGTTCATTCCATTCTTCACACCGCTCGTTATGTTCTTGCGTGTCGGTATGTTGGATTTGCCGTTATGGGAACCCTTGCTTTCGATTGCCATTATGGTTGCGACGATTATCATGCTCGGCTGGTTTGGAGCGAAGGTCTATCGTGGCGGGGTGTTGATGTACGGTCCATCGCGCTCATTGAAAGACTTGAAAAAAGCAATTCAATTAGGGAAAGAATAATATACTCTTAGATGTCAATGGTTTTTGCCGAAAGAGATACGGTTTTGATAAAGGCTTTGTCATCTAAGAGAGAGAAACTGCGTTATGAGCGCTAGTGATACTGTTATGATCGAGTACAGGCAGTTAATGATCACAGGCAAACGCATGATACAATAAAAAGAACAAGGGCTGTTCCGAAGAAGAAATCATTTTTAAATGACTTTCGGGGCAGTCCTTGTTTTTCATGCTCTTTTCAGTTGGAGATGGCTTATGGTAAAATAGAGAACGAGTATTCGTGGGAGAGGTGCATTTATGGAGACGATCCGATTTTTACATACAGCTGATCTGCACTTGGACAGCCCCTTTAAAGGCATGGCTGCCGCCGGGCCGGATGAATTGCTTAGATTGCAACAATCGACGTTCACGGCATTTGATCGCTTTATAGATTATGCAGTGAAAGAACAGCCAGACTTTATCTTAATCGTCGGCGATGTATATGATGGAGAAGACCGAGGCTTACGTGCGCAAATTCGTTTTCAGCAAGGAATGCAACGGCTTTTTGATGTTGGGATTCCTGTATTCGTAACGTATGGAAACCATGATCATTTGGCAGGTAATTGGACAAGAGTCTCATTGCCGGCTAATGTGCAGGTATTTTCAGAAGAAGTAGAACAGAAGCAGATGACTGTAAAGGGGAAAGATGTGTTCTTGCACGGCTTTAGTTATCCTCAGCGGCATGTGAGAGAACCGATGATCGAGAAATATCCTAGTGCGCACGGTGAAGGTATTCATATTGGTTTGCTGCATGGCAGTGTGGCGGGTGATTCCGCGCATGCTGTGTATGCACCGTTCACTATCCGTGAATTGCAGGAAAAGAACTATCACTATTGGGCGCTGGGACATATCCATAAGCGTCAGCAGTTAGTGGAATATCCTCCCATCGTTTATCCCGGAAATTTGCAGGGACGGCATCGGAAAGAACAAGGAATAAAAGGATTTTACGATATTTCGTTATCCAGTGAAAAAGCATCTTTAAAGTTTGTTGAGACTTCGGATATTGTCTTTACTGAATTGACTATTTCGTGTGAAGGGATTGAATTTGCGGATGCTTGGTTGACGAAGTGTCAGGAAGCGATCGACGGGCTGGTTGCCGAGTCAGGAAGTGTGGTAGTGGAACTGGTGATGGAGCACGTCGAGGGACTGGCTGATGATCTGCAGGGGGCATCTACTGAATCGGAATGGCTGGATGTATTAAGGGAACAATATAGCGGTATGGAGCCGTTTGTGTGGATTTCATCAATTGAATGGCCCTTGGTTACGAATAGGGAGTTGCCGAAAGCTTTGCTGGAACCTATAGAACAAACAATAGAAAAATGGGAGCAGGACGACTGGAACAATCTTGTGAAAGATGTATACAGTCATCGGGCAGGGCGTTATTTGGAACGTTTGGAACCACATGATATAGAACAATTGAAACAGCAAGCGGCTGCTTTATTGGCAAATGAATTGCTGAAGGAAGGATGATCAAATGAATATTCGAAAGATCGTCCTATATGGGTTTGGTCAGCATGAGAATGTAGAAATCAAATTTTCTAATGGCATGAATCTTCTATATGGTCCGAATGAAGCGGGCAAGACGACGATTCAGCAAGCGATTCTTCATATTTTATTCGGATTCCCGCAAAAGAATCAGCAAGAACTTCGCTATGAACCGAAAACAGGCGGAAAGTATGGCGGTTGTCTTTATGTAACGGACGCAGAATTTGGCAATTGGATGATTGAACGAGTGCGAGGTAAGTCCTCGGGTGACGTCAGAATACAGTTTGAAGATGGACGGACGGCAGGGGAAGAAGAGCTGAAACATTTATTGAGAGGCTATGACCGCCAGGCGTTTGAAGCGATCTTTTCTTTCTCGCTGTTTCAGCTGCAAGGTCTCGACAAGATGGACGAAGATGAACTGAGCCGCACCTTGCTGGCATCTGGCACTACAGGTCTCGACACGCTGTGGAAATTGGAAAAGAAATTAGAAAAAGAAACAGCCGGCTTATTTAAGAAGTCCGGAAAACTGCCGCTAATGAATCAAAAACTAACGGAAATAAAAGAACTTGAACACGCAATCCAAAACGAACAGCAGAAACTTGCAGCCTACGAACCGTTAACGCAACGGCAACACCAATTGACAGAGCAAGTGAAAGCCTTGCGACTGGAAGAACAGCAGCTGCATGTACAAGCGGATGAACAGATGACCGCGATGCAGATCGTCCCGCTGCAACAACGACAGCAACAACTTTTAGAGCAATTGGCCGAGTATCCAAGCGGGGACTTCCCGGCAGACGGTATTCGAAGGTATGAAGAGCTAGCCAGCAAACAGGCGGAATTGGAAATAAAAAAGGCTCGTTTAGAAAAAGAACAGCAACAATGGCAAACTGAACTAGTCGGGTTGCGACCAGAAAGTGAACGGCAGCAGTTGGAACGTTGGGTGGCTCAAGAAGCAGAATGGCATCGCTTGCGAACGGACACGCTCTCTGCTGAACAGGAAATCCGATTGCTCGCGACGAAAAAACAACAGCTGACACATCGTCTGGCTCTGACAGAGGCTCAGTTATCAGCTATCGAACAGATGGATATTTCAATTCAGAGAGAGCGTCAATTAGAACCGCTAGTGCAGGAACAGGCTGAGGCGGAGCAACAATTGACAACACTGAATCGTATGCTTGCAGAAGCGGAAAGTGAGCGCCAGGAAGCAGAGCAGCGGAAAGAACAGCTTGAACGCCAAATTATCACAGAACAGGAAATGAAGAAGCTGGCGAAATGGCCTGAGTTGAAACGGCAACTTTCAGAAGCGAAACTTATGCTGTCTGTAGCGAATCAGCAGCAATCATCGGAGCGCCTGGTTCCATTATTCTTACTCGTCATTGGTCTCATTATTGGAGTATATGGTATATGGCAACAGCAGTGGTTCATCGCGATTTTAGGCGTGATCAGTTTGGCTGTCGGAATGTTTCTAAGGAAAAAGCAACCAGCTACATTGGAAGAACAACGAACTTTTATTCAAGAACATGAATCATTGGCCGCTGAGATGGAGAGCCTGGAGGAGCGCTTTGAAACACAGCAGCGAACCCAACAGCAAGTATATACAGAGATTGAAAGGCTGGACCGTAAATTACAGAAACTAGCTACTGAGATGGAGCAATCACATCGGCAAAAGCAGCAAGCAATCGGTGCGTTGAAAAAAGCCGTACAAGATGATCCGATCGATCTGACATTCAACATCCAAGAGAGCTTCCGTTTGTTGCGTGAGCTGCAGGACACGTTAGCAGAGCAACACACATGGCAGCAACGTTTGGAGGCAGGAAAACAACAACTGCAAAACCAAATGGACGAGGTCGAATCTTTGATTGGACCTGTAGCGGAAAGTGCATTGTATGAACATTTGCGCCAAGAACTGATGGATCAGAAGGAACTGCTTGGAAAGTACTACAACCAACAGCAAACCCTTGAAGATCTTGATGGTCAGTTGCAGGAAACGAATGCACTTTTGAAGGCAGTACAACAAGAAATCCAGGAGTTGTTCGACCGGACGGCTGTGTCAGAGAAAGAGCAATTTTATACTGCTTATCAAAATGATCAAAATGCGCAATTACTGAAGCGGCATCTAGCGGAGATTAATTCACAACTCTCGATGTATACAAAAGAACCTCTGAAAGTCGACTGGACGTTACCTGAGCTTGAACGAAGCCGTGAACAGACAGCGCACCGTCTGCAAGCTATCCGCAAAGAAGTGACCGTGTTAGTGGATGAGCAAGTGAAAGTAGATCATGAGCTTGCACAGATGGGAACGAGTAAGACTTTCAGCGAGCTCCAGCAAGTGTTCGAAGTAAGAAAAGCGGAACTCGAGGAACTGGCAAAACAATGGACGGTTCGAAAAGCAGTAACGGAAGCCATCAGGCAAACGATGAGTGAGTGGAAAGAACATCAATTGCCGGCTGTTTTGGAACTGGCAAATGAATGGTTTAGCCGTTTAACTGCATATCGATATCGCACACTTGGTTTAACTTCAGAAGGATATTTCCAAGCTGCGGCGCAGAACGGTCAGAAATTTATGATCAATGAACTGAGTCAAGCGACAAAAGAGCAGGCTTATCTTTCATTGCGGCTCGCATTAGCTTCCGCTCTGTCGGATCGTGCACCATTTCCTATTATTATGGATGATCCATTTGTTCACTTTGATAATGAGAGACTTTCGCGTATGATAGAAATTATTAAAGAGTTGCAACCATCTCATCAATTTTTATATTTCACCTGCCATGAAGAAATGAAATTGAAATGGACGAGTGACGTACATAAAGTCGAGATTGGAACAAGGGTAAAAGGAGAGATCCAGTTATGAAAAAATTATTGGAACATCAAGTAGGAGAGCCTGTTGATCTATTTCTCTTGATTAAACAGGCTACAAAAGGCATCACCCAACAAGGAAGCCCATTCATGACACTGATTCTGCAAGATAAAAGCGGAGATCTCGAAGCAAAACTATGGGATACTGGTGAAGAACAGGCACAGTTGTATCAGGCAGCGACCATCGTCAAAGTAGGCGGCGAAATCCATGAATATCGTGGCAAAAACCAATTACGTATTAAAGCGATTCGTCCGATGAAGGAAGAAGAAGGCGTTACGATCGCGGATCTGGTCCCATCTGCTGAAAAAAGCAAAGAAGTGCTCTT
Source organism: Sporosarcina aquimarina (assembly GCF_019748715.1). Lineage (GTDB taxonomy): Bacteria > Bacillota > Bacilli > Bacillales_A > Planococcaceae > Sporosarcina > Sporosarcina newyorkensis. The sequence goes on along the minus strand of NZ_JACLBZ010000020.1, from coordinate 50,064 downwards.
TGAAGAGTTAATGCAATATTTCTTTGAGATGAAAAATCCAGATATCCAGCGCGTCACTCGTCATTTATTGAAAAAACACCAAGCGGATTTTATGTTGTATCCTGCTGCGACAAGAAACCATCATGACTATGTAACTGGTCTGCTGGATCACGTTGTGTCCATGCTAAAGCTCGGTAAGGCGATTGCAGAGCTGTATCCAACACTGAATAAAGATTTATTGTATGCGGGAATTATTTTGCACGATATCGGAAAAGTTATTGAGCTTTCCGGCCCAATCGGTACACAATATACGATCGAAGGAAATCTTCTCGGCCATATTACCATCATGGTGAATGAAATTTCGAAGGCGGCTGAGGAACTCGAGATCGATGGTGAAGAGATCATGCTGCTGCAGCATATGGTATTGTCTCATCACGGCAAAGAAGAATGGGGCAGCCCGAAGCGGCCTATGCTGAAGGAAGCTGAAATCCTGCATTATATTGATAATATTGATGCGAAGATGAATATGTTGAATCGCGTCATGTCCAAAACAAACCCAGGTGAATTTTCTGAGCGTGTATTCCCGCTCGACAATCGATCGTTTTATAAGCCGACATTTGAGTAATCCGGTAAATAGATTAAAGAAAACTCCCGTGATAATAATATCATGGGAGTTTTTATCATCTTATTTACTTTCTTCTTTTCCTTCAGCTTCTGCGTCTTTTGAATCTTTTTGTTCTTCTTCGACGTCAGGAGTTTCTTCAGAATCTGCTGGTTGTTCTTCCATCTTGAACAAATCGAGTGCAGATTTTAGATCGCTGTCTTTAATTTTAACGTCAGCCGCTTTCACCAAATCGGATACTTTTGTTAACAATTCATTCTCATCTGCTTTTTCCATCAAAAGTTCCTGACGAATCTCATCTTTCTTTTCATCAGTGATCTTCTCATCTTCTTTTTTACGCTTTTCTTTTACTTCGATAATGTGGAAGCCGTGTTCAGATTGAACAGGTTCACTGATTGTACCTGGTTCAAGGTCGTAAGCTGCATTCCAGAATTCAGGAACCATAACTCCGTAACCGAACCAGTCTAGATTTCCGCCTTCTTCTTTAGAACCTGGATCTGTAGAGTATTCTTTTGCGACTTTCGCAAAGTCCTCACCTTTGTCCAGTTTTTCTTTTACTTCTTTAGCTGTTTCTTCGTCTTCCACAAGAATATGGCGAGCGTTGATCTCGGATTGAGACTCCTCGATGCGCTTATTCAGTTCTTCATCAGATACTTCAATTCCATCAGTCAATGCAGCCTCTTGTAACATATTCAGGCGAATCATTTTCTTGAAGCTATCAGGTGTTTGTCCTTGTTGTGCCAAGAAGGCTTCGAAGTTATCGCCAAGCTGTTCTTTATTCTTGTCGAACTCTTCGTCAACTTTTTTCTCATCGACTTTATACTTATCTTCAAGAACTTTTTCGAGAACAATCATCTGCAATGCTTGTTCACCAACGGAATCTTTCATCTCTTTATAGAATTCTTCTTTCGTCACATCTCCTGCTTTAGATGTCATGACGACTTCGCTATCCCCATTGCCTGAACATGCAGACAATGCTGCAACGGATGCTGCAAGTGTAAAAGCTAAAATTTTCTTTTTCATCAAATAACTCCCCTAATCTAAATGTCATTTCAAGATATCACTATAGCATAAAACGTTTGAAAAACAAAAAGGTTCCTTCTTTTTACAACGCCCAACCGCTTTTTTCCACTTTCGCATAAGATACAGTGTGAAAGGGGGTGCCTTCATGAGCGGTTATAATCACGGCGGGGCAGGTACATCCGGCTTTGCTTTAATTGTTGTTTTGTTCATCTTGTTGATTATTGTTGGTGCAGCGTACTTGTATTAAAAAAAGCCCTGCCCCGTGAGCGGGGCGGGCATACATAATCATTTTAAGCGTGAAAGAAAACTTCCACATATAAAGACAAGATAAGGATTGTGATGAGAATATTAACAGTCCGATAGATTTTCGGCTGCTTCTCTTCTGGAATCTCTCTAGATTGGCAAAGAGCAAATGTCATTTTATTAATTTGAAATAAGTAGAACAGTGAAAATAGAATGGTAATTGTGAGAACCATTTTAAACCTCCTCATTATGCGTCTATATTATCATATCAGAGTATGCGAGTAAAAGAAAAAAACCGAATTGATTAACGGTGGTTCTTATGTTTCCACTTCTGTTTTCTGAAGATAATCTTCTTGATCTTCATAAGTCTTCTCGATATTCTGAAAACCGCGTTCGAAAATATCCATGAAATCATCCCCGTAAATATTGCGAAGAACGGACATTACCTCTAAGAACTCTGGGAATTTTCCATAAATATCTCTTATCGGCAAGGAACCTTGGAGGATACTGTAATCTTCATTATGGTAATTGGCGTTCATTTTAATCAGCAGGTCCTTTCCTTCTTCCGTTACAGTCACATATGTATTGCGTCGATCGTCATTTTTTTTGGAGAAGTAGAGGAGTTCTCGCTGTTCTAGTTTTTTAGAGAAGTTGAACGCGGTAGAAACATGCATCACACCAAATTTAGCGATATCGGAAATTGTGGCGCCTTCTAGATGATAGGCAATCCATAAAATATGGTGCTCATTAATATTTAGATCATAAGGTTTGATCCATTGCTGCCAGTCTTTTTCAACAGCCTTCCATAATGCTTTGGACATTTGGGCGACGCGCTGATTGAAGATCATGGCATCTTTACGTGTAATATTCTGCTCTGCCATCGGGGCACCTGCTTTCTTGTCAGTCTTTTTATTTATTATAGCAAAAAAGCAACAAATAAAAAAGACGGAATAATAAAATAACTAATGCTAGGTGTAAGTGCCTACAGAATATGGTCGACATTCACGACGATATTCTGCAGCCTCTCCTTACACTTTGATCAGCCAGGTGGTTGAACTGATACACAGAGGCGATTTATCCAGCCAAATTAACGATTGCTAATGGACTTTTCAAGGTCCTCTAAAGCAATTTGGATTGCAGAGATCTCTTTTTCCAAACGCTTTTTATTGTGTTCAGTTGAACGCTTCCAGTCGGCTACGGAGTCTTTCATTTCCTCTACAGTTTCTGGAACCAGTTCTTTTGTTTCCTTTGTCAAATCTGTGACAGAATCCTTTAGATCCGCTACTTTACCTCTGACATCTTTCAACTTATCTTTCATCTCTAGCGAAGCTGTTTTTACACTGGATCGCAACTCGCTGCCAGGTTTTGGAGTTGAGTATAGTACTGTAATGGCGGAAGTGACAGCACCTGCCGCTAAGCCGATAAAGAATGTAGACGCTTTCATGTAGAAAACACTCCTTTTGAAGGTTATTATTTTATTAAAGCATGCAAGCCACGGATGGGCAAGAAAAGATCGTACATTTATTATGCAGGAGAAAGCTTTCCTAAGGAAAAGCTTTCATCAAAACATCTTATGCTTGTAATCTCAATTTAATATTATTTGCTAACTCAGAAACGACTTCCATTGGGAATTGTTCCACTTTCGAATTGAATTCAGGTTGGAAACCATCCGATTTATCATAGCGAGGAATAAAATGCATATGAAAATGAAATACAGATTGCCCGGCAAAAGAACCGTTATTCTGTAACAGATTCAACCCGACAGGCTGAAATTCTTCTTTCAATGCGTTTGCGATTTTAGGAGCGACTTTAAATAGGTTGGAAGCCTCTTCTTCTGTCAATTCATACAAGTTTTCACGGTGTGTTTTAGGTATGAGAAGCACATGACCTTTAGTGACGGGCATGATATCCATAAACGCGATGACATGCTCATCTTCATAAACTTTTTCACCCGGGATGGAGCCTTCAACAATTTTGCAGAAAATACATGAGGTCATTTCTACACTTCCTTTCATGTTTGGATGTATTGTAGCATATTTTCTGATAGTTAACGAAGGCAGACAGAGCAATTTTATATTTTCTTTGCTAAAATGAAAATGAAGATTGGAGGAACTATAATGGCAATTCTAGAACTAGAACACGTAACAGGCGGTTACACGCGCAAGCCGGTTTTGCACGACCTTTCATTCCAGATAGAAGAAGGGGAATTGGTTGGTTTGATCGGTCTGAACGGCGCGGGCAAAAGTACAACAATCAAACATATTATCGGTGTGATGAATCCTCTACAAGGTCAAATCAAAATTGACGGAGCAACATTTAGCGATAAAGCACATTATCGGCAGTCATTCAGCTATATTCCCGAAACGCCGGTTCTATACGAAGAGCTCACTTTACAGGAGCATCTTGAGCTGACTGCGATGGCGTATGGATTGGACAAGCAACAATTTGAAATACGTACGGAACAGTTATTGAGGGAATTTCGAATGGAGAAACGTTTGAAATGGTTTCCTGCCCACTTTTCTAAAGGTATGCGGCAAAAGGTCATGATCATGTGTGCCTTCTTAGTGGAGCCAAAACTATATATCATCGATGAGCCATTTGTCGGTTTAGACCCGCTGGCGATTCGAGCGTTGCTGGATCAAATTATTGAGCGCAAAAAAGCGGGTGCATCCATTTTGATGTCCACACATGTCCTTGCGACAGCGGAAAAATATTGCGACCGAATCATCTTGCTCCATGAAGGCCGAGTCCGTGCGAACGGTACAATGGACGATTTGCGTAAAGCGTTCGGGCGCCCCAATGCAACGTTGGATGATTTATATATTGCGATGACCGAGGAATCTGATTATGAACAGCATGCATGATATTTGGGGACAGCGATTCTTTCATTATGTCAATGAATTGCAGAAATATATGCGCTATGTATTCACCGGACACCTTGCAATCGTCTTCATGTTTGCAATCGGAGCGGGCGGATATGCCTACAGCGAATGGTTGAAAGAAGTGCCGGTCAGTTTTCCATCTGCATTGATCGTATCCTTCATTATCGCATTGATCTTAATGAAATCTGCACCCACGACATTGCTGAAGCCTGCTGATATCGTCTATTTCTTGCCGTTAGAACATCAATTGCCAGGTTACATGAAACGCTCACTGTCATGGTCTACATTTTCGCAGTTACCTTTGCCGCTCATTGCTGTGGTCGTGTCTCTTCCTTTATTGAAAGCTACGGAAGTAGGGACAGGTATTGACTATATACTAGCTGTGTTATTGATTATTGCATTGAAAGGGCTATTTGTTGGTACAGAATACAATGTTCGAATTGCCAACAATGAATTTGTCTGGCCAGATCGTATGATTCGCTTCGTGTTGGCGTTTTTGGCGATTTATTTCGGATTGACTTGGAGTCCCATTGCGTTCATCGCAGGCATCTTAGTGGCGATCCTCTATACAAAGTGGTGGGAAAAACAAGCTGTTCAAAAGCCATTTCCATATGAGCAGTTCATAGAGTTGGAACAAAATCGAATGATGCGTTTTTATCGATTTGCCAATTACTTCACGGAAGTACCGCATCTAGTCGGTTCCGTCAGTAAACGGAATTGGCTAAAGTTCGCAATGAAAAGTGCGACATTCGAACGCCGAGATGTACAAGCTTATCTTGTCGGGCGCACGTTCATCCGGACCGACGACACATTCTGGCTATGGCTCAGGCTGACTGTATTGTCGGCGCTTGGTGCATTTCTGATTCCTATACCTATCGTCTCTTTCATCTTCGTCGGCGCATTAGCATTCGCGACAGCGGTACAGCTAATCTTAGCGCTTGAAGGCGGAGTTGAGTTTACGATGGATCAGCTTTTTCCGGAAGAAGAGGAAAAGTCCCAGAGTAAGGCTGTTCGCGCGCTTGTAAGAAAGTTAATCATGCTGCAAGCCATCCTCCTCCTGTTGGCAGCGTTGCCATTGTACGGATTAAGTCCGATTCCGGTCCTTATTGCAGTAGTTGCAGTTATAATCGGTGAGGCTACTATTCGTTTGACGAAAGAGCAGGAAGTAGAAATTTAGTTTATGCTGCTGGGTTAGAAAAGGTGCAAGGCACAGTGTGTGGCGGGAGTATGGTCACTGAAAACACTTCGGCGCTTGCGGATGGCTCTACAATGAGCCAGTCAGGAAGATCGCCTGTCTGTCCCATTTCTCCGCCTACCGCTTGTAAGGCGCCTGCGTTTAGTAAGCGAAAGCACTGGGTATCTAATTGTATATTGTCCTCCGACTAAGAAGCCGGATTCTGAGGCTATCTCAATTTTAAACACTACACTCATTATTTTGACGATTCTAGCGAAGCCGCAACTGCGGGGTCGGCCGAAGCCATGAGACAGCTAGCGTTCTTTGCTAGTTGGCTCTTGGCGGGAGGCAATCCCCCAGCGGCGAAGCGGTGCCAAAGCACAACGCATAACACATACTCTGTCCCGAACCCATTGTCAGTCGAGCGACGAGAAAAAAATAAATGTCAGCTGTGAATTCGCCATTCAAAAATGGTGCAGTCGAATTGTCGGTCTAGTAGCTTCGTTATAAGTCACCTTCATAGAGTTGAATTATCTGAATATATATACCTATTAAATTGTTAACTGACTATATAGAAATCATTCAAAAGTTCGAATAGTTCATAATCTGGTTGCAATTCTGGTTTATTTGCATATATAATTACTAAAAGGTATCAGGGGTGAGAGAGATGAACAATAACAACTCATATGCTGAATTTTTAAAAGCCGTAGGGAACAACAGCACTTCTCTCCAGGCGGAAAAGCTGCTGAATGAAATTTATTGGGATCTGTTTCTGCAACACATTCACTGGGAACAAACGCAAGCCCGCATTATGAACCTGATCGATGACGCGTTGGATCGTCGCGATGAAGAAGCATTTGAAATGTATACACAACAACTCCAAGAGTTCACTCAAGAACAAGGATATGAATATCAGCCTAAATAACATAAGACAGAGCTGTCCGGAAAGTCATCTTCATCTGACCTTTCGAACAGCTCTTTTTGTATGAAGATAATTAATCATCCTCTTAGGTATATTTCATGTGCGGTATATGGCTAGTCTGAAGAGGTGCAGCTTAACTAACATGCATTCACAAAAAAATGAAACGGTCAGGCGGCGCCTTGATACGTCCGTCTGTTTTATTTGCTTCGCTATTCCTTCTCGACAAGAGTTTCTTTAACGACTTAAAGGGTACAATAAAATACATACATAGTTAGCTTAAAACGTACGTTCGTTATTTCTTTAGAAAAAACTGTAGCTGTGGTAAAATAGAAGGACTAGGTGTTTTAGAATAGGAGTGGAACCTTTTGAACGAAACATTTCAATTGCAAGCCCCATATACACCTCAAGGAGATCAGCCGTCAGCGATCGCGAGCCTTGTTGGTGGTATAAAAGAAGGCAAAAAGCATCAAACGCTGTTAGGTGCAACGGGGACCGGGAAAACTTTCACCGTATCCAACGTCCTAACCGAAATCAATAAACCAACACTGGTCATTGCCCATAATAAAACATTGGCTGGCCAATTATATAGTGAATTTAAAGAGTTTTTTCCTGACAATGCTGTCGAGTATTTTGTCAGCTTCTATGACTTTTATCAGCCGGAAGCGTACGTACCGCAGACGGATACGTATATTGAGAAAGATTCCTCTATCAATGATGAAATTGATAAACTGCGGCACTCTGCGACCAGTTCCTTATTTGAACGTAATGATGTGCTGATTGTCGCATCCGTATCTTGTATCTACGGTCTCGGTTCTCCTGAAGAGTATAACGAGATGGTTCTGTCACTGCGAAGAGACATGGAAATTCCGCGCAATGAATTATTGCGCAAACTGGTAGACATTCAATATGAGCGCAATGACATCAACTTTACCCGCGGAACATTCCGAGTCAGAGGAGATGTAGTGGAAGTATTTCCGGTTTCACGCGACGAACGCTGTATTCGTCTTGAATTCTTCGGGGATGAAATTGAACGCATTCGGGAAGTAGACGCCTTGACAGGTGAAGTGATTGGCGATCGGGATCATGTAGCGATCTTCCCAGGTTCCCACTTCGTAACGCGGGAAGCGAAATTGTTGAAGGCGATTGAAAATATAGAAATTGAATTGGAGCAACAGCTCAAATATTTGCGTGAAAATGATAAATTGCTGGAAGCGCAACGGTTGGAGCAACGGACACGCTATGATTTGGAAATGATGCGTGAAATGGGTTTCTGTTCGGGTATCGAAAACTACTCAAGACATTTGACGTTACGGGAAGCGGGAGCGACACCTTATACGCTGCTTGACTACTTCCCGGATGATTTCTTGATTGTGGTAGATGAAAGTCACGTGTCGCTGCCGCAAATCCGAGGCATGTACAATGGCGACCAAGCTCGTAAGAAGGTATTGGTAGAACACGGTTTCCGTTTACCGTCCGCTCTTGATAACCGTCCGTTGATGTTCGAGGAATTTGAGAAGCATATCAGTCAGGCGATGTATATTTCCGCTACGCCGGGTCCTTATGAAATTGAGCATACAGATAAGATGATTGAGCAGATCATCCGTCCGACGGGTCTGCTTGATCCGATCATCGAAGTGCGTCCGATTGAGGGGCAGATCGATGATTTATTGGATGAAATTCAGTTGCGCATTGAACGTGATGAACGCGTATTGATTACGACACTGACGAAGAAAATGTCGGAGGATCTGACGGATTACTTGAAGGATATCGGTATAAAGGTGCAGTACCTTCATTCGGAAGTGAAGACGCTTGAACGTACTGAAATCATACGAGAATTGCGTCTTGGCACATACGATGTACTGATTGGTATCAACTTGCTGCGGGAAGGGATCGACATACCGGAAGTTTCGTTAGTGGCTATTTTGGATGCCGACAAAGAAGGATTCCTGCGCTCTGAACGTGCTCTAATCCAGACGATTGGGCGGGCGGCGCGTAATTCTGAAGGACGCGTAATTATGTACGCAGACAAAATGACGGATTCAATGGAAAAAGCGATTGGGGAAACAGAACGACGCCGGGAAATACAGCTTGCGTACAATAAAGAGCATGGCATTACACCACAAACAATTATAAAGCCGATACGCGAAGTAATCCGTGCGACTCAAGTGGCGGAAGAAACGGAATCTTACTTACAGCGCAGAATAGAAGGCAAGAAACTGTCTAAGGAGGAAAGAGGCTTGCTGCTCGTAAAATTGGAAAAAGAGATGAAGGACGCAGCAAAGGCTTTGGACTTCGAAAGAGCAGCCGAGTTACGGGACAGTATTATAGAACTGAAGGCAGAAAGGTAGAGGCTGGATGAAAAATAAAGAACTAGTGATCCAAGGTGCAAGAGCGCATAATTTAAAAGATATTACCGTTAAAATCCCTCGTGATCAGTTAGTAGTCATCACTGGATTATCGGGTTCCGGTAAGTCTTCGCTTGCTTTTGATACGATCTACGCAGAAGGGCAGCGGCGTTATGTGGAATCCTTGTCTGCATACGCCCGGCAATTCCTAGGGCAAATGGACAAACCTGACGTCGATTCTATAGAGGGACTGTCTCCTGCTATTTCGATCGATCAAAAGACGACTAGCCGAAATCCTCGTTCGACGGTCGGTACAGTTACTGAAATTTACGACTATTTACGTTTGCTCTATGCAAGGGTAGGAAAGCCTGTCTGTCCATTGCACGGCACGGAAATTTCCACGCAAACCGTTGAGCAAATGGTCGATCGGATAATGGTACTGCCGGAACGAACGCGCATTCAAGTCCTTGCTCCAATCGTTTCGGAGCGAAAAGGAACGCATGCGAAATTAATTGAAGACATTAAAAAACAAGGGTATGTCCGAGTGCGGGTCAACGGAGAAACCATGGATCTAGATGATAATATCGAATTAAATAAAAACAAAAAACATACGATTGAAATTGTCATTGACCGAATTGTCATAAAAGAGGGCATTGAAACACGTCTTAGTGACTCGCTGGAATCGGCATTACGTCTTGCTGACGGAAATGTCATCGTAGATGTAATTGGCGAAGAAGAGTTGTTTTTTAGTGAGCATCACGCGTGTCCGATTTGCGGTTTTTCCATTGGTGAGCTGGAGCCGCGTATGTTTTCATTCAACAGTCCATTTGGTGCTTGTCCAGAATGTGATGGATTAGGCATGAAACTGGAAGTGGACCCCGACTTGATCATTCCCAATAAGGAACTGACGTTGAAAGAGCATGCGATTGCTCCTTGGGAACCGACAAGTTCACAATACTATCCGGAATTGCTGAAAACCGTTGCGAAGCATCATGGTATTGCCATGGATGTGCCGGTCGGTGAGCTGGCGGATGAAGACCTGGAAAAACTCTTGAAAGGTTCTAACAAAGAGAAAATCCACTTCCGTTATACAAATGAATTCGGCAGTACCCGCGACAGCAATATTTATTTTGAAGGAGTCTTACGCAATGTTGAGCGGCGTTATCATGAGACGTCGTCCGATTACATTCGTGAGCAGATGGGAAAATATATGACGGAGCGGCCATGTCCTGCTTGTCTCGGCTATCGCTTGAAGCCTGAATCGCTTGCTGTATTGATTGACGGTCAGCATATCGGTCTAATCACGGAACGTTCTATTGTAGATACCGTGAGTTTTTTCAACCAGCTTCAGCTATCAGAAAAAGACGCACAAATTGCCGATATGATTCTGCGTGAGATCCAAGAGCGATTAGGTTTTCTAATTAACGTTGGCTTGGATTATTTGAACTTATCACGCTCTGCAGGCACATTATCCGGTGGTGAAGCACAGCGGATTCGCCTCGCAACTCAAATTGGTTCCCGTCTGACAGGTGTCCTCTATATCTTGGACGAGCCATCCATCGGTTTGCATCAGAGGGATAATGACCGGCTTATCTCCACCTTGCAAAATATGCGAGATATCGGCAATACATTAATCGTTGTCGAGCATGATGAGGACACGATGATGGCTGCCGATTACTTAATCGATATCGGTCCTGGAGCCGGTGTAGCAGGCGGAGAAATTGTGGCAGCCGGGACACCTGCTAAAGTCATGAAAAACAAAAAATCACTGACTGGAAAATATCTAAGCGGTGAATTATTTATTCCGCTGCCTATAAAGCGCAGACCTAGGGATGAACGCAGTATTGTCATTAAAGGAGCGGCTGAAAACAATCTAAAACATTTGGATGTTGAGTTCCCTTTAGGCCAGTTCATCGCTGTTACGGGTGTCTCGGGTTCAGGTAAAAGTACGCTCGTAAATGAAATCCTGCATAAGACATTGGCTCAGAAATTGAACCGTTCAAAACAAAAGCCGGGAAAATTTGACGAAATCAGCGGAATTGAACATCTCGAGAAGGTCATTGATATTGATCAGTCACCGATCGGACGTACTCCGCGGTCCAATCCGGCAACATATACAGGAGTATTCGATGATATACGAGATGTCTTTGCAATGACCAATGAAGCGAAAGTGCGCGGATATAAAAAAGGGCGATTCAGCTTCAATGTCAAAGGCGGTCGTTGTGAAGCTTGTCGCGGAGATGGAATTATTAAAATCGAAATGCACTTTTTGCCGGATGTCTATGTACCGTGTGAAGTGTGTCACGGCAAACGGTATAATAGAGAGACGTTGGAAGTGACATACAAAGGAAAGAATATCGCAGATGTATTGGCGATGACAGTTGAAGGTGGAATGATGTTTTTTGAGAATATACCGAAAATCCACCGGAAGCTGCAGACGATTGTAGACGTTGGTCTCGGCTATATTCAGCTGGGTCAGCCCGCAACCACATTGTCGGGTGGGGAAGCTCAACGTGTTAAATTAGCTTCCGAACTGCACAAGCGATCGAATGGAAAATCTTTTTATATTTTAGATGAACCAACGACTGGCTTGCACGTTCATGACATTGCGAAATTGCTAGACGTTCTTCAGCGCTTGGTTGAGAGCGGTAATACGGTACTCGTTATTGAACATAATCTGGACGTTATCAAAACCGTCGATTATATTATCGATATCGGCCCGGAAGGCGGAGACAAAGGTGGAGAAATTGTCGCAACAGGAACACCGGAAGAAGTAGCAGAAGTTGAGGCATCATACACTGGAAAGTATTTGCGTTCAATCTTGGAACGTGACCGAAATCGTATGAAAGAGCTAATCGGAAAAACAGGGAAATAACTTCCTAATGAAACTTTTATGAAGCGCAGCCGTATAAATAGATAGGAAATGAAAAGCATGTTCAAAACAAGGAGGAGTCTAGAGATGCAAAACGAACGCAGACGAATATTAACTTTGCTGGAAGAAGGCAAAATCACAGCAGACGAAGCGTTGAAATTGTTGGAAGCACTTGGGAAACAAACGGAATCCACCGTGCAAGACGAAAAGCCGTCCACTGCGCAACATTCCGATCTCCATACTGAACAGGATCATCGTTGGTTTGATGAGCAACAGAAAAAGAAAGAATCGACGAATCCGCAAGACACGACAGATGAATCTTCAGCGGATGACTTTTTTGAAGATATTCGCAAAGAATTCATGACGGCGGGAGATCGTTTCATGCAATTTATGGATACGGCTGTCCAAAGAGTGAAAACATTCGATTTTGAAGCGCCATTTGGCAAGTCCGTCTCTTTTACCCATACTGAAAACAAAACAGCAGAAGATGTAGAGGAAATCATTATCCATATAGATCACGGAAAAGTGGAAGTCCTTCCGTCTGATGGTGATGAAATCACTGCGAAGTTCTCTGTTAAGCATTTCAACCACGACTCAGAGACGGAAGCGCGCGCACAGTTCCTCGATAAATTGTTGTTTGTGAAAGATGGCAATAAACTCCGAATCGGCAGTGATTTGAAGATGGTGCAAGTGAATGTCCAATTATACGTGCCTAGCCAGCAGCCTTACCGTAAACTTTCCGTCCGTCTTTTGAATGGCGGTTGTACAGTGGAGAAAGTAGATTTTGATAATCTGCGCATCAAAACTGCCAATGGCAAAATCGAATGTGCGCATATTCGATTTGACGAAGCGGAATTGGAAACCGCTAATGGAATGGTCCGTCTGTTGAAGGTGCGAGGCAATAAACTCGAAGCCGAAACATTGAACGGCCGTGTGTATGTGGATGGAGAATTGATAGACATAGATGCTAAGTCATTGAACGGCAACGTAAGTCTGACAACGACTTCAACGGAAGCTACACGTCTCGATGCGAAGTCCATCAGCGGAACAGTGGAGCTTTATATTCCTTCTACTCTAGGTCTAAGGGGAGAAATTACGTCGAATATGGGAAAACTGGATTTGCAGCTAAAAGACGTTTCGCGAGTGGAAGAGCAAGAGCAATTCCTGCACCGCACGATTCGTTTCAGCAAAGCCGGCGACGACGAAACGAAAGCCTCTTTACAAGTTAACGGCGAATCCAGAACTGGATCTGTCTTAGTTCACTATAACTCCATCGAACTGTAAACATACTTGAAAATGAAAACACCCGCCCTGTCACTTATCTTGTGATAGGGCGGGTGTTTGAGCTGAAGAAACAAGAATAGGGGGTGGTAAGGGCAACGTTGATCTACGTTCCAGGCGAACGCTTTCCGCGGGGCGCGGATGAGCCGCTTCCTTCGCTACGCTCAGTCCAGGGTCTCATCATTCGCGCTAAATCCCACAGGAAAAGCCGTCACGAAGTAAGGCTTTTGCGAGCATAAGCGAAGCGTTGGGAGCATATTTTTGCATTTCGCCCGTCTTTCGCTCGAATCCCTACTTTGTGACGGTAACTTTAAAGTGTAGTTCATCGTAATTTTCAAGTGGCAATGTTTTGTTCTCCAACAATAGTGATAATAGTTCAAATGCTAAATGGCATGGAGCATTGCCTGTGAGCTTGTTGATGTTAAAATCACTTCTGCCCTTTAACAAAGTCAATGAAAAGTGCCGGTTTTGTACTCTGACTGTGGGAGCACTTTCTAGATTTATAAAAATTACAAGGAATTTGCCATATGACTTTACACTCTAATTTGCGATTGGAGCGGAAGACGGTCGACTCCTGGAGGCTCAAGGCCACGCCCCCCGGAAAGCGTACCGTCTGGAGCGGAAATCCCGGAGTGCTCACTAGCTGTGGTTTCACACGCCTATTCGGATAGTAAATCATAATACTTATCTTTTATTCTAACAAAACCTTTGACTAGAGGTAAGAAAGCGTCCGACTAGAACGTAGAGCAACGATGCCATTATTAATCACCAATTCTCTAATTTTAGCTTTAACCCCTGCCCAATCACAAAATAAGTGATTGGACAGGGGCTTTTTTATTTGGTATAAACCCAACAAAGAATCCCAAACGTAATCGCTCTTGCGCATTGCAGTTGATACGCTTTGCTCTGCAGCAACAGAGCCTCTGTGCGATTCGACATGAAGCCGCATTCTACCAGGATGGCTGGCATCTGAGTATCTCGTAAGACAGCGAAGTTCGCCTTCTTTACACCGCGATCGGTTCGTTGACAGGCGGTGATTATGTTCTTTTGGACTAGCGACGCCAGTACGGAGGAACTTTTGCTTGCCTGTGGATAAATATACGTCTCAATCCCGTGTGCTTCGCTCCATCCATTACCATGCGCATTTGCGTGGATTGATACATACGCATCTGCCCGTAATCGATTGGCAAGCGCCGTCCGTTCGTTTAAGGGCACATCACGTGAAGCCTCATGCACGTATCGAACTTTGATACCTTCCCGGCTTAAACGATCTCCAACAAGTGCAGCAACCGCCGAATTAAACTGGAACTCACGCAGCTTTCCATCAGGGGACCTCTTTCCTGGCGTGTTTGGCCCATGTCCAGCGTCAAGAATGATTAGTGTCATTTTCATCCACTCTCCTTTACTCTGTAGATAGTTGTCTTGTTGAAAAAGGAGACAGCCCATATGAAGTATCACAAGGATAAATCCATTTCATTTCTTTTTCTTCATGTTAAAATAAGATTTGGATAGCTATGACACGAGTTGGAAAGCGGGGAGCTTTATGGGGGAACTAACAGTAGAAGATATTATGAATCGATTCGGCCTTGAATTGATTGCAGGACACGAAGGTATTCATCGGCATATCAATATGAGCGATATTTCACGGCCAGGTCTTGAGATGGCTGGTTATTTTGATTATTATCCATCGGAGCGCGTGCAATTGATCGGCCGCAAGGAAATGTCGTTCTTGGAAACATTGCCGTCGATTACGAGAAGAAAACGTTTGGAACGTCTTTGCTCGGAGGATACGCCTGCATTCATTATTGCACATGGTGAAGAAGGACCGAGAGAACTAAGTCAGCTGGCGGATGAAAAAAATGTTCCGGTTTTGCGCACTGATTACAAAACGACGCAATTTTCCGGCATGCTGACGAATTACTTAGTCGGTCAGCTTGCCCCTATGACTACAGTCCACGGTGTATTAGTGGACGTCTATGGTGTCGGTGTCTTGATCACTGGAGGAAGCGGCGTTGGAAAGAGTGAGACCGCGTTGGAACTAATTAAAAAAGGTCACCGACTTGTCGCGGATGACTCGGTGGAAATTCGCCAAGTATCGGAAAACGTTTTGATCGGTACGTCACCGAAGTTGCTTAAGCATATGTTGGAAATCCGTGGCATTGGCATTATTGATATGATGACGTTATTCGGTGCGAGTGCAGTGAAGGATGATAAGCGGGTGCTGTTGGCGGTCGACTTGGAAATTTGGGATGAGGATAAGCATTATGATCGTTTGGGAATCGATGAGGAAAAGATTGAAATCCTTGATTCACAAATTACACGCTTGTCCGTTCCGGTCAGACCAGGTCGGAATATCGCGGTCATCATTGAAGTCGCTGCTATGGATTACCGTATGAAGCGTCTAGGATTCAATGCAGCGGATGAATTTACAAAGCGTTTGGACCAAGCAATCGCAGAGAATGCGGAAATTTTGAAAGCAGAGGAGAGCGACTAAGTGAATTTATTTTTACTTGCGATTAATCCTGTCGCGATTAGAATCGGCACTTCGGATACAGCTTTAGAAGTACGCTGGTATGGTATTCTCATTGCATTAGGGATTGTATTAGGATTCATCATCGTGCAACGTGAAATGTTGAGAAGGGGCATGCACCCTGACTTTTTGACGGATATGCTCATTTGGGCGATTCCGATTTCAATCATCAGTGCGCGTATTTATTACGTCATTTTCACTTGGGATTATTATCGTGACCATCCCGGCCAGATTATCCAGATCTGGAACGGCGGAATTGCCATTCATGGTGCGCTGATCGGTGCCGTGATTACGGCCATTATTTTTACGAGAAAGCGCGGCGTGTCGTTTTGGAAAGTCGCGGATATTACAGCGCCCGGCTTATTGATCGGTCAGATTATCGGCCGGTGGGGGAATTTCATGAACCAGGAAGCGCATGGTGGTCCTGTTTCAGATGCGTTTAAAGAAAACACGATCATTCCAGACTGGATTATGAACCAGATGACCATCGAAGGAGTGACCTACCATCCGACATTTCTGTATGAGTCGATGTGGAATGTTGTAGGGCTAATTTTAATTCTAGTCATTCGAAGAGTATTGAAGATGAAGCGCGGAGAAATCTTTTTATTTTATGTCATCTGGTATTCGATCGGTCGTTTCTTCATTGAAGGAATGCGGACGGACAGTCTGTATGTAATCGGCAGCTTGAGAGCGGCACAGATGGTATCTGTTGCCGGCGTTATTATTGGGATCGCGATCTTGTTATACCGAAGATTTGTGATGAAGGTGAATGAAAATTATGAAGACAAACAAAAATAATATCTCATTGTCCAGTACGTTGCAAAGCGGTTTGCAGGCTGGGCTGAAAACCACTTGGTCACTGGGGAAAATCATTTTTCCTATTACATTGTTCGTCACCATCTTGCAATTTACGCCTATCCTGCCTTGGTTAGTGGAACTCATTTCTCCGCTCATGCATATCTTTGGCTTGCGCGGTGAAGCAGCCGTTCCACTTGTGCTTGGGAATGCATTGAATTTGTATGCGGGGATTGCAGGGATCATCTCCCTGGAGTTGACGGTGAAGGAAGTATTCATCATAGCCGTTATGATCAGTTTCGCACATAATCTTTTTATCGAAACAGCCGTGGCCCTGAAAGTTGGTGTGAAGCTTTGGCTTGTCCTTGTGGTCCGTCTTGGACTGGCAGCGCTTGCTGGCATACTATTGAACCTTTTCTGGACAGGCGGTTCGGAAACCGCACAATACGGTTTGACTCCGAAAGCGGAAGTTATTCCTGACGGCATTTGGCAGATTATCCTTTTGGGTACAGAAAAAGCAACGTTCGGAGTGTTACAGCTTGCTCTGATCGTTATCCCGCTGATGCTATTTGTTCAGTTCGTGAAAGACCGAAATTATTTGGAACGTTTTTCAAATGGAGTCGCCCCATTTACAAAGTTGATTGGCGTGAAACCAAATGCTTCCATGACACTTGTCGCGGGTCTGTTAATTGGCCTAGCGTATGGGGCAGGTGTCATGATTCAAGCTGTTCAGGAAGATGGAGTTTCCAAACGTGATATTACTTTGGCATTTATTTTCTTAATGGCGTGCCATGCGGTGATTGAAGACACATTGCTCTTCTTACCGTTAGGCATTCCGATTTGGCCATTATTCTTAATACGGCTTGTGACTGCCATATTGCTGACTGTTACGGTCAGCGTGCTGTGGAAACAGCCGAGAGAGAAGGAGGAGTCTGTTGTTGACTGTTAAACCGATCACTACCTTATTGTTTGATTTTGATGGGACTTTGGGAGATACGAACGAATTAATTATCGCTACCTTTCAACATGTACTGAATGACCATTTTCCAGGCCGTTTTCAAAGAGAGGAAATATTGCCCTTCATCGGTCCTTCATTGCATGACACCTTTTCTTCAATTGCACCCGAAATGACAGACCAATTAATCGATGAATATAGAGTTTGGAATTTAGCGAATCATGATGAACTGGTCAGTGCCTTTGATGGAGTGGAGGATACGCTCCGCAGATTGTATGAAATGGGCATGAAAATGGCTGTTGTTTCAACGAAAAAGCGTGACATGGTGGAAAGAGGCTTGCGTCTGATTGGAATAGATTCTTATTTTGAGACAGTTATCGGTCTGGATGATGTGACGAATGCCAAGCCAGACCCTGAGCCCCTTATTCTGGCATTAGAGCGCTTAGACCGTACGCCTGAAGAAGCCCTGATGATAGGGGATAATTTCCATGATATATTAGGAGGGCAAAATGCGGGTGTACGCACTGCCGCTGTTGCCTGGGCGTTAAAAGGGGAAGACTATTTGCAGACATTTAAACCGGATTTCATGTTGCATCATATGTCGGATCTATACGACGTGCTAAAGGGAGAGCGGCCGTGAGACGCACCGAACGCTATCCTTCCAAAGGAGAAGCGAATTCACTTTGGCATATTTATCGGACTGTTTCGATCTTTAAAGTAGCAAAGAATTTCATTATCATCCAAATCGCTCGATATACTCCGTTCGTATCCTGGAAAAATGTTTTGTATCGTCTATTTCTTCGGATGAAGGTAGGGAAACAGACGGCATTTGCGTTAATGGTCGTACCAGATGTCATGTTTCCTGAACGCATTTCGGTCGGCGATAACTCAATCATTGGTTTCAATACGACCATTTTGGCGCATGAATATTTGATCGATGAGTATCGTATAGGAGATGTGGAAATTGGCAGCAACGTCTTAATTGGTGCCAATACGACGATTTTACCTGGAGTCAAAATTGGCGATGGTGCCATCGTTTCAGCGGCATCATTAGTCAACCGTGATATTCCTGCCGGTGTTTTTGCGGGCGGAAATCCAGTCAAAGTCATTTATTCAGCTGAGGAAATGAAGGCACGGGCTGCCCGGGAAGACAAATGAATGACGAGTGAATAAGTTGTGCTATAATAGAAGGTAGATTGCAGAGAGGGACGTTTTGAACGTTCCTCTTACTTTTTCGGAGGAGTTCGATTGGATAAAAAACAAAGGTTCAAAAAGGATAAAATTGTGTCATTTCTGCCGGATGGAGATTTCTATCGTAAGCGTGCGATGCAGGCTATGCAGCGTGAGCAGTTTTCAGACGCTGAAAAATATTATAAACGCGCATTGGAGCTGAATCCTGAGGATGCACTGACCCAGATGGAGTATGGTGTTTTCATCATGGAGGTCGGCCGTTTTGAGGATGCTTATGAATTGCTGAGAGCAGCGGATGAGTTAGAGCCGAACAACGAAGAGACAACATTTTATTTGGCTGAAGTTCATGCGCATCTTGGGTTGTTGCGTGAGGCGAAACAGTATGCGAACAAGTATATCGGATTGTCTCCAGATGGAATATTTGTCGAGGAAGCGCACGAAATCGTTGAGTTTGCCGATCAAGAAGAAACATATCTCGAAGATGGGGAAGTCCCGGACGGAGAAGTCTTGTTCATGCAAGAAAAGGCCCGAAGGATGATGGAAGAAGGCAACTTCGAGCAAGCGATTGATGTACTGGAAGATCTTTTGGCAGACTACCCAAAAACTTGGGCTGTCCACAATAACTTGGCGCTGGCGTACTTTTATATAGGCAAAGAAAAACATGCGGAAGAGATTTTATATGATGTACTTCGTGAGGAGAAAGGCAATATTCATGCACTCTGTAATTTAGCCGTGTTTTTCTATTACGGACGAGATGAAGAGCGACTTGGCAGCATGATGGAATTATTGTCTAAGATCAAACCATATCAAGTCGAACATCGATACAAACTGGGAGCGACATTTGCGCTGACAGGTCGCTATGAAGAAGCGTATTATTGGCTGCGCAGTTTGCAGAAGCGTGGCTTCCAGGGTGATGTCGGTTATTACTTCTGGCTTTCGAATGCAGCCTATTTTACCGGACACCGCCAAGTAGCAGAGCAGGCTTATGAGAAACTATTGCAAATGGATCCGTCAAAAGCTGGATTTGAGCCTTGGAAATCGTTAGAAGATGAGTTGGATCCGGATTCGTATGAGGAAGATGTCTCGTTTTTAATCGAGAAGATTTCCAATCCTTATCGCAGTGAGCGGATGTTTGGCTTGTATTTATTAGGCAAGTCCTCACATTTGCAAGAAATTTTGTCGCATCCCGGCTATATTAATGTGGAAGAGTTAAGTGCGTCGGAACAGTTGTTTTTGGCACATAGCTTAGATTACGAATTTGTAGCAGAGAACGATTTTGAAAAATCATTGAAAAAAGCGTTAACGACGTGTGATTTACTGTATGAACAGTACATGCCACTGGATCAGCAAGGGACACATTTGTTTCAGATGTGGTTCACATTATGTGAGAATGCTTTGGTCGGAGAGTATGCTTTTGCAAATCCTAAAGCAATTGCCGCAGCTGTAGACTATATGTTCCAATCATCGCGCTATGATCAAGTGACGAAGAAGTCGCTGGCAGAGAAATATGACGTAGCTGTTGCCACCTTAACAAAGTATGTTCAGGAATTGATCCAATTTTTGCCTTACACGACGGATTGACAGCAAATTGGATGTTGCATTTAAGTTGAATTCATGCGGCAATTCCACTACGATTTTATGTAGAGCTTATATATTTAAGGAGGACAACTACGATGTCAATAGATAAAGTATATGATGTGATTATTATCGGCGCAGGTCCAGCGGGTATGACAGCAGCTGTTTATACAGCTCGCGGGAATATGTCTACGCTCATGCTGGAGAGAGGCGTGCCGGGAGGTCAAATGGCGAATACCGAGGAAATTGAAAACTATCCTGGCTTCGAGAGCATTTTAGGTCCTGATCTCTCTACGAAGATGTTTGACCATGCGAAACGTTTTGGAGCAGAATATGCTTACGGGGACGTTACGGAGATTAAAGACGGCCGCGAATTTAAAACGATTCATGTGGGCGACAAGAGCTATAAGGCACGTGCTATTATTATTACGACAGGCGCGGAATACCGTAAAATGGGCATCCCGGGCGAAGCGGAGTTGACGGGTCGCGGTGTCAGTTATTGTGCGGTATGTGATGGAGCATTTTTCCGTGGCAAAGATATCGTCGTAATTGGCGGCGGAGATTCTGCGGTTGAAGAAGGTTCATATTTGACGCGTTTCGCGAACAAGGTAACGATCATTCATCGCCGTGATGAACTGCGGGCACAAAAGATTTTGCAAGAACGTGCATTTGCGAATGAAAAGATTGATTTCATTTGGAATACGACAGTGAAGCAAGTGAACGAGAAAGATGGCAAGATCGGATCTGTGACATTAGTGTCAACTGAAGATGGATCAGAGCGCGAGATGGAAACGGAAGGGATGTTCGTCTATATTGGATTGGATCCTCTTACGGGGCCATTCAAGGAACTTGGTATCTTGGACGAGAATGGATACATCGAAACGAATGACATCATGGAAACGAAAATTCCTGGAATCTACGCTGCAGGCGATGTTCGTGAAAAACTGTTGCGTCAAGTAGTTACAGCAACGGGGGACGGAAGTATCGCTGCACAAGCGGCTCAGAAGTATATTGAAGAATTGATGGAAGAACAAGAAGCAAAAGCTTAATCGATTCGTAACTTCAATGTAACAGGTTTGCAATGTAGAAAGGTTATTGTATAGGTAGTCAAGACCCCCTTTTTACAATATAGCAACTTTGTGGCTATTTGCGGTAACAAACTTCCGTGAATAGCCTCCTTTTTTTGTCGTTTTTCCGGAAAGCATTGTATACTAGTACTACATACTTGAAAAGTGGGGAACTACATATGCAAAAAATTGCTAATTTACTCGTAGTCAAAGATGGGCAAGTCCTTTTGCTGAAGAAACCGAGACGCGGATGGTATGTGGCTCCGGGAGGGAAAATTGATGAGGGGGAATCCATCTATGAAGCCGCTATACGCGAATTCGTAGAGGAAACTGGAGCGTGTCCCATCAATCCGCATCTTAAAGGGGTCTATACAATGATGATCATGGATGATGAGGGCGAGGCATTATTGAATGAATGGCTCCTTTTCACATTCATTGCACATGATTATTCGGGTGAACTGTTGGAAACAACAGTAGAAGGAGAGCTGGAATGGCATCCTATAGAGAGTCTGCATACATTACCGATGGCGGAAGGAGATCGTTCCAATTTATTGTTTGCGATTCATCATGAAGGTACGCAATATGGAACGTTTTATTATACAGAGCAATTTCGTTTATTGCGTGAGTCGCTACAACAATCGATGGAAGGTGAATAGAATAGTATGGATCAACCACATGTTTCAAATGAATATGAAGTTGTAATTATTAGCGGAATGTCAGGTGCTGGAAAAACGGTTGCTATGCAATGTTTTGAGGATATGGGCTTCTATTGTATCGACAATCTGCCACCCGAATTATTTGTGACATTCTTGGAATTGATGATGAAATCCGATAATCAGATGAGACGCATTGCCGCGGTGATGGATACACGCGGTGGCAGCCTGTTTGATTCATTGGTCACTGCTTTGGATGAGTTGTTCAAAATGGATGGCGTTAAGGCGAGTTTGTTATTTCTTGATGCGAATGATGAAACGCTTGTTAAACGCTATAAGGAAACGCGTCGCTCTCATCCTTTATCCGAAGGTGGCGTGTTGCTCGAAGGCATACGGAAAGAACGTATTTTACTGACGGAATTAAAAGGCTTGTCGCGATCGATTTATGACACGTCCCAGTTAAAGCCGAAACAATTACGTGAAAAGATTATGCGGGAATTTTCCAAGGCAGGCGAGCCGACGTTTACGTTGAATTTTGTTTCATTCGGATTTAAGCATGGAATGCCGATCGATGCAGATGTCGTATTTGACGTCCGATTTTTACCGAATCCATATTATTTGGAAGAATTACGTCCAATGACTGGATTGGATACGGAAGTCTCTGAATACGTTTTAAAGTGGAATGACACAAAAGTATTGATTGATAAATTGACGGATCTTTTCAGATTCCTGATCCCGCAGTATAAGCAAGAAGGAAAAGGGCAGGCAGTCATCGCATTTGGCTGTACAGGTGGTCAACATCGCTCCGTCACACTTGCCGAATACTTCATGAAAGAATTCAAAGAGGATTACCCAACGTTTGTTTCTCACCGGGATGTCGAAAAAAGAAAGGTGTGACATTGCTATGCCATCCACTACTATAAAAAGAGTTGTTGTGTTCGGCGGTGGAACAGGCCTTTCAAACATTTTGCGTGGATTGAAACGCTATCCTATTGATTTGACAGCGATTGTCACAGTAGCAGATGACGGAGGTAGTTCGGGCCGATTGTTCGATCAGTATGACATCCCGCCGCCAGGGGACATCCGACAGGTTATGGCAGCGCTTTCAGACGTAGAACCGTTGATCGAAAAGATGTTCCAATACCGTTTTGAAGGGTCCGATGATCTGAAAGGCCACTCACTCGGAAATCTCATGCTGACCGCGTTAACAACAATTACTGGAGATTTTGCGCGGGCGGTTGAGCAGATGGGGCTCGTGCTGAATATAAAAGGAAAAGTCTTGCCGGCAGCAAATCAACGTATAACCTTGCATGCTGAGCTTGAAGATGGTTCAATAATTACAGGTGAATCCAAAATACCTCTCTATGGTAGAAAAATCCGAAACGTATTTATTTCACCGGAAGATGTCAAGCCGTTGCCGGAGACCGCGGCGACGATCAAAAAGGCGGATTTGATCGTGTTTGGGCCTGGCAGCTTGTATACTAGTATTTTGCCGACCATACTTGTGCAAGATATTCGGGACGCAGTTCTCCAAAGTACCGCGAAGAAGGTCTATGTCGGTAATTTGACGACACAAAGAGGAGAGACTTTCCGCTATACTGCTTCTGAGCACGTTCAGGCGCTGTATGACCACGCGGGAGAGCCTTTCCTGGATGCTGTCCTCGTTAATAATGTAGAAGCCTTCAGACGCGCTTACAAAAGTGTTGGAGAAGAAACGGAGCCGTGGTTGGTCGAAAACGATCTAGATAAGCTTCAAGCGCTCGTGCCTGAAGTATTTGTACAAGAAATTGCTACTGTATATAATGGAACGATAATGCATAAATCGGCAGACGTGGCGGATGTGTTGATGCGCTATATAGAGAGAACGTAGAAGGCGGATAGATATGAAGATCGCCGAAAAAGGGGGAATATCATGTCTTTTGCATCCAAAACGAAAAAGGAATTGACGCAAATTGAAGCGGAGGACTGCTGTACGAAAGCAGAAATTGCAGCTTTTATTCGAATGAATGGCGTGATGTCTTTTTCCAATAAACAATTAAGTCTTGATGTTCAAACAGAAAATGCAGCGATAGCAAGACGACTTTATTCTAACTTGAAAAAGTTGTATCCTTATAAAGTAGAGATGCTTGTACGGAAGAAAATGCGTTTGAAGAAAAATAATATTTATATTTGCCGTATTCGGGAAGGCGCTAAGGATTTATTGGAAACACTGTCCATTATGACGTATGATTTTCAAATGGTGAACCGAATCGACCCGCAGCTCATTGAAGACGACTGCTGCGCGCGTGCATACTTACGCGGAGCTTTCCTGGCAGGAGGTTCCGTCAATAACCCTGAGACGTCTTCCTATCACTTGGAGGTGTTCTCAAGTTATCAAGAACATAGCGAATCACTAGTCGAGTTAATGAATCGATTCCAATTAAATGCGAAATCTATAGAGCGAAAAAAAGGATTTATCGCGTATTTGAAGGAAGCTGAAAAGATATCCGATTTCCTAGGTATAATCGGTGCGCATGTATCTCTCATGAAATTTGAGGATGTCCGAATTATGCGGGATATGAGGAATAGCGTAAATCGGCTAGTGAATTGCGAAACCGCCAATCTGAATAAAACGATTGGTGCGGCCCAGCGGCAAGTAGAGAATATTAAGTTGATTGAACAGACGATCGGGCTCGATCAATTGCCGGAACGTCTGCAAGAAATTGCTCAATTACGCGTAGCTCATCAAGATGTTACGTTAAAAGAATTGGGCGAACTGGTGACAGGGACGCCTGTCAGTAAATCGGGTGTCAATCATCGCTTGCGGAAGATTGAAGAGATCGCTGAAAGATTGCGCGGAAATTAACGAAAGAACGAGTAGATCCTTCTTAAAAAAGGAAGAAAAGGAGCATACGATATGGTAGAAAAAACTGTGAAAGTGGGAATCAAACCTGGATTACAGGCGAGACAAGCCGCACTATTTGTCCAGGAAGCAAATAAATACACTGCAGATATTTATTTGAAGAAAGAAAGACGCCAGGTGAATGCGAAAAGCATCATGGGGATTATGAGTCTGGCGATTGCCAAAGGCACTGAGATCATCTTGATGGCAGACGGCATTGATGAAGACTTGGCACTTCAGAATCTTACGGATTTTGTAGAAGCTGAACAGCAATAAAAAGAACCGATTCTCCTTTTTGGGAAGAATCGGTTCTTTTTTGTCTTATTTTTTCATGTCGCTGCGTTGAACGATATGATCGATTAAGCCATATTCTTTTGCACGTTCCGCTGTCATGAAATTATCACGATCCGTATCTTGTGCGATGACTTCAATCGGCTGACCTGTACGATCGGCCAAAATTTGATTCAACTTCTCACGTAAGTGCAAGATGCGCTTCGCTGCGATTTCAATTTCAGTCGCTTGACCTTGTGCACCACCAAGTGGTTGGTGAATCATTACTTCTGCGTTAGGCAATGCGTAACGTTTGCCTGGTGCTCCCGCTGTCAGTAAGAAGGCACCCATGGATGCAGCCATACCGATACAGATTGTCTGGATGTCCGGTTTAATAAATTGCATCGTGTCGTAGATCGCCATACCCGCTGTAATACTTCCACCCGGGCTGTTAATATAAATGGAGATGTCTTTTTCCGGATCTTCTGCTTCCAGGAATAAGAGCTGCGCAACGATCGAATTCGCAACATTGTCATCGATGCCGCTGCCGAGCATGATAATCCGGTCTTTCAACAAGCGGGAATAGATGTCATACGCCCGTTCACCACGGTTGGTTTGTTCAATAACTGTAGGAATAAGATTCAATGGTACTTCCTCCTTTTAATGCTTCATAATAATCGTTCGGTTGAAATTAGTTGGTATTTCAACTATAATTGTATTTTACCTATGATGGTCAACAAAGGTCAAATCATTTGCCTTAAAAAATTAGATTGCTTTTCATTCTATTCCACGGTATAATGGAAGATGTCTGTTAGAGAAGCTTTTATAATTTTTGCAGCAGACGAGATCACTGAGTATAGGTAATGTTTTTATTTTGCCCTCGTGGTGCAACGGATAGCACGTAAGATTCCGGTTCTTAAAATGTGGGTTCGATTCCTGCCGAGGGCGTTACCAGGTTAAATCGTTATACGATATGTACTGAATAAAGATCCTGTAAATGTTGATTTATCATCATTTGCAGGGTTTTTTCATTTTTTGTACAATACAGTGAAACGAATTTGTGTTTCACGTGTGCTATTTCTGTTCCCATGTCCACTTTCTTGAGTATCGACAACACACAGCTCTTTTATAACATGTGTTAACAGCAAGGAAGTTAAGCAATTTTTCAATTGGTACAATTACTCTGTTGCTTGGAGTGTTAAAGGTTTAGTTGCAATAGAGAGTTGTTAGACCGTCCGAAAAGTCATTTCTACCTGACTTATCAGATGGTTCTTTTTTGTATACGGAGATTTGGTACTTTCTTCTGCTTTTTACGCTTGGTCATACAAAAAATAGCTGTATCTGAAATATATTATTCAATTTCTTTATGAATTAAATAATGGGAAAATAAGTATGGGATCAGGGCTTGAAATCGAAAAAGAAAGTTTGTATGAAGCAAAATTAAATTAGCGCCTTTTCACCTATTAAAAAATAAAATTTAAATATATTACTAGCGAATCTTGTCTCTTGAAAACGCTGTCATAATCATGTTTGTAGATGGTATCCACTTAATTGGATATTTAGAAAATAACGAAAACGATTTGAACTCGAATTTTAACTATGGTAATCTAGCAACTAAGTAAAAAATGTTTGATGAAAAAGTCAAGGGGGAGAATTATGAAGAAGTCGGCGATAAGTGTTTTGGCGATGATGATGCTTTTACTACTGGCAGCATGCGGCAATGGAGATTCCGGTAGCAGTAGTAGTGGAAGTAAGTTGGATGATTTGAAAGAGAAAGGCGTTGTCAGAGTCGGCTTTGCCAATGAGAAACCGTATGCATATGAAGAAGATGGGGAATTGCAAGGTGCTGCGGTCGCTATTGCCAAAGCGGTCTTTGAAAACTTGGGCGTTGAGGAAGTGGATGGCAAACTATCCGAATTCGGTCAATTGATCCCAGGCTTAGGCGCAGGGAAATTTGATGTAGTTACAGCAGGTATGGCAATTACGCCGGACCGTTGTGCAACTGTCTCGTTTGGTGAGCCTGAAATCAAATATGGGGAAGGCTTGATCGTAGAAAAAGGCAACCCGATGAATTTGAAGAGCTATAAAGATATTGCCGCGAACCCAGATATCAAAGTGGCGGTGATGAGTGGTGCTACAGAAAAGGATTTCATGCTCCGTGAAGGCATTGCAGAAAGTCAAATTATGATGGTTCCCGATATTCCGGCTTCATTCTCAGCTGTTGAATCGGGGCGTGCTGCTGTCACAACGGGTACTGAAATGACCATTAAAATGGCGCTGGAATCAGCAAATAATGACAAGCTCGAGTTTGTCACGGATTTCGAACAACCTGATATCGAAGGCGTACCAAGCTATGGCGCAGCTGCTTTCCTAGACAGTGATGATGAACTGCGTGAAGCGTACAATGAAGAATTGCAAAAGCTGAAAGACAGCGGGAAAATTGCAGAGTTGATCGAACCATTCGGTTTCACAGAAGAGATGAATATTGTTGAAAATGAAATAACAACGGAAAGTGTCTGCAGCGGAGAGAACTATTAAAAGAGTGGCCGGGTCATGCCCAACAGCGGCATGGCCTTTTTCTTACCTTCCGTAAGCTGCTCATGGCACTAGATTAAGAAGGATGAAATGAAAACGTAAATAATGGAGTGGTTTTTGTGAGTTCCTTACCCGATATATTTTCCACCGTCGTACAAGGGTTAGGCGTAACGTTACAGGTGCTGGTCCTGTCGATTATTTGTGCGAGTATTATCGCTTTCGTCGCAGGTCTGTCGCGTGTCAACACGAATCCTTTGCTGAGAGGGTTCACTGGTTTCTATGTAGAAATTTTTCGTGGGACATCGCTGATTGTACAATTGTTCTGGTTTTCCTATGCACTGCCCGGCCTATTCAATATCCATCTGGGGAGCGATATATGGGTGGCTGTACTGGCGATTTCGCTAAATTATGGGGCCTATATGTCTGAGATTGTGCGCGGATCGATTCAAGCAGTGGCGGTCGGACAGACTGAAGCATCCGTCGCGCTGAATTTATCGAAGTTTCAACGGATGCGGCATGTTATTCTACCTCAGGCGCTGCGTATGATGCTTCCTGAATACGGCAACTACTTGATTCAAATTTTGAAAGCAACGTCGTTGGTGTCATTGATTGGACTGACGGACTTATTGTATTACGGAAATATTTACCGAAGCACGCACTTGGCGGAATCCCCGACGGTTTATGTACTTCTCCTCGTGATGTACTTTGTGATTGCGCTGCCGTTGATTGCTTTCACAAGAAAGATGGAGAGTGTATCGAAGAAAGGGGTGGCTAGCTGATGACTTGGAGTTGGGAAGTGTTTTTTTCAGTAATTCCTATGATTTTTAAGGGCTTATGGATCACCCTAGGACTGACGCTGGCATGCTATTTATTTGCCGCTGTCTTCGGATTCTTCTGGGTGTTTATCAGCAGACTTCCTTGGCGGCCTGTGCGATGGCTGTTTGGATGGCTTGCGGAATTCATTCGTTCTACGCCTCCGCTCGTGCAATTGTTTTTTATTTATTATGCATGGCCTATGATGCCGGTTGTAGGGGTGTCGCTAAATCCTTTTGTAGCTGCAATTCTCGGTCTTGGCATACATTTTAGCACGTACATGTCTGAAGTATATCGTTCAGGCATTGAATCAGTGGATAAAGGTCAGTGGGAAGCATCGACTGCACTGAATTTATCCACACGTCAAAAATGGATGAAAATCATTTTGCCTCAAGCAATTCCGCCGACGATCCCAATGCTCGGGAATTACTTGATCATCATGTTTAAGGAAGTTCCACTTGCGTCTACAATCGGTGTGGTGGCGATGCTTCATATCGCGAATGACTATGGAGCTCAATATTATAAATACGTGGAGCCTCTTACTGTGGTGGCGCTGTTCTTCTTATTATTGAGTTATCCTTCGGCGTTGTTGATAAATAAATTAGAGAAAAAATACAATCGCCGGTTCGACAAGAAGACGCTGGCATAATGCATCCTGAATAAAAACGCAACTGAATGAAGGAGAGGGGAAGAGAATGGAACCGATAGTGCAATATAAAGACGTTCATAAATCATTTGGACAAACCGAAGTATTAAAGGGGATTGACCTGGATATCAAACCATCTGAAAAAGTGGCGCTGATCGGTCCGAGTGGTTCTGGTAAAACGACGATCATCCGGATGTTGATGACACTGGAAGAACCGACAGCTGGCATCATTGAAGTGAACGGCGAGAACTTATGGCAGATGGAGAAGAAAGGCGAGTGGGTGACAGCAGATGAAAACCATCTGCGTTCCATTCGTGGAGATATCGGTATGGTATTCCAACATTTTAACCTTTTCCCGCATATGACGATTTTGGAGAACTGCATGTTGGCACCAGTTCTCGTGAAAAATGAAAGCAAGTCGGAAGTGAAAGCGACGGCCGTTGAGATGCTTGAAAAGGTGGGGCTGGGTGACAAAATCGAACTTTATCCTGCACAATTGTCAGGCGGACAAAAACAACGTGTCGCCATGGCTCGCGCCTTGATGATGCGTCCGAAAGTCATGCTGTTCGATGAAGTGACGTCCGCCCTTGACCCAGAGTTAGTCGGAGAAGTGCTGGAAGTCATCCGTGATTTGGCGAAAGAAGGGGAGATGGCAATGATCCTCGTTACACATGAAATGGATTTCGCCCTCGACATCGCTGATCGTGTCGTCTTCCTGAATGAAGGCGTCATCGAAGAACAGGGTGCGCCTTCAGAAATTCTGATGAATCCGGAAAGTGAGCGTCTGCAAGATTTCTTAGGACGTTTTACAAGCAGTAGATGAAAAAGGAGCTGACCGGGAAATTTCGGCCGGCTCCTTTTTAACGCGGGAAGAAGTTGTCGGGAAGGGTAGACGAAAATGTTCGTTTCGTTGGCTGTTTGGCTCGCTTGTTAAGTGATTTGGTTCGGGATGCCCCGACTTTGGTGCGGTCCGGAAAATTTTTCGCTTGGTTCGTTGGCATTTTGGCTCGGTGCAATGACACTTTCGTGCGTTTCGCCTCTACGCTTGCTGGAACACGGAAAAAAAGACTGTCACTGAAAACTTCCAGGACAGCCTTTTATCTTCATACGATGGTCAGCCACCACCATAATCCGGTTAACGTAATAAATAAAGTAGGAACAGTTAATACGATACCTACTTTGAAATAATACCCCCAAGAAATTCGGACGCCTTTTAATGAAAGAACATGCAACCAAAGCAAAGTAGCCAATGATCCGATCGGTGTCATTTTCGGTCCAAGATCAGACCCAATGACATTAGCGTATATAAGAGCTTCGCGAATTTCAGGTGATACAGCTGCATCTTGGATGGCCAATGCATCGATCATGACGGTAGGCAAATTATTCATGAAAGAGGAAAGAATAGCAGCAATGAAGCCCATACTGATCGTGGCGGCATACAATCCGTGGCTGGACGTCCATTCGATCAAACTAGTCAGCGTAGCGGTCATGCCTGCGTTTCGTAAGCCGTATACAACAACATACATGCCGATTGAAAAGAAGACGATTGCCCAAGGCGCACCTTTTATCACTTTATTTATTTCTACAGCGGGACTGCGTTTGGCTGTCAGCAAGAAGAGAAGTGCTACCGCCCCTGCAACAAATGAAACAGGCAGAGTGAGGGATTCGCTGGCAAAGTAGCCGATCAACAAAATGCCGAGTACAATCCATGAAATCCGAAACATTCTCTGATCCTGAATGGCAGCGGCAGGTTGACGCAGCCGCGATTCATCGAAATGCTTCGGAATGGATTTAGCAAAATAAAGATAGAGTACCAGGATGCTCGCGATCAAACTGAAGAAGTTCGGGATGATCATTCGGCTCGCATATTCCGCGAAACCTATGCCGAAGAAATCAGCGGATACAATATTCACCAGATTGCTTACGACGAAGGGAAGAGATGTCGTATCCGCGATGAAGCCGGATGCCATAACGAAAGGCAAAATCATCTTTTCTTTAAAATCGAGAGCTCTCACCATTGCCAAAACAATCGGAGTCAAAATCAGAGCAGCCCCATCATTCGCGAAAAGAGCCGACACGGCAGCACCGAGAAGAATGATGAGCAAAAACATCCGCAAGCCGCTGCCTCTGGCAAACCTCGCCATATGCAATGCCGCCCATTCGAAAAATCCGATTTCATCCAAAATCAATGAAATGATGATCAGTGCTACGAAGGTCAGCGTAGCATTCCAAACGATGGATGTTACATCCAGAACATCTGAGAAGCTGACAACTCCAACGAGCAATGCCAGAATTGCACCTGCCACCGCAGACCAACCAATGGATAACCCTTTTGGCTGCCAGATAACAAATACAAGTGTCAGTAAAAAGATTAGGAAAGCCAGAATTATTTGCATCGATTATTCTCCTCTCTGCAGGTGGTCGTCTGTCTTGGTAATAATTTGAGTAGATCAAGTAATAAAGAGTATTGAGGATGATGAGCGTTAATCGACCAATAAATCCATCTGCCGCGTCTTTCATCCAGCACGATTCCTTCTTTCTTCAATCTGTGCATATGTTGGCTGACGGCAGGCTGCGATACGTCCAGCAAAACAGTCAGGTCGCAAATACACAAAGGTCCTTCTTCTAACGCTTTCAGCAACCGTAATCTTGATTTATCGCCTAGCGTTTTCATATAGCGTTCCAATGTTTCAATATCCATAAAAGGCTCCTTTAATGTTTGTTAAAACTATTATATAAGTAGTTGCTTATATGTACAATGCTATTAACGAAAAAGATTATCAAAATAAAAAGAAGCCACTCAATAAAGTGACTTCTTTCCATTGTTTCCATTGTATAGTTGGTTGACCTACGTTTACCGTTCTTTGCTTAACTCATCATGTATGAGATTCATATTGTATTCCAAGTATTTGATGTACGTATCCACTTCATCACCAGGGTTACCGATTTCATCAGAGTAGATTGGCTTTTCCGCGATTGGAACGCCGGTTTCTTTAGATACGGTTTCCATTGGACGTGTATCGACATTAGATTCTACAAAAAGAACAGGTACTTTATGTTCTTCTATATAGTGGATCAAGTCTTTAATTTGCTTAGGTGAACCGTTTTCCTCTGTATCGATTTCCCATATGAAGGCTTCTTTCAAACCATAGTGATCATTCAAGTATTGGAAAGCACGTTCACTCGTTACCAGCACGCGATTTTCTTCAGGTATGGTTTCAATACGCTCTTGGAATTCTGCATCCAAGTCTTTCAGACGTTGTACATATTCGTCACCTTGCTCTTTAATCTTATCGCTGTCTGACGGATGCTGTTCAATCAATGCATCACGCAAATCTTCAGCCATCTTCACTCCTACAGCTGGATCGATGAACGCATGCGGGTTGATTTCTTCATCGCGGCCATCTTCTCCACCCAAATACTTAGGTTCCACACGCTCCGTTAAACTATAGATGTTCTCTTCTTTTTGATTCACAGAATCCATCATTTTAAAGAACCAGCCGTTTTTCCCGCCTTCAAGGTTTAAGCCATTATAAAATAGAACATCGGCGTCTGTTGCGGCTTTAATATCATCGGGTAACGGCTCGTATTCGTGAGGGTCCGTTCCAGTTGGCACTAAGTTATACACTTCTACCAAGTCCCCGCCGATTTCACGTGCCATATCCGCGATGATTGTAAAAGACGTCACAACTTTCAATTTTTCATTGGACTCAGTTGGTTTTTTACCTACATCCGAGTTTCCTTCCTTAGGGCCGTTGTCGTCTTTACCGCATGCTGCTAACATGAACACAGCAAGTAAAGACAAACCTAACCATTTTACAAAACTTTTCATTTGATTCATTCTACTCCTTTGTGAATAATTATATTTATTTTTCCGCATCGGCGGTTGATCCTTTAATTTACCATCGGCTTGCGTTTAGACTTGGAGCGAAACTTACTGACTACAATCCCTTGCTTAGGTGAGAATAAAAGTGCCACTACGAATAGGGCAGTCGCTGCCAAAGCGATGACGGGACCGGACGGCATGTTGTATAAAAAGCTGAAATAGAGACCGATAATGGAAGACATCGCACCGAAGAATGAAGCGAGCACGACCATGATCGATAGGCGGTTCGTTAAGAGATAGGCTGTGGAAGCAGGTGTAATCAATAAAGATACTACCAAAATCACTCCAACCGTCTGTAACGAAGCAACTGTCACCAAAGTCAGTAAGAACATGATGCCGTAGTGAATCAGCCGAGTTTTTAAACCATAGGCTGCAGCCATCGTTTCATCAAAACTGGAAACGAGCAATTCTTTGAAGAACAGAATAACAACTAGAATCACGATGGCTCCGATTACCAATGTCAGCCACATATCAGAAGTTCGGACAGATAACACATTACCGAATAAAATTTGTGTCAGGTCCGTCGCACTTTTTGCTTGTGTGATCAAAATGATACCAAGGGCAAAAAACGCTGAAAATACGATCCCGATAGATGAATCATTTTTAATTCGGCTGTTTTGAGAGATTGCCCCGATTCCAAAAGCGGTTAATACTCCCGTTGCGACAGCTCCATAGAAATAGTTGATGCCAAGCATATACGAAATAGCAACGCCTGGCAGAATGGCGTGAGAGATCGCATCCCCCATTAATGCCATGCCGCGAAGTACGATAAAGCTTCCGATCACACCGCAGATAACCCCGACCATAATGGAAGTGATAAACGCTTTCTGCAAAAATCCATATGTCATTAAATCTTGAATAAACTCCATTACATCGAAACCTCCAAGCCATCGAACATGAATTGTCGGTTGTATGCTTTCGTCATATTTTCCGCCTGGAACACTTTGTTCACAGGCCCGGCATCGATTAATTCCTTATTGATTAATACCAGGTCGTCAAAATAATTTTTTACTTTTGACAGGTCGTGGTGAACAACGAAGACAATTTTGCCGGCTTCCTTCAATTTTCGTAATATATCAATGATGACTTCTTCACTAGACACATCAATACCGACAAACGGTTCATCTAAGAAGAAATAATCCGCTTTTTGAGCCAATGCCCGTGCTAAAAACACGCGTTGTTGTTGCCCGCCTGAAAGTTCGCTGATCTGTCGGTTCGCAAATTCCTCCATGCCAACTTGCTTCAGACATTCCATCGCCCATTCTTTGTCGGCTTTTTTCGGACGCCGCAATAAGCCGACTTTAGGGTAAGTTCCGAGAAGAACTGTATCTTTTACAACAATTGGAAAGCTCCAGTCGATATTCGAACGTTGTGGAACATACGCAATTTGTTTGCGCATTTCATCTATAGACTTGCTGCCAAGTTTGACGGAACCGCAATCTTTGTGGATTAATCCCAGCATGGCTTTCATTAATGTTGATTTCCCGGCACCGTTTGGACCGAGGACCCCAATTAAACTTGAGGCTTTAAATGAAAAGGATATATCCTTTACAACTTCATTTCCGTCATACGATACACTGATGTGTTCGACTGTTATCGGATCAACCATCTTGTTTCCTCCTTCAATTATCTTTCCCTCGTGCAACTTTTAGTTAAATAAAAAACTAATGAAAATTTTATTCAGGCAATCGTTCAATTTTGAAAGTTATAAAATACTATAAAACATTAGTTTCCCTCATGCAACTCTAGTGCATGATTTGTACTAGATTCTTTCCCTCGTGCAACTTTTTACAGTATAGCTTACTCAAAATAATCTGTAAAGGTATAAATGAAAAAAGTTCACAAAAAGGTTTAGTATTTTACACAATATCTCCGTCATATAGTAGTTAATATATTCACGGATTGAAATGGGATATTGGACGAATACCCAAGGAAAGTTGTGTAATTTCCAAAAGGTGAAATCAACTGGACGTTTGGCGGGATAAAGAATAAGGGTAAGTAAATACTAACCAGACAAGAAAGGAGCAATTGTGAATGAAGAAAATTACAGGACCACTTATAGTCGTCATCATTTTAGTTGTCATAGCAGCTGTTATGATTGTCCCGAGCTATAATAAATTAGTGAATTTAGAAGAAGATGTCGATCAGTCGTATGCACAAATTGAAACTCAATTACAGCGCAGAGTGGACTTAATTCCAAACTTAGTCAGTACAGTAAAAGGTTACGCGTCTCATGAGAAAGAGGTTTTGGAGAACATCGCGAACGCCCGCAGTAAAATGGCGGGAGCGCAAGGACCGGAAGAGCAGGCAGCAGCGGATTCAGAGCTCTCAAGTGCACTGAGCCGGCTACTGGTAGTCGTGGAAAATTATCCGGATTTAAAAGCCAATCAAAACTTTCAACAACTAATGGATGAATTGGCGGGTACAGAGAACCGAATTGCGGTCGCACGAAAAGATTACAATGATGTAGTGTCTGTCTTTAATCGAAAAGTAAAACGTTTCCCTGGTAAAGTCATTGCATCCACTTTTGGCTTTGACGAAAAAGAATATTTCAAAGCGGTTGAAGGGGCGCAACAACCGCCAGCAGTCGATTTTGGGGATGATACGAAGTGAGGAACCGTTTTTGCATGTTTGTTGCCGTGCTGCTACTCGCCCTGATTGGCACTGCAGCACCTGCTCATGCGATTACGGAAGTGATAGTGGATGACGCGGATGTTTTGTCACCTCAACAAGAAGCGGAATTACGGGAGTATGGCATTCGTTTACAGGGTGCTACGAAAGCAGAATTTGCGGTGCGTACAGTTTATTCGCTTGATGGGGTACCGGTGGAAGAGTATGCCGTAAAAAAGCTCCGAGAATTGCAACTTGGCGATAAAAGTATGGACAATGGAGCATTGCTGATCGTTTCCACCGAAAAGGATGAAGCGGCAGGTATAAAAAGAGAGTTTTATCTAACGACGGGCTATGGGTTGGAAGGTGCGCTACCGGACGGTAAAGTGGGACGCATCATCGATGAAGTGGCGATGCCTTATTTAAAAGCAAATCCGCCACAACCTGATTTGGCAATAATGGAAGCGTATAAAGCATTCTACAATGAAATCGCTGCGGAATATGGATTGGATGGAGAAGAGCTTCCGGTTGATTACCCTGAATCTTCGGAGGAACCTGGTCTTCCACCTATCATTGTCATCTTCATTATTTTATATATTCTCTATCGTATGTTTAGAGGCGGTGGAGGAAAAGGCGGTGGCGGTC
Source organism: Sporosarcina aquimarina (assembly GCF_019748715.1). Classification (GTDB taxonomy): domain Bacteria; phylum Bacillota; class Bacilli; order Bacillales_A; family Planococcaceae; genus Sporosarcina; species Sporosarcina newyorkensis. The sequence goes on along the minus strand of NZ_JACLBZ010000020.1, from coordinate 13,669 downwards.
CGCGCGGCCGATCTAGCGGAGGTCCGATTTTCTTCCCGGGTCCAATGGGAGGCGGGGGTTCCGGTGGTGGATTTGGAGGCGGCGGCTTTGGCGGAGGTGGTTCCGGCGGAGGTGGCGGTGCAGGAAGAAGTTGGTGAGCGAAAAACAATAGGGCTGTCGGGAAAATGATTTTCCCGACAGCCTTCTTTCATTATAAGTAGATGAAATGTTTGCTGGCCGATCATAAACCATCCTCCAGCGCTCATAAACATCAGTTGCCGCTCATATCGTGTCATCAGCCGCTCATACGTAACCTTCAAGCGCTCATAACATCACTGAACACGATCATAAAGCCGCTCTCAGCGCTCATAAGACAATTTTATATTCGTAAACAATGTCCTTGCGAAGACACGATCCATTCTATACGATAAAAGGAGAAAAACTTACGGGGTGAAGCACATGAAATTCTCATTTTACACAAGACCGAACTGCGGGTTATGCGAAGATGCTGAACGGATGCTTCGGCTGGTCGCGGAAGATCATCCGATTGAATGGCAGACGATCAATATTGAAGAAGACGAACAAGCCCATGAAAAATACATGCTCATGATTCCGGTCCTCGAACAAAATGGAAGCGTCTTAAAGTACGGCAATATCGGCTATATTGATATTTTAGAAATAATTGAATAATGAAAACGCTTTCTTTGTTGAATTGATTATTAAAAGATGTTATACTCTATGTATAATATTTTTTTAATCCAGGTGGGACAATATATTTTAGTTGGGATCAATAAAAACCCGCCACTGAAAAGAGTGATGTGATTGAGCTTATCATTTATCGATGCGCAACTAGCACTTGTACCTGAACTTCCATCGTTAATTGAACAAAGGTATCACTTGCTGAAACTCATCAAGCTTGCAGGACCGATTGGCAGACGACCATTGAGTTCGATGTCCGGCTATTCCGAACGTGAAACTAGAACGATGCTTGAATTATTGAAAGAACAAGGTGTAGTGGATGTGGCTAAAGAAGGTGTAACCATTACCCCAAAAGGTGTAGAAGTACTTTTCCTCTTGCATGAAACGATAGAAGAACGATCGGGCAGGCGACAACTTGCAAATGAACTTTCGCAGCGACTTTCCATTAAAGAAGTCCATATAGTGGAAGGTGACTCGGATCGCTCCGAGTTGACAAAAAAACTACTCGGTATGCATGCAGCCAAGCAATTTCGTACTCAAATCAATGACTTTAAAGTAGTAGCCGTGACAGGTGGCAGTTCAGTGGCGGCGATACCTCCTTTCATGCAAAACGATGAGTTGTCTGATTTACAATTCATTGCGGCACGGGGCGGAGTCGGAGAAGAAATTGGTTTGCAAGCGAATATGATTGCAGCATCTTTTGCAGAAGCTTGCGATGCTTCATACAAAGCGTTTTATTATCCAGACACACTTAGCGAAGAGGCACATGCAGTATTCCAACATGAGCCTGCCGCAAAAGAAATGTTGGATTTATATAGCAAGACGGAGTGTGTTATACACGGCGTCGGTAATGCTTCCAAGATGGCGTTGCTGCGCAATTCCTCAGAGAATGAACAGCAAATACTTATGGATAAACAGGCTGTCGGAGAAGCTTTTGGCTTTTACTTCAATCGGGACGGTGAAATTGTTCATCGGATCCGTACGGTCGGTATTCAAGTGGAACATTTACAAAATGTACCACTAATATTTGCGGTAGCTGGGGGAGAGAGTAAGGCAGATGCGTTATTGTCTTACCTAGCAAGCGCTCCGCCGCAAACGATTTTAGTAACAGATGAAGGGGCAGCACAAAAAATGCTGTCGCTTATGTAAACTATGGCTATTTAATGCCTGTAAAAGGGCAACTATAAAACAACTACTTAAATGGAGGGATTTAGTATGACAGTGAAATTAGCGATTAATGGGTTTGGACGAATTGGACGAGTGGTATTGCGCGAGACGTTGAAAACAGAAGACGTAGAAGTAGTGGCAATCAACGACCTTACGGATGCAGCGATGCTTGCACATTTATTGAAATATGATTCCGTCCATGGCGTATTAGATTCAGACGTACAATCCGATGAATCATCATTAGTGATCGATGGCAAAAAGGTTAAAGTATTTGCAGAAAAAGATCCAGCTAATTTACCATGGGGAGACCTTGGCGTAGATATTGTCATAGACTCAACTGGGGTGTTCCGCGATAAAGAAAAATTGCAAAAACACATCGATGCTGGTGCTAAAAAAGTCATCCTCTCCGCACCGGCAAAAGGTGAAATGACAACACTTGTAATGGGTGTAAACGAAGAAACATACAATCCTGCAACGGACCATATTGTTTCAAACGCATCTTGTACGACGAACTGCCTGGCGCCTGTCGTGAAAGTATTGAATGATACATTCGGTATTAAACGTGGAATGATGACAACGGTCCACTCTTATACAAATGATCAGCGCATCTTGGACTTGCCGCATGAAGACTACCGTCGCGCACGTGCAGCAGCAGAATCCATGATTCCGACATCAACTGGCGCAGCTTCAGCTGTAACAAAAGTAATTCCAGAACTAAAGGGTAAACTAGATGGAATGGCAGTACGTGTACCAACACCGAACGTTTCCCTTGTGGACTTTGTTGCGGAAGTCGGTCAAGACGTCACGACTGAACAAGTGAACGCTGCGTTAAAGCAAGCTTCAGAAAATGAATTAAAAGGGCTTCTATACTTCAATGAACTGCCACTTGTTTCTATTGATTATAATGGCAACACGGCTTCTTCTACAGTTGACGCGTTATCGACTATGGTGCTTGACGGAAATATGGTAAAAGTTATTTCTTGGTACGATAATGAATCCGGCTACTCTGCGCGCTGTATTGATTTGGCTCGCTATATGGAAAAACAAGGACTTTAAGCCAAGAAATCGAGTGATTCTTTTATAAATCATAGCCAATTTATTGTTGATTGATTATAATGAATGAATATGGGTGGGAGGAACGGATAAACCCGTTCTTCCCTTTTTTATTATGGCAAGGAGGACAAGATCTATGAAGTTAAAGAAAACGGTTAGAGATGTCGAGTTGAATGGAAAACGCGTCTTTTGCCGCGTAGATTTCAATGTACCGATGGAAGAAGGAAAAGTGACCGATGACACACGGATTCGGGCCGCACTCCCAACAATTGAGTATATGACAGGCAAAGGTGCGAAAGTCATTTTAGCGAGTCACTTGGGACGTCCAAAAGGCGAAGTAAAGGAAGATATGCGCTTGACGGCTGCTGGAGAGCAATTGTCTGAACTTCTTGGCAAACCTGTACGGAAATTGGATGCTTCTGTAGGTGAAGAAGTTGAACAAGCGATCGCTGCAATGAAAGATGGCGATATCCTTCTGCTCGAAAACGTCCGTTTCAATCCGGGTGAAGAGAAGAATGATGCAGAACTAGCAAAACAGTTTGCTGAACTTGCAGATGTGTTTGTTAACGATGCATTTGGAACCGCGCACCGTGCACACGCTTCCACTGCCGGGATTGCTCAATACATACCCGGAGTTCTTGGCTTCTTGCTGGAAAAAGAATTAGATGTCCTCGGCAAAGCGTTGTCTGATCCTGAACGGCCTTTCACTGCTATAATTGGAGGGGCGAAGGTAAAAGATAAAATCGGTGTCATCGATAATTTATTGGACAAAGTGGATAATTTACTTATTGGCGGCGGTCTTTCGTATACGTTTACACGTGCGCAAGGTCACCAAACTGGAGATTCGTTAGTGGAAGAGGATAAAGTAGAGCTGGCGAAGTCGTTCATCCAAAAAGCAAAGGACAAAGATGTCAACTTATATTTGCCTACGGACGCAGCAGTGGCGAATGCTTTTTCAGTGGATGCAGAGACAAAAACCGTCTCAGTCGGAGAGATTTCAGAAGGCTGGATGGGACTGGATATCGGACCGGAAACAGCCGAGCGGTATAAGCAAGTAATTCTAGACTCCAAGTTCGTCATTTGGAACGGACCGATGGGCGTATTTGAAATGGAACCGTTTGCGAACGGTACGAAAACCGTTGCAGATGCGATGGCTGAAACGGCTGCGTACACGGTGATCGGCGGTGGAGATTCGGCGGCTGCTGTTGAAAAGTTCGAGGTGGCGGATAAAATGGATCACGTCTCCACAGGTGGCGGTGCTTCATTGGAATTCATGGAAGGTAAGGAATTGCCGGGAGTTGCGGTACTAGAAGATCGAGAATAGGAGGAATTCTTTTGAGAAAACGTATTATTGCAGGGAATTGGAAGATGTATAAACTATCCAATCAAGCTGCAGATTTTGCTGAACAAATCAAAGAACGAATCACTACATCTGATAAAGTGGAAGCGGTCATTTGCCCACCTGCACTTTATGTAACAGATTTGCTGCAGCGTTTTGAAACGAGTGCTGTCAAAGTAGGCGCGCAAACGATGCACGATACGGATGAAGGAGCATTTACCGGGGAAATCAGCCCGGCCATGCTTGCAGATCTCGGTGTGCAGTATGTCATACTTGGACACTCAGAACGTCGTCAGTATTTCAATGAAACAGATGAAACGGTCAACAAAAAAGTAGTGGCTGCACACAAGCATCAACTTGTGCCAATTGTATGTGTCGGAGAAACGTTGGAACAACGAGAAGCGAAGGAAACGGTCTCGATCGTTTCCGCTCAAGTGGAAAAAGCATTTGCCGATGTCACGGCAGAACAAGCAAAAAAATCCGTCATAGCCTACGAACCGATCTGGGCTATCGGAACAGGAAAGACCGCTACTGCCGAAGATGCCAATGAAGTGTGCGGCGCGATCCGCCATAAAGTAGAAACCATCTACTCGAAAGAGGTGGCGGATGCTATACGTATCCAATACGGCGGCAGTGTCAAACCGGAAAACATTTCGGAGTTACTCAGCAAAGAACATATTGACGGCGCACTGGTCGGGGGAGCGAGCCTAGATCCGGAAGCATTTGTTCAATTAGTGGAGGCTGGAACTCATGTCGAATAATCCAGTCGCGCTCATTATTTTGGACGGCTTTGGATTGCGTGACGAGAAATACGGAAACGCTGTTGCGCATGCCAACATTCCAAACTTTGATTTGCTGTGGAAAAACTTCCCTCACGCTACGTTGACTGCGTGCGGGGAAGCGGTTGGTCTGCCGGAAGGACAAATGGGAAACTCCGAAGTGGGTCATTTGAATATCGGGGCAGGGCGCATCGTCTACCAAAGTTTGACGCGCATTGATAAGTCCATTCGCGAAGGCGAGTTTTTCGAAAATGCGGCATTGCTTGAAACAATGGAACACGTCAAGACCAATAATTCCGCGCTTCACGTGATGGGATTGCTGTCCGACGGGGGCGTACACAGCCACTATGAGCATTTATTCGCGTTATTGAAACTAGCTAAACAACAAGGTGTCGAACGAGTTTACTTGCATGCGTTCCTCGACGGACGAGACGTTGGGCCGACGACAGCCATCCCTTATATCAAACGGACAGAAACAGAGATGAAAGAAATCGGTGTCGGACAAATCGCGACAGTTTCCGGCAGATACTATGCTATGGACCGTGATAAGAGATGGGATCGTGTTCAAAAAACGTATGATGCGATCGTTTACGGCATCGGAAAACATGTGGATTCTGCTGAAGAAGGAATTAGCGCGTCGTATACCGAAGAAATACATGATGAATTTATTGAGCCGTTTGTGGTACAACAAGATGGTAAGCCAATAGCTACTGTCGAGAATGGCGATGCAATGATTTTCTTCAATTTCCGTCCAGACCGTGCGATTCAACTGTCGCGTGCTTTCACACAGCCAGGTTTCGACGGTTTTGATACGGGTGTCAAGAAGTTCACCGACTTACATTTCACCGGCTTCACTCATTATAGTGAGGATGTGGTGGCGGATGTCGTTTTCCATAGTGTCAATTTAACGAAAACAGTCGGTGAAGTGTTGGCGGACCGCGGTAAACGGCAATTACGAATCGCGGAAACGGAAAAATATCCACATGTGACATTTTTCATGAGTGGCGGCCGTGAGGAAGAGTTTGAAGGGGAGACCCGGATCCTCATTAATTCCCCGAAAGTAGCGACTTACGATTTGAAGCCGGAAATGAGCGCGTATGATGTAACATCCGCGTTGATTAAAGAAATCGAAGCAGAGCGGCAAGATGCGATCATTCTAAACTTTGCCAATCCGGATATGGTCGGGCATAGCGGAATGCTTGAGCCGACTGTCAAAGCGATTGAGACGGTGGATGAATGTCTAGGAAGAATCATCGATGCACTATTTGCAAAAGGCGGATCAGCAATCATCACAGCGGATCATGGAAATGCGGATGAAGTCACTACGATCGGTGGACAACCTATGACGGCACATACGAAAAATCCTGTGCCTGTCATCGTGACACAGCCGGACGTGACATTGCGGACAGACGGTATTCTCGCAGACTTAGCGCCTACCTTACTCAAAATGCTAGGAATTCCTCAACCGGTTGAAATGACCGGCAAACCATTATTCTAAGGAGAGATCATCATGCCAATCATTACACATATTCAAGCTAGAGAAGTATTAGACTCACGAGGTAATCCAACTGTAGAAGTAGAAGTGTTCACAGAAAGCGGTGCGTTCGGACGTGCAATTGTTCCGTCCGGAGCTTCCACAGGTGAATACGAAGCGGTTGAATTACGCGATGGCGACGAAAATCGCTACAATGGAAAAGGTGTTTTGAAAGCTGTTGATCATGTGAATGAAGTGATCTCTTCAGAACTCGAAGATAACTATTCTGTTTTAGATCAAGTAGTGATCGATAAAGCATTGATCGAATTAGATGGTACATCAAATAAAGGCAAGCTCGGTGCAAATGCAATCCTGGGTGTATCCATGGCAGTCGCACATGCTGCTGCAGACTATTTAGATCTACCGCTTTATCAGTATTTAGGTGGTTTCAATGCGAAACAATTGCCGGTACCGATGATGAATATTTTGAACGGTGGAGAGCACGCAGACAATAACGTTGATATCCAAGAGTTTATGATCATGCCTGTCGGCGCAGAATCTTTCCGTCATGCTTTGCGCATGGGAACTGAAATTTTCCACAGCCTGAAAAGTGTATTGCATGAAAAAGGCTTGAACACAGCGGTTGGTGACGAAGGCGGATTTGCTCCGAACTTAGCTTCAAATGAAGAAGCTTTGACGACGATCATCGAAGCGATTGAAAAAGCGGGCTACAAAGCGGGCGAGGAAATCTTGCTTGCAATGGACGTAGCTTCATCTGAATTCTACGATAAAGACCAAAACAACTACTACCTGGCAGGAGAAGATGTTCGTAAAACATCTGAAGAAATGGTTGCTTGGTATGAAGAACTTTGCGAAAAATATCCGATCGTATCGATTGAAGACGGTTTGGATGAAAACGACTGGGCTGGCCATAAACTATTGACTGAGCGTATCGGTCAAAAAGTACAGTTGGTCGGGGATGATTTATTCGTAACAAATACGGATAAACTATCACGCGGAATCGAAGAAGGAATCGGTAACTCAATCCTCATCAAAGTGAACCAGATCGGTACATTGACAGAAACATTCGATGCGATTGAAATGGCGAAGCGCGCAGGTTATACAGCTGTGATTTCTCACCGTTCCGGTGAATCCGAAGATGTGACGATCGCAGACATCGCAGTCGCTACGAATGCTGGACAAATTAAAACAGGTGCTCCTTCACGTACAGACCGCGTAGCGAAGTACAATCAATTGCTGCGTATCGAAGATCAATTATTTGAAACAGCTCAATACTTAGGCAAAAAAACATTTTATAACCTCAACAAATAATCGAACTAGCAAGCGTCATCTGGCACAATTTGCATCTGGATTATGATAAAAGGTTGTGCCGATGACATAGCTTTGTTAAAATAGAAATGTTGTGACTTGCTATTTTGGGGGTGGAAAAACATGCATGCCGTTTTAACAGCATCGCTTGTAGTCGTAGCTATAGCATTAATTGTTGTCGTATTATTGCAATCCGGTAAAAGTGCGGGACTGTCAGGAGCCATCTCCGGAGGGGCAGAACAACTTTTCGGTAAACAAAAAGCACGCGGATTGGACTTAGTTCTTCAACGAACTACGATTGTCCTATCTGTATTATTTTTTGTCTTAACAATAGCGATAATGAAAATATAAAAAGCAAGCGCCTGACCAAGTTTGAACGGTCAGGCGCTTTTCGTAGAAAGGATCGAATGACATGCGAATCGCACAACCAAAACCGTTTTTCTTTGAACATGGGAAACGTGCTGTATTACTTTTGCACGGCTTTACGGGGACATCCGCAGATGTTCGGATGCTCGGCCGATTCCTGGAAAAGCATAATTATACTTCATTGGCACCACATTACCAAGGACACGGCGTACCGCCTGAAGAATTGATCAAGACCAATCCTGATCAATGGTGGGAAGACGTCCTCGCAGCTTACAATCAGCTAAAGGACGCAGGTTACGAAGAAATCGCAGTGGCTGGACTATCTCTTGGCGGCGTGTTTTCATTAAAGCTCGCGGCTGAATATCCGCTAAAAGGTGTCGTCACGATGTGCGCACCGATGACGATGAAAACGACAGATCTCCTGTATCAAGGCGTTTTGAAATATGCACGTGACTATAAAAAGTTCGCGGGACAAAGCGATGAACAAATAGAGCAAGAGGTAGCGGATTTGAAAACAAAGTCGATGCCGGGACTGAACGATATGCGCCCGTTGGTGGAAGGTGTTCGTAAAGAAGTCAATCAAATTTACACACCGCTCCTTGTTGTTCAAGCAACTCAGGACGAAGTGATCGATCCGAATTCGGCTCAAATTATTTATGATGAAGCAGAATCCACTGACAAAGAATTACAGTGGTATGAAGAATCAGGACATGTCATTACGCTCGGTCCGGAAAAAGAACAGCTTCACGAAAAAGTCCTGCAATTTCTGGAATCACTTGATTGGCAGGAGTAAAAACAGGGGAAGATACAAATAGTAGGTAAAGAAGGAGGAGATGTTTGTTTGGACGCATTTGAAAAAGAGTTACAAGATCGGATTTTGTCTTTAGTGAAAGCAGAATCCTACAAACCGCTCACAGTTCATGAAATTCAGGAAGTGCTCGGAATAGAGCAAGCAGCAGAATTTAAGGAACTTGTGAAAATGCTCGTACAGCTTGAACAAAACGGAATTATCGTTCGCTCACGCACGAATCGCTACGGCTTGCCGGAACAGATGAATTTACTTCGCGGTAAATTTATTGGTCATGCGAAAGGATTCGGATTCGTCGTACCGGAGGAAGTGGTAGGGGACGATGTCTTCATCCCGCCGCATGAAGTGAATGGTGCGATGAATGGCGATACGGTATTGGTCCGAGTTTCTGGAGATTCACATGGAGATCGCCGGGAAGGCGTTATTACGAGAATCGTTGAAAGAAAAACGACGACTGTGGTTGGTACGTATGTAGAAAGAGATGGATATGGCTTCGTATTGCTTGATGATAAAAAACTTCCAATGGACGTTTTTGTCGAAAAAGGAAATACGCTTGAAGCTGTCGATGGTCATAAAGTAATCGTTGAAATCACGCATTGGCCGGACAACACCCAGTCTGCAACGGGAATGATTGTGAAAATCCTCGGTCATAAAAATGATCCTGGAGTCGATATTTTATCCATCATCCATAAGCATGGAATCGCCGTAGAATTCCCTCAAGAAGTGATAGACCATGCAATGAGTGTACCGACGACTGTACAAGAAGAGGATTTCTTCAAACGTAAAGATTTACGCAACGATATGACGATCACGATTGACGGAGCAGACGCAAAAGACTTGGATGATGCCATCGCTTTAGTGAGAGACGACGATGGTTCGTATCGTTTATTCGTCCACATATCAGACGTAAGTTACTATGTAACCGAAAATTCCCCGATGGACGCTGAAGCGGCGGACCGCGGAACGAGCGTCTATTTGACGGACCGTGTCATCCCGATGCTTCCACACCGTTTATCGAATGGGATTTGCTCATTGAATCCAGGTGAAGACCGCCTGACGTTGACGTGTGAAATGAAAGTGGACCAGAACGGTAAAGTGGTTGAACATGAAATTTATCCGAGTGTCATTAATTCGAATTATCGAATGACGTACACGGATGTATATGAAATTATCGATAACCAAGATGAAGAGTTGTCGAAGAAGTATGAAGAAATCGTGCCGATGCTCAATGATATGGCGAAGCTTGCAGCAATCCTTCGTCAGAAACGGCAAGATCGCGGCGCAATTGACTTTGATTTCAAAGAATCTAAAATTCTCGTGGATGAAGAAGGCTGGCCGACAGATGTCGTCATCGTCGAACGTACCGTTTCTGAACGATTGATCGAAGAATTCATGCTGATTGCCAATGAAACGGTAGCCGAGCATTTCCACTGGCTGCAAGTGCCGTTCCTCTATCGGATTCACGAAGATCCGAAAGAAGAGAAATTACAACGCTTCTTCGAGTTTTTGACCAACTTTGGAATTGTAGTCAAAGGGACAGGCAACCAAGTCCATCCGCGCGCATTGCAGGAAATTGTCGAATCGATTGAAGGACTGCCTGAAGAATCGGTGATTTCTACGATGTTGTTACGTTCCATGCAGCAAGCGAAGTACTTTGAAGAGAGTCTAGGACACTTTGGTTTATCAACGGATTACTACACGCATTTCACCGCACCGATCCGAAGATATCCAGACTTGATCGTTCACCGCTTGATCCGGACGTATTTATTTGAGAAGGACTTGTCACAAACGACGATCAGCCACTGGTCCGCACGCTTGCCTGAAATCGCGCAGCACACGTCTGAACGTGAACGCCGTGCCGTTGACGCAGAACGTGATACGAATGCGTTGAAGAAAGCACAGTACATGATGGATAAGATCGGAGAAGAATTTGAAGGTGTCGTGTCATCTGTCACGAATTTTGGAATTTTCGTCGAGCTCGAGAATACGGTAGAAGGACTGGTCCATGTACAAAACATGAACGACGACTATTATCGCTTCGATGACCGTCAAATGATCATGATCGGCGAACGGTCAGGCAAACAGTTCCGTATCGGGGACGAAGTGGAAGTGCGTGTAATTTCGGTTAAGCCGGAAGAGCAGGCAGTCGACTTTGAAATCGTCGGCATGAAGCAAAATTTCCGCGGTTCACGTAAAGAGACGCCAAAAGTGATTCATTCTGGCGGCAGCAAAGGTAAGGGCCAAGGGCAGAAACAAGGTGCTGGCGGCAGTCGCGGCAAGAAAGACGGCGACAAACGCAATAAGAAGTACGAGAAGCCGAAGAAGAAATTTTACGAAGGCATTCCGAAGAAATCTAAGAAGAAACCAAAGAGAAAATAAGGCTGGAGACATCTACTCCAGCCTTCATCTGACGTCAGCCAAAACATGCTGACATTAGATGATGCCTCCGGCGGATGTCATGGATTTTGAAAGGACGCAATCGCGAATATGTGTGATCCAAAATCCAGACGCAATCACGCCGAGGCGTGATTGATAAATAGGGGAGGAATGGAACATGGCCAAAGGATCCGGTAAAGTACTGGCTATCAATAAAAAAGCGAATCATGATTATGCAATTGAAGAGACGATTGAAGCAGGAATCGTGTTAAAAGGAACGGAAATCAAGTCGATCCGCAAAGGGAAAGTGCAGTTGCGGGATGCATTTGTTTTAATCCGAAATAATGAAGCATGGATTTCCAATATGCACATCAGTCCTTACGAACAAGGGAATATTCACAATCACGATCCATTGCGTGCGCGGAAACTCTTGTTGCACAAAAAACAGATCAGTACATTGGTAGGGCAGATGAAACAAGATGGGTATTCAATCGTACCGCTGAAAATGTATGTGAAAGACGGTTTTGCCAAAGTATTGATCGGCGTCGGTAAAGGGAAGAAGCTCTACGACAAACGACAGGACTTGAAAGAGAAAGAACATAAGCGTGATATGGCGCGGGCATTCAAATCAAAGCAACAAGATTGATTGAGAGCGCGAATTATTGTATACTATAAATAGTTTCAAGTACGACCCGCCATTTGAAAGTGACAAATGGATGTGGGTTCCGGACTTTCCTTCGGGGACGTTACGGATTCGACAGGGGTGGTCTGGGCTTGAGCTGCGCGTCGGAGGGATCGTCTCCGTCAGAAACGACAGTTAATAATAACTGGCAAAACAAACAACAACTTAGCATTCGCAGCGTAAGCTGACTGAATCTACCTTTCGTTTCCATCGCTCATGTGGAGGCGTCAGGTTCACTTATTAGTGAGCTACGCTGACATCTGCCTCCTGAGGCTGTCAGAAGAGATTCCCAGGATAGCACACAAGACGCCTTGATTGACGGCATAATGCTGTGCGAACCGAAAGTAGTCAATCTACACGCGTAGACGCTGAAGTAGCAGAGCCTTTGGACGTGGGTTCGACTCCCACCGTCTCCATATGAGATTAAGGTGTAAGACAGTGGTATCAACGGTTTTGGAGTTTGGGGGTATTGAACGGGAGTTGAACTCTTGTTGAATATCCCTATTTTATTCCCTACATATTTTACATAGAACATTGTTCATCGACCTTCTAATTCAACTAATGAATCGGGAGGTTTTTTTGTGTTTAAAAATAGGAAGCATGGTGTCTTTACAGTGAGTAGTGATGTGGCGGTAGTCTCGTCAATAGTTAGTGAGAGAAAGCGTGATTGTTTAACAATAGCTTCTGCACTTGAAACAGTATTTCAACAAATGAAAGTTTCGGGAAATCGTCAAAGAACTATAGAAAGCTATAGGTACATATTTGACCAGTTTGTAGGTGTTAATCAATTACAGTACGTTGAAGATATTACTATAGATTCGTTATATCACTATTTAGATTAATTAGAGGTGAAGCCATCAACTAAGCTAATTCGTTTAAAATCAATTAAAGCGGTTTTGAGTAAGTTCTTTAATAACGGTTGGATCAAAGAGAAGTTTTGGAATAACATTCATATCAAAATTGATAAGGAAGTTAAGCAAGGTGCAAATGAATCGGATATAGATAAGCTACTTGGCTTGATTGACCAGACTTCCTTTATTGGCTTTAGAGATGCGGTAGCCATTAAGTTGATGTATAGGACAGGGATTCGTATTAAGACGCTTGCAGAGTTAAGGGAACGCCATATAGATGTTGAGAATCAATGTCTAAGTCTTGATGGGTCTACTCTTAAAAATCACAAGTTTTTAAAACTGCCCATTGATGAAGAGTTAGTAGCTATGTTGAAAATGTTAATCAACTTGAATGACGGAATCCGCCACCATTTTGGCACGGACAATAGCAATGTATTTATTACGCAAAATGGATTATATATGAACACCAGTAAATCATCTAACTGTGCTATTTCCAAGCAGCTAAATAAATACTCTAAACGATTTGGATTAGAGAATATCAATGCACACGCTATTAGAAGGGCGTATGCAAAGAACTTACTGAACAGAGGGGCGAGTATTGCACTAATAAGCAAAGCACTAGGTCATTCTGATTTAGCGGTTACAACGCAGTATCTTGATATTGATATTGAAGAAGTAGCCACCAACTTGAGAGATTTTTTATGATTCATGTCCTAAAACTTATTGAACATGTAAGTGGATAGGCTACACTTAGTTAGACAATAAAA